>JBFWQR010000013.1:0-72783 GCA_050249335.1 Lautropia sp.
AAATAGTTGCCGGTCAGCACCAGCGCGACCAGCGACAGCCACCCGGCGACGCCGGTCAGGCCGTACTCGGCCGCCATCTGTACCAGCTGGTTATGCGGCGCGACGCTGTACTCCCACAGGTGTGTCGCGCCGGCGCCGGCGCCGGCCCACGGGTGCGCGAGGAATACCTCGAAGCCCGCCGCCCGCACCGCCGCGCGCTCCTGCGCGCTATCGTCGCGCAGGTCGCCGGTGCCGAGGAACTCCAGCCGGTTCAGCACGTCGGCGGCGTTGACCGATGGCAGGTCGGCATTCAGGACCAGCCATTGCACGGCGGTACCGCTCAAGGCCAGTACCGCCCCCGCCAGCACCACGACCAGCACCTGCGCGCGCGTGATCTTTCCGACCAGCACGAACAGGCAGGCGGTCAGCAGCCACGCGACCATCCCCGACCGCGAGAACGTGACGACCACCGCAGCGCCGGCGAGCACCATGATCGCGGCCGCGCTCCGCCGGGTCAGCGCCGGCATTGCCAGCAACGCGGTCAGCACGGCGGCCTCGCCGGCCTTGTTCGGGTCGATGTAAAAGCCACCGACGCGCCCCGGCGTCAGCCCTTTGGTCGTGATCTCGTAGAGCGTGAACGGGAACAGGAAATCGAACAGGATCGAGCCCGACACCAGCACCGCGCAGACCGCGAAGACGCGCGCCAGCACGATCCGAGGCAGCACGGTCGCCACCGTGACGATCGCGAGGGCGAGCAGCATGTACTGGATGCGCGTGATCGCGATCTCCCGGCTCTCGCCTGCGGCGTCGACGATGTAGAACAGCGCGTGCAGCAGGTTGAGCGCGCAATAGA
Organism: Lautropia sp.; assembly: GCA_050249335.1. GTDB lineage: Bacteria > Pseudomonadota > Gammaproteobacteria > Burkholderiales > Burkholderiaceae_E > Lautropia. Next base: position 833 of record JBFWQR010000013.1, read on the forward strand.
CGCCGGCGAAGAGCAGGATCGCAGGCCGCAGCCGGCCGAGCGCCAGCCGCGACGTCGTCAGCAGGATCAACCCCGCCATCGCGAGCATCGGGTAGTAGACGACTTTGGTCGTGGTGTCGAGCAGCACGCCGCCGACGTAGTTGCCGGCGTCGAGCATGCAGAGAGCGATCAGCGTCGCCGCGAGCAACCCGTTGATCCAGTCGGTCAGCGAAGTCGTCGGAGAGGTAAGGGCGGCGGCCGGCGGCGCGGGCGCGGCGGTCGTTCCGGACGAGTCTGGCAGCGGCATCATCGCGATTCAACCACGATCGGCCGCGCTCCGGTCGACGGTGCCACGATCGGGATCGACCCGTCCGGCCTCGCCGATCTGCCGGCGCAGCCGGACGATCTGGTAGTAGGTTTCCTCGTAGTACTTCTTGGACTGCAGCGACAGCGCGCCGAGGCTGATCAGCTGGATCGCGAGCAGCAGGGTGAGGAGCCCGATCAGCAGCGTTGCAGGGTGCTCATGGACCAAGATCGCCGCGGCCTCGGAGAGCCGGCCGCCGGAACGGCCGAGGGCGTCGGCGAGATCGAACAGCAGGCAGGCATTGATGTAAAGCGCGAACGCCATCAGCAACAGGCCCGGCACGAGCATCATCATGAACGGCCGGAACAGGAAGCTCGAGATCGACGTCGACAGCATGTGGGACAGGATCCGCGTGCTCGAGACGCGCCGTGCCGGCGTGCCCGCGGCGGCTGCGGCGTCGATGTCCTGGCGCTGGAGCGTCCAGTCCAGGTGCGCCGGAATCTCCTCGATCCGCCCGCCCAAGATCAGCGACTTGTAGATGATCTCGGGCATGATGCCCATGCCGTCGGCGCGCGGCTCCATCGCGCGGATGAACGGCCCATCGTAGGCGCGGACCATGCAGGTAAAGGTCGAGAGCTGGCCGCGGTTCATTCGCGCCAGCAGCCAGTTGCCAGCACGCGAGAGCAGGTATCGGATCAACGGTACGCGGGTGGTCCGGCCGCCGGGCATGTAGGCCGAGGCCAGCACGATCTTGGCGCGGCGCGCCGAAATCGCGTCGAGCAGCCGCCCGATCGTTTCCGGTGCATAGCTCAGATCGACATCCATCGTCACGACGAAATCGCCGCGCGAGGCAGCGAACGCCGACTTGAACGCCTGGCCGAGCCCGTAGTTGGTCGGATGGTGAAGCACCCGGACGTCGGGATAGCGCAGCGCGGCGCGGTCGGCGATCGCGCCGGTCTCGTCGCGGCTGCCGTCGTTGACGATCAGCACCTCGAAGCGGAAGCGCGCCGCGAGCGTGGCCAGATAGGCCATGATCGCGTCGAGGTTGCGCGCCAGCACCGCGGCCTCGTTGTAGCCGGGCAGCACCAGCGTCACTAGCGGCCGAACGTCTGGAGGCCGTGTTTCCGGCGGCGGCTGGTCTGCCGGCCGTTCGTCGTCCGGCCCAGGCAGAGGCTGCCGCGTACGGTCGAGCATGTCCATCGCACCATTCTGGCCCGTAACCGGGGCGCCGGAGCGGTGATTCGTCACATTCGCATCATGGGTCGGTACAGCCGGTCGGCTGCAGCACGACATCGTCGAGCACCACCGTCCGTTCGGGGGTCACGTAGACCCACACGCGCAGCGCGACGGTGCCGGCCGGCGGCGTCACCACGAGCGCCCCCTGGCCATAGGTGGTCCGGTTCTCGAGCGTGGTATTGGTCTCGTCGATCTCGGCGCCGCTCGCATCCAGGTAGTCGATGCCGAGTCCGACCCAGCCGCCGGGTCCGCTCGCCTTGTACCAGATGGTCGCGGTGTACGAGGTGCCGGCAGTGGCCGGGCCACGAGTGCCGATCCAGCCGGCGGTCAGCTGCGCGGCGGCGCCGCCGCCGTGCGCGTCCGCGACGATGCTGCGGCTGGCATCGCCCTCCCAGCCGGCCAGGCCGGCCTCGAAGCCGCCGTAGCGCAGCACGTTGCAGTTGCCCGCCGCCGGCTGGCCGCAGCCGAGCTCCTCGAAGCCGGCGTCGTCGAGCGTGACCTGCTGTCCCGGATCGGCCCAGACCCAGAGCCGGATCGCGGCCGTGCCGGCCGGCGCGGTCACGTCGAGCACCGCCTGGCCGTAGCTCGGCGACAGCGACAGCGTCACCGAGGTCTCGCCGAGCTCGTTGCCGTTGCCGTCGAGGAAGTCGACGCCGAGCCCCGACCAGCCGGTCGCATTGCCGGTGCTCTTGTAGTACACCGACGCGGTATAGCGCTTGCCGGCGACGACCGGGACCGGCGCCGCGCCGACCCAGCCGTTCGACAGCCGGAGCGCGCTGCCGCCGGTGCGCGCATCGGCGACCGTCTGCGTCGCCGCATGCAGCTCCCAGTTCGCGGTGCCCGACTCGAAGCCGGCGTTCAGCAGCTGGTTGCAGCTGCCGCCGGCGGCGCAGTCGGTGCGCCGCAGGTCGACCGCGTCGGCGAAGACCGTCACGCCGGTGTTCTCCTGCGCGTACAGCCACATCCGCAACCGCGCCGCGCCGGCCGGCGCAACCGCGGTCAGCTGATGCCGGCCGTAGTCTGGCGTCGCCGCGATCTGGACCGACAAGTCATCGAACTTGCCGCCTGCCGCATTGATGAACGTGAAGCCGAGCGCCGGGTAGCCGTTGCTGCCGGTCGACTTGAACATCCCGCTCGCGGTGTAGCTGACCCCCGGCGTCACCGGGATCTCGACTTCGACCCAGCCGTTGACTAGCCGCAGCGCCGCCGCACCGCTGGCCGCGTCCGATACCAGCGTGGTGTCGGCGAACACCGCCCAGCCGCTTGTGCCCTGCTCGAAGCTCGGATTCGGCAACTGGTTGCAGCTCGCATCGCCGATCTGCTGGATGAACGCGGTCACGTTGGCGAGCTCGGTCGTGGTCAGCGACACATTGGTGTGCGCGCTGATCGCGAGCCCGATCGTCGCCGCCGAGCCGTCGTGCAGGTACGGCGCGGTCGACCAGACGTCGCGCAGCGTCGGCACGTCGAGCCCGGTCAGCGGCGCGCCGAGCCGCTTGCCGGAAGCGGGTTTGATCGTGCCGATGTTGGCTAGTGCGTTGCTCTCGCTGTTGGTATAGGCCTCACCGCCGTGGCAGTTCGCGCACTTGGCGTCGAATACCGTCTGGCCGGCCTGGGCGGCGGCGGTCGGCTCGCCGTTGGCCTGCCGGAACGGCGACGGCGCCGAGGTCGTCAGCGACATCACGTAGGCGGCGAGCGCGTCGAGGTCGGCCGAGACGCCGGCCTTGCGATCGCCGAGCGGCTGACTGCGCGTGCCGGTCAGAAACTGGGCATCGCTCATCAGGCCGGTACCCTGGTTCAAGCCGCGGATCTGGCCTTCGAAATCCTGGATCTCGTCGAAGTTGCCGCTCCAGTGCGAGCGGCCGTGGCCGACGCCGCGACCGGTCAGCGGAATCGTGTTGCGCAGCCCTTCGCCGAAGCCGGTGAAGTCCCAGGTCCGGCCGTCATGGCCGCCGTCGTTGTGGCAGCTGGCGCAGCTGATATAGGCGTCCCGCGCGATCCGCGGATCGCGCGCGTCGTAGAAGATCTGCTTGCCGCGCAGCACGTTCGCGGTCAGCTTCTCCGCGCCGATCGTCGCCACCGTCGCGAGCACCGGCAGCTCCATCCGGCCGAAGCCGAGCAATGGCTCGAGATCGAAGACGGTGACGCTGCGGCTCATGAAGTTGTGCGCGTAGAGGCGCTTGCCGTCGGCGGCGACCGCGACCGCCTGCGGCGCCAGCCCGGCCTCGCCGCGGAACAGTTCGCGCCGCGTGCCGGGGTCGACCACCGCCACCTGCCGGCTGGTTTCCAGCGCGACGAACAGGTACGCGCCGCTCGGGTGATAGGCGGCCGCGCTCGCCAGGCCGCTGTTGTCGTGGTCGACCCGCGCGTCGTAGTCCTCGGCGAGCGACGCGGTGTCGATCCGGCTCGAGATCGCGCGCACGGTGTTCTGGAAATCGAGATCCAGCCCGTCGCGCAGCGCGCCGCGCGCGATGTTGTCCTGCTTGGCAGGCACCCAGGCGCTGGCGCCGTCCGGCGAGAACGCCGGTGCGCCGAGATAGTTCGGCACGCCGCGCCCCTGCGCGGTCGAGTCGGACTTGTCGCTGTGGCGCAGCGTGACCGAGCCGATCAGCGTCAGCGTCGCCGGGTTGACGACGCCGACGGTGGCGCCCTGCGGCACGCCGCCAGCGGTCGTCTGCACCGTCGCGGTCGCCTCGCCCGGCTGCGGCGCGGTGATGAAGCGCGACACCAGCAGCCGGTTGCCGGCGGCGTTGCGCGCCAGGTGCCGTGCCGTGCCGCCGAGCGCGAGCAGCGCCAACCCGCTGCCGTCGGCGTTGAGCCGCGCGAGCTGCCCGGTCGCCTCGAGCGTCACGTAGGCCTGGCCGTTGGTCCCGAACACGATGCCGTACGGTTGCGACGCGCGCGGCAGCGCCACGGTCTGCGCCACCGCCAGCGTCGCCGGGTTGATCACCGACAGCGTCGCACTGTCCTTGTTGGTGACCCAGATCCGGCCGTCGGTGCCGCGGGCGAGCGTGCGCGGTGCGCGGCCGACCGCGATCTCGGCGACGCGGGCATGCGAGACCGCGTCGATCACCGAGACCGTGTCGGTGTCGGGGTTGACGGTCCAGATCCGCGCGCTCGCGCCGCTCCTCGGCTCGAGGATCAGGTTCGACGACGCCATCGGCGTGCCGGCGACCGGCGGTGCCGCGACCGCCTGCAGGAAGCTGTAGTAGCTGACCGCGCCGTCACCGTCGCGGACCGCCAGCGTCACGGTATAGACGCCGCTTGCTGCATAGACATGGCTCGCGTTCGGCGACCCGACGAAGCCGCCGGGCACCGTGCCGTCGCCGAAGTTCCACTGGTAGGCGAGCGCGCCGTTGCCGGTCGCGCTGGCGCTGTAGCTGATGCTGCCGCCAACGGTCGCGACCGTCACCGGCACCGGATTCACCACCGGCGGCACCGCGGCGACGGTCCAGCCGAAGGTCGCGCTGGCGCTGCCGCCGCGGCCGTCGGAGACCGTGATGGTCGGCGTGAACACGCCGGCATTCGCGGCGGTGCCGCTGATCAGGCCGGTCGCAGCATTGATCGCGAGTCCGCCCGGCAGCCCGCTCGCGGAATACGTCAGCGGATCGCCGTCGGGATCGGCGGCGGCGATCTGCAGCGACGCGGCGGTGCCGACGTCCTGGCTGCGCGGCGCCGGCGTCGTGATCGTCGGTGCGCGGTTGACGAACGGCGACGTGAACACTTCGACCTCGGCCAGGCTCAGCACGCCGGTGCCGGCGAGCTGCACGCGGACATGGCGGCCGGACGCGTTCAGCTGCAGCAGCGCGGTCTGCGCGGCGGTACCGGGCAGCGCCGCGCGCCGCACCAGCGGATCGGCGAGCAGCTGCGCATAGGTGCGGCCGACCATCGGTGCGTCGGAGACGAACACCTGCAGATTGGCGAGCCGCTCGGCGCAGCAGTCGGTGCGGTTCCACAGCCGGGCCGCGAGCACCGTGTAGCTCGCGCCCAGATCGACCTCCCACCAGTCGTTGGCGGCGCTGCCGGCGGTGTGCGTCACCGAATTCTGCGCGAACACACCGTTGGTGTTGCCGTCGACCGCGCGCGCGGCCGCGCCGCCGTTGGCGGTCGACGACTGCTGCGCGACCTTGCCGCGGGCACTGTTGATGAAGTAGACGACCCGCTCCTGCTTGGCGCCGCCGAGGGGCGTCAGGCTGCCTTCGGCGACCGGCAGGCTCCAGTTGACGCCGTCGGTGCTGACCAGCACGCGGAACTGCGCGATCGTGCCGTTGTTGCTCGCGTCCTGGCGCGGCAGCACGCGCAGGCCGCCGAGCCGGTAGGCGCCGCCGAGCGCGATCTGGAACCAATGCGGCGGCTGCGCCACCGTGCCGCTGTAGCGCGTATGCCAGAAGGTCGCGGTGTTGCCGTCGATCGCCGCGGTCGCGGCATTGCCGGACTCGGCGCTGCTCGCGGTCGCCGTCCAGGTGCCGCGGCCGAGGGTCTGGCCGCGCTCGTCGAACAGGTTCAGCTCGGCGATCGAGGCCCACGGATTGCCGGCGGCCTCGGACAGCGCCTCGAGCCGGACGAAGCGGACGTTGCCCGGATCGGTCACGACGAACTGCGCCTGCGTGCTGATCGTCTGCTGGCCGTCGCTGGCGTTGACCGTCACGGTGCTGCTGCCGCCGGCGGTCGGCGTGCCGGTGATCGCGCCGGTGGTCGGGTTGATCGCCAGGCCGGCCGGCAGGTTCTGCGCCGAATAGGTCAGCGCCGCATTGTTCGGATGCGAGCCGGCGACCGTGAACGCATACGGCGCACCGACCGCCAGGCCCTGGTCCGCGATCACCGGCAGCCGCGGCGCGGTCTCGTTGCCGAGCCGCAGCGTCTTCGCGAGCGACGGCGTGCCGTCGGCATTCATCGCGAACAGCCAGTAGTAGCCGGGCAGCGCCCAGCCCGGATTGCTCGGCATCGCGAGCCGGTAGGTGTTGGTGCCGGTCTGCGTGAACGCGAGCGCGATCCGCCGCTGGTCGTTGTTGACCGCATGCGTCGTCGAAGACAGCCGGATCAGCGCGAACGAAGCGACCGGGCCGTTGGTCGTCACCACCTGGTCGACGCCGTAGCCCGAAGTCGCCGGCGCGGTATTGATCACCGGCCGCGTCGCCGGCGTGCCGTTCGGATTCAGCAGGTAGTTCGGCGTCAGGATCTGGATGTCCGGATGGTTGGCCGCGCAGCCGGTGCCGCACAGGCCGCCGCCGCCGGACAGCACGCGGCCGTCGGGCAGCAGCAGCGCGACGCTGTGATAGTTGCGCGGCGCCGCCATCGCCGGCAGCTGCGTGAAGGTCTCGGTGCGCGGGTCGAACAGCTCCGGGACCATCACCGAGTTGCTGTCGGAGAAGCCGCGCGCATAGGTCTGGCCGCCGATGATCACGACCTGGCCGTTCGGCAGCACCACCGAGTTGTGATAGCTGCGCGGGAACGCCATCGAGCCGATCCGGCGCGCGACCGGCCGGCCGGTCACGTCGATGATGAAGCTGTTGGCATTGCTCTGCGCATCGGTATCGGTGTAGTTGCGCGCGCCGCCGGTCTTCAGGATCCTGCCCTGCTCGTACATCACGGTATTGCCGTTGATGCTGAACTCGTCGTCGCCGCGCGGGCCGATCAGCGACACCGAGCCGTTGCCGGTCGGGTCGATCCATTGCATGTTGACGCCGGGGCCGGCGTACAGCACCCGGCCGTTGCCGGCCGGCAGCAGCCAGAAGTGCGAGTCCGGGCCGAAGGTCGGCCGCGAAGTCTCCACCGACAGGAACGAATCGATCGGCACGCCGGAGAGCCGGGACCAGCTGCCGCTCGCGCCGCTCGGGCTCCAGACCTCGCCGTGCTTGTTGCCGACGCCGCCGGACCACGAGCCGCCGAGCGTGAACACCCGGCCGTCCGAAAGGATCGTGTTGGCCTGGTAGCCGCGCGCGATGTTCATCAGCGCGCCGGTGCTCCAGCTGTTGCTGGCCGCGTCGTAGTGGCTGGTCTTGGCGGCCGACAGGCCGCCGTTGATCAGCAGCCGGCCGTCGGCGAGATTGGTCGTGCCGGTGCAGAACATGTCGTGACCGGTCTCGGACACCAGCCGCTCGGTCACCGAACCGAGCACCGGGTCGTACAGCGCCGAATAGGTCTGCGAGCCGCTCGAGAAACCGAAGCGCGATTCGGCCGCCCACAACAGGATCTTGCCGTTCGGCAGGTTCGCCGCCGAAGACGGCACCAGCGGCAGGTTGATCAGCGGGCCCCATTGCGACTGGGCCGGCGTCGCGATCGCCTTCGAGTGGATCGCGAAGTCGTCATTGCCGGCTGCGCCGGCAGCACCGGCACCGGTCCCGCCGGTGAGACCCGGATCGGCGGTGCCGTCCAGACCGATCTCGCCCTCGCCGCAACCGGCCAGCAGCGCGGCGAACACCAGTACTGCACCACTCAGAATCGAACGCTTCACGCGAAACCCCGCAGAGGCCCCCGCGCCGTGCGGATGGGCTGGCCGGGAGTCTCGGCGTGGGCCGCGGCCGCGGCCGCGAACTACGTCACGGGAGCGACCGCGCGTCGGGGGATGGGCGGTGAAGCGTCAGAGAGAGCGACAGGCGGGCAATTGCGTCCGGGACATGCCGGCCAGACTACGCCGACTCACCTGGAATCAGGTCTATCGCGACAAAGGTCTGCATTGGGAAAAGATCATAAGCGTCAAACCGCCGTCGGGCATAGCCGCGGTGTACAGCTTGCGCATCACCCAGTCGCGCCGCGCCGTGGCTTATCGCGACGGCGATTTCATCCGTCTGCTCGCCATCCCTCCGGATCACGATGCTGCCTACGGCAGAAAGTAGACGTAGCGGCAGGCAACGGCTGATACGACAGCGCTTCAACGCACCGGACGGGCGGCCGACCGATACAGCGCGTCGAGCTGGCCGGCGATCCGGTCCATCGAATACGCCTCGATCGCATTCGTCCGCGCGCGCGCGCCGAGCGCCTGGCGCAGCGCCGGCGCTTCGGCGAGTGCGAGCAGCTCGGCCGCGGCTTGCGACGCCGACGTCGCGAGGCGGCCACCGCCGGTGCGCGCCAGGATCTCGCGGTTGCCGATCACGTCACGCGCGACCGCCGGGACCCCGGCGACCTGCGCCTCGATCAGCGACAGCGGCATGCCCTCCCAGCGCGACGGCTGCAGATAGAGATCGAAGGTCGCCAGCTCGGCGAGCGCCTGCGCTCGCGGCAGCCAGCCGCGCACGTCGACGCCGCTCGACGCGAGCACCGCGCGCAGGTCGGCGTCGCCGTCGCCGATCCAGATCAGCTCGAAGCGATCGGCCGGCAGCAGCCGCGCGACCTCGGCGAAGAACTGCGGATCCTTCTGCGCACAGATCCGGTTGACCGTGCCGATGCGCAGCCGGCTGGGCTCCGGCCGCGGCACCCGGACCGGGATCTCCTCCGCCTGCACGCCGTTCTCGATCAGGTGAACCACCGCGCCGGGCAGCCGCCGCAGCACCGACTGCTCGCCGACCGACACGCCGATCAGCGGCACCCGGGTCAGCGACAGCAGCCATTCGGCGGCGAAATAGGCGAAGCGCGTGGGCGCAGAGACATCCTCGCGCATGTAGGACACGCCGTGCGGCTGGTAGACGATCGACGCGACCGAGCGCATGGCCGCGGTCGGCACGGCGATCCGGGCAAGCGCGCCGGCGATCGACGAATGCAGATGCAGGGCGTCGGGGCGGAACTGGAGCACGCCACGCCGGATCGCGTGGAGATAGGCGCCGAGCCGACCGAGCAAACCGGCATCCGATCGGCACTCGGTGACCTGGATCGCCGGATCGAAGGCCTCGCGCCAGCCGCTCGCCCGGTCCGGCCGGTCGCCGAGCATCAGCACGCCGACCCGGGAGCCGTTCGCCGCCTGGCGGTTCGCGACCATCGTGATGTAGGACAGCACGCCGGCGCCGGTCGCCTCTGTCACGTGCAGCACGCGCGAGCCGGCGGCCCGCTCGCCGCCCCCGTCTGGCGAGACGGCCCCGGCATCGGTCGGTTCGTTCGTCGATCCGGACAGCGTCAGCGATGTACCTGGCAGAGGCCGGTCGGCCTGCCCGTGCAACGTGTCGTACGCGGCAGCGTCATGGGTCATACGGGAAACAGCCGGCGGGATCGACGACTCGTCGGTAGCTAATGGCATTATGCATGATGCCTCCGGCGCTCGCCGGCCGCATTGCAATCAGTCACAGACCGTTCGCGGTCGAGGCATTGGTGGTGCCGGTACAGAGCTTCACGCGACACCCCGCAGAGGCACCCCGCGGCGTGCGGACGGGTTGGCCGGAGTCTCGGGGCGGGCAGCGGCCGTGGCCGCGGACAATGTCACAGAGAGGGCCGCTCGTCGGGGAGCGGACGACAGAGCGTCAGGGAGAGCGACAGACGCGAGCAGGCAATGCCGACCGCGAAGCCGGGACCGCAAGCCGGCGGTGCGTCAATCCGACGATCGCATCGGCTATAGGTCCGGTTGACGGTCGCATCGGCGTCCGGGCCACTGCGCTTGCGACCGGACTTCGCCTGTGGTCCTCCTTATAGGGACCAACACCGAGCGAGCGGCGATGAACGAAGACGACAACCAACCGCCGCCGTGCGCTACCAGCCAGTCCGGACTCGGATTCGACCCGGTTGGGCCGGTCAACGGCCGTGCCGTCTACAACGCGCTGCTTGACGTGATCCAAGCCCAGGCAGCAGTGAACCTCTGCCTCGAAGAGCTTATCTTTGACTTGATCAACCAGCGCATACGTCCGATGACGCTGGGTGACGCCAATCGCGCGCTCGGAGAGTCCCGCAGACAGGTCGAGAGTGCGTATCGAGAACTCGAAATTCTGCGACGGACGCTTCGATGAGCGATGGGGATGTGGCTGATGACGACGGAATGCTGGAGGCCAAGGACGTGCTCGCGCGAATCCGCGGCACGCCGCGGTTGCCAAGCGTCGACAGCCCCGGCCCGCCTCCGCCGCCAGTTGCGCCACCATCCGGCCGGCCTGACAATGGGGGCGTGGAAGATCTACCCGCCCGCGTCGCGAAGCTGGAGTCGGACGTCGGACACATTCGTACCGACGTGCGCGACATCAAGGACGACATGAAGGAATTTCGTCGGGATGCGCGCGTGGATTTCCGGCTGTTATTCGGTTCGATCATCGCGACGACCCTTGCTCTAGCCGGCTTGAGGGCCAAGAGCTTCGGCTGGCTGTGACCCCGAGCGATCAGCGCAGTTGCCCTGCTGGCACTGCACGGTTGGCCCCCGGCGTCATCGGTTCTGCCCAGGAATCGAGTTGGGGCCGGGGCGCCGGCCATCGCTCGCGGCAGTGCTGACCGACGGCGCAGGGCCGTTGATGGCGTTCGGACCGGGCCGAGCCACGGGCGTGCCGGCAGCACCGCCACTGCCCGCGCTGCCGCCGCAGCCGGCCACGGCCGCGGCCGCGGCAATCGCGAACAACAGCGCAGCACCGGGCGCCGTACGCTTCGTCGGGGTCTTCATCATGGTCCGATGGCCTCCAGTGCCAGTCGTGCTTCGTGGTTCGAGAACAGCGGCCCGATCGAGGGCCGACCAGATTAAGGCCCGATACACCCGGTCTGCCGCAGATCGAGGTCGTCGAACGTCGCGTTCGCGCCGCCGCCGCCGGCGTACACCCAGACGCGGATCGCGACGGTGCCGGGCGGCGCGGTCACGGTCATCGACGCCTGCCCCCAGGTCGTGCGGTCGGCGAGCGTCACGTTGGTCTCGCTGATCTCGAAGCCGGCCGCGTTCATGAAGTCCACGCCGAGCCCGACCCAGCCGCCGGCACCGGACGAGGACTTGACCCAGGCGCTCGCGGTGTAGCTGAGGCCGGGGGTCGCGGCGCCGCGCGTGCCGGCCCAGCCGTCGGCGACGCGGACCGCGGCGGCGCCGGTCCGGGCATCGGCGACCAGCGTGCCGTTCTCGCGCTCCCAGCCGGAGAAGCCGGTCTCCGCGCCGGGGTTCACCAGCCGGTTGCAGGTCGCCGGCGGCGGCCCGCCGCAGCTGGCTTCCTGCAGCGCCACGGTATCGATCGTCACCGTATTTTGCGAGGCAGCGTAGATCCACACGCGTATCGTCACGGTGCCGGCCGGCGCGGTGACCGAGAGCGTCGCCTGCTCGTACACCGACGTGATGCCGAGCGTCACGTTGGTCTCGCCGATCTCGTCGCCGGCCGCGTCCAGGAAGTCGACGCCGAGGCCGGCCCAGCCGCCGGCGGCCTGGGCATTCTTGAACCAGGTCGTGACCGTATAAGCGCGGCCAGGCACCACCGGCACCGGGTCCGCGCCGATCCAGCCGTCGCCGAAGCGCGCCGCGGCAGTGCCGGCCTGCGCGTCGGTCACCAGCTGCGTCGCCGCATGGAGGCCCCAGTTGTGCAGCCCCTCCTCGAAGCCCGGATTCAGCAGCTTGTTGCAGTTGCCGGCGGTCTCGCCGCAGCCGCTCACGCGCAGGTCGACGTCGTCGAGCGTGATGGTCCGGCCCTGGGAATAGACCCAGACCCGGATCGCGACCGTGCCGGCCGGGATCGCCGGCACCGGCAATGTCGCCAGCGTATAGTTCGCGGTCGGCTCGAGCGTCACGTTGGTCTCGCCGAGCTCTTCGCCGGCTGCGTCCAGGAAGTCGAGGCCGAGCCCGGCCCAGCCGGCCGCGCCGCCGCTCGCCTTGTACTGCGCGGTGATCGTGTAGCTCTTGCCCGGATCGATCGTCGCCGTGGTGCCGATCCAGCCGTCGCCGAAGCGCGCGGCGAAGTTGCCGTTGCGGCTGTCGGCGACCAAGTCGGTCGCGGTCCAGAGCTCCCAGTTCGAGAGCCCGCTCTCGAACCCGCCGTTGAACAGGCGATTGCAGGTCTCGGGCGGAACCTCGGGCGAAGTCACGGTCCAGCTGAAGGTCGCACTGACCGGATTGACGCCGTCGGTCACCGTCACCGTCGGGGTGAACGTGTTGATCACCGAGGGCGAGCCGCTGATCAGCCCGGTGCTCGGCCCGATCGAGATCCCGATCGGCAGCCCGACCGCGGACCAGGAGAGCGCCGCGCCTTCCGGATCGGTCGCCGCCAGTTGCAGCGCGACCGTGGTTCCGTAGACCGTCGTCTGCGGGCCGGGCGCGGTCAGCACCGGCGGATCGTTCGGCGCCGCGGCGATCTGCCAGCCGAACGAGACCGACGAGCTGAACTCGGCGTCGGCGACCGTCACGGTCGCCGTATAGCTGCCGACCGCGGTCGGCGTGCCGGTGATCAGCCCGGTCGCCGGCGCGATCGCCAGGCCCGGCGGCAGGCCGGTCGCGCCGAACGTCAGCGGGCTGTCGTCCGGATCGGTCGCGGTGACCTGCAGCGACGCGGCCTGGCCGACCTGTCCGGTCCGGTTGCCCGGCGACACGATCACCGGCGCGCGGTTCGGCACCGCGTCGGCATCGCCGCGGCACAGCAGCCCGAACGAATCGACCGAGGTCGAGGCCTTGCCGTAGATCGCGTAGGCGGGATGGTCCGAGCCGCAGGCGCGATACGAACGCGCGGTGCCGCCGCTGCCGCCGACCGCCGCGAGCGGCGTCGCGACGCCGGTGACCCGGCCGGCGGTCGCGAGCGGCCGGCACGACAGCACCAGCTGATCGACCAGCGAGCCGCCGCGGCCGGCGAACCCGGCCAGCGCGGAACCGCTGGCACAAGTCCGCGTGAACGCGGTGCCGGTGGTGCCGCCGACCGCGCCACGATTGACCGGCGTGCCGGCCCAGGCGCCGTCGGCGGTCGCCGCGACGCAGCGCGGGCCGATCCGGCGCACGATCGAATCGGCATTGCCGTACACGCCCACCAGCACCTCGCCGGCATTGCAGGCGAGCTGATAGATGGTGCCGCCGGTGCCGCCGATGCGGCCGGTCCAGTCGGCATTGATGTCGGCGGCATTGCCGGTGTTGATCTTCACGATCTTGCCGACCGAAGGCACCCCGGCCTGGTCGAGCACGAACAGCAGATAGAAGCCCGGTGGCATAACCCCGCCGCTCGCCGGCACCCGCGTCTGGATCTGGTTGCCGGAGACCTGCAGCGGCAGCTCGATCCGGCGCTGGTCGAAGTTGGTCGAATGCGTGACCGAGCCGGCGCGGATGATCACGATCTTCGACGGCGCGGTCGCCGACTGGAACGACACCGTGAACGCCTCGCCCGGATCCAGCGCCGTCGGCGCCGACAGGATCTGCGGCCGCGCCGCCAGTTGCCCGGCCGGATTGAACAGATACGGCGGGAAATAGATCTCCGCGTTCGTGTTGGTCAACGGGCCGGGCGCACCGCCGCCGGCGACCAGCACCGTCGCGTCCGGCAGCAGCAGCGCCACCGAGTGATAGAGCCGCGCCAGCGCGCCGGCGTTGCCGACCGTCCAGGTGCCGGTCAGCGGGTTCCACAGCTCGGCATTGTTGTTGACGCCGACCAGTTGATTGTCGGTGTTGCTGCCGCCGGTCGCGAGCACCCGGCCATCGGGCAACACCGTGCCGGTCACCCAGAACCGCTTGCTCGAGGTCGGCGCGGTCTCGGCCACCACCGGAATCGCGGAGTTGAAATCCACCCGTGCGCTGCGCGCGCTGTTGCCGCCGATCTGCAGCACCCGGCCCGGCGAGTACAGCACCGCGCTCGAACCGGCGCCGACGAAATCGGAGCCGAGGTTGTCGAGCCGCTCCAGATGCCCGGTACCGGCCGCGTCCATGTAGTACATCCGGCCGGCGATGTCGATCCCGAAGATCCGGCCGTCCGGGCCGACGAAATTGCGCGGATACCAGTAGTCGAGCCCCGACGTGCTCGCCGCCGACAGCAGCGTCTGCGAGCCGTCGAGATTGCGGACCTCGGCGAAATCGGTGCCGCTGCTGCCGCCCTGGGTATAGGTCCTGCCATCGGGCAGGCCGGTCGAGCTCGAATACCAGCGCGCCCGGTTCATCTCCGGTCCGCGCGCGAGCGTATTGGTCAGCGGATTGAAGACGTTGGTATTGCTGTTGCCGGTGTTGGTCGTGCCGCTGCCGGTCCAGTTGTCGCCGCCGGCGATGAACAGCTGTCCGCCAGGCAGCAGTGTCTGCGAGCTGCAGAACAGGTCGGTATTGGTCGTGTTCGAAAGCGTCAGGTGACCTGCCGCCGCGGTCGCCGCGCTCGAATCCCAGACGTCGTAGAGGAAGCGGCCGGTCTGCTGCCCGTTCTGATTGGTGCCGTAGGTCATCACCCGGCCGTCGGGCAGCAGCGCGGCATGGATCGGAATCAGCGGCCAGGCGCGCACCGCCGACCAGGCGCCGGCCGTCGCAGCATTGGCCGGAAACGTTGCCGGCACGTCCTTGGTCGCGAGCGTCGTGTCCGGCGGCAGCGGCGGCGGCAACGACGCCGGGCGCTCCTTCGCCGCGTTGATCGCGTCGATCGGCGCGACCGTGCCGGAAGGCGACATCGGCGGGTCGATCGACGTGACCAGCGGGCTGCGGCCGTCGTCGCCGAAGGCGCTGTCGCGCGAGCCGCCGGGGCCGCCGCTCAGCGGTGCCCCATGGTCCGCGCTCGCGCCAGCGCCGTCACCGTCGCCGCATCCGGACACAGCCACCGCCAGCGCCAGGACGGCACCACCCAGAATCGAACGCTTCACGCGACACCTCGCAGAGGCCCCCGCGATGCGCGGATGGGCTGGCGGGGAGTCTCGGGGCGGCCGGCGACCGCGACCGCGAACTATGTCACGGGAACGACCGCTGGTCGGAGGACGGACGGCTGGGCGTCAGAGAGGGCGACAGAAGTCGCTGTTCTCGCATCCGGAGCCGATGCGCGATCTGCTGCAGCACTTCGTCCGCAGCCGTCAGCGCCGCCGGTCGTCCGTCGGCGTCGCGGGTGAGGTCACTGCCGGGCCTGGACCCGCGAGCGGCGCCGTCTTGTCAGAGCTTTCGTTCGCGCCGTCACCGCAGCCCGACAGCAGCGCTGCCAGCGCGAGCAGCATGCCGCCCCAGATCGTCAGTTTCATGTGTCACCTTCCCCGACACGCGCGCCGATCGCGCGCGACTGAGGTGATGCTCATGGAGCTCGGTCACGGCGGGGCGAATCGCGGCAGCAGGACACGTACTGCGTCAACGGCAGCGACAGATCGCCGGCGTGCGGCGCTGGTGCAGTAGTCGGCGGGGCGGTCGGGAGCGCGCCGCCGGCAGGGCTATGTCGGCAGGCTTTACACGGACAGAGCCATGCGGCCTGGTCAAGCCGCGATTGACCCGTCGCCAACCGAATCGACAGCAATTTCGCGCCGTTCTCGCGCCGAGCGATAAGCTGCGCACAGCAGCGCCAGCGAGCGCAGGCCTTGCTGGCCATCGGTCTCGGGCCGCGCTTGCCCACGCAACACCTCGATGACGTTGCGATAGTAGAGCGGGTGACCGAAGCCGTAGACGGAAGTCGTCTGGTAGCTCGCCGACGTCGTCTGCTCGTCTTCCGGCCGGGCGTCCTCGAACTCCCAATGCGCAATCTCGTTGGCCGCGACGCCGCCGACTCGAACCGTCCCCTTCTCGCCCAGGATCGTGATGCTGCCTTCGAGGTTCCTCGGATAGGTCAGCATGGTCACGTTGACGCTGCCGATCGCTCCGCTCTTCCACCGTACGCTCATGACGCCGGTATCCTCGGCCTCGATCCTGCGCGCGAGCGTCGCCGTATACGCATGCACGCTTTCGACCGGGCCGATCAGCCAGTCGAGCAGGTCCACGTAGTGGCTCGCCTGGTTCATAAACGCACCACCGTCCAGCGACCAGGTGCCGCGCCACTTGGCGGCGTCGTAGTAGGACTGCGGCCGGGTCCAGAACACGTTGATCGTCACCATGTAGACGCGACCGAAGCGGCCATCCACCATCGCGCGCTTGACCATCTGCAGCGTCGCGTTGCAGCGGTTCTGCTTGACGACGAAGAGCTGGACGCCGGCGCGCTGGCAGGCTTGGACCATCGCGACGCCCTCTTCCCAGCGGGTGGCCATCGGCTTCTCGCTGAGTACATGGCGGCCGCTTCGTGCGATCTCGATTGCCTGCGCAGAATGCAGACCCGATGGGGTCGCAAGGCACACCACGTCTGCCGACGACGTAGCCAACAGAGCCTCCAGCGACGCGTGGCCGCGCGCCCCGGTCTTCGCGACGGCGGCCGCCAGCGCAGCAGGATCAACGTCGCAGACGTCGGTCAAGTGGACATCGGCGGCGTGCTGCGCCAGCGCTTGCAGATGATTCGACGAAATCCGGCCGCAACCGACCACCGCGAATCGTATTGTGCGGCCGGAGATCGGCTGCCATGGCGGCTTCCACGCGGAAGTCATCGGAGCCTCTCGTCAGGCGCGAACCACATGGGCCGCCGGTTCGCGGTAGACGCCGCGCGTGTCGACGATCAGGCGGGCATGCCGTTTCACCAAGTCGTAGTCGACGCGGGTGTGATCGGTCGCGAGCAGCACGGCGTCGTATGTCTCGAGTGTCCGCGCGGTCAACTCGACGCTCCGCAGGTCGAATCGGTGCTCTCGCATCCTCGGAAACTCCGGGACGTGGGGGTCATGGTATTCCACCTCCGCACCCTGGCTCCGCAGCGCCTCCATGATCAGCACTGACGGCGATTCGCGCACGTCGTCGACGTCTCTCTTGTATGCAATCCCGAGCACCAGGACTCGGCTGTCCCTGACTGCACGCATCCTCTGATTGAGAGCGTCGCGCAGC
This sequence comes from Lautropia sp., assembly GCA_050249335.1. Lineage (GTDB taxonomy): Bacteria > Pseudomonadota > Gammaproteobacteria > Burkholderiales > Burkholderiaceae_E > Lautropia. The sequence continues at coordinate 18,034 of JBFWQR010000013.1, forward strand.
TTACCGACCACCCATGACGGCATGCCGCTGTTGATTTCACCCGCAAGCTCGATGAAACGCGTGTGTACGCCGAACTCGCGCGCCTTCCACGTCAAATAAAACGGATCTACCGGAATGCAGTGGCCACCGACTCCCGGTCCGGGATAGTAGGGAACGAAACCGAAAGGTTTGGTCGCAGCGGCTTCGATCACTTCGTAGATGTCTATGCCCATCCGATCCGCAATGATCTTCATCTCATTGACCAGACCGATGTTGACCGAGCGGTGAATGTTCTCGAGCAGCTTCGTCATCTCGGCCACGCGTGGCGAGCTGACGGGCACGACGCGTTCGACGACGCTGGAGTACAGCTCCATGCCGAGCTGCAGGCATCGCGGCGTGCTGCCGCCGCAGATCTTCGGCACATCACGACTTGCAAAGCGCACCCTGCCGGGATCTTCCCGCTCCGGGGAGAAGACCAAGAAGAAATCGTCGCCGACGCGCAGCCCTCGCCGCTCGACGCGCGGCCGGAGTTCCTCTTCGGTGGTGCCTGGATAGGTGGTGCTCTCGAGCGATAGCAACTGTCCGGGACGCAAGTATGGCGCGATGCTCTCGATCGTCGTCAGTACGTAGGAGAGGTCCGGCTCCCGGTGTCGACCGAGAGGGGTCGGCACGCAAACGACCAGCACGTCCAGGGCACCGGCGCGGCGCATGTCCGCGACCGCCTCGAAGCCATTCGAGCGTGCTGCCGCGACGGAGGCGTCCTCCACATGCTCGATATAGCTCCGGCCGTCATTCAGCGCCCGGATCTTCCTGTCGTCGATGTCGAATCCCAGCACTCGGAAGCCGGCGGCCGAAAAGCGCAGCGCCGAAGGCAATCCGACGTAGCCGAGTCCGAAGACGCCGATCGTGGCAGTCCGATCCCGCAGCCTGCGGATCAGCGCGTTGTCTGCATTCATGCGAGTATTCGAGCGATCCGCTTGCCGGCATTTCCATCGCCGTACGGCGCGGCATCGATGCCTTCGAGACCGATCCTGCCCAGAATCGTCTGCGCCACGAGCCTGGGCGACGACGCCGGCGCGAGGACGTTCCATCCGAGGTCGATGAGTTCGGGCCATTCCGTTTCGTCCCGCAGCGTCACGCAGGGGCGTCGATGGAAGAATGCCTCGCGCTGGACGCCGCCGGAGTCCGTTGCGATGACTGCAGCGGCCATTTCGAGCCGTACCATATCGAGGTATCCGACGGGCTCGATCACGTGCACGGCCGACGCGATCTCGAGGCCGGCCTGCGACGCTTTCGCACGCGTTCTCGGATGCATCGGCATGACGACCGGAATGACCTCGTGGACCAGGGCGAGCGCATCCAGCAGGCAACGAAGCCGATGCACGTCATCCGTGTTCTCAGCCCGGTGCAGCGTGCAAAGCACGAATCCGTGTTCAGCTACGCCGAGCCGCTGCATGACGTCGGACCGGTCTCGCGCCGGTCCGGCGTTGCGTAGGGCGCAGTCGTACATCACGTCGCCGACCTCGTGAATGCGGTTCCGCGAGACACCTTCCCGCTCGAGGTTGTGCGTGGCAACCGCCGACGCCGTGAACAGGATATCGGAAACGCGATCGGTGACGATCCGGTTGATCTCTTCCGGCATTCGGTTGCCGGAACGCATCCCGGCCTCGACGTGCGCGACCGGAATATGCAGCTTTGCAGCAGCCAACGCCGCTGCCAGCGTCGTGTTGGTATCGCCATAGACGATGACGCCAGCCGGCCGATGATCGATCATCAGTTCCTCGAGCCCTGCCAGCATCCGCCCGGTCATGTCGCCGTGGCGATCCGAACGGATGGCCAGGTTGAAGCGCGGCATCGGGAGTCGCAACTCCCCGAAAAACACGTCGGACATGTTTTCATCGAAGTGCTGGCCGGTATGGACGATCTCGTGAGCGATCGCAGCCTCCTGAAACGCCGCATCCACGATCGATGCCTTTACGAACTGCGGCCGCGCACCCACGACCGACCACATGCGACGCATCATCCGACCGCAGCCGCGAGCGCTGCCACGATCCGAGCTTGGGAATCAGGCTCGATATCCGGATACATCGGCAAACTCAGCACCTCCGCTGCAGCGGTCTCGGCGTTCGAAAAGTACCGCTCCGCGAGGCTGTAGTCGGCGAATAGCGGCTGTCGGTGCAGGCAGATCGGGTAGTGCACCGCCGTCGGCACGCCCAGCGCGGCAAGATCGGCGGCGACCCGATCGCGCTGCGCGATGCGCACCGTGTACTGGCCGAACGCACTTTCGTTGTACGGCCTGATCGACACCGGCCGAACCGCCGAAGCGCAAGCCGCGCCGATCAGTGCCGAATATCGCATGGCCGCGGCCCGGCGCATCTGCAATTCTGCGGGAAGGTATCTCAATTTGACCAGCAGGATCGCTGCCTGGAGCGTGTCGAGCCGGCCGTTGAGTCCCAGCCTCACGTGGACATACCGTCGCGACTGGCCGTGCAAGCGAATCTGCCCGATCGCAGCCGCCAGTCGATCATCATCGGTGAAGCATGCGCCGCCGTCGCCATAGCACCCCAGCGGCTTCGAAGGGAAGAAACTGGTGCAGCCGATCGTCGACAGCGCAGTCGAGCGGCGTCCCCGGTATGTCGCACCGAAGCTCTGGGCGGCGTCCTCGATCACCGGCAGGCCATGACGGCCGGCAATCTCATTGATCGCGTCCATATCGGCGCATTGGCCGTAGAGGCTGACCGGCATGATTGCCCGGGTACGCGGCCCGATCGCGCGTTCGAGCCCGGCCGGATCCAGATTGCAGGTCTGCGGATCGATGTCGACGAAGACCGGCGTGGCACCCAGCAGGCAGATCGTCTCGGCGGTCGCGATGAACGAAAACGGTGTCGTGACGACTTCATCGCCTGGTGAAACTCCGAGCGCCATCAGGGCGATCAGCAACGCCGTCGTCCCGTCCGACACGCTGATGCAGTGACGGACGCCCGCGAACTTCGCCAGTGCACGCTCCAGTTCGCCGACTTCGGGGCCCATGATGAAGCGGCCGTGATCCAGGACCCCCGCAATGCCCGCGTCTATTTCTCGTCGCAGCCGCCGGTATTGCGCCTTCAGGTCGACGAACGGCACGACCGATGAAGGCGAAGACGCGCCGGTCACGGCAGCAACTCGACGCAGACGCCGCGTTCGACGCAGTATTGCGCGCCGCACTGCAGACAGCGGATGGCGCCTCCGCTCGACCGCGGCAACGTCTCGCCGCACCGGCACATCCAGCCGATCCGGCGAGCCGGCACGCCGGCCATCAGGGCGAAGTCGAGGACGTCGCGAGTCACCACGGCGCCGGCGCCGATGAAGGCGAACCGCCCGATCGTCACGCCGCAGATGATGGTGGCGTTGGCCCCGATCGAGGCGCCGCGGCGGACCAGCGTCGGGCGGAACGCATCCTTCCGCGGAACCGGGCTGCGCGGATTGATGACATTGGTGAAAACCATGCTCGGACCACAGAAGACGTCGTCCTCCAACGTCACGCCGTCGTAGACCGATACGTTGTTCTGGATGCGGACGTTGGAGCCGATGACGACGCGATTGCTCACGTAGACGCCTTGCCCCAGCATGCAGCCCGCGCCGATGCTTGCGCCGGCACAGACATGTGCCCAGTGCCAGATCACGGTTGCGGCGCCGAGCTTGGCCCCCTCGTCGACGATTGCCGTCGGATGGATGCGTGCTGGAGAATCGTCCATCGCCGTTCGGTGTGGCGGGGAGATAAAGTATGCACTGGCCCTGCACCGCGGCAAAATAGGATCTTCATGCCTGCGTGACGAACTGCACGGGACGGCGCGCGCAAGGGCGAGCTCACGCCGTCCGGCTGGCGATGATCTCTCCGGGGTTGGACACCATGAGCCGCTGCGCAGTGTCGTGGCCGTAGTGCTCCGCGATCGCCTCGAACGCTTCTCGCAGCCGCGGCGGGCGAAAGGCGAGGTTGTGAGCGTCGGTCGCTATGACCGACACCAGCCCGTGGTCCAGCAGGTATCGGGCCGTGTGCAACGCAGGTAGGCCGAACTTGCCGATAATCGAGGCAGCGGTCAATTGCAGTAGCGCGCCGGCCTCGCAGAACGGCAGGATGGACGCCGGGTCGCGCATGACTGCCTTGTTGCGTTCCGGATGAGCGATCAACCAGCGGTAGCCGCGGTCGGCGAAGTGGCGGCAGGCGGTCAAGGCGCCGCGCGGGATCTCGCCGTCGGGAAGCTCGATCAGGATGACTTGCATGCCGTCCAGCGACCCGATCGACGGCAGTTCGCCAGCCTCCATCAGGTCTAGTACGTCGGGATGCAGCCGTACTTCTCCGCCGAGATGCACGGCCAGTCCGATGCCAGCCTGCTCGAGATCGGCGCGAAACTGGACGAACCGGGGCAGTAACGTGGACAGCGTGTTGTCGTACACCCCGGGATAGACGTGCGGCGTCAGGACTGCCGTGGTGATCCCGCTCTCGGCGGCCACTGCCGCGAGCGTGAGTCCCTCCTGCACGGTCCGGGCACCGTCATCGACTCCCGGCAGGAAGTGGCAATGGAGATCGATCATCTACCGGCGACCCTTCGTCGTCGCGGGAAGGGCTGACATCATACCGTGCCGGTTCATCCCGCGCCGGGTACTATTCGGCGACAGAAACCGTGCAACCGATGGCGACGCAATCCGTTCGTCCGTGAAAGTACTCCATTTGTCCGGATCGCTGTCTCGCGCGGGCGGCGGCTTGCATTCCGCACTCATCGGCCTCCTGCCCGCTCAACAGCGGGTCGGCGTGTCGAACGAAATTCACGGATTGCGCGATGCGGAATGGGACCTGGATCGTCCGGGGTGGGGGAATATCGCTGTCCGAGCGCATCCGGTCTCGGGTCCGGCAGCATTCGGCTACTCGGCGGGGATGCTGGCTGCGGCGCTTCAGACGGCACCCGATGTTATCCATTGTCATGGCCTCTGGAAATACCCGTCGGTGGTCGGCCGGCGCGCCGCCGCGATCCTGCGGGTGCCGTGTGTCGTCTCGCCACACGGCATGCTGAACGCCCGACCTCTATTGGTATCGCGGTGGCGGAAGCGGCTTGCGACGCTGCTCTACGAAGGACGCCATGTGCGCCGAGCATCGATGCTCCACGCGCTTTCCGGCGACGAAGCACGTTCGATTCGCCGGTTCGGCTACGAAGGGCCCATTTGTCAGCTGCCGAACGGGGTCGTCGAACCGACGCTGACCGCGCTGGGGCCGCCGCCGTGGAGGGACCAGTTGCCGGGCGAGACCCGCGTGCTGCTCTATATCGGCCGGAAGGATCCGATCAAGAACCTGGAATCGCTGATCGCCGCGTGGTCGGCGATCGAGCGCGAACCACGGCGATTCGACGACTGGTCGCTCGTGATCGCCGGCTGGGGCGATCCGGCCTACGAAGCGCGACTGGGCGAAGTCGCCCGTGCTGCAGGGCTGCGCAGGTTCGCAATGCTGGGCCCGTTGTACGCCGACGCGAAGTCTCGGGCATTGCAGCAGGCCGACGCCTTTGCGCTGGTGTCTCATAGCGAAGCGCTGCCGATGGCAGCACTGGAAGCCAGCTCCTACGGCCTTCCGTTGCTGGTGACGCCCGCCTGCAATCTCGACGCGGCGGTTGCCCAGGGCGCTGCGCTGCAGGTCGATCCGGCTGCCGAATCAATCGCCCACGGCGCGCGGCTGCTGATGAGCATGCCCCCGGGCGAAAGGCAGGCGATGGGCGCCCAGGGCCGCACGCTGGTGAAGGCCCGGTATTCGTGGGAGGGCATCGCTCAGCGGTTCGAACGCGCGTACGCGTGGCTGCTAGGCGCATCGCCCCGTCCGGAATGGGTCGACATCCGATGACCGCCGAACCTACCGCCCCGCCGGAGCCGCTCAGGATCGGCCTGCTGCTGGATGACGTGACGGCCGACGCGCACGTCCGCCGCTTCGTCGAACGGATTCGATCTCACGATGGTCTCCAGGTCACTCATCTAGTGCTGCATCCAAGGGCGTCGGCCGCAACCGGCCGAAAGGGGCGACTCGGAGGCCTGTTCGACCGCATACGACGCCGAGGCCTCTCCGAGCTGATTGCCAAGGCGACGCACCGGCTGCTGGTCCATTGCGAGCGCCGGCTTCTGCAGCTGCTCGGCCGGCAGCTCGAGCAGTTCGAACTCTGCGACATCGCCGAGCGCTTCTCACTGCCGACGCTGAGCCTGGTACCGCTCGTGTCGACCACGGGTTTCGTCTACCGCTTCTCCGAAGCGGATGTCCGGCGCGTACGCGAATGCCGGTTCGACGTATTGTTGCGGTTCGGCAGCGGAATTCTGCGTGGCGATATCCTGCGCGCAGCCGAATTCGGCGTCCTCTCCTTCCATCACGGGGACAACGACGTCAACCGCGGCGGCCCCCCGGGCTTCTGGGAAGTCCGCCACGGCGCGGATGCCAGCGGCTTCGTCATCCAACAGCTCACCGACGAGCTCGACGGCGGTCATGTCTTCGTTCGCGGGCACATTCCAACCCGATCGCCGTATCTCAGCAACCAGGATGCGCTCTATCGGCACGCGTTCCCGCATCTGGAGCGGCTGTTGCTGCGGATTGCCGCCACGCGGCGCCTGCCGGCGCTGCTGCCCGCATACCCGTACGCCTTCCCGCTGCGACGTGCCCCCGGCCCTTTCGACGCAACCGCGTACGTTCTCCGTCAGAGCGCTCACTGGAGCCGACGAGTGCTGCGCCGGATCGCGGGCCGACGGTATCGATGGTCGGTCGGCTACCAAGCCGGCGACTGGCGCACGGCCGTGCTGTGGAAGGCGCGAGTGATCGAGAATCCCGCGGGCCGCTTCCTCGCCGATCCGTTCGTCGTCACGTGGCAGGGGCAGACCTGTATTTTCGTAGAGGACTACGACTATGCGACCGCAATCGGCTGCATTGCCGCCTATGTCATCGAGGACGGAGAAGCTCGACGGGTCGGAGTCGCATTGGCCGAACCGTTCCATCTGTCGTTTCCCTATGTCTTCGAGTTCGAGGGCCAGCTATACCTCTGCCCGGAGAGTCAAGCCGCGGCCGAGATCCGCATCTACCGCTGCCTCGAGTTCCCGTTGCGCTGGACGCTGTGCGCGACGCCGATGAGGGGCGTCGACGCCGTCGACACGATGATCTTCCGGCATGGCGGGAAGTGGTGGCTCGCCACCAATATCGGCCGCGGGTCCGCCGACGAGCACTACTCGGAATTGCACCTGTTCAGCGCCGATCATCCGCTTCACGGCGGATGGGTTCCGCACCCGCACAATCCCGTCTGCATCGACTCCCGCAAGGCGCGCAACGGCGGGATACTCCGGGACGGCGAAGTGCTTTTCCGGATAGGACAGCGACAAGGACTCGATCAGTATGGCCGCGCCGTGTCGCTGAATCGGATCGAGTCGCTGTCGGAGACGGACTATCTCGAGCGCACCGAGCGTTCGCTGTCGGCCGGCTTCGTCCCTCGAGGCGTCGGCCTGCATCATATGCACTCGAACGGTGCTTGGACGGTATTCGATTTCGCGCGGTATCACAGGATCGCCCTCGGAAGCGCCGCGGACGCCGCTACGACACGTCCCTACAAGTGACAGGGGTATCGCCGGAGTCCGCCGCCAGCGGTACGGCCGGAGCGTGAAGCCAGGCGACGATTCGCTTCCTGCCGAGCGCCGCGCCTCCGCGAGGATGTGTTCTCCTGCTAGACTTCGTGCGTCGAATACAACACAACACGATGATCCCGATCCCACAGCCCGGCCAGATTGGCCGGGCGTCTCGACTGCGGCTGAGGTCTGAAGCGTGAATAGTCCGGAAGTTGCATTCAAGTCGAGACTGCCCCGGCTGGCGCGTTCCAGGCTATCCAGTATCGAGGAGATCGGGCTCAACGCCATACCGACGGTCGCGACCTATCTTCGGATGGTCCGGGCGCGCAAATGGCTGGTCGGGTTCATCACGCTGCTCGCGCTGGTCTCCGCAGTGTTCGCAGTGCAGACGATGACACCGATCTACCGTGCGACATCGGTACTGATGGTGGAATCCTCGAAGTCGCAGGTCGTGTCGATCCAGGATCTGTACGCCGGCACGATGGCGAACAATCGGGACGGCATTCAGACGCAAGCCGAATACATTCGATCGCGCCATGTCGCCAATCGAACTGTCGCCGCACTCGGGCTCGACACGCATCCGTATTTCGACGCGCGGCAGGTTACGCGTAGTCTGTGGGTCCGCCTGGCGAGTCGGCTGCCGCTCAATACCAAGGTTCCACAACGGATCGAACCGGACCCGGCCATCGCCGACAGCGTCTATGCTGCGGCGGCGGCCAGCGCGCTTCAGGCCCATCTCGAAGTCGTGCCGGTCAGGCAAAGCCAGTTGATCGAGATCCGCTATGAATCGCCGGATCCCGCTCTCGCCACTTCGATCGCCAACACCATCGCGCAGTCCTACATCAATGCCGACCTCGACGCGCGCTTCGACATGCAGCAAGCCGCCAGCCGCTGGCTGAACGGTCGCCTGGATCAGTTGAAGCGCGAGTTGGAGCGATCCGAAGACGCGCTGCAGAAGTACCGCGAGACTGCCGGCATCATCATCACGCCCGGACCGACGATGGGCGGCAACGTCCGCCAGCTCGAGACGGCGACGGATCGCCTCTTGCAGGCCAGGATCGCACGAACGCAGGCCGAACAGATCTACCGGCAGGTGCGGCCGGGTACACCGAACCGATACCAGGTTCCGGCCGTGTTCAACAACCCGGCGGTCGCGCAGGCGCGTCAAGCGGAAGCGGTCGCCGCGCAGACGCTCGCCGAGCGCGCTCAGACCTTTGGAACGGCGCACCCGCAGTATCTCGATGCGCAGGTGCAGCTCAAGAACGCGCAGGATCACCTGCAACGCCAGTCCGAAGCCGTGATCTCCAGCATCGCGAAGGAGTTCGAGGTCGCGCGCAGCACCGAAGCGTCGATCGAACGGGAACTGAATGATTCCCGCTCGAACATCCGGGAGCTCAACCGCAACCAGAGCGAGCTCAGCCTGCTCGAGCGCGACGTCGAAACCAATCGCAAGCTGTACGAGACGTTCCTCTCGCGAGTGAAGGAGACCAATGCCACTTCGGACTTCATGACGCCGATCGCGCGCATCATCGATCCGGCCGAACGTCCGCGGGCGCCGGTGAAGCCGCGGAAGCTGGTCATCGTCGCGCTGATCGGCTTGCTGGGAGCGATCCTCGGCGCGGCACTGGCGATCGGCATCGAGATGCGCTCCGCCGTGATCCGGTCGGTGGCCGACGTGGAAGAAGAGCTCGGTGTCGGCATGCTGGTCGCCGTGCCGAAGGCGAGGCGCGGTCAATTGCCGATCCTGCATCGAATCCAGCACGACGACTCGCGATCGCTGATTGCGGAAGCCGTGCGAACGTCGGTGACCGACATCCGGCTGCTGACGCACCATCTGCGATGCCCGGTAGTCGGGTTCACGTCGGCCGTCGCCGAGGAAGGTAAATCGACCATCGCGATCAACTTCGCGATCGAACTGTCCCGCAAGAAACGGATCCTGCTGATCGATGCCGACCTGCGCAAGCCCTCGCTCGCCGTGCGGCTGGGCGTCAGGCCGAGCGATCCGGGGCTGAGCGACCTGATCCTCGGTACGGCGCCGTTCGAAGCCTGCCTGCATCGGATCGAGCCCATCGGTCTGACCTTGCTGCCCGCCGGCACGAAGCGTGACAACCCGCTGGATCTGCTGATGAGCGACGGCTTCCGCAGTCATATCGAGCAGATGAAGGGGATGTTCGACCTGATCGTGATCGATACGCCGCCGATCGAACTGGTCTCCGATGTCCTGCCGATCGGCAGGCAGTGCGACGGGATCGCTTTCGTCGCGAAAGCGAATTCGACGCCGATCCCGGTGATCAAGCGCGCGCTCGGCCGGCTGACCGGAGCCGAGATCAACCTGTTCGGCATCATCCTGAATGCGCACGATTTCGCGCGCGCATCGCGTTACTACGGCGAGTATTCCGCGCAGGCGAAGTACGGCTATTACGCAGGCTACGGCGAGAATTCACAGGGGGCGTAGCGCCTGCTTTCTCGTCGCATGACCAGCCGACTCCAGACAGGTAGTACCCCGCACAGCAGCAGGAGGGGGCCGGGGCTAGTCGTGCTGCTGCTCGCCTGCGCGATCGTCGGGGCCCTGCTGCTCGGGCATGCATCCCCGTTGCTGTTCAGCGATGACGGAGTTCAGTACCTGAGCGGCGCGATCAGCCTCGCGCAGCATGGAACCTACGCGACCTCGGTGCTGTTCTACGAATCGCAGGTCTTCCAGGCGTTCCCCGCATTGCAGACGGTGTTCCCGCCGGGGCTGTCGTCGCTGACCGCGGCCGTGTCGCAGGCGATGGGCATCCTGCCGGAGACAGCCGTGATCGCGATAAACGTAGCGGCCCACGTCGCCACTGCGCTGCTGATCTTCACGGGCATGGGCCGGCTCGGCGTGCGGCCGGCGTTGCGTCTCGCCGGCGCACTGACGTGGCTTCTGTACGTGACCGCGTGGCACCTGGTGATCGGTGGACTTTCGGAGCCGCTGTACGTACTGCTGCTGGTCGGGAGCTGGCTGGCGCTCGGCATCTGGCAGACGCAGGCGTCCTCCTCCGATCCCCTCGAGGCCGCAGCAAGGCGGCTCCCGTCACGATGGCTGCTGGCAGCCGTCGTGCTGCAGTCGCTCGCAGTCGTCGTGCGGTACCAGGCGATCGCCTTCGCACCTGCGCTCGGCGTCGCGATCGCGCTGTTCCTGTCGCGTCGAACGCCCCGCCGGTCGCGAGCGACGACGATCGCCGTCGCCGCTGGCGCTGGCGCCGTGCCGGTCCTCGTGTTGCTGGCCCTGCTGGGCCGGAACTGGCTGTTGACCGGCAATCTGACCAGCGGCACGAATTCATTCGGACCCAAGCCGCTGTGGGACGTAGTCTATGACACGTTCGTCTCCCTGTACTGGTCGCTGGGCTTTCGCCAGATCTGGCTGACAGCGCTAATGGCGACCATCGCCGCGATCTGCCTCGCTGCACTAGCGGCCGCTCGCCGCCGCGGCCACCTGGTGATCGAATTCGATCGCGCGCGCTTCTGGAACCGCCGTTCGAACCTGATCGTCTATGGCCTGCTCGGCATCGTGTTCAATTTCGCGCTGGTCGCCCTGCTGTCGTCGACTTCGTCCGAATTCTTCGTCACGACACGGTACGTCATCATCGGCTTTCCGATTCTGCTGGTGCTCGTCGCGCTGCTCCTCGACGACGTCGAGGTCCGGCTGAACGGCCGCCGCATCGCGTTCACCCGGGTTTGCACCGTTGCGCTCGGGATCTATGCGCTGGTCCAGATGGCTTCGGGCATTCCACGTCTTCTGGATCTGGGCAACGACGGGCGGACCTCCGAACTGATCCGACTGTTCGAACGCCAGCAGCATGACGCCGTCGCCGTCAGCGATGCCACGCACGGTGCCGGCGCCACTCAGCTACTCGCGTCCATCGCGCGCGAGCGCGCGGTCGTGATGGCCAACCTGCCGCATTCGTTGTTCCTGATGCTCAGGCATTCGGCACTCGGCCCGTCAGCGACCGGCGACCGGTCGAGCCCGCGGGTCATCGGCGTGCCGACGCCGGCGTTCTCCTCGAGACCATGGACCGCCGCGAACATCCGGGAACTGTCACTCCGGCACGGCGTGAGCTATGTCATCGTCTCGCGATTCGACGTATCGCGACATCCGATGTGGAAGGGCGACTATCTGCAGGACCTGCTCGGGAGCTCCGGCGAGATCGACTGGATCGAGCCGCTCTGGAAATCGAACGATCTGTTCATCGGTTCGTTGGTCTCGCCCCTGCTCGCACCCGCGCCGTAGCGCGGTCTCGGACGCAGGATCAACCCGCACGCGAGCCGCTCGCGAGCGCCGTGCCGGCGCCGCCGACCGAATGCGCTGCCGTTGCCACGGCCGATCGTGCGAGTGCCTGCCGGGTTCTCGCGTCGGTCGCCACCGCGGCCAGCATCGTGAGCCAGTGCGGGCCGAAGCCGAAATGGGCCCCGCCGGTCTGCGCCAGCACGGCATAGTAGATGCAGGCGAGGGCCAGCCAGCCGTGCAGGTCGCCGCGCCGCAGGATCGCGATCGAGCTGGACAGCGCCATTACGAGCGTCATGCCGTATGCGAGGCCGCCGACCAAGCCGGTGGCCATCAAGGCTTCCACGACTCCGTTGTGCACGTAGTACTGGGTGATCTTCTCGACGACCGTATCGCCCAGCAGCGGATGCGACAGGAACTGCTCGATACCGCCGAGCAGCGCCTGCATGTGCAGGTTGGCGCTCTCTTCTCTGCCGTCGAGCCCGCCGGCGATCCGGTCCAGGATGTCGAACGAGAACGCAGTGGCGATCGAGGAGTAGAGCAGATAGGCGACGGCCGACAAGGCCACGCCGACCACGATCGCGATGATGAACCGGGCAGCGCGAAACGGCAGGCCTGCGTAGATCAGCAGCGCGATGGCGCAGGCGAGCATCGGACCGCGGGACGCGCCGAGCAGCAGGCCGAGCAGGCCACCGCCGAGCATCGACATCTGCAGCACCTTCGGCGTGCCGAGCGCCTTGCCGTCGGCCTTGAACGTGCCGACGATGCCGAGCAGCACGAGCAGGCCGCCCGCGGTGCTCAGGCCCAGCGGGTTCAGCTTGTCCAGTTGGAACCGTCCCAGCTCCCGTTCCAGCAGACCCGTCAGGATCCGCTGACTGTCGATGAAGATGCACAGCAGCGCCAGCACCGCCATGATGCTGATCGCTCGATAGGCCGATCGGGACGATTCCGGGGTAAGCCCGATCAGCCCCGGCAGCGCCGGTATCAGCGCGAAAATGAACGCCATCGCCAGCATCTCGATCGGCGGCACAGGCATGGGCATCTGATCGATATACGCGTCGTCCACGATCCGGGCCACGTAGAGCGTCCAGAAGACGATGACGCACGTCACCAACATCGGACGGTAGACCTGCAGCGCAAGCCCGCGACGCCAGAGCGCGAACAGCGCGATCGCCGCGACGGCGAAGCGCGTGACCATCGATGGAATCCGGGTATCGTCCATCTGCATCAGCGACATCAGCGCCGCGGTCAGCGGATAGCCGACGATCGGTCCGGCGAAGCAGATGCCGATCAGGAGGTGATCGCCGTCTTCCGTTTGTCGGTATCGTCCGTCCATGGTCGGTTCCGAGTGGCTGCACTGCTAGCGGTTGCGCAGCCGCTCGAGCAGCGTCGACCGCACCGGATCCAGCCAGGCGACGACGCCGAGCAGGCAAGCCGTTGCCAGCACGCTGGCGCCATAGGTCTCCAGCACGCTCCAGGAATTCGAGAACCCGGCGCCCAGCCATGCGCTCGCCGCGACCCCGGCACACGCGACCGGCAGTGCAACCGGCAGCGAACGCGGCAGCAGGCCGCTCAGCCGGACGCCGAATTCGTCATGGAAAGGTACCAGCAGAAAGGCGCTGCCCAGCGCCAGCGCAGCCATCGCGCCGCAGACGACGCCGAGCGCACCGAACGTGTACCCTCCGAGCGCGCACAGCACGACGTTCAGCAGGCCCATGGCGATCTGCGAGACCATGGCCCATTTTAGCCGTCCGATGGCGACGAACATGGCGTAGGCCGGCGCCGCCAGCAGATTCAGCGACCATCCGATCAGGCAGGCCAGGCCGATCTGGATGAAGAGCGCGGAATAGCGGCCAAGCCACAAGGTCAGGACCAGAGGCAGCAGGCAACCGATCATCGCGAAGTAGGGAACGGCCAGCCAGGCCAGCGTGCGAAACGCATTGACGTAGATCGTCCGCATCGCTCCGACGTCCGGAGCCTGCTGGCCGGTACGATTGGCCACGTAGGGGATCAGCATCTGCAATCCCGCGACGATGACCTGGCGGAGTTGCGACAGCGCGCGATTCGCCATCTCGAAGTAGCCGCTGGCTTCGAGGCCGCCGTATACGCCGAGGAACCACTTCGTCGTCGGCTCGAACAGCACCTGCGACAGCGAAACGACCTGGAACGCGCCGCCATATCGCACCAGATCCAGGAAGCGCCCACGCTCCCAGCGGACCCAGCTCGTCATCGGCTGGCGCAGAGAGAACTTGGCCAGCAGGCCCAGCACGATCAGGCCGGTCAGCGAGAAGCCGAACTGCACGGGCCCCATTGCGACCAGCCCGTCGCGCGGTACCAGCGCGTAGGCGAGGCCGAGCTGGACCAGATTGGCGAAGAGCATGCCGACGCTGCGCAGCACGGTTCGCTGCTGTCCGTCCAGGACCCCGACGAAGACGTTGGTGACCGTCGTCAACCACAGCGAACCGATCGCCCACGGCAGGAGCCCGAGCCCGATCGCGGCTGCCTCGACATCCCTGATCGTGGACGTGACCACGAACTCCAGCAGCGGATGCAGCACCAGCGCGGTCAGCCCCATGAATACCGCCACGGCGGCCAGCGCCATGCCGGCCGTCGCGGCGGCGCGCTCGGGCTGCTGCTCGCCGAGATCCGCGGCGACGAATCGGACCACGCCCGCGCTGATGCCGAACTCGGAAACGCGCACGACCGCCGAGCTCGCCGTCACCAGCGCCCACACGCCGATGTGCGACGCACCGATCTCCCGGGCAAGGAAGCGGTACAGCTCGAACAACAGCAAGGCCGAGCAGACGACGTACGACGCCGACGCGACTGCATTGGCCGAAAGGCGCCGAAAACTCACGCTGCGTCGATCCTGCGTTGAACATCGGGGCACCGGGGGGGCGGGCCGATCATCGCAGGAGCGCTATTCGGGCGTGCACAGAATGTCACCGAACGGCCGCAAACCGGGCGGGGACCCGGGCCGCAGCGGATCGACGACGCGATAGCCTTTATCCTGCATCAGCCGGATCACCTCGGCCGCAGACGAGCCGTTGCTTCGCAGCAGCGGATCGGACAGCTCCGCCAGCACGATCGGCCGGAACTCCGACAGCACCTGCCCGGCGCCGCGCATCACCAGGTGCTCGCATCCCTCGACGTCGACCTTCATGAACTTGGGCTTCAGGTCGAACGACGCGACCAGCGCGTCGACGGTCGATGCCTTGACAGCGACGGTCTCGACCGGGGAACCGATGACCGATGGATGCGTCAGCGAGCCAAGGCTCGAGAATTCTTCGCGTCCGACGATCGTGCGTATCGTCAGTTCGCCCGGTTCGCTCGTCGCCACGCCTTCGTACAATGCGACCTTGCTCTCGACGCCGTTGCGCTCCAGGTTCCGGCGCAAGCGGCCGATCGCGCGGGGCATCGGCTCCACCGCCAACACGCGTCCCTTGCGCAGCCGCTTGCCGAAGAGCACGGAATGGAAACCGACGTTGGCGCCGATGTCCAGCACGTCGCCGTCGAGATCGACGAGATCGAGGCACACTCGCGTCAGCTCCGGCTCGTAGGCACCCTGCTCGATCACGCGGCGGAACAGACTGGACCGGCTGTCCAGATAGAACTCGCCGCCGAATTCGTCGATCCGGACGCACGGGTCTTCGGCGAGCAGCGACACCAGCCGGTCGTGCGCCCGGCTGATCGGTGCGCTCATCGCGCGCCGGCCCGCTCGGCGAGCCGCCAGCAGCGGCGCCAGTATGCGCCGCGATGCCGGATGCCGGGCCATGAAATCCGCAACCGATGCGGTCAGCCGGTTCGTCGCCATCGAGCCCACGCGGGTCCCCATCTGCGCCATGTCAATCGGCGTACGCCGCGACGAGCAGTTCCGAGAACATCTCGGGCCACAGCCGCGCCAGCCGGAAATGCGTCGCGGCGCCCAGCGGATTCCGGCCGCCGGCGTACGGCAGACGTTCGACGCGACGATAGCCGCAATACCGTGTCAGCATCAGGCTCAGCGATCGGAAGGTGAAATAGTGCAGGTGGCCTTCGTCGTAGAGATCGGCATCCTTGCCGTCGTGCGTGGTAAGGCCTTCGTTGGTGGAGCCGGTCGACGGGAAACGGCCCGCCAGCAGCTTCAGCCGCTGGGTATACCGGGCGATGTTGGGGGTATCGACATAGACGAATCCACCCGGGCGCAACAGGCTGCGGAGCTTCTTCATCGCGCCCATCGGGTCCACCAGATGCTCGATCAGCGCGACCAGGATGATTGCATCGAACTGCCCCGCCAGGTCCGCCGGCGGTTCGTCGGCGTCCATTTCGACCACCGAAACACGCGAATCCGCGAGGCTCGCCCGAATGCCTTCCAGTCTCGGGCCGCTGATGTCGCTCAGCACGTAGCGCGAAATCCCGAGATCACGCTCGAGCAAAGACTTGGCGATATGTCCGGTGCCGGCGCCGACCTCCAGCACCGACGTCCCCTTGAAGAGGCGCGGCAGATAGTGGACGGCGGCCTGATAGCGATCGGTCGGGCAGTCGGTATCGGCGATCGACTGGATCGAGCGAATATGGCGCTCGGCAGAGTAGCGCCATTCGTAGTGTTCCTTCAACCGGTCCGTAGTCATTCGTCAACCTTGCACGGCAACGCTGCATGAGACCGCCCGCGACGGTCCGCCAGTCGGCGGATCAGACGCTCGAAGGTCTGCCCGACAGCGTCTATGTTATAGGTGTCTCGGCAGCAGTCGAGCGCGGCCTGGCGCATGCGCCCGTGCGTGTCCGGATCATCGACAATGCGCCGGACGGCAGCCGCGATGCTCTCCGGCGACTGCCGGTCGGCGACGATACCATTCACGCCGTCCTTCAGCGCCCAGACCTCCGGATTGTGGGCCTCCGCCGGAGCGCATACGACTGCGGGCAGGCCGTAGTTGAAGCCGTGGATCAGGCTCAACCCGACGTTGCAGGGGTAGACGAAAACGTCGGCCGCGATCATCCAGGGCGCGATCTCCTCCTCCCGGTACAGCGCACCCGTCCACTTGACCCGGTCGGCTACCCCGAGCGAAGCGGCATGCTCGCGCAACTCGCCTTCGTTCTCTCCCGCGCCGATCACGACGAGCACCGCGTTCGGATGGGTCGTCGAGAGGTCGGCCAGCGAACCGATCGCCAGGTCGAGCCGGTTCTGGGGATAGATCCGGCCGATGTAGAGCAGCACCGGCCCATGCACCAGACCATTTCGCCGCTCGAACGCGTCGATCTCCGCCTGCGGCCTGGACCGCGACCGCTCGGCTATCCGCAGGATCTCCATGGTATTCAGGCCGTTGGGCGCGACGAAGATCTTGTCCGTCGGGTACCCGCTCTGCTCCCACTGCGCGGCGGTACGGAAGTCGTACAGGATGATGCCGTCCGCGATCCGCGACGGGATCCGCCGCAGCATCGTCCGCAGCCACGACTCGCTCTTCGAGAAGCCGTGCCCCCACAGCGCGGTCGGTACGCCGGACAGTCGCGCCCGCAGCAGCGCCGGCAGCAAGGTCAGGAAACGCGCGTTCCAGCAGAAGATCGCGACGTCGGAGCGCTGCGGACTGGCCAGATGCCATTGGATCCCATGCCAATAGAAGGTCGTCCGTCGCGTCAGCCGGAATGCCTGGAACGGGACCATCTGCGCGGCGAAGCCTTCCGGCGCAACGTTGGCGAGCATCGGCTCCTCTGAACCGTAGTACAACTTGAAGTCGAACGTGTCGATTCTGGCCAGCCGCTGGTACAGTGTCAGGCGGTACTTCGGCAGCGATGGCTGCTGCATCGAGACCCGCAGCCGGTCGCCGATGTGTCGGTGCCGCTGCCGACTTTCGCCACCCGGGGCGGTCAGCTGCTGCCACCAGCGTGATACACGGCTTAGAGTTCGGATCAGCATGAATCCTGCTATCGTAGTTTCCCGCCCGTCATCTCCGGGCCGAGGTCAATGAACAAAGTCCTGACGTCCGGAACGGCCCTGCTCAAGAAAGGTGCCGAGTCCATCGGGCTCGAACTGCGGGCCAATCGCTTCTCCAATCCGTTCAAGCTGCAGCAACGTCTGATCGGGGCTGCGTCGCCGCTAATCTTCGACGTCGGCGCGCACGTCGGCCTGACCTGCAAGGCCTATCGCGAGCTTTTCCCGGACGCCAGAGTCTACGCGTTCGAGCCCTTTCCGGAATCGCATTCGAAGCTGGTTCGCACCGTTGCCGAAGACGCCGGGATCACCGTCTTTCAGCTCGCGTTGTCGGACAGCTGCGGGCATCGGACCTTTCACGTCAATCCGGCGGAAGCGACCAATTCGCTGCTCCCGACCGACCCGTCGGCCAGTCGAGTCTGGGGAGCCGGGCTCCTCGAATCGCAAGGTACGATCGAGGTCGAATCGCAGACTCTCGATGCCTTCTGCAGCGAACGCGGCATCGTGTCGATCGACATCCTGAAGATCGACGTTCAAGGCGCCGAATACGCTGTACTGCAGGGTGCGCGCGCGCTGTTGCAGGCACGCGCGATCGGCCTCGTCTACTTCGAGGTCATCCTCGCCGCGACCTACCGCGGCCAGCATCGGCTGCACGAGTACCTGCAGTTGATGGATTCGCACGATTATTGCCTGCTCGACTACTTCAATCCGGTTCGGAAAGACGGCCGGCTGCTGCAGTTCGATCTGCTGTTCGCTGCGCCGGCCATCGCCTCGGCCTGATCGGCCGCGCCGGATAGCCGCCGGCGACGACCCCGGCGGGCAGGTCCTGCAGGACCGTCGAACGCGCGAGTACGACGGTCCCCTCGCCGATAGTGATGCCGGGCGCAACGAAGACATCGGCCGTCAGCCAGACATCGGGTTCGATCCGGATCGGTGCCGTGACCAACGGCAGGTCCACCGCTTCGTAGTCGTGGCTCGCCGTGCAGAGAAAGCAGTACTGGCTGACGATCGCGCCCCGCATCAGCACGATGCGATCGACGTTGTAGCAGTCGACGTAGTCACCAAGGCAACTCTCGTCCTGCATCTCGAGGTTCCACGGCGCCCAGATCCTCGCCGTCGCGTAGACGCGGACGCCACGCCCCACCCGTGCCCCGAACCGGCGCAGCAGCCACCTGCGCCAGGCGTGCGCCGGCCGCGGCGTGGGACGGAACAGCAGCGTGTGGACGAGCCCCCATACCGCCCGAGCCGCGACGTTCGCCGTCCCGATCCCTTGCCGGCGCAGCCTGGTCGCGCTCACATCGGGGCCGGTGCAGGGTCTGGCCATGACATCTTGCGCGGATCCGGTCGCAGCCCGAGGCGCCTGCGCAGCAACGCGGTCCAATGCGCGTTCGTGTTCGACGGCTGGAAGAAGGACGCGAAGGTTCGTGCACGCCCATCCGCAACGTAACCGACGGCGCCGGGCAGGTGTCGTTCGATTGCCCTGGCGAGCGCGCCCACGTCGGACACGGCGCACGTCGCCCCGAGCTCGAAGCGAGGAATGACGTAGCCCATCCAGCCGGATTCGTCGCCCAGACACATCCGACCCGCCCCGGCAGCCCGGATGCAGATGCTGACGGATCCGACGAAGTTCGGGTATGGCGTGACGATCAGATCGATGGCACTGACCGCATTGTGCAGCTCCGCTTCCGTGAGGTATCGGTCCAACACCACGATGCGTCCGTCGCCGACCGCATGGAGCCGTTTGCGAACGCCGTCGGAACAGCGGCCGGCAAGCAGTAGCCGGTCCGTAGGCAAGAGCGCGGCACGTCGAAACGCTTCGATCAGCGCGGGAATGCCCTTGCGTTCGTCGATCTGACCGGCGCATCCAACGTAGCGCCCCCCTTCGGGAAGCCCGAGAAGCCGGCGGGCCGTCAACCGGTCGGTACCGGCGACGGCCGGCGTCGGATCGGGCATCAGGTCGACCTTGCTGCGCAGACCCCGCCACCGCGGCAACCGGGCGAAAGCGAACGGGTCGATCAGATGGAGATGCCGAAAAGGCGCGGATCGGCAAGCCGCCAACGCGAGAACCGAACGGCTGCGCAAGCGTCCGGTGTAGGCGAAAGTGCCTCGCATCAGAACGGCTTCGGCAACCAGATCCGCCGGCCACCGCAAGCAGCCGGTCAGGCGCAGCATGCCGAGCCACTGAACCAGACCATCACCGTAGGGAACGTACAGATGATCGTAAGTTCCGGCGCGCAGGATCCGCAACAGTTCGCGGGCCTTCGCGGCTGCGATCCGGGCCGGGCTCGCGCCATAGTCCACGCCTTCGACAGCATTCAGACGGAAGCACGCGCTGATGGGCTCGAGCTGGATCTCGAACTCGCGGGAGCGGATTGCCTCGTGACCCGTCGTTACGACGATGTCGAACCGGCGCCCGCTCTCGGATTCCATTTCCAGCAGCGATTCAAGGAGCACCCGGACCGCGGTCAGGCGGTGCCCCTTGTAGTCGGGCTCGTAGATCAGGATGTGAACCGGAGACGGCGCATCCGTGTTCGCTTGGCCTCCGATCGTGATCATTGCAATCCGAAGACGTCTTTGGTGACCTGCCACCAAGGCGCGTCGGCATCCCAGTCGAGTTGCTCGTTCTTCTCGAAATTCCATCCTCCCCACAGGATGATCCCATCGGCTTGGGCCTTCAGCGTTTCGAGCTGCTCTCGCCAGTACTCAGCGGGAATGAACCGGAAATCCTTGAACGAGCCGCCCACGTGGTATTGCGGCCAGACGAACGCGTAGACCGGCCGGCCTCCTCCGATCCGTCTCGCCTGCGCGATCGTACGCGTCGCGAAAAGCTTCCACTGATCGATGAAGGCTCGATGCCGGGCAGTCTCCGTCTCGGGATCGGCAGCGCCGTAGAAGGTGTAAAGCGGCGGGCATAGAGCGTCTACGAAAGGCACGACTTCGCGGGCCACCACATCATTCGCGGTGTTCCACTCTTCCTCGTCCTGCGATCCGGCCGCGGCGCGGCTGACCTGCACGATCCCGCCCGACGGCGCGACGCCGTAAAGGCAGGCGGCTCGCTTCGACACAGCCCGGAATTCCTTGATGGAATCACGGTATCGCTCCACGGATTCGCGATGCATCCGGCCGGTCACCTGCGGCCACAGCAGCCATCGTTCGATGTCGAGAGCGACCAGCGATTCATCGGCCCGCCACGTGCCGGTGATCTGTTCTTCCGCGTTGCGCACCGCCGACACGATCCCTCTCCGAGTCGGCCGGCCATCCCTGGCCGATTCGTTTGCAGGAAAGAAGTGTTTCTCGTACACCACGGGGATGCGGATGCCGACCTGGGGCATCCGCTTGTACAACATGGCGTTGTAGATCTTGAAGTGGCTCGACGGCCCGGAGGCGGGCGGCCGGTCGCCGGAGCTTGCGGTAACCGAGCCGACCGTCAGCAGCAGCAATGCCAGGCAGACGACTCGCGCCAGCGATGACCCGATCGGCCTCATGGCTGCGGCTTTTCCAGGATCAGCACGCCAACGGCAGGCCGGATCCGCTGCCACGCGGAGGTCGCATGGTAGTGACCGTTCCATCGGAAAGCGCGAGACAGCCAGTCGTCGAGACGCGTTCCCAGCGGGCTGTTGAACAGGTCCCGCCGCAATCGGGCATAGACAGCAACGGTCAACGGGAACGTGCAGACCGACTGGTGGCGCACGGTCAGGCCAGCAGCGGAGACGATCGAGCGCAGGATGTGCAGCGGTATGCCTCGCTCGCGTCGAGTCAGACCGGGACGGGGCGTGCGCCAGTCACCCATCGACACGATCGGCTCGCGCAGCGCGAGCCTCCCGCCTGGCCGCAAGACTCGCGCCATCTCGTTCACCGACTTGCTGACATTCGGGATGTGGTGCAGGACGCCGAAGCACGTAATCAGATCGAAAGTCGCGCTGTCGAACGGCAGGTTCCCGGACGGCTCAGGCTTCACATACCGGGCGGGAATTCCGTGAACCGTGGGCCGAGCGAACGCAGCGGACGGATCGACGATGGTCAGCGCATCAATGCGATCGGCAATCGGGACGAATTCGTCGCCGTAGGCGCTACCGACGCCCAGCACATTCGCGAAGCGACGTGGCGGCAGGTGCCGGAAGACGTGACGGCGATTCAACTCATGCGCAGCGTATCGGTACGTTTGCGCATTGCGCGCGCCGAGATCGGCATAGCCTTCGCGCTCATCCTCGTACCACGCCGCAATGCGCGCACCGTCGAAATCATCGCCGTAGAGTGCCTGACCCGCGAAGTACCGGTCCAGCGATTCGGTCTCATCCAACTGCGCTTTCGACATCTTGATCTCGTAGCTCCTCCGGCTAGCCGCACCTGAAAATCGCGCACGTTCGCACCACATCGGTGCAGAAACGGCACGCGCCATCCGACGGCCCGGATCGAGCTGCCGCCACTCACGACCCGCCACTGCCCGCTCATCGGTATTGCCACGCCCTCGCCTGGCTGTTCGTGAACTATGCAACGTCTCTTTTTACCAACTGAGCGCTTGCCATGGCAGTTTTCCGATCCAGAGTCACCGTCGAGCCACCCAAATTGCGGTCCGTGGGTTTCGCCATGTTCGCGGTGCTGGCTGGATGCGGCGGCGGAGGCGGGAGTCCGTCCGAAACCGCCGTCTCGGCAACCGGCGGAGCACCGAGTCTCTCGCAAAAGTCGACATTGGGTGCTACAGCCAGCGCCGACACCTGCACGTTCAACGGAGAAATTTACAGTCGAAATCAGACAATGTGGGGCTACTACCGCCCGACGATCGGTTACCCGAACTCCTGCGAGCAAGTCCGGATCGGTCGCCCCTGCACGCCGAACGCGCCGCTGCCGGACAACTTCTTTCCCTCTTGCGAGCAGCTGCCGTCGCCGACGCGGGTCGCCGTCGAACCTGCACCGAGCTCTCCCCCACCGTCCAGCGAAACGAGCGCGCCCAGCAACGAAGTCACCGGCTGCGATTTCGGCGGCAAGCGGTACGCGGCCGGCCAGACCATCTGGGGCTACCATCGAACCACCGTCAATGCACCGAACTCCTGCCTGAGCGTGAAGATCGGGCGTCTCTGCACGCCGGGTCGCAGCCTTCCCGACAACTTCTACGCGTCGTGCGCTCAGGTCGGCGCAACAGCACCGTCCCCATCGCCCGCGCCCTCCCCGTCGCCCTCCTCCGCGTCCCCAGCACCGTCACCCGTTCCGACTCCGGTTCCGCCCGTGGCGTCCGAGATCAAGACGCCATCGACCCCCGCGCCGACGCCGGCCCCCAGCGCAGAATCGACCGCGCCTTCGGTCCCACCGACGGATTCATCCGGAACCCCTTCCGACGTGCCGGCGACCGGCACGATCGAAGCCGTGTCCGACGGTCCGTTCAAGGTCTCGGCCGTCAGCGGCCTGATCCGGATGCTGAGCAACGACACGGTCCGCGGCGTCGCCGCAGATGCCTCGAACGTCAGGATACGCATCGTCGATCACGGCGGCATCGACGGACTGCAGATCGATGCGGCCGGCCAACTCGTGCTTCCGGCCTCGGAAGACCATCATGTGCGTCACGTCCGGTACGAAATCTGCGACGCGCTGACGCCGGCGTCCTGCAGCACGGCCACGGTAAGCTTCAGTCGGTTCACGGTGTTTGACGCAACCTTGTTTGCGAACAAGCCGGCAGGCGGACTGCAAGGCACCACGCCGCTGTCCGTACTGTACAGCGTGGCACCAGGGCCGGGCCTGCCGAGCGACGCGCTGATCGCCCAGAAAGTCAGAGAGGCTCGCTCGATGGGCACCAGCCGCATCGTCATGGACGCGGAAGCATGGATCCTGATGACGGCGAACGAGCAGGAACTGCGGCAAGCCGTGGACAGCTATCTGAACGTCATCAGGAGGTACAAGGCCGCCTCGCCCGAGCTTCGCTGGAGCATGTACTCGATCGCACCCGCTGGCGACTACTACAACGCCACCGGCCAGACGGGAGCCGCGGGACTGGCACTGTATCAGAAGGTGAACGACGCCGTCCGGCCGATCGCCGACGAGGTCGAAGCCTTATTTCCGACCCTGTATACGCGCTTCGACGACCAGGAGATGAATGACCGCTTCATCGTAGCCAACATCCAGGAAGCGCGACGGATTGCCAACGGCAAGCCGGTCTACGCATTCGTCTGGCCCCAGTATGGCATCGGAGGCAAGTTCTCCGACTACCGATTCATACCGCGCAGCTACTGGCGCCGGATCCTCGAGACGGTGAAGCGGAACGCGGACGGAATCGCCCTCTGGGGCGGCTGGGAACTCGTCTCGAACTCGGGACCGCTGCGGTGGGATGCGTCCGCAGCGTGGTGGCAGGAAACCAGCGACTTCCTGCGCGCTCTGGAGCAACCCAGCGATTGAAAAGTCGACGGCAAGTCGGGGATTCATCGGGTTTGCATAGCATTTGGCGCTCGCCGTCGATAGACTTATGAAGATCGGATATCGATGGCAGCATGAGGCTATCCGAGCTTGCCTCCGGAACTCGCTTCATGAACAACGACCAAGCCGCTGCCCCGCCGCCCCGTACCCGGTTCCTCGATTCGCTGCGCGGGCTCGCGGCGATCATCGTGGTGACGGCGCACTACAGTGCGTCGTTCCTGCCGTACGCCGTCTTCGGGAATCGATCCCTGTACCCGCGTCATTGGGCCTGGGAGGAGGTGTTCTTCTTTTTCCCGATGAGCCTCCTCACCGCCGGGCACTTCGCCGTGTCCCTGTTCTTCGTGTTGAGCGGCTACATCCTGTCGATCCGCTTTCTGGGCCGGAAGGACCGCTGGCGCGAAGTTCTCGCAGCGCTGATCAAGAGGCCGATTCGCCTGGCGGGGCTGCTGCTGCTGTCAGTGGCCATCGGCGGCTTGCTGTGGCGCCAGGGACTGCTGTTCAATGTTCCGGCCGCCGAGATCTCGGGTTCGCAAGCCTGGCTCGGCAGTTTCTGGAAAGGCAGTTTCGACGACGGCATCTTCCTCCGGAAACTGCTCAGCATGACGGCGGGCAGCGAGTACAACCCGCCGTTGTGGACGATCAAGATCGAGATCGTCGGTTCGTTCCTGATCTTCGCCGCCATCCCGTTCCTTAACCTGCTGCGCTATCGCTGGCGCCTGGCGACGCATGCGGTGATCATCCTGTTGCTGCACGGAAGCTACTATCAGGGCTTCTTCATCGGCATGCTGATCGCCGACCTCCACAAGCACTATCGCGCATCACTCAAGTTGCAGCGGATCCGGCAGCTTCCCGGCTTTCGCTACTTCGAGTACTTCATGGCCCTCGCTGCGCTGTTCTTCGCGGCGTACCCCTACTATGCGTCGGAGCGTGTGCTGCTGAGTTCCGTCTACGGCGGCCTCCCGGACCTGGAACTGCTGACCGCCCAATACGCGATGGTCGGGGCCATGCTCATGTTGACGGTCTTCATCCTCAGCCAGCGACTGCGCCGGCTGATCAGCCACCCCCTGCTGTACCGGCTCGGGAATATCTCCTATGCGGTCTATGTGCTGCACTTCCTGATCCTCGGATCGCTGGTCTGCTGGCTGTTCGAACGGTTGACGCCGATGATCGGCTACTTCCCGTCGATGGCGCTGGCATGCACTGCGGGCCTGGTGGTCCTGATCCCGATCGCGGTGCTGGCAACGCGGTTCGTCGACGATCCGTCGATCCGGCTGGCCAACAAGCTGGAGGACGCCGTGCTGAGCCGGCTGCGGGCCTGTCCGCCGGTATTCGGCAGAGGTCAGACGATCACGGCCGAGAAAGGGCAATCCAGCCTCGACGGCAGCTGACGGATCGCGCGCGTCAGCTCCGGCGCAGTACGTCCGTCAGCACGCGATCCCAGCGTTCGGCCGCCTCCTCGCCGCCGTGGTCCTGGTCGACCAGGCGGCGTGCTGCCGATCCCAATCGCGTCGCCAGCGCGGGTTCGTCGGCCAACATCGTGATGGCGCGCGCCAGTTCGGTGCCGTTGCCGTCCGGAACGCAGATCCCGCACTGCTCACGGCGGATGACGACGCCAAGCTCTCCATCGGGGTCGCCGAGGAACAACGTAGGCCGCGCCGCCGCGCAAATGCCGTAGAACTTGCTCGGAACGACCAGGCCTTCCATCGACGGCCGCAACGACACCAGGTGCACGTCGGCGGCCGACAGGCTCAGGCTCAACTGTTCGCGCGGCTGGTACGGCCTCAACCGGATGTTCGCAAGCCCGCGGCGGACGATCTCGGCTTCGAGCCATTGCCGCTGCTTGCCGCCGCCGATCAGCAGGAACTGGATCGAAGGTCTGCCGAGAAGAAGTTGCGCAGCCTCCAGAATGGCATTGAAGTCGTGCGCCACCCCCATGTTCCCCGAATAGCCGATGACGAAAGCCTTCTCCAATCCCCACTGCGAACGCAACGCGTTGTGGTCGTGGGCGATCGGGCGGATCTGCGTCAGATCGACCCAGTTGGGAATGGTCGCGAGCTTCGACGAAGGGGATCCGCGCGTCTCCAGCAGCCGGCGCATCCGCTCTCCGACGACGACGTTCGCGTCGGCTCGCCGGATCGAAAGATCTCGGCCCCAGCGGCACGTCGCCATCAGCAGGCGCCCCGCCGGGCCGAAGCGTCGTCCGATTCCGGCAGCCATCGCAACCTCCGGAAAGACGTCCTGGAACCAGTTGATCGCATGCGCGCCGCGCAATTGCGCGACCAGCATGCAGGGCACGGACAACAGGGGCGGATCCGTCTTGGCGACGATGACGTCGCCCCGCCGAACCGTCCGCCAGAGCGCCACGATGCTGCTGAGATAGAAGCTGACATAGTCGACGAGGCGCCCCATCGTCGTCGCGCGCCCGAAGCGCGTCGTCGCGACACGCCGGATCAGAACCCCATCGACGATCTCGCTGGCCGGCAACCCGGCGGCAGCGTCGTCGTAGCGGCTCCTGCTAGTCACGACCTCGACACGGTACCCACGACGTGCCAGGCGCACGCACAGGTCCGTCAAGATCTGACTCGTCGCGGAAATATCCGGATAGTAGAAGCGATTGACGAAGATCAGCCTGGAACCGCTCGGCGGTTCCTTCGATGGGTGCATACCGCTACCGAAGTGTCGCCGAACGGTTCGAGATCTGGCCGAGACCGGTCGACAGCGAACGCGGCGGCGGCCCCACCGGGACGCCGCCCGGACCCTGCGCGAATGACAGCGGCGACGCGGCCGCCTGCTGACCGACGCCGGGAATCGACCAGTCGCAGACGCCGGTGGCGAACACCGCCT
Organism: Lautropia sp.; assembly: GCA_050249335.1. Taxonomy (GTDB): domain Bacteria; phylum Pseudomonadota; class Gammaproteobacteria; order Burkholderiales; family Burkholderiaceae_E; genus Lautropia. The sequence goes on from JBFWQR010000013.1 coordinate 45,024, forward strand.
GCAGCCGCCCCTGCTGCGTGAGGGAGAACACGACGCCGCCATAGTCGCTCCAGGCCAGCGGCTTCAACTGGCACTTCAGAATGTCCTCCGAACGCGGACCGCCAGCAACCTGTCGCGGTGAGCTGGCTGCCTGGAGCAGCGGATCCGAATCGCACTGTGCCTGACCGGTCACCCTGTTTGCCTGCGTCACGTCGGTGCTCAGCAGACAGAAGTCGTCCGCCGGCCCCGCCGGCCGGCTCTGCCGGACCTTCGTCTCGATCGGCACTTCGCGATCGTCCCGTTTCAGGTCCGTCAGCCATCGATCCATCACGTTCAGCGCGTCCGTCTGCATCGCGGTGGTCGGAAAGATGCCGGTGCGGCCGAAGCGCCACGTCGCAAGATTGCCGTGATCGCCGTACTCCGCGTCGAGCCGGTCGCGCAGCGCCAGCCCGCGCCAGACGTGATGGATCGGGGTAGAGCTGGCCGACCCGCTGCCCGGCGCCGTGATCAGGCTCGAATCGTCCCAGCCGCGCAGGTCGATCAGCGGCGTCTTGGCCAGCCGCAGGCCGCTCGCGACCAGGCCGGCACGGTAGGCGATGGCGAGCGCCGACGGGTCGGCGACCGATCGCATCGGGATCGACTGCCCGTCTGCGTCGCGCCCGCCCACCAGCTCATTGATCGTCACGAACTCCTCGGGTGTGATCCGGCCGTCCAGCAATGCCTTCAGGCCGTACTGGACCCCGGTATTGTCCGTCGTCGGAGCCGGCGACGTCGAACCGGACGGCAGGCCCCAGACCGAGACGGCCCAACCAGCCGGATCGCATCGCGCGCCGTTCGGATTCGCCTGCGGATCGTAGACAGCGGATGCCGGCAGCTGGCAGTTGTTGGTGGTCACGATCGACTGCGTGATGACTCCCGTCGCCAGGTCAGGTATCCGCCGCCCGAAATAGTTGCCGGGTTGCGAAAGCCCGCTGAAGGTATCGAACCAGCCAGCGCACCCGGTCTGATCCGCATGGCCATTGATCGCGGCCTTCCGGCGGTCGATCTCGGCGGTCGTGTGCCCCGACGTCGTCATCAAGCCGGTCCAGGCGGGCTTCTGATAGGCCTCGACGAGCAGCGAGCAATCGTCCAGCTCGATGCTGGCGGTCTGCCAGTCGGGAAACCCGCAGGAGGCGATGATGCCATCCAGCAAGCCGGGATCGATCGACGCGATGACCTGAGCATTGACTGCGCCGCCCGAGCAGCCATTCCCGATCAGCAGCGCGAGCGGGCCATAGGTCTCGATGATGTGCTCCTTCAGCATCATCACCGTCTCGTGCGTCGTGATCCGATTCGAATTGAATGCCGAATCAGCCATGCTGCTGCCGACCACGAGATAGCCGCGCGACAACGCGATATCGTGGGTCCAAGGCATCGCCGGCCGTGCCTGACGCCTGGGCTGACCGACGTTCGAGCCGAACTGGAACATCGCCTTGCCGCTCCAGTGCGATTGCGGTGCGATCGCCGTCCATCCGCTCCCCGGATCGAACAGGACCGCGATATCGTAGATGCCCCGATTCATCGTGCCCCGCTCGACTCTCACGATATACGGCATCGTCACGCCGCCGTCCGTGGTCGTGAAGGCCAGATCGGCCGGAGCCGGCGACGAAGGCGAGTACGGCTTGAAACAGGACGTGCTGGCCGGCGCTGCGGGCGGATCGGTGCTCCCCGGAGCAACGATGGGCGGCGGATCGGGGAGCGTGTTGGAGCAGCCCGGCAGCGTCGACTTGTAGTACAGCGTGTACTCCGTCGCCGCGTTGCACTGCGCGTCGGTCGCTTCGGTGGCCAGCCCGCTCGCGTTCGTCGCCGGCGTGGTCGCGGTCGCTGCTTTCGGAGTCGACGTCGCGCACACGAAGGGCTCGGGCTGCGGGCCTGACAAGACCGGCCCTCCTCTCGGCGCATTGGTGATGGCCAGGCGGGCCGTTTCAGCCGATTGCGCCGATACGACCAGCTGATTGACGCCGACCTTCAGGCCTTCCACCAGCCCGATCCGCCGGCCGTTTCGTTCGACGAAGTTCGCGGTCACGTCACGGCCGTCGAGCTCGACGCGCAAACCCTGGGAGACGCCGACCGGGAGAATCTCGACCAGCACCTGCCCGTCGCTCACGAGATCGGCCCGATTGGAAATCGTCTTGACTTCCAGCGTCTGCACGCTGGCGCTGCCGGAGTTGGAGTTGGAGCTCCCGCCGCAGGCGGCCATGATCGAAGCCAACAGAACAAGGAAGCAAACTCGATATTTCGCCATGATTCGACGCCTGTTGCAGTTCAGCATGGCCCGGCCAGCGACGCACGCCGCTCGGAAGATCGGGTGAGTGGGTGAGTGCCCCCGAGTGTAGCGGCTCGCCACGATTACTGCAGTGCAACGAGAACGCGCCGGCCGGCTGGCTAAGGACGCTCCGATTATCGAAGCGTGGCGTGGAATCCACGTATCCGCAGCATTCGTTGCCCATTAACGTCGAAGGACACTACACGGACGGGTCGTGGTCGTCCGGCTGCGTGACACTCCGATTTACGCGAATCGATGCAGATCAACGCGTGGAACAGGCAAGTCTTCGGCGATTTTCGGCCAAAGCCGGAAGTGGGGAACCGTGGAAACCGACCGCCACGACGATTACTACGCGCGCAAGCAGGCCCACCGGGACGAAATGCTGCTCTGGGTCAGGCCGCTGCGAGGGCGTGGATACCATTTGCGACAACGATTGGCCGCCGTCGCGATATCGATCTTCTCGAGTGCATTCCAGTTCGCACGATCGCGGTGGCGATACCGCGCCGAACAGCCTTTCAGCCGGCGGCGGGACTGACGCGCGGACCGAGTCTCGACAACCTGCCACGAGGCCCCTCGCTCGACCGATCGCGGCCTGCGCTCACCCGCTCACGGTCTCCACCCACCCGTCATACCACCGTCACGTCGCCGGCCTGCACGTTCAGGTTCGGGTTCAGCGTCGCGAACTGCACCGCCGCAGCGCCGCCCGCTCCGTCCGCATCGAACAGCAGCGCCCCGGTCGCCGGGTTGTAGACGATCCGCGTCGCTGCCGTCGCATCGGTCCCGTCCCCCAGCCGGTCGAACGCCGCCGCCGACAACGTCCCCGTCGCCAGCCCCGCGAACACCGCGTCGTCCAGCTCGATCCGGTCCGTCCCCGCCACGAAGTCCGTGATCCGGTCGATGTTGGTCGACCCCAACGCCGTATCGAACACGAACGTGTCCGCACCGACCCCGCCCGCCAGCGTGTCGTTGCCCAGCCCGCCGACCAGCCGGTCGTTGCCCGCTCCGCCGTTCAGGTTGTCGTTGCCGTTCCCACCGATCAGCACGTCGTCGCCCGCATTGCCGTACAGCACGTCATTGCCGTTGCCGCCCGTGATCACGTTCGCCAGCTCGTTGCCGTGCCCCGTGAAGTTCCCCGCCCCCGTGTACGTCAGGTTCTCCACGTGCGCCACGCCGTTGATCGACAGGCTGCCCAGCGCCGTCCGCACCGTATCCGTCCCTTCCCCTGCCAGCTCGATCACCTTGTCGCTCGCGTGATCCACCACGTACGTGTCGTCCCCCTGACCGCCCCGCATCGTGTCGATGCCGGCTCCACCGTCGATCAGGTCGTCTCCGCCCAGCCCGTCGATCGTGTCGTTGCCTGCCAGGCCGTTGATCACGTCCGCGCCCGGCGTGCCGGTCAGCGTGTCCGGATTCGGCGTACCCGTGATCGGGCCGCCCGTTGCCGCCGTCACCGTCAGCGTCACGGTCGCCGCGTTGGAGGTGGCCGCCCCGTCGCTCGCCGCGTACGTGAAACTGTCCGTGCCGCTGAACCCCGCGTTCGGCGTGTACGTGTAGCTGCCGTCGGCATTCAGCGTCAGCGTCCCGTTCGTCACGGTTGTGCCCAGCGCCGCCGTCAGCGTCGTGCCGGTATCCACGTCCGTGTCGTTGGCCAGCACGTTGCCCGTGACCGGCGTGCCTGCCGCCGTCGTGTTCGTGTCCGACACCGCCACCGGTGCATCGTTGACCGAGTTCACCGTCACCGTGATCGTCGCCTCGGCGCTGTTGACCGTCCCGTCGTTCGCAACGTAGCTGAAGCTGTCGGTCCCATGGAAGTTCGCCGCCGGCGTGTAGGTGTAGCTGCCGTCGGCGTTGATCACCACCGTCCCGTGCGCCGCGGCGATCGCGCCCGCCGCGTACGTCAGCGTATCGCCGTCCGCATCGGTTGCCGCCGGCAGCGTGCCGTTGAGCACCGTATCCTCGTCCGTCGCCGCGTTGCCGTTGGACGCCACCGGCGCCTCGTTCGCCTCGCTCACCGTGATCGTCACCGTCGCCGTGCTCGACAGCCCGCCCACGTCGGTGATCGTGTAGGTGAAGCTGTCGCCGCCCTCGAAGCTCGGGTTCGGCGTGTACGTGAACGTCCCGTTGCCGTTGTTGACCACCGTGCCGTTGGCTGCCTGCGTGAACCCCGTGATGCTCGCTGCCGTCAGCGTATCGTCCACATCCGTGTCGTTGGCCAGCACGTTGCCCGTCGTCACCGGCGTGCCTTCGGTCGTGCCCGCCGTGTCGTTCGCCGCCACCGGCGCGTCGTTGACCGCGCTGACCGTCACCGTGATCAGCGCCTGGGCGCTGTTCGCCGTGCCGTCGTTGGCCACGTAGCCGAACGTGTCCGTCCCGTTGAAGTTCGCCGCCGGCGTGTAGGCATAGGTCCCGTTGGCGTTGATCACGACCGACCCATGGGACGGACCGGTCGCACCGGCCGCGTACGTCAGCGTATCGCCGTCCGCATCGGTCGCCACCGGCAGCGTGCCGTTGAGCACCGTGTCCTCGTTGGTCGCCGCCGCACCGTCGGCCGCCACCGGCGCCGTGTTGCCCGGGCCGGGGTCACTGCCGTTGACCACCACGAAGTCCGCCGCCGTCAGCGCCAGGTTCGCGTTCAGCGTCGCGAACTGCACCGGCGCCGCACCGCCGGTTCCGTCCGCATCGAAGGACAGCGCCCCGTTGGTCGGGTTGTACACGATCCGGGTGGCGGCTGTCGCATCGGTCGCGTCGCCCAACCGGTCGAACGCCGCCGCCGGCAATGCCCCGGTCGCCAGGCCGGCGAAGACCAGGCCGTTCAGCTCGATCTTGTCCGTGCCCGGCGCGAAGTCCGTGAGCCGGTCGATGTTGGTCGCGCCCAGCGCCGTGTCGAACACGAACGTGTCTGCCCCCGCACCGCCCAGCAACGTGTCGTTGCCCACCCCTCCGACCAGCCGGTCATCTCCTGCACCGCCGTTCAGGTTGTCGTTGCCGTTCCCACCGATCAGCACGTCGTCGCCGCCGTATCCATACAGCACGTCGTTGCCGCTGCCGCCCGTGACCACGTTCGCCAGGTCGTTGCCGTGCCCCGTGAAGTTCCCCGCCCCCGTGTACGTCAAGTTCTCCACGTGCGCCACGCCGTTGATCGACAGGCTCCCCAGCGCCGTCCGCACCGTGTCCGTCCCCTCGCCCGCCAGCTCGATCACCTTGTCGCTCGCGTGATCCACCACGTACGTGTCGTCCCCCTGGCCGCCCCGCATCGTGTCGATGCCGGCGCCGCCGTCGATCAGGTCGTCTCCGCCCAGCCCGTCGATCGTGTCGTTGCCCGCAAGGCCGTTGATCACGTCTGCGCCCGGCGTCCCGGTCAGCATGTCCACGCCCGGCGTGCCCGTGATCGGGCCGCCTGCCGTCGCGTTCACCGTCACCGTGATCAGCGCTTGCGCGCTGTTCACCGTCCCGTCGTTGGCCACGTAGCCGAACGTGTCCGTCCCGCTGTAGCCCCCGTTCGGCGTATAGGTGTAGCTGCCGTTCGCATTGATCGTGACCGTGCCGTTCGATGCGCCCGTCGGACCCGCTGCGTAGGTCAACGTGTCGCCGTCGACGTCCGTCGCCACCGGCAGCGTGCCGTTCAGGACCGTGTCCTCGTCCGTCGTCGCCGTACCGGCCACGGCCACCGGCGCGTCGTTCACCGGGGTCACCGTCACCGTAATCAGCGCCTCGGCGCTGTTCTCCGTCCCGTCGTTGGCCACGTACCCGAACGTGTCGGTGCCGTGGAAGTTCGCGTTCGGCGTGTAGGTGTACGTGCCGTCGGCATCGATCACCACCGTCCCGTGCGCCGCTGCCACCGCCCCGGCGGCGTACGTCAGCGGATCGCCGTCCGCATCGGTCGCTGCCGGCAGCGTGCCGTTCAGCACCGTGTCTTCATCGGTCGCCGCCGTACCGTCCGTCGCTACCGGCGCGTCGTTCTCGCCATCGACCGAGATCGTCACTGTCGCCGTGCTCGACAGGCCGCCCGCGTCCGTCACCGTGTAGGTGAAGCTGTCGCTGCCCTCGAAATCCGCGTCCGGCGTGTACGTGAACGTCCCGTCGTCGTTGCTCGCGACCGTGCCGTTGGCCGCCTGCGTGAACGCCGTGATGTTCGACGGCATCAGCGCGTCGTCGACATCCGCGTCGTTGGCCAGCACGTTGCCCGTCGTCACCGGCGTGTCTTCGGTCGTGCTCGCCGTGTCATCGACCGCCGCCGGTGCGTCGTTCACCGGATTGACCGTCACGGTGACCGTCGCCTCGGCGCTGTTCGCCGTGCCGTCGTTGGCCACGTAGCTGAAGCTGTCGGTGCCGTGGAAGTCCGCCGCCGGGGTGTAGATATAGCTGCCGTCGAGGTTGACGACGACCGTGCCATGGGACGGGCCGGTCGCGCCGGCCGCATAGGTCAGCGTATCGCCGTCCGCGTCGCTTGCCACCGGCAGCGTGCCGTTGAGCACCGTGTCTTCGTCCGTCGTCGCCGTCCCGGCCACCGCCACCGGCGCGTCGTTCTCGCCGCTGACCGTGATCGTGATCGTCGCTTCGGCACTGCTCACCGTGTCGTCGTTGGCGACGTACGTGAAGCTGTCCGTCCCGTTGAAGTCCGCCGCCGGCGTGTACGTGTAGCTGCCGTCGGCATTGATGACGACCGTGCCGTGCGCCGGGCCGGTTGCACCGGCCGCGTACGTCAGGGTGTCACCGTCCACATCCGTCGCTGCCGGCAGCGTGCCGTTCAAGACCGTGTCTTCATCGGTCGATGCCGTGCCGTCCGCCGCCACCGGTGCGTCGTTCACCGGGGTCACCGTCACCGTGATCAGCGCCTCGGCGCTGTTCTCCGTCCCGTCGTTGGCCACGTAGCCGAACGTGTCGGTGCCGTTGAAGTTCGCCGCGGGCGTATAGGTGTAGGTCCCGTCCGAATCGATCGTGACCGTGCCGTGGGCTGCCGCCGTGGTGCCGGCCGCGTAGGTCAGCGCGTCACCGTCTGCGTCCGTCGCCGCCGGCAGCGTGCCGTTCAGCACCGTGTCTTCATCGGTCGCCGCCGTACCGTCCGTCACTACCGGCGCGTCGTTCTCGCCATCGACCGAGATCGTCACTGTCGCCGTGCTCGACAGGCCGCCCGCGTCCGTCACCGTGTAGGCGAAGCTGTCGCTGCCTGCGAAGTTCGTGTTCGGCGTGTAGGTGAACGTCCCGTCGTCGTTGCTCGCGACCGTACCGTTGGCCGCCTGCGTGAACACCGTGATGTTCGACGGTGTCAGCGCGTCGTCGACATCCGTGTCGTTGGCCAGCACGTTGCCCGTCGTCACCGGCGTGTCTTCGGTCGTGCTCGCGGTGTCATCGACCGCCACCGGTGCGTCGTTTACCGGATTCACCGTCACGGTGACCGTCGCCTCGGCGCTGTCGACCGTGTCGTCGTTCGCGACGTAGGTGAAGCTGTCCGTCCCGTGGAAGTCCGCCGCCGGCGTGTACGTGTAGCTGCCGTCGGGGTTGACGATGACCGTGCCGTGCGCCGGGCCGGTCGTACCGGCCGCGTAGGTCAGCGGATCGCTGTCCGCATCGGTCGCCGTCGGCAGCGTGCCGTTGAGCACCGTGTCCTCGTCCGTCGTCGCCGTGCCCGCCACCGCTACCGGCGCATCGTTGGTGCCACCAACCGTGATCGTCACCGTTGCATGGCTGACGGCCGCTTCCGCGTCCTCGATCGTGTACGTGAACGTATCCGTACCGCTGTAGTCCGCATCCGGCGTATAGGTGAACGAGCCGTCGGCGTTGAGCACCAGCGTCCCGTGCGCCGGACCGGTGTCCACCGTCGCCGTCAGCGCGTCGTTGTCCGGGTCGGTGTCGTTGGCCAGCACCCCGGTCGCCGCCGGCACCACCAGCGGCGTATCCTCCGTCGCGCTGTACGCATCGTCGGTCGCCGTCGGCCCGTCGTTGACCGGATTCACCGTCACCGTGAACGTCCGCACCACCGTCGTCGTGCCGTCGCTCACGCTGAAGTCGAAGCTGTCGGTGCCGTGGAAGTCCGCCTCCGGCGTGTAGACGAACCCGCCCTCTCCGCTGATCTCCACCTGCCCGTGCGCCGGACCGTTGCTGCCCGCCGGACCATAGACCAGCAGATCGCCATCGACGTCCGTTCCCACCGGCAACGTACCGGTCAGCGGCGTGTCCTCGTTCGTCGATCCGGTTCCGTCTTCCACCACCGGCGCGTCGTTGACCGGATTGACCGTCACAGTGATCGTCGCCTCGGCGCTGTTGATCGTGCCGTCGTTCGCGACGTAGCTGAAGCTGTCGGTGCCGTGGAAGTCCGCCGCCGGCGTGTACTCGTAGCTGCCGTCGGAGTTGACGGCGACCGTGCCGTGAGACGGGCCGGTCGTGCCGGCCGCGTACGTCAGCGCATCGCCGTCCGCGTCGCTCGCCGCCGGCAGCGTGCCGTTCAGCACCGTGTCTTCGTCCGTCGTCGCCGTCCCGGCCACCGCCACCGGTGCGTCGTTGACCGCGCTCCACGTCACGCTCAGGGCGGTCGACGCCTGGTTCGTGTTGTCCGTCGAGTCGAATTCGTCGTCGCTGACCGGGTTCTCGGTGCTGAAGACGCTCGCGGTCAGCGCGAGCGTGCCGTGGTAATTTTCCGGCGCCGTCAGTTGCAGGCCGACGATCTCGCCGGGCACGAACGTCCAGAAGCCGCCGCCCGCGTTCGTGCCCTGATTGAACCCGAACCCGTCCGGAACACCAGCGATGCTATAGCCGGTGATGATTTCCGAACCGTCGGTGTCGGCGCCCAGCAGCCCGGTGATCTCGATGTCGGCCGGCTCGCCCTCGGCGACCGTCTCGGCGGCGGCGTCGATCGTCGGCGCGTCGGCGACCGCGTCGACGACGATCGAGAACGCGTCGGGCACGGCCGCGGCCGTCGTGCCGCTCGACGGCTCGAACGCCGTCGCGGTCGCGGCCAGGCCGGTCAGGTCGGCGTCGCTGTGCGCCGGCGGCGTGAACAGCAGCGTGGTCGACAGACCCTGGCCCGCGGGCAGCGTCACCGTCCACGTGCCCGTCCCGGCGTCATAGCTGCCCACCGGCGCGCTGAACCCCCAGCCCGCACCGATGCCCGTCACCGTCACCGTCAGGACCTCGTTGCCCGAGCCGGCCGGGTCGAGCGCGGCGCTGATCGCGACCGCGACCGTGCCGTCCTCCTTCACCAGCGAGCCGTCGACCGTCGCTTCGGGGGCCAGCGCCTTGTTGTTGGTGACCCTGACCGTCGGCGCGTTGGCGAGCGGGTTCCAGGTCAGCATGAACGGATCCGACGCCTGGTTCGTGTCGTTGGCGTTGTCGAAGTCCTGGTCCGTGACCGGAACCTCGCTGTTGAACACCGTCGCGACCAATGGGACCGAGCCGGCGAAACCGGCCGTCGGCGTCAACTGCAAGCCAACGATCTGGGCGGGCGTGAACGTCCAGACGCCGCCGCCCTGATTCGTCCCCTGGCTGAAGGCGAAACCGTCCGGAACGCCGGAGACTTGATAGCCGGTGATCGCCTCCGACCCGTCGGTATCGATGGTCAGCGTGCCCTGGATATCGACCGCCAGCGTCGTGCCTTCGTTGCCGGAGGCGTCGGCGGCGGTGATCGTGGGCTGGTCCGCCACCGCGTCGACGATCACGTCGATCGTGTCGGTCACGGTCGTGCTCAGCCCCGTTACAGTGCTCGTATTCGTGGCCGTGACCTGCAGGTTCGGCAGGTCCACGTCGCTGTTGGCCGGTGGCGTCAGTATCGGCCCGCCGGTGAACGTGCCGCCGCCGGCAACCGTGATCGTCCAGGTGCCGGCGGCGAAATCGTAAGAGCCGAGCCCCGGGTTGACACCCCATGTCGATGGGATGCCACTCAGAACAATCGTCAGATCGACGTTGGGCACGCCGTTCGAACTCGCGCCGACATTCACCGCGACCGAACCGTCCTCGTAGACCTCGTAGTCCAGGACGGCCAGCGAAGGCGGGGCAGGCGGGTTGTTGAGGCTGGCCACGAAAACATCGGCACTGCCGTTCGTATCGCCGGCGACGAGGTTGGAAGCGGTGCTCCAGAACGCGACTGAACCGTCATTGGCGATCGATGGTTGATGACTGAAGTGGTTGGGTTGACCCCCTCCTTGAGCCGGCACCCGCACCGTCATCTGGGTGAATCGATCGTAGACGAAGATGTCATAGAAGCCGTTCGAGTCGCCAGAGACGAGATTGGTCGCGTCGCTCTGCAACCCGATGTAGCGGCCGTTTGGCGAGATCGATGGGTTGTACCCGGTACCGTTCGGCTGCGCGCCTCCCAGCCCGGGTACTCGCGTCGTCGTCTGAGTGACCCGATCATGGAGGAAGATGTCGGCAAGGCCGTTCGTGTCGCCAGCGACCAGATTGCTGGCAGCGCTCGCGAACACGACGTAGCGGCCGTCAGCGGAGATCGACGCCCCGCTGCTGTGTTCGTTGGGCTGAGCGCCACCCACCCCCGACACCCGCACCGTCGTATTCAGATCTCGGTCGTAGATGAAGATGTCCGCCCAGCCGTTCGTATCGCCGGTGACGAGATTGCTGGCCCCGCTCCCGAACGCGACGTATCGCCCGCTGGCAGAGATCGACGGCATGAGGCTGTGGCTGTTGGGCTGCTCTCCGCCTAATCCCGGCACCCGGACCGTCGTGTTCAGAACTCGGTCGTAGATGAAGATGTCCTGCTGGCCGTTCGTGTCGCCAGCTACGAGATTGCTGGCATAGCTGAAGAACGCGACATATCGCCCGTCTGCGGAGATCGACGGATCGAAGCTGTTCAAGTTCGGCTGAACTTCGCCCAGACCCGGCACACGCACCGTCGTGTTCAGTTCACGGTCGTAGATGAAGATGTCCTGCCTATCGTTCGTGTCGCCGGCGACGAGATTGGTGGCTTGGCTAGAGAACGCGACGTACCGCCCGTCGGCAGAGATCGACGGCATGTGGCTGACGTTGTTTGCCTGGTCTCCCCCCACGCCCGGAACGCGCACTGTCGCGTTCGTAACTCGGTCGTAGATGAAGATGTCCGTGACGTTGTTCGTATCGCCGGCGACGAGGTTGCTGGCGTTACTCTGGAACGCGACGTACCGACCGCCGGCCGAGATCGACGGTACGGAACTGCTGTTATCCGGATTTCCTCCACCTGCCGGCTCGATCCGCTCGACCTCGATCGCCATCTATGCTCTCCCTTGTCCAGTGCGCCAGCGCGACTGCGCCCGTTGTCCCGATGCCCGTTCCTCTACCGCTCCGTCCCGCCGGACCCGCCCCCGCTTCATTCCGCGGCGGCCGCCCTCACCACTCCCTGCCTGCCTTCCTCACCACCTGCGTGATCGGCTCCGCCAGATACGCCAGCACCGTCCGCGCATCGCCCTCGATGTACACGTCCGCCGGCATCCCCGGTTGCAGCGTCAGCCCGCCGGCCTCGGCCAGCGCCTGCGCGCTGGTCTCGACCTGCACCACGTAGTACGGCGCCTGCGTCGCCGGATCCACCAGCCGGTCGGCGCCGACGTAGACGACCGCGCCGCGCACCTGGTCGACGGCGCGGCTGCGGTAGGCGAGGAGGTGCACCCGTGCCGCCTGCCCGACGCGCACCTGGCGGATGTCGTCGGTGCGCACCCGCGCCTCGACGAGCTGCCGCGCGTCGGCCGGCACCAGGTCCGCGATCGTCTCGCCGGCGCGGATCACGGCGCCCGCGGTGTGTACCGCCAGGTTCATGACCTCGCCGGACACCGGCGCGAGCACCGCCTGCCGGCGTGCGGCATCGGCGGTCTTGCGCATCTCCTGCTGCACCTCGCTCAGCCGCACCAGCGCCTGCTTGAGCAGGTCGCTCGCCTGCTGGCGGTAGTCGCTCTCCAGCGTCTTCTCGCGCAGGTCCACCTCGACCGCGCGCTGCTCGGCGCGCACCCGCTCGCTGGCGCGCTCCTGCCGCCGCGCGTCGTAGTCGGCGATGGCGGCCTCGAGCTGGGTGATGCGCGTCGCCGAGATGAAGCCGGAATCGAGCAGCCGGCGGTTCGCCTCCAGCTCGCTGCGCTGCAGCGCGAGCGCGTCGCCGAGCGCCTTCATCTGCCGGTCGAGCGCGGCGACTTCGTCGCGGATCTTGCCCCGCTGCTCGCGCAGCAGCCTGCGCTGGACCAGCAATGCGTCGCGCCGCGCCTGGAACAGGCCCTGCTCCTTGCGGATCGTCTCGACGAGCTGCGGGTCGCTCCGGCTGAGCGCGAGCAGGTCCGGCGGCAGCTCGATCGTCGCGATCAGGGCGACCTCGGCCTCCAGCCGCGCGAGGCCGACGCGCTCGGCCTGCATCCGCCGCGCGAGCCGTTCGCGGTCGGCGTCGACCGAGACGTCGCCGAGGATCACGATCGCATCGCCGGCGCGCACGCGGTCGCCGTCGCGGACGCGGACCTCGGCGACGATGCCGCCCTCGGCATGCTGCACCGGGCGGCGGTTCTGGTCGACCTTGACGACGCCGCTGGCGACGACGGCGCTCGAAAGCGGTGCCCAGCCGAGCCAGGCGACGATCGGCGTGAAGCCGAGCAGCAGCGCGAACAGCGCGGTCAGCAGCAGGCCGCGCGACTGGCGCTGCAGGAAACGCAGCGTGGCGGCTTCGGCGTCGGGTGCCGCCGGCGGCTGCGTGCCCGGCACGGCGGCGGACACGGCGCCCGGCACGGCACTCAGCACGGCGGCGGACGGCGGCTCACGCACGGATCGGCACCACCTGCTGTTCCGGATCCTGCGCCGGCCGCATCGCCGCCAGCACCTCGGCGGTCGGGCCGAAGTGCCGCACCCGGCCCTGCTCGAGCACCATCAGCCGGTCGACGTGGGTGATCAGCGCGGTGCGGTGGGTGATCACGACGGTGGTGACGCCGAGCGCCTTCAGGCCCTTGAGCGTGTCGGCCAGCGCCAGCTCGCCGGCGCCGTCGAGGTTGGCGTTCGGCTCGTCCAGGATCACCAGCTTCGGCGTGCCGTACAGCGCCCGCGCCAGCGCGATCCGCTGCCGCTGGCCTGGCGACAGCATGACGCCGAGCTCGCCGATCGCCGAGTCGTAACCGTTGGGCAACGCGAGGATCAGGTCGTGCACGTGCGCGCGCTGGGCCGCGCGCACGACCGCCTCCGCGTCCACCGGCCCGAGCCGGGCGATGTTCTCGGCGACGGTGCCGCCGAACAGCTCGACGTCCTGCGGCAGGTAGCCGATGTACGGGCCGACGGCGTCGCGCGACCACTGCGCAAGATCGACGCCGTCGAGCCGCACCGTGCCCTGCGCCGGCCGCCAGAGTCCGACGAGCAGCCGCGCCAGCGTCGACTTGCCGGACGCGCTCGGGCCGATGATGGCGAGCGCCTGGCCCGGCTCGAGCGCGAGGTTGACGCCGTTCAGGATCACCCGGTCTCGCTGGCCGCGATAGACGATGCCAGTGGCGACCAGCCGGCCGGTCGGCGCCGGCAGCACCATCGGCGGCGGACCGGAGGGCACGGCGCCGAGCACGCGCTTCAGCCGCTGCCACGCCGCCTGCCCTTCGGACAGGATCCGCCAGCTGCCGACGATCTGCTCCACCGGCGCCAGCGCGCGCGACAGCAGGATGGTGGTCGCGATCATCACGCCGGCGGTGACCTCGTGGCGCAGCACCAGCCAGGCGCCGAGGCCGAGCATGCCGATCTGGATCGCCTGCCGCAGCGTGCGCACCAGCGCCGAAAGCGCGATCGAGAGCCGCCCGGACTCGGCCTGCAGCACCGCCAGCCGGCCGGACATCACGTGCCAGCGCGCCAGCAACCCGGGCGCCATGCCCATCGCCTGGATCACCTCGGCATTGCCGAGCGAGGTCTCCAGGTAGCGGCCGGTCGAGGCGGCCTCGCGGCGGATCGCCTCGACATCGTCGCGCGCGCTGCGCTCGATGATCCACGCCAGCAGCAGCATCAGCACCGCCGCGCCGGCCGCCGCCATGCCTAGCGTCGGGTGGCACAGCCAGATGATCGCGACGTAGACCGCCAGCCACGGCGCGTCGAACAGCGCCAGCAGCCCCTGGGTGGTGAAGCAGTTGCGCACCAGCCCGATGTCGCGCAGGCCCTCGGCGGATGGCTGGCCGATCGACGCCGACGCCTGCTCGATCAGCGCCCGCGCCACCCGCGGGCTCAGCGACTCGCCGACGTATAGGCCGGCGACCGCCTGCAGCCGGTTGCGCAGGTGGTCGAAGATCCAGTACAGGCCGAGCGCGATCGCCGCGCCCAGCAGCAGCATCAGCAACGTCTCCTGGCTGCCGCTCGCGAGCACCCGGTCATAGACCTGCAGCATGAACAGCGCCGGCACCAGCAGCAACAGGTTCAGCGCGACCGAGATCAGGGCGATGCCCGCCAGCACGCGATACAGCGGACCGAGATACGGCTTCATGCCACGCATGGAATTCTGGGACCGAGGGGGTTGCCGGCCAGTGCAGCGGGTAGGCCGTCGCCCGCCCCACCCCGGCTGCCCTCCTTGGGTCGCCGCCGTCAGGGCTCGCGTGCCGAGAACGATATCATATGTGTAAGTGTTGTAACCTATCGCAAGCAGCAATCGCCTGGTTCACAGCGAAAGCGATCAACCGGGCGACAGCGCCCCCGGCGGTCGCGCGGGTGGGGCATTCGCGCACGAGGGGTCGCCAGATTCGCGACCGCGCACGGCCGCTAACGCGAGGCGGCAGTTTCGCCGGCGGCGAGGAAATCCTGGTAAGCCTGTTTCAGGCCGGCCGCGAGTTCGACGCGGTGCCGCCAGCCGGTCGACCGGATCCGCGAGACGTCGAGCAGTTTGCGCGGGGTGCCATCGGGCTTGGTCGGGTCGAAGACGATCTCGCCCTGGTAGCCGACCGTCGCGGCGACTAGCCGCGCCAGCTCGGCGATGGTCTGGTCGCCGCCGGTGCCGATGTTGATCAGCGGCGGCTCGAAGCGCCCGGATGCGGCGGCTTCCGTCCCGAGCAACCCGTCAAAGCGCTGCTCGTCCAGGTTCATCAGGAACAGGCACGCCTCGGCCATGTCGTCGCTGTACAGGAACTCGCGCATCGGCGTGCCGGTGCCCCAGACGGTGACCGACGGTGCGCCGGCCTGCCGGGCCTCGTGGAAGCGCCGGATCAAGCCCGGGATCACGTGCGAATTCTGCGGATGGTAGTTGTCCCCTGGGCCGTAGAGGTTGGTCGGCATGACCGCCAGATACTTCGCGCCGTACTGCCGGTTGTAGCTCCAGCAGAGCTCAATGCCGGCAATCTTCGCGAGCGCGTACGCCCTGTTGGTCGGCTCGAGCGGGCCGGTCAGCAGTGAATCCTCGCGCAGCGGCTGCGGCGCGAGCCGCGGGTAGATGCAGCTTGAGCCGAGGAACAGCAGGCGCTTGACGCCGTGACGCCAGGCGGCGCCGATGACATTGCCCTGGATCGCCAGGTTCTCCGCCAGGAACTCGACCGGGTACGTGTCGTTGGCGACGATGCCGCCGACCTTCGCCGCGGCGAGGAACACGTACTCAGGCCGCTCCTGCCGGAAGAACGCCTCGGTGGCGGCCGGGTCTCGCAGGTCCAGTTCGGCCGAAGTGCGCAGCACCAGCGCCTGGTGGCCGGCGGCACGCAGCGCCCGCGTCAGCGCCGAGCCGACCAGGCCGCGGTGCCCTGCCACGTAGATCCGCGCCATGCGGTCCATCTCGGCGCCCGTCACTCGTGGTAGTCGAACGTGCCGTAGCCGTGACGGCGGACCAGCGCGTCGCGCTTGGCCAGCTTCAGGTCCTCGTCGACCATCTCTGCGACCAGCGCGTCGAAGCCGACTCTCGGCCGCCAGCCGAGCTTGCGGTGGGCGTTGCTCGCGTCGCCGAGCAGCGTCTCGACCTCGGTGGGCCGGTAGTAGCGCGGGTCGACGCGGACGATGCAGCGGCCGCCGCGGTCGAAGCCCTTCTCGTCGACACCCGTGCCGTCCCAGGCGATCTCGATGCCGAGCTCGTGGGCGGCGCGCATCACGAAATCGCGCACCGAGTACTGCTGGCCCGTGGCGATGACGAAGTCCTCCGCCACGTCCTGCTGCAGCATCAGCCACTGCATCTCGACGTAGTCCCGCGCGTGGCCCCAGTCGCGCAGCGCATCCAGGTTGCCGAGATACAGGCAATCCTGCAGGCCGAGATGGATCCGCGTCAGCGCCCGCGTGATCTTGCGCGTCACGAACGTCTCGCCGCGGATCGGGCTCTCGTGATTGAACAGGATGCCGTTGCAGGCGTACATGCCGTACGCCTCGCGATAGTTGACCGTGATCCAGTAGGCGTACAGCTTCGCGACCGCGTAGGGGCTGCGCGGATAGAACGGCGTGGACTCGTTCTGCGGGATCGACTGGACCTTGCCGTACAGCTCCGACGTCGACGCCTGGTAGAAGCGCGTCGCCTTCTCCATGCCAAGGATCCGGATCGCCTCAAGCAGCCGCAGCGTGCCGAGCGCGTCGGCGTTCGCCGTGTATTCCGGCGTGTCGAACGAGACCGCGACGTGGCTTTGGGCGGCCAGATTGTAGATCTCGTCCGGCCGGACCGTCTGCACGACGCGGATCAGGTTGGTCGAATCGGTCAGGTCGCCGTAGTGCAGAACGAAGCGCCGATCCTTCGCATGCGGGTCCTGGTACAGGTGGTCGATCCGGTCGGTGTTGAACAGCGACGCCCGTCGCTTGAGCCCATGGACCTCGTATCCCTTTTCCAGCAGAAGTTCGGCCAGGTATGCACCGTCCTGCCCGGTCACACCGGTGATCAACGCTCGCTTCAAGGGCTCCGCCTGAATCAGATCGACGCCGCCGGCCTGGGGTGCCGACGCGCGCGCCCGGCCCGGCCGGGCATCCGCTCATTATCGATGGCGTCGTCGTCAACAGGCAACCCCGCCGGCGGTGGCTCGCAGGCTGTCACGAGCGCCGACACGCGGCCCCTTACCAGTGCCGCATCGTCGGATCCTGGAACCGATAGTCGTTTTTGATGTCGAGGCAGGTGAACGACAGCGAAACGCTGACGTCCAACGCCGTGACCTGATGCCACCAGCCGAGCGGCAGATAGATCGTCTCTCCGGCCTCGACCACGACGTCGAGCACGCGGACGCCTTGCATGCGGGGGTGGCGCTGCAGGTCGATCGCGTCGAGGTCGACACGGCTGAACACGCCGTTGTAGTTGTAGACATTCGCGGTGTCGAGCGGCGACACGAACCGCCACCGTTTGCGACCGACGACCTGGGTATGGAACAGCATCACCGTGTCGTGATGCAGCGGCGTGCGCGTGCCGCGCGGCCCGATCCAGAAGAACGACGAAGTCGCGAGCCGCTTGCGGTCGACGTAGTCCGGCAGAGAGCCGACGTCGTCGAACAGCGACCCGAACTCGGGTCGCTTGAGCAGCTCGTTGTTGGCGGTCAGGTAGCAGTCGTTGCTCGCGCCCTGCGCGACGATCCGGTCGACGAAATCGCCGAAGCGCACGGTCCGGCGGTGCGCCTCCTTGTTCTCCTCGAACCGCGGATCGGATTCGCGACTGTCCTGGATCTCGACCGGTAGCTCCGCGAACCGCTGCCCGAGCGCGAGCGGTTGCCAGCGTTCGCGTGCCGGCCAGTCGGCCGCCAGATCGATCAGCACGACCGGGCGGCAGCCGGCGACGTAGCCGGCCAGGAACTCCTCGCGCGACGGGGTCGTGCGCTTCTCGATCGTTTCCCAGCCGGGCGCCGACTGCCAGACCTGCTGGAAGTTTCCGACCACCGATTCGAGCTTGCGCTGCAGCAACTGGTGATGGCGCGCGGCGCGGGTCACCGGATGCGCGTCGAGCTCGGCGACCGCGCGCTCGCAGGTCTCGCGCTCGAAGCCCTGCTGCTGCATGATCGCGAAGATCGATTCGACCGGTGCGTCGAGCAACCGATTCTCGGCGAGCCACTGCCACCAGGCTGGGTCGAGCTGCTTCAATCGAGCGACTTCAAGGAAGCGATTTCAGGGAAGCGGCTTCAAGGAAGCGCGATCACATGATCAGCAGCAGAATCTGCCCGTCGAGCCCGTCGGTCGGCAGCCGCTTGAACCCGCCCTTGGCGAAACGCAGCCAGCGCCCCTGCACGTACGACAGCAGCAGGTTCGCGCGCGCGCCCGGGTCGGTTTCCTGCGGCAGCCGCCCCTGCGCGACCGCGGTCCGGAAGCTCTGCTTGATCGACAGTTCCAGCCGGTCGACCAGCTGGTTGATCCGCGCCTGCAGCCGGTCGTCCTCGTTGACCAGCGCGTCGCCGACCAGCACCCGGGTCATGCCGGGGTTGCGTTCGGCGAACGACAGCAGCATCGTCAGGATCGAGCGCAGCTGCTTGAAGCCGTCCTCCTCGTTGCTGGTGATCTGGTTGATCAGCCCGAACAGCGTCTGCTCGATGAACTCGATCAACCCTTCGAACATCTGTGCCTTGCTGGCGAAATGCCGGTACAGCGCGGCTTCCGAAACGTTCAGCTTGGCGGCCAGCGCGGCGGTGGTGACCCGCTCGCCTTTCGGCAGCTCGAGCATCTCCGCGAGCGTCTGCAGGATCTGCAGCCGGCGCTCCCCGGGCTTGGGCCGCTTGCGCGAGACGCGGCGCGGAGAAACCTCGATCTCGTCGTCGGCTTCGACTTCGACCTCGGCCGGATCGGCGGAGCCGGCCGGGCCGGCACCGGAATGAACGCCGGCCCGCGCCGCGGACGTGCCGGCCGGGGCCGGCGCCGCGGGTGCCGTCTGCGCGCCGGTCGCGATCGGGGTGGCCACTTCGTCGGTCAAGTCATCTCCCGCCAGATTCGTTTGGGCTCGGCCCGACGGTTCGGATCCGGCGTTCGATTGTAGCGATTCCGGCGGGCGGCCGGACGCCGGATGGTTGTGCGGTGCGGGGAGCCGGTGTAATATGGGTACCCATATATCGATGGCGCTGCTCGGGAAACCGCCATGAAGACCACCGTCGACATCTCCGACTCGTTGCTCGAGGAGGCCAAGCGCGCCGCGGCGCGGCGCGGCGTGACCTTGCGTGCGTTGCTGGAATCGGGGCTGCGCAAGGTCATCGCCGAGGCGCCCGCAGCGCCCTTTCGGCTTCGGGATGCGAGCGTTCCGGGCAAGGGGTTGCAGGGGCGTTGGCGAACGGCCGAATGGGAGCGGATCCGCGATGCCGCCTACGGCCTGGATGGCGAGCCCCCTGACGGCGCGGCGCGGTGATCGCCGTCGATACCAATATCCTGGTCTACGCTCATCGCCAGGATTCCATGCACCACGCCGCCGCACGTGACTGCCTGCTCGATCTGGCTCAAGGCGCCCGCGCCTGGGCGATCCCCTGGCCATGCGTGTCGGAATTCTTCTCGATCGTCACTCATCCGCGCATCTACCGGCCGCCGTCATCGACCAAGGCGGCGATCGACCAGATCGATGCCTGGCTCGAATCGCCGACGCTGAATCTGCTGGCCGAACCGGCCGATCAGTGGGCCACGCTGCGCGCGCTGCTGCTGCGGGGTCGCGTCGCCGGTCCGTTGGTGCACGATGCACGCATCGCTGCGCTTTGCATGCGCCACGGCGTCAGCGAGTTGCTGAGCGCGGACCGCGACTTCTCCCGCTTTGCCGGCCTGGTGGTCCGCAACCCGTTCCCGTCTTCACCGGCAATACGGCCATGATCCGCGGCGGGCTGGTGCGCAGCCGGGACGGGATCGCCGCCCGGTCAGTGGCTCCGGATCATCGTCCCGACGCCCGCCGCGGTCATGATCTCGAGCAGCAGGCAATGATCGACCCGGCCGTCGATGATGTGGACCGCGTTGACGCCGGCCTTGGCCGCTTCCAGCGCAGACGAGATCTTCGGCAGCATGCCGCCCGAGATCGTGCCGTCGGCGAACAGGTCGTCGATCTGCCGTGACGTGAGCCCGGTCAGCAGCTTGCCGCTCTTGTCCATGACGCCGGCAATGTTGGTCAGCAGGATCAGCTTTTCCGCGCGCAGGATCTCGGCGACCTTGCCGGCGACGACGTCGGCGTTGATGTTGTAGGTCTCGCCGTCGACGCCGGAGCCGATCGGCGCGATCACCGGCACGAAGCCGCTCGCGGTCAGCGTCTGGATCAGGCTCGGATCGACCGATTCGATCTGGCCGACCAGCCCGATGTCGATGACGTCGCCGGGCTTCTCCTTGTTCGGCATCAGCAGCTTGCGCGCGCGGATCAGATTGCCGTCCTGGCCGGTCAGGCCGACCGCCTTGCCGCCGGCATGATTGATCAGCTCGACGATCTCCTTGTTGACCTGGCCGGCGAGGACCATCTCGACGATCGTCATCGTCTCCTCGTCGGTCACGCGCATGCCCTGGACGAACTCGCCCTTCTTGCCCATCCGGGCGAGCGCCTGCTCGATCTGCGGCCCGCCGCCGTGCACGACCACCGGGTTCAGGCCGACCAGCTTCAGCATCACCACGTCGTGCGCGAAGCTGCGCTTCAGGCGCTCGTCGGTCATGGCGTTGCCGCCGTACTTGATGACGATGGTCTTGCCGTGGAAGCGGCGGATGTAGGGCAGCGCCTCGGACAGGATCTCGGCCTTGAGTCCGGGGGCGATCGAGTCGGTCATGACCGGTTCCTTCAGCGGGTGGTATGGCTGGACGGAGCAGCGACGCGCCGACATTCTAGTTAATCCGCGCTCGGCCCGACTCGACGTGCGGGGCGCCGGCGCCCCGCGCGGGAAAGGCCCTTCAGCGGTGCATCCGCGTCTGGTCGGCGCGACCGGCGGCGAAGTGGGCCAGTGGCGGCAGGCGCAGCAACCGCGCCACCTTGGGCCCGGCGAACACCAGGATCGACGGCCATAGCAACGTGTTGACGATGTCCTTGGCACTGCCGAGCCAGAGCGGGCTCCTGCCCCTGGCGAGCTCGATTGCGGCATCGAACGACTCGCCGAGCAGCGTGATCACCAGCAGCCAGCCGAGTGCGCGCCGAAAACGACCCGGAGAGCGGAACACCGCCGCCATCCCGATGAACAGCAGCAACCCGATATGCACATGCAGCGCATCGCGCGACAGATGCGAGCCCCATTCGATGAGGTCCTTGAGGTCGGAGTACGCGTAGACGATCGGCATGGTGCAGGCGGGCGGGTTGGCAGGCAGTCGGGTTGGCAGGCGGACCAGTCGGCAGGCAGTCGGGTCGGCAGGGGCAGTCGGGTCGGAGGGGAATCGACGGACGGGCGATGCGCGGCGGGCGGACCGCGGCCGCAGCGACCGGCGGTCCGATGCTACCAGCGGGCCGGCCGGCCCGCGGCTGCGGCCGGCGCCCCGGGGCGCCGAAAGGTCGAATCCGGGGCGCGGCCGCATCCCGCGGCGGCCGCGGTGTCGCGGTGGCGACCCGCGCTGGCCGGCGATCCCGCACAATCGCGGATCACTTCGCCGGGAGGCCACGCATGTTCCGCAGCTTCTTCCTGAGCCGCCGCTGGCTGTTCTGGTCCAGCCTGGGCACCGTGCTGATCATCGCGGTGACCTGGTACCGGGTCCATCTGTCGGTCAAGATCAACGAGTGGTACGGCGGCTTCTACGACACGCTGCAGAAGGCGCTCGGCACCCCGGGCTCGGTCAGCTTCGAGCAGATCCTCGGCTATCTGTGGACCTTCGCCGGGCTGGCCGGCATCTCGATCGTCGCCGCGGTGCTGCTCGAATTCTTCCTGCGCCACTACGTGTTCCGCTGGCGCACCGCGATGAACGACTACTACGTGTCGCGCTGGGACGAAGTGCGCCACATCGAGGGCGCGTCGCAGCGAATCCAGGAGGACACGATGCGCTTCGCGCAGGTCATCGAGAACCTGGGAACGGCACTGCTCGGCTCGGTGCTGACGTTGATCGCGTTCCTGCCGATCCTCTGGACGCTGTCGAGCCATGTCAAGGAGCTGCCGTGGATCGGCACGGTGCCGCACTCGATGGTCTGGGTCGCGCTGGTCTGGTCGGCGTTCGGCACCGGCCTGCTGGCGGCGGTCGGCATCAAGCTGCCGGGCCTGCACTTCAACAACCAGCGCGTCGAAGCCGCCTACCGCAAGGAACTCGTGCTCGGCGAGGACTTCGCCGAGCGGGCGCAGCCGCCGACGCTCGCCGAGCTGTTCGGCAAGGTTCGCCAGAACTACTTCAAGCTGTACTGGCACTACATGTACTTCGACGTCGCGAAATGGAGCTATCTGCAGTTCGGGGTGCTGGTTCCGCTGATCGCGCTCGGTCCGACGATCGCGGCCGGCGCCATCACGCTCGGCATCTTCACGCAGATGACCAACGTCTTCGACCGGGTCGAAAACTCGTTCCAGTACCTGGTCAACAGCTGGAGCACGATCGTCGAACTGATGAGCATCTACAAGCGGCTCAACGGCTTCGAGAAGCAGATGAAGGCCAATGCGGCAAGCAGCGGCCGCGGTGGCAGTGGCGGCGGCACGGCTGTCCCACCGGGCCAGGGGGCCATGCCGGCCGCATGATCGGCGACGCACCGCGCCGTCCCGGCGTCGCGCTCGCCGCGACGCTGGCGGTGCAGCTGCTCGGCAGCTTCTGCCTGATGGTACCGGCGGTGCTCGCGCCGGCGGTCGCGCCCGAACTCGGCTTTCGACCGGAGCGCGTCGGCCTGTTCGTCGGCATCGCCTACCTCGCCGCGATGCTGTCGGGCCTGTCGAGCGGCCGCGGCGTCGCGTCGATCGGCGCGGTCGGGCTGTCGCAGGCGACGATGCTCGGGCTCGGCGTCGGCATGCTCGCGATCGGCATCGGTCACGTGGCCGTGCTGATCGTGGTCGCGCTGCTGTTCGGCGTCGCCTACGGCTTCATCAATCCCGCCACCGCGGAACTGCTGAACCGGCATGCGCCGCCCGCGCACCGCGGGTTGATCTTTTCTCTGAAGCAGTCCGGCGTGCCGCTCGGCGTGGCGCTCGCCGGTGTCCTGATGCCGCTCGGGCTCGAGCGGATCGGCTGGCGCTGGTCGCTGCTGCTGGTGGGTGCTGCCTGCATCGGCCATGCGCTGCTGCTGTTCGCCGCACGCCGGCCGCTCGAGCCCGAGCGGGCCGCGGCGCGCGAGCGCGGCGGGGCCGCTGCCGGCGCCGGCACGCGCTGGGCCCCGCCGGTCGCGGCCGGTCTGCCGGCGCTCGCGCGCGTGCTGAAGGATCCGCCGCTGCGCCGGGTCGGCATCGCCTCGTTCGCATTCGCGTTCTCGCAGCTCTGCTTCGTCACCTTCCTGGTGTCGTACCTGAACCTCGAGCGCGGTCAGTCGCTGGCGCTCGCGGCCGGCGTGCTCGCGCTGTCGCAGGTGGTCAGCACGGTCTTTCGTGTCGTCTGGGGTGCCGTCGGCGATCGCTGGATCGGGCCGGGATTGCTGCTCGGCTGGCTCGGCATCGGCGCCGGCTTCGCGCTGCTCGGGCTCGGCGCGCTGGCCGGCGCCGGCGGCGGGCTCCGCTGGACCATCGCGCTGGTGGTGCTCTGCGCGATCACGGCGATGAGCTGGAACGGCGTGTTCTTCGCCGAGCTGGCCCGCCGGACACCACGACAGGAACTCGCCGCGGTCGCCGGCGCCGTGCAGTTCATGACCTTCGCCGGCAGCATGTCCGGGCCGGTAGCATTCAGTGAACTGCTGCGGTCCGGTTTCGGCTACGGGTTCGCCTACGTGCTGATCGCGGCGCTGCCGTTCGCTGCCGGGCTGATGATGGTGCTGCGCGACGAACCCATGCCGGCCGGACCGGTCGCGGAGGCCGGACGCCGCCGGGTCGACTAGCGCCCGGAAGGGGGATAATCGGCACCCGAACCTGCCCTACCTGGAGCTTGAAGCGATCGCCACCGTTTCGAGAATGGCATGAAGCGGTTGTACCGGCAGAAGGCACGGACAGGCCACCTCGACGCGGTTTTCCGATAGTACGTCCGTAGCGGGAATCGCCCGGCCTACGCAGGAGACGACGATGACCTTCGAGCTGAGCTCCGAGCAACGCGCGGCCTACCACCGCGACGGCGCGATCATCCTGCGCGGGCTGTTCGCCGCGGACGAGATCGAACTGCTGCGCCGGGCGATGGAGACCGATCCGCTGATCAGCCGCCATTCGCTGATCCGGCCCGATTCCGAGGGCGGCGGCACGCGGATCACCTTGTGGAACCGTGCCGGCGACAGCGTTTACGGACTCGCCGCCCGCTCGGCGCGGCTGGTCGACACTGCCGAGGCGCTGATCGGCGAGCCGGTCTACCACTTCCAGTCGAAGCTGACCGCCAAGGATCCTTATGTCGGCGGCGCCTGGGAATGGCACCAGGACTACGGTTACTGGTACCACAACGGTTGCCTGCGGCCCGACATGCTCAGCTGCATGATCGCGCTCGACCGTTCGGACCGGCACAACGGCTGCCTGCAGATCGTCCAGGGCTCGCACCGGCTGGGCCGGATCGACCACGTACCGGTCAGCGACAAGCAGAATGCCGCGGATCCGCAGCGAATGGAATGGATCCTGGCCCGGCATCCGCTGGTGCACTGTGAACTCGACCCCGGCGACGTGCTGATCTTCCACAGCAACACGCTGCACCGGTCGGACCAGAACCGTTCGCCGAACCGGCGCTGGACGCTGCTGATCGCCTACAACGCGATCAGCAACGACGCGCTGGTCCGCGCGGACGACCGTTCGTTCGTGCCGCTCGACAAGGTCGACGACGAGGCGATCCGGCGCGCCGGCCTGCGGCTCGCCGGCGACGGCGCGGCCGAGCATTTCGCCGAGCAGGCGTTCGTGCCGAAAGTCGCACCGAAGGAAGCAGCCTGAACGTGGCGGCCTGAGCGCCGCTGGCTGAACCTCGCTGGCTGAACCTCGCTGACTGAACATCGCTGACTGAACATCGCTGACTGAACATCGCTGCCTGACGCCGCGGCCCGGGCGCCGCGCTCGCTGGTGGCGAGCACGTGCGCTGGGCCCGCTGCTTGCCGGTGGCTGGCTTTCATTGCCAACCGGCCGGCCCGCGGCCGGCGCCCGCCGATGCCATCGCGACCAGCCGCTTCTGCCCGGACCGATGCCGCAGCCACGCCGGCACCCGCCGTTGCGCCGCCGCCGGCCGACCCGCACGGCCGCGCGGCGCAGCATCCGCTGCAGATCCCGCTGCGCGGCTGGCGGGATATCCTGAGCCGGGTCTATGCCGAGTTCGTCAACGACCGGATCCTGCTGGTTGCCGCCGGCACCACGTTCTATGCGCTGCTCGCGCTGGTGCCGGCACTGACCGCGCTGATCTCGATCTACGGCCTGTTCACCGACCCGGCCAGCGCGCAGCAGCATCTGGCCTTCGTCCAGCCCTACCTGCCCGACGGCGGGCAGCAGATCGTCTCGGAGCAGCTGCAGCGGCTGTCGTCGCAGCCGGGCACACGCCTGGGCTTCGCGCTGCTGGTTTCGCTGGCGGTCACGCTGTGGAGCGCCAACGCCGGCATGAAGGCGCTGTTCGAGGCGATGAACGTCGCTTACGGCGAAGCCGAGAAGCGCAGCTTCGTGCGGGTCACGCTGCTGTCGTTCGCGTTCACCGTCGGCGCGATCCTGCTGATGCTGCTGCTGATCGGCGTGATGATCGTGCTGCCGATCGTGATCGGCCTGCTCGGCCTCTCCGGCGAGTGGTGGCTGCGGCTCGGCAGCACCGTCGTGCTCGGTCTGGCGGCGCTGACCGCGCTGTCGCTGCTCTATCGCTGGGGGCCGAGCCGGCGCCACGCCCGCTGGCAGTGGATCACGCCGGGCGCGGCGATGGCACTGGTGGTCGCGTTCATCGCCTCGACGCTGTTCTCGTGGTACGTCCGCAATTTCGGCAGCTACAACGAGACCTACGGTTCGCTCGGCGCGTTGATCGGTTTCATGACGTGGCTGTGGATCATGTTCGCCTTCGTGATCACCGGTGCCGAGCTCAACGCCGAGATGGAGCACCAGACCGCACGCGACAGCACGGTCGGGCCGGAGCAGCCGCTCGGACGGCGCGGCGCGCAGATGGCCGACACCGTCGCCCAGGGTCCGGACGACGTCGATTCCGGACAGTCCGCGGCGTTCGCCGCGAAGGTGGAGCCGGCGCAGGACCCACCGCCGCGCCGCCGGCAGCCATCCGCCAACGCAACGCCGCCGACATCGGCGTCGGCATCGGCGGCATCGGCGCCGGAGCCGGCCTCGGATCAGCGGGCGTTCGCGCTGGTCGCGGTGATCGGCATCGCGGCAGCGGCCGTGCTGCTGGCAGCGCGCCGGGCCGGGCCGGCCGCGCCGCGGCCCGGCCGCGCGCGGCGACGGTGACGCACGTCGGCAGGGACCTACGCTCAACGGCGACGCGCGTTTCAGCGGAAGCATGCGTTTCGGCTGGAACGCGTGTTTCGGCGGGAACGTACGTTCAGCGGGACATGCCCGTGCTTCGACGCCGCCCGATCGGCGCGGCGGCCGCTACCATTGCCGAACCCGTGAACCTGCGCACCGTCGACCTCAATCTGCTGGTCGTCTTCGATCGGCTGATGCGCGCCCGCAGCGTCAACGGCGCGGCTGCCGAGCTGTCGCTGACGCCGTCGGCGGTCAGCCATGCGCTGGCGCGGCTGCGGGCGCTGTTCAACGACGAACTGCTGGTCCGCGGCCCGGACGGCTTCCATCCGACCCGCCGGGCGCTCGACCTCCACTCGAATCTGGGCGATACCCTGCAACGGATCGAACGGGCGATCGGCGACCTGACCGGCTTCGAGCCGGCCGCCTCGGCGCGGGAGTTCAAGCTGCACCTGTCGGACTACGTCGGCGGCCTGCTGCTGCCGCCGCTGTGCGCGCGGCTGCGCGCGATCGCGCCGGCGGTCAAGCTGGTCGTCGAGCGGCACTTCTCGGTGACCGAGCGTCCCGACCCGGACGCGCTCCAGGTCCGGGTCGGCTGGATGCCGCATC
The DNA here is from genome assembly GCA_050249335.1 of Lautropia sp. Taxonomy (GTDB): domain Bacteria; phylum Pseudomonadota; class Gammaproteobacteria; order Burkholderiales; family Burkholderiaceae_E; genus Lautropia. The sequence continues at coordinate 72,132 of JBFWQR010000013.1, forward strand.
TGGCCGGCTATCAGCACGAGGTGCTGCTCGACGACGCCTACGTCGTGGTGATGCGTGACGATCATCCGGCGGCGGCGGCCGAGCTCGACGCCGCCGGCTACGCGGCGCTCGCGCACGTCCGGGTCTCGCCGGCCGCGCTCGGCACCAGCGCGATCGACGATGCGCTGGCCAAGCGCGCGCTGACGCGCGACGTCGCGTTCACCGTCGCGAACTGGCTCGAAGCGGTCCGGATCGTCGAGCGCACCGATCTGGTCGCCGCGGTGCCGCGACCGTGGCTGGCGCTCGAGGACCGGCTGAACCGGCTCGCGCAGCGGCCGCTGCCGCTGCCGGAAGTCCGCTTCGTCGTCGAGCATGGCTGGCATCCCGGCAAGGATCTCGACGCCGGCCATCGCTGGTTCCGCGAACAGGTCAAACGGGTGTTCGACGACCGCGCCTGGTCGGCCGGAGCTCCGGCGCGATCGTCTGGCGCCGGCGCGGCGAGCGCACGCCCACCGGCTCCCGGCTTGCCGAGCGCCGGCTAACTCGACACCGGCCCGGCGAGCAGGAGCGCGCCGGGCTTCGATCGCTGAGCGCCGTGCAGGTCCACCTGTGCAACTTTCACTGGCCGGCGCGAACACCCGCTGGCTACGATCCCGTCATGGAGACGAGGATC
>JBFWQR010000014.1:0-72554 GCA_050249335.1 Lautropia sp.
TCGTTCAAGCACGTACCGGCATACGCATCGCTGCTGTATGCGCGCAGCGTGGCGCCCATCGGCGGGCATCCCGAGTTCGCGGACATGCGGGCGGCCTGGGAGGCGTTGCCGTTGTCGACGCGGCAACGCATCGACGGGCTGCGGGTGGAACATTGGTACCTGCATTCACGGGCGAAGATGGGATTTACCGAACTCCTGCCCGATGAGCTCAGCAAAGTGCCACCGGTCACGCAGGCGCTGGTGCGCACGCTGCCGGATACCGGGCAGCGCGCGCTGTACCTGTCGTCCCACGCCGGACGGATCCTGGATCTGCCGGAAGACGAGTCTCGCGAGTTGCTCGACACGCTGATGCAGCATGCCACTCAGCGTCAGTTCGTCTACACGCACCGATGGCGCCTGAACGATCTCGTGATATGGGACAACCGCTGCACGATGCACCGCGGCACCGACTTCGACGACCTGCGCTGGAAGCGCGACATTCAGCGAGCCACCGTCGGCGACCGGGCCAACACGCTCGAGGCCGAGCAGCGGCTGCGCGCAGCGGCCGAGCCCCGATGACGAGACCCGCGGTGCTGGTGGCGCGGCGGACGTTCGCTCGCGTCGTGCAGACGCTGGGCGTGCATTTCGAGGTCGAGCACAACGCCGGCGACGAACTCTGGGATCGCAGCGAACTGGCGCGGCGGCTGCGGGACAAGCAGGGCCTGCTGAGTGCCGGCGGGGTGGAAGTCGATGCCGCACTGCTCGCGGCCTGCCCCGCGCTACGCGCGGTGTGCCACTGCGGTGCGGGCTATAACAATATCGACGTCGATGCCTGCGCAGCGCGCGGGATCATCGTTACGCACACGCCCGACGTGCTGACCGAGACCACCGCGGATTTCGGCTTCGCCCTGATACTGGCTGCCGCCCGCCGGGTCGCGGAGGCAGAACGGCACGTGCGCAGCGGGCGCTGGCAACAGAAGGGCGGGATCGATTTCTTCGCCGGTCAGGAAGTTCATGGCCGCACCCTGGGCGTGCTCGGCATGGGACGGATCGGCCAGGCCATCGCAAGGCGTGCCGCACAAGGCTTCGACATGCGCGTGCTGTACCACAACCGGCTTCCGCTGGCGGCAGATGTCGAAGCCATCAGCGGCGCGCACTGGGTGGATAAACCGACCCTGCTGCGCGAGGCGGACCACCTGATCGTCACCATGCCCTATACGCCGGCGTCGCGGCACGCCATCGGCGCCGCCGAACTGGCACTCATGAAACCGACCGCCACGCTGACCAACATCGCGCGCGGCGGCGTCGTCGACGACGCGGCGTTGGCCCGTGCGCTGCAGGACGGCCGGCTCGCGGCAGCGGCGCTGGACGTCTTCGAAGGCGAACCGGCCCTCCACCCGGCGCTGCTGGCGGCGCCGAGCGCCGTGCTGACGCCGCACATCGCCAGTTCGACGCTCTCGGCGCGCCAGGCGATGGCCCGGCTGGCAGCCGACAACCTCATCGCGGCGCTGGGCTGCGGTCCGGAAGCGGGCCGGCCGCGCAACGCGGTGCGCGCCCCTGGGCGGCCCGGCTAGAGGGCTTTCAATCGGCGCGGATTCCTGCGTCGCGGATCACCTTTGCCCATCTCGCCCGTTCCACCCGAACGACCTCGGCCAGTTCATCGGGCGTGCTGCCGACCACCTCGAAGCCCAGTGCGGACAGACGCCGGCGGGTCTCCGGCTGCGCCAGGATCTTGCGGATCTCGGTGTTCAGCAGTGCGACGATGCTCGCGGGAGTCCCTTTCGGCGCGAGAAACGCGTTCCAGGCAGTCAGTTCATAGCCCGCGATGCCTTGCTCTGCGATCGAGGCGACGCCCGGCATCACGTCGACCGCCGTGCGCGAGGTGACGGCGATCGCCTTGAGCCGCCCGGCGTCGATATGCGGCTTCAGCGCCGGAACACTGTCGACGATCAGCGGGACCTGGCCGCCGATGACCTCGGGCAGTGCCGACGCCGACCCCTTGTACGGAACGGCGTAGAGCGGCGCACCGCCCTGCGAACGCAGCAACTCGAACGCGATCCGTTGCGGCAGCGCCGGCAACGCGACATTGAGCGTATCCGGCTTGGCCCGCGCGGCGGCGATCAGCTCCGGGATCGTACTGGCGGGAAACGACGGATTCGCCGCGATCATCAGCGGCAGCTTCCCGGTGAAGGTGATCGGCTCGAAATCCTTCTCGGGATCGTAGCCGAGCGTCGGGTACAGATTGGGGTTGATCGTCTGCGTTCCCGACGTCCCGACGCCGAGCGTATAGCCGTCGTTCTTCGCGGCAGCGAGCTGCTCGATGCCGACGCGGGCCGCCGCTCCCGGTCGGTTGTCGACGTAGAAGTTCTGGCCGAGCGCCTTGCTCAGCTGCTCGGTAATGTGCCGCGTCGCGACGTCGGTGCCCTGTCCTGCCGGGAACGGCACGATGACGCGGACGGCGCGCTCGGGATAGCGGCCCTCCGCGCGAACGCCGGCGCCCGGGGTCCCCATGGCGACGGCAGCCAGACCAGCCAGCATGAGGCCGCCGACCCACCGCCGGCTGCGGGCGCGCGCCGTCGCTCCGCGCAGCAGCGGAACCATCGAGTTTGCCATCGAGTCGTCCTCCTCCATCACGCCTCCCGTCTCCATCAGACCGCCCTCCTCCATCACGCCTGCCTTCTCCACCATGCCTCCTTTCTCCATCACGTCTGTTCCCTGTATCCGGATCGATCACTCGTTGTCGGAGCCCGGCCGCGTGGCGGGTCTGCCCTGCGCCGGACCGGCGCGTCCCAGCACCTCGTCGGAATGCTCGCCGAGCCGTGGCGGCGGCCGCCGCAGCAGAGCCGGCGTTCGCGAGAACGCCACCGGAGGCTTGGTGGTCATCAGCTCGCCCTCCGACGGATGGGAATAGGTCTGAAAGAAGCCGGTTTCGCGCAGGTAGGCGCTCTCGAACAGGTCCTCGAGGCGGTTGGCGGGGCCGCTCGGCAGGTCGGACGCTTCGAAGATCGCCAGCCATTCGGCGGTGGAACGCTTGCGCATCGCCTCGGCCAGGCAACGGAACACTTCGTCGAAGTGGAAGGTTCGCTGCGCCATGCGCGCAAAGCGCGGATCCGCGGCGAGATCCGGCCGATCGATCGCGTGAAACAGCCGGGCCCACTGCGCATCCGTCGTGGCGGTCACGCACACGTGGCCGTCGGTCGTCTGGAACGGCCGGCGCTCGAGCAGCAGGATTCTCGGATAACCGGCCGCTCCCAGCGGCGGCACGAAGGCATGCCCCCAGAGATGCTCGATCAGGTTGAAATCGACCATCGTCTCGAACATCGGCACCTGCACCTCCTGGCCGAGGCCGCTGCGCTCACGCTCGTAGAGCGCGGCGAGGATCGCCGAAGCCAGGACGTAGCCGGTCACCTTGTCGGCGATGACGAAGGGTGCGTAGCGGGCCCCGTCGCCGGAGCGGATGAACAGGCCCGCGACCCCGCTGACGCTCTGGATCAGCTCGTCGAAAGCCGGCCGATCCCGGTTCGGGCCGTCGTGCCGATAACCGGATGCGGCGGCATAGATCAGGCGCGGCCGCGCGGGAGCCAGTTGCGCGTAGCCGATGCCGAGCCGCTCGGCCGCATTGGGCCGCATGTTGTGCACCAGGACATCGGCCGTGTCGACGAGCCGATGCAGCGCCGCCGAATCCTCGGGGTCCTTCAGATTCAGCACGACGCTGCGCTTGTTGCGATTGACGCCCAGGAACATCGCCGCCATGCCGTCGTGCCGGGCCGGGCCGAGCTGCCGCATCGAGTCGCCATCCGGCGACTCGACCTTGATCACGTCGGCTCCGAGGTCCCCGAGCATGCGCGTGGCGACGGGACCCAGCAACGTGGACGTCAAGTCGATGACCCGGACGCCGTCCAATGGGCCGAGCGCCGCCGGCAAGCCCGACCGCGGCCCGGCGCTCGGCGTGCTCATCGACCGGCCTCTTCCCGGCTCCGATCCCGATCGTTCATTCGAGCTTCGCGCCGCTCAGAGCGACCATCTCGGTCCAGCGCTTGAGCTCCTCGGCTCCGGTCCTGGCGTACGCTTCCGGCGGCATCGGTTCCCGCTCGATGCCATTGGCCGCGAGGAATTGCGCATACGCCGGCATCTGGAGGATTTTCGAGACAGTCGCCGTCAACTTCGCGGCGACGGCCTCGGGGACACCAGCTTGAACGACCAGCGCCTGCCGCGAAGTGATCTCCGCATTCGGTATGCCGCTTTCCTGCAGCGTCGGCACGTCGGGCAACAAGGCGGACCGCTGTCCACCGGTGACGGCCAGGGCCTTCAGCTTGCCGGTCGCGACCAGAGGTGCCGCGGTCGGTACCGCGGTCATCGCGATGTCGACGTGACCACCGGCCACGTCGGCCACGGCCTGGGCGCCGCTCTTGTACGGGATATGACGCAGCTTCACGCCGGCTCGACCGGCCAGGAGCTCCGGCCCCAGGTGCGTCGAGCTGCCGACGCTGGCCGATGCGTAGGTGACGTCGCCCGGTCGCTCGCGGGCGTAGCGGACCAGTTGCGGGACATCGCTCGGGGGAAAGCTCGGCCTCGCCACCAGCGCCAGCAGCACCTGATTCAATCCGGCCAGGATACGGAAATCCTTGACCGGATCGTAGGGCACGCTCTTGTAGAGCGCCGCATTCGCATAGATTCCCGAATACGTCAGCAGCAGCGTATACCCGTCGGCCGGAGCGGCCAGGAAGCTCGTGACCGCCAGGATGCCGTTGCTGCCGGCCCGATTCTCCACCACGATACCGACGCCGAGCTCCCGAGCCATCTGATCCGCCAGGAAGCGGGCGGTCAGATCCGACGTCGTCGAGACCGACGTCGGAACCACGATCCGTATCGGTCGGGACGGGAACTCCTGCGCGCCCGCGTTCAGCGCCAGCAGGGTCAGCAGACCGGTTGCGATTCTCAGCAGCTTGTGCACGGTTGCTCCTCCGTTCGTTTTCAGTCGATCACTCCGGCCTGCCGGGCTGCCGCCACGCGCGCGTCATCGAGCCAGGGCCCCAGGATCTCGTTCGCATCCCCGGCAGCCCACGGCCGAAACGGCTGCGGCACCGGCGCGATGCTTCGGCTGAAACGCGGCGCCGGCGCCGGCTGGGTGACACCGTCGATCTCGACATAGACGCCGCGCTCACGCAGGTGCGGATGACGGGTCGCCTCATCGAGCGTCAGCACCGGCGCGATACAGGCCTCGATTCCGTCGAACGCCCCGATCCAGTCGTCGAGATCACGCAGCCTGATCCTGCCCGCGATCCGCTCCTTGGCGGCCGGCCACGTGTCCCGCCGCCACTGGTCGGCGAGCAGATCCTCCAGCTCCAGCACCCGCAGCAGGTTGGCGTAGAACTTCCGCTCGACCGCGCCGATCGACAGCCACTTGCCGTCGCGGCATTGGTAGGCGTCGTAGAACGGTGCGCCGGAATCGGTGATGTTGGTGCCGCGCTCGTTGCTCATCAGGCCGGCGGCGAAGGTGCCATGCGGCTGCGTCATCAACGAGGCGACGCCGTCGACGATCGCCGCGTCGACGACCTGGCCCCTGCCCGATGCCTTCGATTCATGCAGCGCCGCCAGCAACCCGATCACCAGGTAGAGCGTGCCACCGCCGAAGTCACCGACCAGGTTGATCGGAATCGCCGGCGGCTGGCCGGCGCGACCGATCGCGTGCAACGCCCCCGTCAGCGCGATGTAGTTGATATCGTGACCGACTGCATCGGCCAGCGGACCTTGCTGGCCCCAGCCGGTCATTCGCCCGTAGATCAGCTTCGGGTTGCGCGCCAGGCACGCATCGGGGCCCAGCCCGAGCCGCTCGGCAACGCCCGGCCGGAAGCCCTCGATCAGCACATCCGACGTGGCCACCAGATCGAGCACGAACGCGGTGGCGGCCGGATCCTTCAGGTCCAGCGGGACCGACCGGCGATTGCGCAGCAGCAGATCGAATTTCTGCGGCCGCGCCACGCCGAGTGCGGCCGGCTCCTTCCGATCGATCCGCAGCACGGTGGCGCCCATGTCGGCGAGCAGCATCGCCGCCATCGGGCCCGGTCCGATGCCGGCCAGTTCGATCACTTTCAACCCGTGTAAAGGCCCCATCGTGGCTTCCGCTGCTACCGATACTTCCAGACGCCGGACGCGGACACGAGGACGGTACCTGCCGACAGCAGCTGGCCGGTCATGAAGACCAGCGAGCCGGTCTTGCGCACGACCGTGCAACGCGACTCGACCAGCGAGCTTTCCTCGACCGCGCTCAGGAACTGCACGTCGAGCTGGATCGTCGCGATCTGTTCCGGTCGCCCCGCGGCCTCCCACGCCTTCATGGCCAGCGCCTTGTCCATGAGCCACATCAGCATGCCGCCGTGAACCCGGGCGTAACGGCTGAGATGCTTGGACGCTGCGACGAACGCGTATTCCTTGTCGCCGTTCCGGGTGCGGCTCAACAGCGGGCCGACGAGCGCGGCAAACTCGTCGACGCCGACCTCTCGCTCCCACCCTTGCTCGGCCGGATCCTGGCTCGCTGTCATCACGTCAGAACGGCGCGAACTCCCGGCCGAGCATGTCGCGCGCGATGATGCCCAGGTGGACTTCGCGCGGCCCGTCGGCCGACTCCATTCCGAGGCAGTCGCGCAGCCGCTGCTCGTGCGGCAGATCCTTGGCCCAGCCGTAGTGGCCGTTCAGGCGCATGCAGGTGTAGAGGACTTCATTGGCTACTTTCACGCCCCACCACTTGGCCATCGACGACTCCGCGTCGTGACGCTTGCCCTGGTCCTTCAGCGATAGCGCCTTGTAGCACAGCATCCGCGCGGCTTCGAGCTGCGTCGCGGCGATCGCCAGCTCCTGCGAGACGCCCTGCCACTTGGTAGCCGACTTGCCCATGATCTGCCGCTGCTTCAGATAGTCCATCGTCTCCTCGAGCGACTTCTGGGCGGCGCCGATGCAGGCCAGCGGCACGAAGTTGCGGTTGTAGCCGATGATGGTCATCGCCCAGATGAAGCCTTCGTTCTCCTTGCCGACCATGTTCTTCGCCGGCACCCGGACGTTGTCGAAGAAGAAGCTGCCGCCGCGATCGAGCTTCTGGCCCATCCGTTCGAAGTTGCTGGTCTTCACGCCGGGCAGATCGGTCGGCACGCAGAAGAAGGAGAGGCCGCGCGGTCCGGGACCGCCGGTGCGCGCCGACACGAAGACCACCTTCGACACGCCGGTGAACGTGATCGAGGTCTTCTCGCCGTTCAGGATCCAGTGGTCGCCGTCGCGGACCGCCTTCGTGACGATGTTGCCCGCATCGGCGCCGCCGCGCGGCTCGGTGAAGGCCAGCGACATCATCTCGCCGTTGGCGATTCGCGGAATCCATTCCTTCCGAAGATCCGGATGCAGCGACGACGCCATCTCGCCGAGGTGGATGGCGTTGGAGATGATGTAGCGGATCTGGTGATCGGCCCGGCCGATCTCCTCGCAGACGATCCCGCAATCGACGAAGGAATAGCCCTGGCCGCCGTACTCCTCGGGCAGGCGCAGCCGCAGCAGGCCCATGTCGACGATCTTCTTGACGTATGGCGGCGTCAGCCACTCGCCTGTGCGATCCCAGCGCTGGTACTCGGGCAGAAGCTCCGCCTCGGCGAACTTGCGCACCGAATCGCGGATTTCCCGCTGCTCGGGCGTCAGGTCGAAATTCATTCCGTTCTCCTTGCAATACGTGAATCAGGCGGGCCCGTAGTAGGGGCCGGCGATCGGCTCGCGCCACGGCGAGTACGCCTCGCCTTCATAGGCCGCGGGGCCCAGCTTGAAGTGCCGCGCCGCCCTCAGGGTTTCGACCGCCGGCAGGTTGGCGTCATAGCGTTGCCCGGGCTGCGTCGGGCGCGGCCCTGCCCTGGAAACGTGGCCGAAGGCCGGGCGTCCGATGATCCGCTCGAGCAGCCAGACGCATTCGATCAGCTTGTCCAGGTCGACGCCGGTCGCGATCCCCATGCCTTCCAGCATGTGCATGAAATCCTCGGTCGCGACCATGCCGGAGGCGGTGCCGTTGCCGCAGTACTGGCCACCGCCGATTCCGCCGAGCGTCCCTTCGATCAGCACCGTGTCGCTCGCATCCAGCGTGCGCAACGCGGCGTACAGCGACGGCAGCGCCATGCCGCGGGCGTCGTGCATGTGCAGATGGAAATGACGGACTTCCGGCCAGCGGCGCTTGATCTCGCGCAGATCCCGCTCCATTTCGTGCGGCAGGCACCAGCTCTGCGAGTCGTGCAGGCCGATTTCGACGACCTCCATGCCATTGGCGCGGAAGAGGTCGATCTGCCGTTCCAGCATCGCGAAGCGATAGGCCGGCTCGAACCGGCCCATGAAGTTCGAGCCCCAGAACGAAGCGACGCCGACCCGGGCCTGCGCGACGCCGCGGCTCTTCGCGTCCGCGATCAGCTCCGGCCAGGTCGCCATCACCTGCTCGATCGAGCGGTTCATGTTCCGGCGCTGATGAATGTCGCAGATGTCGAGAAAGAACGTGCAGATCTCGTCTTCGACCGTCAGCGGCGGCGAGAACTGCTGCGCCAGCTTGCGGGCCTTGGGCGTGTGCGAGAACGTCAGATACTGCACGCCCGGCTTCGGATGGAACGCGCGCAGCAGTTGCTCGAAGTCCGCCATCTGCGGCACGTAGCGCGGACTGACGAAGGCGCCGACCGTGATCCGCCTGAGCCCGGTTTCCGAGAGCCGGTCGAGCAGCGCCACCTTGTCGGCCAGCGGAATGCCAACCGACTCGATGCCGAAGCCCTCGCGCATCACCTCTTCGCTGTATTCGACCGTTGGCCAGTTCACGCTCGTCTCCGGGCCTGCCGGATTTCAATTGTATAACTATTATCGAGCCGCACGAGCGCGGCGTCAATGCCGCGGGCCGCTCGGCCCCGCGCGCCCCTAGCGCGCCCCGCGCCCCTCACGACCCGGCGACGGCCCCGTCGGCGCGATAGGCGTCGATCTCCGCGTCGCTGAACCCGGCCTCGCGAAGGACGGCCCACGTGTGCTCGCCGAGCGCCGGCGGCGGCTTGCCCACCGGATCGAGGCGCCCGCCGAATCGCACCGCACGGGCGACCGTCTTCAGGCGACCGTAATGCGGGCTGTCGTACTCCTGGACAATGCCCGACGCGACGGTCTGCGGGTGCGACGACAAGCCCGACAAGTCATTGACCGGCGCGCACGGCACGCCGGCAGCGACCAGCAGCCGCTCCCATTCGGCACGCGGCCGCGCGGCGACGATCGGCCGCAGGATCGTCATCAGATTCTCGTAGTGTTCGCGGCGCGAAGCGTTGACGGCATACTGCGTGTGGGTCGCGAGGTCCGGCCGTTCGATCGCCTCGCAGAACGAGACCCACAGACGGTCATTGCCGCACGCGATGTAGACGAAACCATCGCTCGTGCGGAAGGCCTCGTACGGCACCTTGTCCGGCACTCCGCGGCCCATCGGCTGAACCGCCGTACCCAGATAGGCGGTTCCCCAATAGCGCTGCAGCCCCCACGCCTGCAATGAGACCGCGCTATCGGCGAGGCAGACCTCCAGGTACGAACCGACTCCCGTCCTCCCGCGCTCGATGATCGCCGCGAGGATCCCGGCGAACGCATTCTGGCCGGTCGTGAAGTCGATCAGCGGGACGCTCAACCGAACCGGCGGCGGGCCATCGGCATCGGGCATCGGCATCATGCCGCTGAATGCCTGCATAACCGGGTCGTAGCCGCGGGCACGAGCCATCGGGCCGACCTCTCCGAAGGCCGAGATGCTGCAATAGATCAGCCGGCGGTTCTCTTCGCGAAGCTGCTCGTAGCCGATGCCGAGCCGCTCCATCACGCCGGCGCTGAAATTCTGCAGCACGACGTCGCAGCTTCGGGCGAGCCGCTTGACGATGCCCGTCGCCGAGGCGCTCTTCAGGTCGATGACCAGGCTGCGCTTGTTCCGATTGACCACGAAGAACAGCGTCCCGGACCCGGGCTTCCCTTCGTGCAGCGGCTGCCAGTTGCGCGCATCGTCGCCCGCCTTGGGCTCGATCTTGATGACGTCCGCGCCATAGTCCGCGAGCAGCTGGCCGCAGTGCGGCCCGGCGAAGACAGAGGAGAAATCCAGGACACGGATGCCCGTGAGCGGCGTCATCGCTACTTGGCGGTACCGAGCCGTTTGCTCAGCCGGGCGGCCTTCTCCATCTCGGTCTTCAGATCTGCCGCGAACTGGGCGTTGGTCGGTCCGACCGGTTGCGCGCCGATTCCGGACAGCCGCGCCCGAACCTCGGGCGATTGCACTGCTTCACGGAACAGCCGGTTCAACGCGTCGACCGCCGCAGCCGGCGTTCCCGCAGGCGCGACGAAGCCGTACCAGACCGGCGTCGGAACATAGTCCGCGACCCCGAGCCCCTCGGCCGTCGACGGCACGTCCGGCAGCAGCGGAGACCGCTGCGTATCGAAGATGCCGAGAATCCGGATCTTGTCCGAGTTCAGGTGCGGCAGCACGCTCGAGACGACTACCGGAAACAGCTGCATGTGGCCGCCGAGGACGTCCGTCAGCGCCTGTCCGGTGCTCTTGTACCCGACCTCGACGATGTTCAGCCCGGCCGCCGCCTTGAACACCTCCATCTCCTGCTGGCTGATGGTTCCCGGGCCGGAAGACGCGTACGTCAGCTTGCCGGGGTTCGCCTTCGCATGGGCGACGAGCTCGGCGATGCTCTTGACCGGTACCGTGGCGGAGCTGACCAGCACCAGCGGCACGATCGCGACCTTCGCGATCGGCACGAAGTCCTTCAGCGGGTCGTACGACGGCGTCGCGCGCTGGGTCGGCGCGATGACGAACGGATTGGCGACGATCAGGATCGTGTAGCCGTCCGCGGGCGCCTTGGCGGCAACCAGCGTGCCGACCAGGCTTCCGCCCCCTTCGTGATTCTCGACCACGACGGGCTGACCGGCCCGCTCGGCGACCGCCTGACCGATCGTGCGCGCCAGCGTGTCGCTGCCGCTTCCGGTCGAGTACGGAACGATGATCTTGATCGGTCGAGTGGGGAACGATTGCGCCGACGCCATCGCCGAGACCAGCGCCAGCCCGAGCGCGGCGAAGCCCCGTAGCCATGCGACGAGGCGACCGAGATTCAGAGTGTTCATGGTTGTCTCCTGCTGCACTCCGCCGTCCATCGAAATTGTATAACGATTTTGCGGACGTCCGCCGCCGGCGTCAAGCGCGGCGGACTCGATCGGCCGGCGAGCGCCTTCCGGCCGTTGTGTTAGGCTTGTTGCCGCAGCGATCGTGCCGCACACCGATGCGCACACCGATGGCCGCGCCCATGCCGTTGCTGCGCGTCAACCCACCTGGACCACGCTTCCGTGCCAGCCTCGAAAGTTCCCGCCCGACCGCTCAAAGCGGCAGTCGCGGTCAGCGACAAGTTACGCCATCAGATCGTCGCGGGTCGCCTGAAGCCGGGCGACAAGCTGCAACCCGAAAGCGCGCTGCAGGTCGAGTTCGGCGTTTCGCGCCCGACATTGCGCGAAGCCCTTCGCCTGCTGGAATCCGAGTCACTGATCACGATCAGCCGGGGCAAGCACGGCGGCGCCCGGGTGACCCAGGTGGATCTCAGCGCGGCGGCGCGCCAGGTCGGGATCTATCTGCAGATCGAACGGACATCGCTGCAGGACGTGTGGCTGGCTCGCACCGTCATCGAACCGCCCGCTGCTGCCTTGCTCGCCCAGGTGAAGAGCGCCGTCGCCTTCGAGCAGCTCGAGGCGAACATCGCTGCCGCTCGAATAGCGGCCCGCTCCGACCTGATCCGCTATGCCGATCTGAGCGCCGAGTTTTCGATGCTGATCACGCGCCATTGCGGCAGCAAGACCCTGCACCTGCTGGCATCGCTGATCTACGACATCATTCGCAGACAGCATGAGGACGTCACGGAACGGACGCTCGAGAAATCCAGCGTCGACCAGCTCCGGCAACGGAGCATCGGCAGCCGCGAAGAGGCGGTCCGCCTGATGAGAAGCGGGCGAACCGAGGAGGTCGAACGCTTCTGGCGGCACCATCTGGTGCAGATGCGCGACTCCGTGCTCGCCGCCTACGATGGCCCGAAGACGATCGACGTGCTGAACGAGCCGGCGCGGGAACTGCGCCGGCCGCTGAGCGGCCTGCGCCGCCCGCCTCGCCCGCGGCCGGTTCAGCCGGAAGCCTGACGCCCACGCCTGGACCTTCCAGGAACGCGGCGTACTCCGGCGATTGGACGGCCTTGGGCTTAGCCGTGGCCGCCTCCTTGGCCGAGTAGTCGACCCGATCGCTTCCGGCCAGGCAGACTTCCTCAGCCAGGCAGACCTCCTCGGTTTGCCAGCGCAACGACCGCGCCAAAGTACATCCATGTCAGTTTGGCTGCCGTGCTCGGTTCGGCTTGAGCTTCCTGGCCCCGGTGCTAGCATTTCGGTAGTACTGCAGTACATGGGTACACCAGCCTGGCAGAAACTGCGGTAGCCGGAGATCGGCGGAATCCGAATCGCAATGGCGCAATGGCCATTATTCTGCGGAGACATGAATGACCCACCAGTTCATCCAGGTCGGGGATATCAACATCCACTACGAGCTCGCCGACTACACCGAGCCGTGGCGCAGTGAAGAGCCGGAAACCTTCCTGCTGCATTCCGGCTACTGCCGCAACATGGAGTTCTGGCGAACCTGGGTGCCCTTGCTCGGATTGAAGTATCGGGTGTTGCGTGTCGACCCGCGCGGCTGGGGCCTGACCTCGAAGCCGAAGGAAGGTGATCCGATCACGCTGGACATGATGGCCGCCGACATGATCGGCCTGATGGATGCGCTGAAGATCAAGAAAGTCCATTGGGTCGGCGACTCGACCGGCGGCGTGGTGGGGCTGAAGGCGGCGCACGACTATCCGGATCGGCTGAGCTCGCTGTCGGTTTTCAACAGCGCGAGCAGCATGGCCACCGAAACGCGTTCGATCTACGCGCTCGACATGCCCGACCAGGCGCAGGCCATCATGAAGTACGGCGTCGAGGATTGGTCGTGGCGAACCATCCACTACCGTTGTACACCGGAACACGCGCCTCCGGGGCTGCATCGGTGGATCGCCAAGGAGATGGGCAAGACGCCGGACTACATCGCGGCCGCGGGTTTCAGGCATTTCTCGACCGTCGACCTGATCGACCTGATCCCGAACATCAAGACGCCCACCTTGCTGATCCTCGGTACGAAAAGCATGGAAAGCCGGTACCGGAAAATGGAGCATATGCGCGACACCATGCCGAATGCGAAGCTGCTCAAGGTCGACGGCTGGGAGCAGGGTCTGCATATGGTGGAACCCGAAAAGATGGTCGGCGAGATCAGGAAATTCCTTGACGAACGCGTATACGCGAAAGCTTGAGGCGTAGCCGCCAGGCCCGGTGCCGGACGGTTCACGAACCCTTGCGGGTCGATTCGTCCGAAGTGCCTGGTTGAGCGGCCCCGGGTTGCATCCGTTGCTTTCCGAGTCCGGCTGGATCGCAGCCCTCGGTAATCGAAGATCGAAGCAAGGAGACGGTTGTGCGATGCTCGAAACGGATCTCGTCGATTGTTGCGGCACTGGCCATTACGCTTCCGCTCGGCAGCCCTGCGCAGGACGCGGCCAGAGAGGCCGCCGATTTCCCGAACAAGCCCGTCAGGATCATCGTTCCGTTCACTCCGGGCGGAACCAATGACCAGATGGCTCGCCTGCTTGCCAGCAGGCTGACCGAAAAGCGCGGCTGGACCACCGTCGTGGAGAACCGTGCCGGTGCCGGTGGAGCGATCGGCGCCGCATTGGTGGCCAACTCGCCGCCAGACGGTTATTCGCTGCTGGTCGTTTCCACCAGCCACACGATGATCGGCGCGATCCAGAAACTGCCTTACGATCCGGTCAAGTCGTTCACGCCGATCGCCATCATCGGCACGGGGCCGAATGTCATCACGATCAGGTCGGCCTTACCCGTCAACTCGATCGCCGAGCTGATCGCCTATGCGAAGGAAAGACCGGGCAAACTGACCTATGCGTCGGCGGGCGTCGGCTCGAACCCCCACTTCGTTGGAGAGCTGTTCAAACTGGCCGCCAACATCGATGTGCTGCACGTTCCCTACAAAGGTGGATCGCCCGCGATCAACGACCTGCTCGCCGGTCAAGTCGATATCTACTGGGGCGGCCTTGCCACGGTGCTGCCGTTGATCAAGGCCGGCAAGATGAAGGCCCTCGGCGTATCCACGCGCGAGCGTTCGCAGGCCGCGCCGGAGATTCCGATCATTGCGGATACCCTGCCCGGTTTCGAGGCGTCGATCTGGTACGCGGTGCTGGCCGCGCCGAACGTTCCGGCGGCGATCGTGGCCAAGCTCAATACCGAGATCACCAGCGTGATGCGCGATCCGGAGACGGTCAAGCAGGTCGAGGCTGCCGGCGTCGACGCGACGACCAGCAGCAGCGCCGCGGCGGCCAAGGTCATTGCCGACAACGCGACCAAGTGGATGGCGATCGCCAAGTCCGCGAACATCAGGATGGAGTAGTCGGCGGAGGCTGCCACAAACTGTCGAGCTGCTGCAGCAGACGTTCGCGAAACAGCACGTCTGCCGCCTGATCCGGGAGCACGGAGCGGCGACCGACCCGGTAGTGGACGGTGCCGTCGGCAGCCATCGCAGGATCAGCCAGCAAGCGGGCCAGCAGTCGGGCCGCCCGAGCGGGTGGGGCGCCGCGCAGCGGAAACGGAAAGCCGGCGGCCATGGGCGTGTCGATGGTCCCGGGGTCGACTGCGAGGTAACGGACGGGGCCGCTGGCCCCTGCGAAGCCGCCGGACCCGGCCGGGCTGCCGGACCCGGCGCGCGACAAAGCATCCGCCGCTGCGGTCCAGATGATCATGCCCTGCTTCGAGCGTCCATACGCCTGGGCACCATCCCAACTTCGCCCACTCGCTGCTCCGCTGAGTTGCTCCAGCAGATCCAGCGGCAGCTCGTGCAACAGGCCGCTGACGACGTTGACGACACGCGGCGTGCGTCCGCGGGCCAGCAATGGCGCGAGCCCGACGGCAAGCTGGCGCGGCGCCACGACGTTGACCGACCAAACGCGTTCGATGCCCTGATCATTCACCGCCCTCGCTGCCGTGTAGCCGATTGCGGCGTTGTTGCACAACGCGTCCAGTCGCTCCTCGGTATCTCGAATGTGCGCGATCATCCTGGCGACCGCGCCTCTGTCGTCCAGATCGGCATGCTCCGGCAGCAGGCGGCCGGGATAGCGCGCTGCCAGGTCGGCGAGCGGGGTTCCCGGCGCAATCGGCCGGCGCGTATGAGCGATCACGACGGCGCCGGAGCGCAGGAGCAGGTCGACGAGCGGCAGACCGATTCCACCCCCCGCGCCGGTCACCATGATCCGGCGATCAACGAGTGCATTGCGTGCACTGCGCGTGAGGCGGCAATGCCAGCGGTCGGCCAGCGGTCTGGCCTCGAGCCTTAGACGCCGGGCGACTGCGGAAATGAGTTGCGGCATGGCGGCTCAGTCTAGCAGCGGCCGCAATTGCAACGGATTTCGGCTACGCCTTTATGCGCCTTACCTTGCGCCGATCCAGCACCCGCTTGATCTTCGAGACTTGCGACGTGCCCGTATGAATATCCAGCTCGCCTTTCGCCTTGACCGTGACCTTCAGCTTGACGCCGGTCACTTCCTTGAGGCGCCGTTCCAGATCCGCCAGCAAGGCGGCCCGGTCCACGCCGTCGTTCACCGCCTCCACCCACACATCCATCTCGTCGAACTTCGCCTCCCCCACCTGATCGACAAAACAGAAGAACTCTCCGGTGGTGCGGGTATCCTGCAGCACAGCCAGCCCGACCGCTTCCGGAAACACGTTCACGCCACGCAGCTTGATCATGCCGTCGTTGCGCCCGATCAGATGTTCCAGGCGAGAGGTGGTGCCGCCGCACGGGCAGTTGCCGGGCAGGCGGCGCAGGATGTCGTTGGTATTCCAGCGCACCAGGGGTGCGCCGTATTTATACAGGGTGGTGATGTGCAACACGCCCGCCTCGCCGTCCGGCACCAGCTGACCCGTTTCCGGGTTCAGGATCTCCAGATAGAAGCAGTCGTCAAACACGTGCAGTCCGGCGTGGGCCTCGCATTCAGCGGCCACCATGCCGCAGTCGTGGGCGCCGTAGGCATCGAAGGTCTTGCAGCCCCAAAGGTCCTCGACACTTTCTCGCTCTTCGCGATTGCCGTGGGTGCCGATCAGCTTGATACCCAGCTTGCGAGGATCCAGCCCCAGCTCATCGCGCGCCACCAGCGCCATGTGGCGCATGTACGGCGCGAACCCCAGGATCACGTTGATCTTCCACGCTTGAACGATCTCGATCTGGCGCCGCGTCGGTGTGTTGGCGCCGCTGCCGGTGGTAACCGGAATCGCACCGGTGTATTTCCAGATGGCTTCTCGCGGCGCGAAGCCGCCGTTGCCCAGGTTGAACGAATAGGTCACCAGCACCATGTCGCCCGGTCGGATGCCGTGCAGGAAAAACCGCCGCCCGCCCAGGATCGCCATGGTCTCGCGTTCCTTCGGCGAATACAGCATGGGCCGCGGCAGGCCGGTGGTGCCGCCACTGGTCTGCAGGACGATGGGCAGCTCTTGGCTATCGGCCGGTGAAATGCCCATGAAGTCGCCGAAGGGCGGGTTGAGGGCGATGCTGTCGCGGATGTGGCTGACGTCGTAGGTCGGAATCTTGTGCAAGTCCGCCAGGCCGGTGATGTCGCTTGCTTTCAGTCCAGCCTCGCCCCAAAGCCTTTGGAAAAACGGAATCTGCCAGGCGCGTTCCATCGTCTCCACGAAGCGTTGCTCCTGCAACGTGCGGATGGTTTGCGGGCTGGCGGTGAAACGTTCGCGAAAATAGTCCGGCGGCGGCGGAAAGTCGCGGGTCAGGCGTTCGAAGTCCAGCGACTTCCAGTACCAGGGTACTTGGGCTGAGGTATCCATAGTGCCTTTTGTATCAGGCTACGCTGTATCAGGCCAGGCTGGCGCGGCGGCCGCCGTCGACGTGCAGGGCGTGTCCGGTCATGTAGCCGGCAAACGAAGAGCACAAGAAGCCCACCAGGCCGGCGATCTCACGCGGGTCGCCGATGCGGCCGACAGGAATCTGCAGTTCGCGGGCCATCTTCGCCAGGGCCTCGGGATCCGGCCGGCCCCCTTTGGCAGGGACGCCATACACCTTGGCTACCCGCCCGGTGGCAAAGCGCCCCGGGCAAATGGTATTGACGGTCACGCCATCCGCCGCCGCTTCCAGCGACAAGGTCTTGGCATAGCCCAGCACCCCGGCCCAGCTGGCCACGGACAGGCCGAACTCGGGAATCGGCTGCAGCACCGACAGGGCCGTCATGTTGACAATGCGCCCGAAGCCGCGACTGCGCATGCCGGGCAGGAAGCCGCGGCACAGGCGCACCACACTCATGAGGTTCTGCTCGACAGCGCGCTGCCAGGCCAGGTCGTCGAAAGTGTCCAGCTTGCCGAGCGGCGGCGCGCCGTCGTTGTTGATCAGCAGGTCAATGCCCGGCAAGGCGGCCAAGGCTTCCTGAACGATGCGCTCACAGTCCTCGCGCTTGCGGATGTCGGCGGCGATGGCCACGGTGCGCGCGCCGGTGTCGGCCGTGATGCGCGCGCACGCTTCAGCCAACGGTTCTGGCTTGCGCGCCACCATGGCCACGGTTGCGCCCTCTTCCGCCAGCAGATGAGCGATGGCATAGCCAATGCCTTGGCTGGCACCGCCCACCAGGGCGGTCTTGCCGCGTATGCCCAGGTCCATGTCAGTTGCTCTGACGCGCTTCGCGCGACCCCAGGCCGAACAGGCGCTCGGCGTTGCCGTGGAACACGTCGGCGAGCACGTCTTCACCGTAGCCCAGATCCTGCCAGTCCTTGGCCAGACGCTCGTAACGCAGCAGCGGGTAGTCGGCGCCGAACATGATGCGCTTGCGCAGGCGGCGCGGGATGTCGTGCTTCAAGGCATCGGTGAAGTACTTGGGCGACCAGCCATGCATCTCGGCCCAGACGTTGGCCTTGTGCAGCATGACGGCAATCATCTCGTCCTGCCAGGGCCAGGCGGGGCGGCCGGCAATGATGTCGAGCTCCGGACGATCGGCGGCGAGCTCATCCACGTACCGCGGATGGCACAGGTCCAGCTTGAGGCCTCCGCCGCCGCGCTTGCCGGCACCGGCACCGGTGTAGCCGACCAGCACCAGGGCCGGCCGCTCGTATTCGGCGCACACATCGTAGAACGGTTTGTAGATCTCGTGCGAGGCCGGATATCCCATGCCCGCCGCGGACACGCAACAACCAATGAAGCCGGCGCTGGCCTCGATGCAGCGACGCAGTTCGCGCGCGCCGTCCGCGCCGGTGCGCGGGTCCAGCTGGACCCAGTTTCCTAAAATCGCGTCGGGGTAGGTCTTCTGGGTCTCGATGGCGTAATCGTGGAATGGTCGGACTTCGTCGATGGACATGCTCTTGGTAAAGCCGAAGTCCAGGATGGTGCGGACGTTGTTCTGCCGCAGATAGGCCGCCATCTCCTCTTCCGAATGAAACTGCGCGTCCGAGGCGAAGGTGTGGCGCTGCAGCTTCAGCGAGGCCTCGTCGCGCAGGGGATAGCCGCGCCGGGTGCCCCAGTGCGAATGAACGTCGAGGATGCGCACCTCATTCCGCCTTGATGCCGGCGGACTTGATCAACCCGCCCCAGCGTTCCAGTTCGCTGCGCAGATACTTCGTGGCTTCGTCGCGACTGCCGCCGGCCAGCACCACGCCCTGATCGCCCAGCGTCTTGGCGACTTCCGGATCGGTCAGGGCCTTGTTGATGGCGGCGTTCAGCCGGTCCAGTATCGGCGCCGGGGTGGCCTTCGGCGCCAGCATCATGTACCAGGCGGCCAGTTCGAAGCCTGGAACGCCTTCCTCGATCATGGTGGGCGTGTTGGGGTAGGCCGGCACGCGCTTGGGCGTGGCCATCGCCAGCACCTTCAAGCGACCGTTGCGCACCTGGGGCATGGCGGTATTGATGGTGTCCCACATGAAGGGCACGTGGCCGGCCACCACGTCGGCAAGTGCCGGCGCATTGCCCTTGTAGGGCACGGGCGTCACGTTCACCTTGGTAATCAGTTTGAACATTTCGCCGCCCAGCTGGCTCATGCCGCCGGCACCGCCGTGGGCATAGGTGGCCGACGCCGGATTGGCCTTGATGTAGGCAATCAGTTCCGCAACCGTGTTGGGCGGAAAGCTGGTGTTCGCCACCAGCACCAGGGGAATCGAGCCCACCGTGGCGAGGGGGGCGTAGTCGCCTTCGGGGTTCCAGGGCAATTGGGCGAACAGGTGCGGCAGGATGGCCAGGCCGGTGTAGCCCATGACGATGGTGTAGCCGTCCGGTGCCGCCTTGGCCGCCGCTTCGAAACCGATGTTGCTGTTGCCGCCGGGACGGTTCTCCACCACCACGGCCACGCCCAGGTCGTCGGCCATCTTCTTGCCGACGTTGCGCGACAGGATGTCCACACCGCCACCCGGCGCCGCCGGCACGATGATGCGAATGGGCTTTTCGGGCCAGGCTGCCGCGACGGGTGCCGCCAGGCTCAGCAAGCCGAGGACGGCCGCGACGGCGGCCAGCAAGGAGCGCCACGGGGCGCGGCGGCGCGCCGGCGCCTGGAAGGGCGTATGCATGCCTGTCTCCTGGAATTGTCGATGCGCCGGCCAGTCTAGAAGCGGGCGAGCGGACAATACAAAGAGTCTCGGCAATGTTCCGGAATGCGGACCCTGCGGGGACTTCTACATCAGGCGATGGCGCCTCACCATGCCGCCGGCAGCCAACAGCGACTGCGCAGACAGGGTAGCAGCCAGGGCGCGCTCGGCGTTGTCGCGCTCTTCCTGGATGAGATGAATGATGCGCCGGCCATCGCTGCCCGCGGCATGGTTCTCGGGCAGCAGCACGCCGATGGACGCGAGCGCCTGGCCGTGGCTGTCGCGCAGCGCGATGCCGATACCGCACATGCCCCGCACCAGGCTACCGTGGGTGATTGCATAACCGTGCTTGCGCGTGAACGCCACCTCAGCGTCGAGGTCACGCCCACCGCCCCCGGCGACCGAGCCAAGACGGGGACGCACGTGGCGGAACACCTGACGCACGTCCGCGTCGGCCATCTCGCTGACGATGGACATGCCGCTGGCCCCGAGGCCCAATGGCCGTAACAGGCCCACCGGGGTGGCCCGGCGTGATGCGGGGCTGCCCCCGAAGCGGTCGACACAGAAGGTTTCCAGACCGAAGCGGAGCAACAGCAGGCAGGCCTGGCCAGACCGGCTCGCCAAGCGACGCACCGCGGGCAGGCAGGCGCGATGCACGTCATCGTTCAGCCGCGGCACGAATTGCGCAAGCGAACTGATGGTCGGGCCGAGCTGATAACGCCGAGTATCGGGGTCCTGCACCGCCATGCGGTGCTTCACTAGCCCGGCCAGGAGCCGGTGCGCCGTGGGCTTGGCCAATCCCAGCGCCTGCTGCACGTCCACCAGCCGCGCCCCGCCCAGCTCGGCATGCGCCAACACGTGCAGCGCCGCCATGGCGCGGTCGAGGGTTTGCAGCGACATGAGGCAGGATTGAAAGCCCGTGGGGTCTAAGAATGTTCGGACTGGCGTCGGGCGGCAGTCAAGCCGCGGTGCGGCAACGCCGCCGCGCTCAGCGCTGCTGCTGTGTCCAGGGGTGCCGGCCGAAGGGCGCCTGCCCGAAGGTTCCGAGCGTCCGCTTCCGTGAGCGGGGCGCCCTAAGCCGTCAGCATCCGGCCGCAACCCTCGACGTCGGGCGCGAGCCCCAGCAGATCCAGCATGTTCCGCGCGGTGCAGACCGCGGTCGACGTCACCGGGAGTCCCAGCAGCCGCTCGGCCGACTGGATCGCCGGCAGAGACTGCATCTGGACGCAGGCGGATAGCACCACGACGTCGACATTGGCGGTATTGAGCCGCCGGACGTCTTCGAGCAATTGCATCGGATTGCGCTGTCCGACTTCCAGATTGTCAGGAATCTCGAAGCACAGGCTGTCGACGACCCCGATGCCTTCGTGTTCGATGTAGTCGATCACCTTGGCGGCCAGCGGGTACGGTGCGAGCAGCGAGATCTTCCTGGCGCCGAGCGTTCGCAGGCCGTGGATCAGCGCGCCAAGAAGGTCGCGGATGCCGCCGAACCGCGCCGCCGGGGGCGGCCGCGCAAGTCCGCGCAAGTGATCGCGAACGCGACACCCCTGATCGCGCAAGCAGATCATCGAGCGCGCAGTCCAGTTCGCGAAAGTGGAACCGCTATTGGAGTTGTCGATCGTCGGGCTGGCGCGCGAATTCGGCGTGACACCGACACTAGTTCACTACTACGTGGGCAGCCGCGACCAGCTGATGCCAGGAGCGCGCAGGGGCGGTCGCCGGATCGACGAATCATTCGTCAGCGCCGCTCGAAGAAGCGGAGAAGCCGACCGCCTCGCAAACGCTATGCAGCGCACGCCTCGCTTCAGGCGTAGCGTCTCCCCATTCGACGGACGTCACTGTCGAACCCTCGAGCGAGACTGCGGCGAAGCCGCCTCGGTTCGCCGGGTCGATCCAGTTGAAACGCAGTTCGTTCGCCGCCGGGCAGAACGTCAGCGACATGTCGATACGCCGATGCTCGACCAGCAACCTACCGAGGCTGACCGTGAGGCTCGCGGTGCCGCGAGCCAGCAAGCGCCAGACGCGCTTGCCGGCGGCCAGAGCAGCTGCTTCCTCTTCCAACGAGTAGATGATCCCGGCCCTTTCGTCGACACCGTGGCCGAGGAGCGCTCGATCGTTCGGCAGGTAGTCGATGGCCTGTTCGGCGGCAGTCGCTTGCTTTCGGATCCTCTTCCGGATCTCGTTGCGCTTGAGCCTGCACACTTCGATGTCTTCGACGTCGTGCAGAATCTCGAACTTCACTATGGCTCCTACCGAGTCGACGGGCGAGGCCTGGGCGCGACCGCTGCGACAGTGCCCTGACAGCGCTCGATCACGACCGAGATAGTACCCGCAGCGCCTCGGATGCACGCCGACGATCGACCGGATGCAGCGATTGCTGCTCGAGCGCTTCCGTGCCAGCATTGACGACCCCTGGAGAAGGAGCATTCGCACGATGCGTGAACCCAGGTCCGCGCAAGAGATCCAGGCTGAAGTCTCGCGGTTGATTCACGCGAGCCGCGACGTGGCGGACGCTCGCGCGACGGTGGACGTGCCGCTGCCTGCCCGCCTGCCTGAAGCCGGGCCCGGCGACTGCAACTGGTCGATGGACTACTTCGGAAACGCGATTCCGTTCATGGCGGCGGTGGAATCCGCGGTCGCGGACGTGGCGTCGCGGTGGAACCTCAGGTAGCGCATTCGGCGCCGCTCAGGCCAGGCGGCGCAGATGGTCAGCCTTCAGGATCCACTCGACCGTTGCAGACGACGCCGAGAACTTGCCGCTGAACATCAGCAGGCAGGCGCCACCCTTCCTGAGCTCGCCCAGCGGCGCATCGCGACCGGTCAATGACCAGCCGATCACTCGCGAAAGGTGGGGTTCGTGGCCGACTGCGGCAAACGTCGCCTTCTCCATGTCGGCGTCCGTGAACGCCGCATTGGAGCCGAGCTCCGAATTCAGCCACTCGAGGAATTTGCTTGGATGCTGGTCCGGCTGAAGCGCCTGGACTTCGACCGGATCGGGGAAGCCCGCATGCTCGACGACGATGGAAGCTGTCGCTCCGGCGCGGGTATAGGGACTGGTAGCGAACAGGAGGATCGGTCCGGCGACCTGCTTCAGTCCGCGTGCCGCGCGCTTCATCTTTGCCGCACCCGCTTCGGTCAGCGGCCGTCGACTGTCGTCGAGGCCGGTTCGCTGGCGGAAGCCATCGCGGTCCTCTGCAATGGCGTGGCGAATCAATAGCAGTCTCATGATCCCTTCGGTAAGCGACTCGCCGATGGCGGAGGGGAATGGGAGTCGAACCCACCCGGCGACGCATGGCGCCACCCACCGGGTTTGAAGCCCGGCCGACCCACCGGGGCCGTATCCCCTCCGGAGAACCGTTTACCTGTCGTGCATCTAGTTTGCGCTGTAATTTTGCATCGTGCGTTATACGTTATGAATTCATGATCGACTGCGCCATCGGCTCACGAAACAGCATACTGTCAGCGCGCAGCCGATGCACGTCGCCGACCCGCCGCAGCAGGCCGATCCGGTCGAAGCATTCGAGGATCTGGATCGCCCGCTTGCGGCCAAGCCCGGTCGCGTCGCGAAACAGCGCGGCGGTTACCGCGCCGTCGTGCGCGGCGGCAACCGCGCGCGCCAGCGCCGCGAGTTCGGCCATCGTTGCTGGCGGATAGTACAGGTCGCGGACCACCTGGCAGAGCTCGCCGCGCTGCGCCAGCCGCGCCAGCATCGGCCGCACCAGCGATTCCGGCTGGTTCGCGTCGCGCGCCAGGTCGCGGACCCACGCACCTTCGAACTGCGCGGCGGCGAGCAGCGGCGCGAGCCGCTGCGCCAGCCGCTCCTCGTTCGCGGTCAACCGGACGCCGTGTTCGGGGTGATGGACGAATGCGCCGCGCTGCGCCAGCACGCCGGCACGCAACTCGGCTTCGAGCAGCGCGCGAAACAGCGGTTCGGAGAGCCGCGGCAACGCGAGCCGGCGCAACCGCGCACGGTCGGGACCGAGCTCGTCGGGATGAGCAGTGTGGAATGCCGCCAGCGCCTGCGCCAACGTCGCGCGCGCCACGCGCGCATGCAAGGCGCCGAGCGCCGCGTCGCCGGCGGCATCGGTCATCCGCAAGCCGCCGACGGCCGCGTCGGCGACCAGCACCGGTTCGAGCGGATCGGACGCACCGGCGGCCAAGCCCTCGCCAGCGATCTGCCCCGCACCGGCGATCGGTGCCGCGCCGGCGATCAAGCCCTCGACGGCACGAAAACGCGCGAGGTCGACGCCGCCCGGCGCGGCGGCGAGCAGTGCGGCGAGCCGCTGCGCCGGATCGGGCGCCGTGAGCGCCGCGAGCTCGGCGAGCCGCTGCGGCGTGCGGCGGTAGCGGACCGGCGCGAACGGGTCGATCGCTGCACCTCCGGCGATCGTCCGCGTCGCCGACGCGTCGCGCAGCACGATGCGGTCGCCGCGCCAGATGCCGATCGGCGCTTTCAGCACCAGCTGCACCAGACCGGTCGCGCCGGGCTCGAGCACTGCCGGCTCGAGCACGCCGACCGTCGCGGTCACGCTGGCGGCGCCGGCATGCAGATGCACGGACGTGCCGGAACGCAGCGGCCTGGCTTCCTCGCGCCACAGGGTGAGCCGGACGTCGAAGCGATCGCTGGCGAGCGCGAGCGATGGTGCCACCAGCCATTGGCCGCGCCCGATCTGTTCGCGCTCGATACCGACCAGCCCGAGCGCGCAGCGCTCGCCGGCGCCGGCGCGTTCGACCGCCCGATTCTGCGCATGGACGCTGCGCACCCGTACGACGTGCGTCCCCGGTACCAGCCGCAGCGTATCGCCGACCCCGACCTCGCCGGTGTGCACCGACCCGGTCGCGACGGTGCCGACACCGGCCAGCGTGAACGCACGGTCGACCGCGAGCCGGAAGCCGATGCCGGGCTCGCGCCGCTGCCGGTCGAGATCGCGCGCCGCGTCGAACAGGGTGGCCTTGAGCGCATCGATGCCGCGGCCCTCGCGCGCCGCGACCGGCAATACCGGACTGCCGGCGAGCGGCGTGCCGGCGATCAGCGCCTCCGCCTCGGCTACGACCGCCGCGACGCGCGCCGCGTCGACCCGATCGCATTTGGTCACGACGACGGCGCCACGCTCGAGGCCGAGCAGCGACAAGACCGCCAGATGCTCGCGGGTCTGCGGCATCACGCCGTCATCGGCAGCGACCAGCAGCAGCGCGAAATCGGTGCCGGTCGCGCCGGCGACCATCGTATGCACCAGCCGCTCGTGGCCGGGCACGTCGACGAAGCCGATCCGCGCCCCTTCGGGCGTGTCGAGGAACGCGTAGCCGAGCTCGATGCTGATGCCGCGCTGCTTCTCCTCGGGCAGCCGATCGGTGTCGACGCCGGTCAGCGCCTGCACCAGCGTCGTCTTGCCGTGGTCGATATGACCGGCGGTGCCGACGATCATCGGCGCCGGCCCGTCGACGCGCCATCGCCCGGCCGGCGCTCGGCCGATGACGGCGGAACGAGCAGCGCCAATCCGTCGCGCAGCGCCCGTTCGTCCTCGGTGCGGTCGAGGCAGCGCAGGTCGAGCAGCAGCCGGTCGTCGGCGATCCGGCCGATCACCGCCACCGGCAATGCGCGCAGCGCTGCGGCGAGCCGGTCGAGCGCCCGTCCGCTGCGCGGCTTGCGGCCGGACGGCGCGTTCACCGCGATCGCGAGGCCGGCCGACGGCAGCCGGTCGACCGGCAGCGAGCCCGAGCCGATCTGGCCAAGCAGGTCGACCACCGCGACCGTGAACGCCGGTGCCAGCGCCGCCTGCGCCGCCGGCAGCAGCGACTCGGCCTGCGCGCGGATCGCCGCCACCGGGCGGGTCAGCAGCCGCAACGTCGGCAGCTCGGCCGCGAGCCGCTCGGGCTGCAGGTACAACTGCAGCGTTGCCTCGAGCGCCGCCAGCGGCAGCTTGCTGATCCGCAGCGCGCGTTTCAGCGGAAACTTACGGATCCTGGCGACCGCCGCGCGGCTGCCGACGATCAGCCCGGCCTGCGGGCCGCCGAGCAGCTTGTCGCCGCTGAAGGTGACGACGTTGCAACCGGCGGCGAGCTTCTGCTGCGGCAACGGTTCGTGCGGCAGGCCGTAGCCGGTCAGGTCGACCAGCGAGCCGCTGCCGAGGTCGGTCGCGAGCGGCAGGCCGGCGTCGTGCGCGATCGCCGCGAGCTCGCGCTCGTCGACCGCGCGGGTGAAGCCCTGTACCGCATAGTTGCTGGTGTGCACCTTCATCAGCAGCGCGGTCTTCTTGCCGATCGCGTTCGCGTAGTCGTGCGGATGAGTCCGGTTGGTGGTGCCGACTTCGACCAGCCGCGCGCCGGCCGCGGCCATCACGTCCGGCATCCGGAACGCACCGCCGATCTCGACCAGCTCGCCGCGCGAGACGATGACTTCGCGGCCGCGCGCCAGCGCGGCGATCGTCAGCAGCACGGCACCGGCGTTGTTGTTGACGACGGTCGCTGCCTCGGCGCCGGTGATCCGGCACAGCAACTCCTCGACGATCGAGTCGCGATCGCCGCGGCCGCCGGAGTCGAGATCGAATTCGAGGTTGTTCGGCCCGGCCATCGCGGCCGCGATCCGGACGAGCGCCGGTTCGGCAAGCACCGCGCGGCCGAGGTTGGTATGCAGCACGGTACCGGTCAAGTTCAGCACGGTGCGCAGCCGCGGCGCCAGCAGCTCGTCGATCCGGGCCTGCAGCGCCGACAGCAGCGTCGCCGGCGCCAGCGCCGCCGCGTCGAGCGTACCGGCGACGGCATCGGCGCGGCGCGCGTCGAGCAGCGCGCGCGCAGCATTGGCGACCAGCGTATGACCGTGCCGCTCGGCCAGCTCGCGCGCAGCGGCTTCACGCAGCAGGCGATCGACGGAAGGTAGATCCTTCGGGTCGGCCTTGGTACCGTGAACCACGGATGCGTCGGGCCGCGACATCAGCCGGCTCCGGGCGGCGGCCGTTCCGGTGGCGGCTCGCCGAACTGCAGCATCAGGTTGACGCCGTGGCGGTGCAGGCCGGTCTCGGACACCAGCATGTCGAGCGTGATGCTCGCGAGGTCGTCGGCGACCGGGTCGACGAACGCATCGCGGTCGCGGTGCATGATCTTCAGGTAGTGGCGGCAGTCGTCGCAGGTCTCGGCCTGGATCACCGCATGGGCGGCGCGGCTGCTGGCGGCGCCGTCCAGCCTGCTGCTGTCCCGGCTGTCGATTCCGCTGCCGTCGCCGCTGCCGTCACCGCTGCCGTCGCCGTCGCCGTCGCCGCTGCCATCGCTGCCGCCGCCGCCGCTGCCGGGCTCGCTGCCATCGTTGCCGCCGGCAGCGTCGAGCGCCTGGTAGGCGACATTGCGGGTGGACTGGCAGCGTGCGCACTGGATCCTGACCATGTGCCACTGCGTCGCGCACAGCGAACAGGCGAGGTAGCGCTGGCCGAGCGATTCGCCGGAGCTGCGGGTGATGCTCGCGGTCGGCCGGCTGGCGCAGCACGGACAGACGGTGGCGTCGCCGATGCGGCCGAACGGCGCGCCGTCGGCCGCCGCGGCCGACCGGGTCGTGTCGACCAGATGCAGCCACCAGACCTGCAGCGCCGCGCCGATCAACGGCGCGGTGCCGACGTCGAGCCCGGCCGCGGCGCCGCCGAGCAGCCGGTCGGCCTGCGTCTCGAGCCAGCCCGGCTCGGCACCGGCGAGCCGATCGAGCACGTCGCGCGCGCCGGCCGGCGCCTGCGCCTGCAGGCCTGCGACCAGCTGCTGCAGCACGGCGCGCCAGGCGGGATCGCGCGGCCAGGTCTCGGCATCGAGCGGCGCGACGCCGTCCAGCGCGGCGCGATCGAGTGCCGCCTTGTCCGGCAGCGGCACCGGCGCCGCCGTCGCGAGCCGGTCGAGCGCCTGTTGCTGCGCGTCGGCGACCAGCGCCATGAACCCGAGGAAGTCGCCGAGCGGATGGCCGCCGGCGAGCTGGCGCAGCCGCATCGCGCGCTCGGCGAACACGGTTTCGCGCGTCGGCCACTGGAAGAACTGCACCGCGCCCGGCGGGCGCGCCGCGATCTCTTCCGGCGAGAGGAAACGAACGGTAGCAGTCGCCGTCATCGAACTCGACAGACAGCCGGGAACCGGCACGAAGCCGGTCAACGGCCCTTGGTCATCTCCTCATACCAGAGCGGGTGGTTGGTACGCGCCCAGCCTTCGCTGACCGTGCCGCGCGTCATCGCCCGCATCGTACCCTTGACCCAGATCGCCGCGTAGATGTGCATGATCACCACGGCGATCAGCACCACCGCGGCGGCCGCATGCGCGAGCACCGCGATCCGCATCACTTCGACGGTGAAGTACGGCGTGAACCACGGCCGCCAGAACATGAAGCCGGTGACGACGAGCACCAGCAGGCTCAGCGTCATCAACCAGAACACCAGCTTCTGACCGTAGTTGTACTTGCCGACCGGCGGCATGCCGTCCTTGTGCCCGCGCAGCATCCGGCCCATCTGCCGCCGCCATTGCCGGTCGTTGGCATTGACCAGATTGTCGCCGGCGACGCGGGCGAACAGCCCGATGAAGCCGAGCACCATCAGCACGCCGAGGAACGGATGAAGGATCCGCGCCCATGAGCCGCCGCCGAACAGGTTCGACAGGAAGAACAGGCTCGGGTGGAAGAACGCGAGCCCCGAGAGGCCGGCGGCGAAGAACATCAGCGCGATGAACCAGTGGTTCATCCGCGTGCCGTCGCGATATCGCTGCAGCATTCTCATCGCCTGCCCCTCAGGTCCGTCGTTGCTCGGTTCCGCCCGACCGCGCGACCGGATCGCGCGGCGGCGGCAGCGGCGTATCGCCGGCATCGGCCTTCTCTTCCACCGGCCCGACCTTCATGTAGTGGAAGAAGCCGGCGACAACCGCGCCGATCATGCCGGCGACCGCGAGCGGCTTGGCGATGCCCTTCCACGCCGACACCCACGGGCTGATCGTCGGGTCGACCGGCAGATCTTCCAGATCGGGGCGGTCGGCATGCTTCAGCACGTACATCACGTGCGTGCCGCCGACGCCCTGCGGGTCGTACAGCCCTGCCTTCTGGAAGCCGCGCGCCTGCAGCTCGCCGGCGCGCTTGTTGCCGTATTCGACCATCTCGGCCTTGGTGCCGAACGAGATCGCACCGGTCGGACAGGTCTTCACGCACGCCGGCTCGAGCCCGACCTTGACCCGGTCCGAGCACAGCGTGCACTTGTAGGCCTTGTTGTCCTTCTCGCTGATCCGCGGCACGTCGAACGGACAGCCCTTGATGCAGTAGCCGCAGCCGATACAGTGCTCGGACACGAAATCGACGATGCCGTTGCTGTACTTGACGATCGCGCCCGGCGACGGACACGCCTTCAGACAGCCCGGATCCTCGCAGTGCATGCAGCCGTCCTTGCGGATCAGCCACTCGAGGTTGCCTTCCTTCGGCTCGACCTCGAAGAACTTCATGACGGTCCAGGACGTCGGCGTCAGGTCGACCGGGTTGTCGTAGACGCCGACGTTGTGGCCGACCTCGTCGCGCAGGTCGTTCCAGTTCATGCAGGCGACCTGACAGGCCTTGCAGCCGATGCACTTCGACTCGTCGATCAGCTTCGCGACCGGCGGCACCTGCCGCACCTGCGGCGTCGGCGTCGTCGTGGCCGAGCGCGCGACCACATCCAGTGATTGCAGGCTAGCCATCGTTATACCGCCTTCTCGTCTTTGATCGTCAGCGTCGGACCGGTCCCGGCGCGTTCGATGTTGACCAGGAACGCCTTGAACTCCGGTGTCTGCGAGTTCGCATCACCGACGAAAGGCGTCAGCGCGTTGGCCAGGTAGCCGTTCTGGGTCACCCCCTTGAAGCCCCAGTGGATCGGGATGCCGACCATGTGCACGGTCTTGCCGTCGATGTTCCACGGCTTGATCCGCTTGGTGACGACGCAGGCCGCGACGACTTCGCCCCGGTTCGACCGCACCCGCACCATCTCGCCTTGCCGGATCCCCTTCTCCTTCGCCAATGCCTCGCCGATCTCGACGAACGGCGCCGGCTGCACGACCGCATTGCTGCGCGCATGCTTGGTCCAGAAGTGGTGATGCTCGGTCAACCGATAGGTGGTGGCCGCGTACGGGAACTCGTCCTTCTTGCCGAACGCCTCCATGTCGCCCTTGAACACCCGCGCCGCCGGATTGCTGACGGCCTTCGGATTGTCCGGGCACATCAGGTTGACGCCGATCGGCGTCTCGAACGGTTCGTAGTGCTCGGGGAACGGCCCTTCGCTCATGCCGATCGCATGCAGCCGCGCGACCCCTTCCGGGTTCATGATGAACGAGCCGACGTTCTGGTCGGGTGCCGCGTCCGGCCGCATGTCCGGAATGTCCGCGCCGCCGGCCCAGGTGCCGTTCCACGCCAGGTAGCGGCGGTTCGGGTCCCAGGGGCGTCCGTCCTTGTCGGCACTGGCGCGGTTGTACAGGATCCGGCGGTTCGCCGGCCACGACCAGCCCCAGCTCGGATAGACGCCGAGGCCGGTCGGATCCGACGTGTCGCGCCGTGCGGTCATGTTGCCCGACTGCTGCCAGCAACCGGCGTAGATCCAGTTGCCGCACGCGGTCGAACCGTCGGCCTGCAGCACCGCGAAGTTCGGCACCTGCTCGCCGGCACGGACCAGCACCGCACGTGGCGCATCCGGGTTCTTCGGATCGGCAGGCGCGAGGACATCGGTGATCGCCCGGCCGTTGATCTCGCGCAGCACCTCCTGCGACGTCGGCGCATTCGGATTCACGTAAGGCCAGGAAAGCGCCGCGATCGGCTCGGGCAGCGCACCGCCCTCCTTCGCGTAGAGCGCCCGGATCTTCGTGAACAGCCGCGCGACGATCTCGGAATCCACCAGCGATTCACCCGGCGGATCGACGGCCTTCTCCTTCCAGCTGATGACCCGGCTGGAATTCGTGAAGCTGCCGGTCTCCTCGGCGAAACACGCAGCCGGCAGCCGGAAGACGGCCGTCTGGATCTTGGCGGAATCGACGTCGTTGAGCGGCCCGAAGTTGCGCCAGAACTCGGAGGTCTCGGTCTCCAGCGGATCCATCACCACCAGGTACTTCAGCTTCGCGAACGCGTCCGACAACTTCTTCTTGTTCGGCACCGCCGCGAGCGGATTGAAGCCCTGGCAGAGGAAGCCGTTCATCTTCCCCTGATGCATCAGCTCGAAGATGTGCAGGATGTCGTAGCCGGCATCGCGCTTCGGGACCCAGTCGTAGGCGAAGCCGTTCTGCGCGGTCGCGGCCGCGCCGTAGTACGACTTCATCAGGCTGGTCGACCACTTCGGGAAGTTCTGCGTGAACGCCATCTGGTTCGGCCGCAGCGGCTTGCCGGTGTTGCGCGCCAGGTAGGCTTCCCGCGTCGTGTCCGAATCGAGCGGCGCGCTCATGTAGCCCGACAGCACCTCCGAATAGGCGTTCATGTCGGTGATGCCCTGCACGTTCGCATGGCCGCGCAGCGCATTGACGCCGCCGCCCGGACGACCCATGTTGCCGAGCAGCAGCTGGATCATCGCCATGGTGCGGATGTTCTGCGAACCGACCGTGTGCTGCGTCCAGCCGAGCGCATACATGATCGTGCTGGTCTTGTCCGGCGCCGACATCTCGCCGAGCATCTCGCAGATCTTCAGGAAGCTCTCTTTCGGCGTGCCGGTGATCCGGCTGACCATGTCCGGCGTATAGCGCGCGTAGTGCTTCTTCAGCTGCTGATAGACGCAGAGGGGATCCTGCAGCGTCTCATCGACCTTCACGAAGCCGTCTTCGCCGATCTGATAGCCCCAGGTCGCCTTGTCGTAGACGCGCTTGGACTCGTCGTAGCCGCTGAAGAAGCCGTTGCTGAAGTTGTAGCCCGGCTTGGTCAGGAACGCGACGTCGGTATTGAACTTGACGTAGTCGAGATGGATCTTGTTGTTGGAGAGCAGCCAGTTGATGACGCCGCCGAGGAACGCGATATCGGTTCCCATCCGGATCGGCGCATAGACATCGGCGACCGCGGCCGACCGCGTGAACCGCGGATCGACGACGATCAGCTTGGCGTTGCGGTGCTGCTGCGCCTCGGTCACCCATTTGAATCCGCATGGGTGCGCTTCGGCGGCATTGCCGCCCATGATCAGGATCAGATCCGTGTTGCGGATATCCGTCCATGAGTTGGTCATCGCTCCGCGACCGAACGTCGGGCCCAGACTGGACACCGTCGGTGCGTGTCAGATACGTGCTTGCGTATCGAGTGCGACCATCCCCAGGCCGCGAGCGACCTTGACGGATATGTAGCCGGATTCGTTCGACGAAGCCGACGACATCAGGAAACCGGTGGAGTTCCAGCGGTTGACCGTGGTGCCGGCAGCGTTGGTCCTGATGAAATTCTTGTCGCGATCGTCCTTCATCAGCCGCGCGATGCGATTCAGCGCGTCATCCCAGGAGATCCGCTTCCATTCGTTGGTGCCGGGCTCGCGAACCTGCGGGTGCATCACGCGGTTCGGCGACTGGATCATGTCCATCACCCCGGCACCCTTCGGACACAGCGTGCCGCGGCTGACCGGATGATCGGGATCGCCTTCGATGTGGACGATGCTGGACTTGACGTTCTTCGCTCGATCGCCGAGCGAGTAGATCACCAGCCCGCAACTGACCGAACAGTACGGGCAAATGCTCCGAGTCTCCGTGGTGCGCGCCAGCTTGAACTGGCGCGTATCGGCGAGTGCGGCAGTCGGCGAGAAACCGAGTGCCGTCAGGCTGGAACCGACCAGCCCTGCCCCACTGACCCGGAGGAACTGCCTCCGGCTCATGTCCATCGCAACGTCTCCTTCCCGGTCCACCCCGAGCGCTGAACGCCTGCATCACGGCAGAGCGCATCGAGTGTACCCGTCGATTCCACGATGTGACCAGGCGAGATCCCCTATCAGGGTTTTTCTCGATCGGCCGCGACACAGGCATGCTGCGTCGCCGCATGACGGTGCGGACGGACTACGCGATTCAGGCCGAGCTCGGCTTGCGATAGTCGCGCGCTTCCTCCGGATCGAACTCCTTGGCGCGGTCCTTGCCGGCCTGCTCGGCCTGCCGGGCCTCGGCCGGATCCTGGCCGCCGGCGCGGCGCGCGGCCTCGTCGACCTTGCCGGAATCGACGAACGTCTGCTGGTCCTCGTTGTAGCGACGCGCGGCTTCCTTGTCGCCCTCACCTTGATTCCTGCCTGGCTCGGTCTGTCGGGTAGTCATCGGCAACTCCTGGTTGGCAGATCCCCGGTCGCCCGGGTGGAATCGCGTCCAGGCATGGGCCGTGCCCGAACCCGACCCGGCGCCGGTTGCCGCGGCGCGGGTTGCTATCGATCCGCTTGCGTCTTTCAATTGGACGATCCGGCATCGCCCTTTTAGTCTGTCGGCATGAACACGCTGATTGCCCGCTTCGCTGCCGCCCGTGCCGCTTTCACGGCGGTCGGTGCGGATCCGGTCCGTGCGGATCCGGTCCGTGCGGATTCGGTCTCGGCCCGGCCTGCCCGAGGGCCGCTGGCCGCGGCTGCCGTCACGGCAGCCGCGGTCGCGCTGGTTGCCGCCGGTGACTCGTCGGCCGCGCACGCGATCGGTGCGTCGCTGGTCGCCGGTGCCGCCACCGGGCTCGGCGCCGCGGTGCTGCTGCCGATGCGACGGCTGGACGAGCGCCGGCTCGGAGTCTTCATCGCGCTGGGCGGCGGCATGATGCTGGCGGCCGCGATCTGGTCGCTGCTGTTGCCGGCCTGGGCGCTGTCCGGCGTGCCGATGCGTCTCGATATCGTCGTCGCCGGCATGGCCGGCTGGTTCGCGATGCGCTGGCTCGACGAGCGGCTGCCGCACCGGCATCCGTCGTCGCCGGTGACCACGGCGGCGATCGACCGGGCAGGGCCGACCCAGGCGCTGCGGTTGATGGTGGTCGCGATCGCCGCGCACAATCTGCCGGAAGGCTTCGCGGTCGGCGCCGGCTTCGGCGGCGGCGATGCGCTCGGCTGGGTCACCGCGCTGTCGATCGCGATCCAGAACGTGCCCGAAGGCATGATCGTCGCGGCGGCGCTGGCCGGGCTCGGCGCGTCGCGGCCGGCGGCGGCCGTCGGCGCGCTCGCGAGCGGGCTGGTCGAGCCGGTCGGCGCCGCACTCGGTACGGTCGCGACCGGCATCTCGGCGCTGGCGCTGCCGGTCGCGCTGGCGCTGGCCGGTGGCGCGATGCTGTTCGTCGTCTTCGACGAGCTGATCCCGCAGACCTGGCGGCACGCCCGCACGTCCGGCTCGCCGGCCGCGGCGTGGGCTCCGTTCGCAGTCGGATTCGCGGCGGTCGCCGCGCTGGTGGGTGGCATCGGCTGACGCGTCGCCGGCGGCGATCGAGTCGCGCGTGCCGGCGCGCCTCGATGCGCTGCCGTGGCTGCCGTTCCATACCCGGCTGGTGTTCGCGCTCGGCATCACCTGGGTCCTCGACGGCCTGGAGGT
Organism: Lautropia sp.; assembly: GCA_050249335.1. Taxonomy (GTDB): domain Bacteria; phylum Pseudomonadota; class Gammaproteobacteria; order Burkholderiales; family Burkholderiaceae_E; genus Lautropia. The sequence continues at coordinate 34,138 of JBFWQR010000014.1, forward strand.
CACGCTGGCGGGCTCGGTCGCCGGCGCGCTGAAGGAGAGCCCGGCGCTGCGGCTCACCGACGTCCAGGTCGGCCTGTCGGCGAGCATCTACCTGGTCGGCGCGGTGCTCGGCGCGATCGGCTTCGGCTGGCTCGCCGACCGCTTCGGCCGCAAGCGGCTGTTCTGGATCACGCTCGGCGTCTACACGCTGGCGACCGCGGCGTCGGCGTTCGCCGGCAGCTTCGCGGCGTTCGCCGTCTGCCGCTTCTTCACCGGCGCCGGCATCGGCGGCGAATACGCGGCGATCAACTCGGCGATCCAGGAATGGATTCCGGCCCGCTACCGCGGGCGCACCGACCTGATCGTCAACGGCAGCTTCTGGATCGGCGCGGCCGCCGGCGCGGTCGGCGCGACGATCCTGCTGCAGCCCGGCGTGCTGCCCCCCGACATCGGCTGGCGCGCCGCGTTCGGCATCGGCGCCGCGCTCGCGCTCGGCATCCTGTTCCTGCGCCGGCACGTGCCGGAGAGCGCGCGCTGGCTGCTGACGCATGGGCATCGCGACCAGGCCGAAGCGCTGGTGGCCGAGCTCGAACGTGCTGCGGCGGCGCGAACGGTTCGCGCCCGCGTGGCCGGCGGCAGCGCGGCCGCCGGCGCTGCCGGGCCGGGCGTCGGCGTCGACGGCGCATCCGGAGCGCCCAGCCTGCGGCTGGTCCGCGTGCCGCGGCCGGTCTCGCTCGCGACGGTGGCCCGAACGCTGCTGTCGCGCTACCCGCGCCGCACCGCGGTCGGGCTGGTGCTGATGGCGTCGCAGGCGTTCTGCTACAACGCGATCTTCTTCACCTTCGCGCTCGTGCTCGGCACCTTCTTCGGCGTGCCGGCTGCCGACGCCGGCCTCTATCTGCTGCCATTCGCCGCCGGCAACTTCCTCGGGCCGCTGCTGCTCGGCCATTGGTTCGACACGATCGGCCGACGCGTGATGATCAGCGCGACCTATGCGCTCGCCGGCCTGTTGCTGCTCGCGACCGCGCTATTGTTCGGCTACAGCATGCTCGGCGTGGTCGGTCAGACCGTCGCGTGGTCGCTGGTGTTTTTCTTCGCATCGGCGGCCGCCAGCTCGGCGTACCTGACCGTCGGCGAGAGCTTCCCGATCGAGATCCGCGCGCTCGCGATCGCGCTGTTCTATGCGTTCGGTACGGCGATCGGCGGCGTTGCCGGCCCCTGGCTGTTCGGCGTGCTGATCGGCACCGGCGAGCGGACCTCGATCGCCTGGGGCTACGCGCTCGGCGCGGCGCTGATGCTGGTCGCCGCCGCGGTCCAGTGGCGCTGGGGGCTCGCCGCCGAGCGGCGGTCGCTCGAAGACGTCGCGGCGCCGCTGTCCCTGGCCGATCGAGAAGCCGAAGCCGTCACTGCGTCGCCGGCGGCCGCGCGACCGCCCAGGTCGGATCTGCGCCGGACGGATGGTCGATGAAGAAGGCCCAGCTGCCGTCGGGCAACTTGCGGTGGACCTCCATGCCATGGTGGTGGACCTCGACCGGACGGCCGTCGGCATCGTGGCCGCGGATCAGCCATTGCGAACGCGTCATCGCGAAGTCGCCGGCGACGGTCGTATGGTGCGTGACCACGTCCATGTGCGGCTTCATGCCGATGTAGGCCGCCATGGTGGCGCGGATGCCGTCGGCGCCGCGCGCGGTCCGCGTGCCGCCATGGACCTGGTCGACCTGGACGATCGATGCGTCCGGGTGATACAGCGCCGCGGCGGCTTCGACATCATGCGCGTTGAACGCACGGGCGAGCCACAGATTGCAGAGTTCGGGGGAGGGTGCACCCATTTCGCTTCTCCTGTCGATGCTCCTGTCGATCGTGCTGCTCCGGCCGATTCCGCTGCCCGGATCGTTCAGAACAGCTCGTAGCCGGGTACCAGCAGGCCGCCCGGGTCGTGGCGTCGCTTGGCCTCGCCGAGCCGCGCATACGCTTCGCCGAAATGGCCGCGCCAGTCATGCACCGACATCGGCAGCGCAGCGACCGGATACAGCGTGCCGCCGCCATCGCGAACCCGCTCGTACAGCACGCGATTCGCGCCGACCAGCCGCGCGGCCTGCTGCGCGTCGGCGGCCGTCGGTACGCGGATCAGATTGAAGGCGTAGCAGAGCGGGTCGGACGGCAATCGCAGCAGCGGCGTGCCGACCGCCTGGCGACGAAATACCGACAGCACGACCTGGCCGAACGGCCCCAGGTCTGCCGGCGTCAGTTCGGCCAGCGCGCCCGCCGCCAGCGGCTCGACCTGCGTATCGCCGACGAAGGTCGTCAGCCACGGATGCGGCAGCGACCACTGGCCGTTGTCGCGCAGCGCCCGCTCGAGCGCATCGAGACGGCCGAGATAGTCGTGCAGCGGCAGCGTCGCCACCTTGGCCTGGCGCCGATCGTCGGCCAGGCCGGCGAGCAGCGCGCCGTCGTCGAGCGGCGGTGCGTCGAGTGCCCGACCATCGATCGCCTTGGCTGCGTCGATCCGGAACGACCAGCCTGCCGGCGTCGCGACCACCGCGCCCTGCACCGCATCGAAACGCGCGTCGGCAGCGAGCAGGCGCTGATCGCGCAGCAGCGTGGCCAGATCGGGATAGACGAGCTGGAACCGGCGGACCTGCGCCGGCGCCGGCACCAGCCGCAGCGTCGCACGCGTGATCACGGCCGCCTGGCCGAGGCCGGCACGCAGCGCGTCGAACAGCACCGGGTCGGTTTCGGCCGAACAGCGCAACGGCTCGCCGTTGCCGGCCACGCCCTCGAGCTCGACGACGTTGTCGGTGACCAGGCCGTGGTACGAGATCGTGCCGCCGACGCCGCCGACCGCGAGCGTGCCGCCGACCGACAGGCCGAGATAGTCGGGCAGCACCGGCGGCATGCGCCGCCGCGGCAAGGTCGCCGCCAGCACGTCGTGCCAGGTCGCGCCGGCGTCGACGATCATACGATCGTCATGCACCGCGTGGATCATCCGCAGCGACGACAGGTCGAGCGCGACGCCTGCTTCGACCAGCGGCCGCCCGAACACCGAATGCCGGCGCCCCTGCGGGGCGACCGGCAAGCCGCGCCGCATCGCCCAGCGCAGCGTTGCCGCGACGTCGCGCGCCGACAGCGGCCGCACGACGCAGGCCGGCGTCCGGCGGATCAGATGGCCGAAGTCCGAGGCCGCCGCCGCGCGGGACGCGTCATCGAAGCGTACTTCGCCGGCGATCGCCGGGGCACTGCCGCCATCGTCGGCACCGGCTCCGGCGGCACCAGCGGCTCCGGCGGCGTCGCCGGCACTGGCTCCGGCGGCTCCGGCGCGGACGGCTCCGGCGCGCGTCGCCGCGACGACGCCGCATGCGCCCGCCAGCAGCGTGCGCCGTCGCCCGTGGTCGGGATCGATGGGGGTCGTCATTCGCATCATGCGCTCCGGTTGCATGCTTCAGTCCGGTTCCGGTCCGACCATCTTGGCGGCGGCGGCACCGCCGAACAACCGGCGCGCGCGGTATAGACTCTTCCGGAGATCGAGAGAATCGGATGGAGCGCATCGACGATCTCGCCGCGTTCGTCGCGGTGGTCGAGCACGGCAGCCAGACCGCCGCGGCGCGCCGGCTGCAGCGTTCGCTGCAGTCGATCGGCCGGTCGCTCGCGACGCTGGAGGCCGGCATCGGCGTGCCGCTGATCAAGCGGACCACCCGGCAGTCGCATGCGACCGAAGTCGGCCTCGCGTTCTATGCGCGGATCAAGGCAGCGCTGGCCGAGATCGACCAGGCACGCGGCGAAGCCGCCGACCTCGGCCGCGCGCTGACCGGACGGCTGCATGTCGCGGCGCCGTTGCTGCTCGCGCGCGCGTTCGTCGCGCCGGCGATCTGCGATTTCCTGCTGCGCTTCCCGCAGGTCGACGTCGAGCTGAAGGCCTCCGACGAGGCGGCGGCGCTGATGAGCGAGGATCTCGACGTCGCGATCCGGGTACGCCATCTGCCGGACTCGACGCTGAAGGCACGCCGGATCGGCGCGCTGCGGCTGGTCACGTTCGCCGCGCGGTCCTATCTGCAGCGCCATGGCACGCCGCAGCATCCGGATGAACTGCGGCACCACGCCTGCGTCGTGCGGACCGCCGACGGCGGCAGCGAGCCGTGGCCGTTTGTCTGCGCCGGCGAGCCACGGACGGTTCCGGTCAGCGGGCGCCTGCGCAGCAACGACACGCCGGCGATCATCGAGGCCGTCGCGCGCGGCCTCGGCATCGGCTATGCGCCGTACTGGCAGATCCGGTCGCTGCTGGCCGACGGCGCCGTCGAACGGGTGCTGGCCGAATTCGAGACCGAGCCGATGCCGGTCTATGCCGTGTTTCCGCCGACCCGGTCGCAACCGGCCAAGGTCCGCCGCTTCATCGATCTGCTCGCGGCCCGGCTCGGACGCTCGCTCACGTGACTTTCGCGCCCGGCTGCCGGCCGGCCGCGTCGTCCCCCGCATCACCCCCTACGTCAGCCCCTACGTCATCCCGTTAGACTGCGCGCTGGCCGGCACTGCCGGCCCGCCGCGTTCACGCGGCGAAATTGCATGGTGCGACGGAGGATGACGCGCCGGTGGCCCTGCTGATTCTCTGTCTGCTCGGACTCGCCTTCATCGGCTGGCTGATCTGGCAACCGCGCCGCCAGCGCGCGCGGCGCGCCCGGCTGCGCGCGCAGCCGTTCCCGGCCGAGTGGCATGCGCTGCTGCAGCGCCGGCTGCCGCTCTATCGGCGTCTGCCGCCGGCGCTGCGCGCCCAGCTGCAGCAGCAGATGCTGGTGTTCGTCGCCGAGAAATCGTTCATCGGCTGCGAGGGCCTGGCCGTGACCGACGAGATGCGGGTGCTGATCGCGGCGCAGGCGTGCCTGTTGATCCTGAACCGACCGACCGGTGTCTATCCGTCGCTGGCGCAAGTGCTGATCTATCCGGAGGCATTCATCGTCGACAAGGAAGAGGTCGACGAGGATGGTGTCAGCCATCGCGAGCGCCAGGTGCTGACCGGCGAATCCTGGGCCGAGAGCCAGGTCGTGCTGTCGTGGCCCGACGTGCTGCACGGCGCCGGGTTCGACGACGGCGAGAACGTCGTGATCCACGAGTTCGCGCACCAGCTCGATCAGGAGACCGGCTACGCCAACGGCGCGCCGGAACTGACCGGCGCGGAGCACTACGCGAGCTGGTCCGAAGTGCTCGGCGAGGAATTCGAACGGCTGCGGGATCGGATCGACGCCGGCGAACAGACGCTGCTCGACGACTATGGCGCAACCGATCCGGTCGAGTTCTTCGCGGTCGTCTCGGAAGCCTTCTTCGAGCAGCCGATCGAACTGACCGCCGAGCATCCCGCCCTGTACCGCGAATTGTCCCGCTTCTACCGCGTTGACCCGGCGGCGTGGGATCATGCGGCATGACCCGCTCGATGACCCGGCGCCTCGGAGGACTCCTGATGGCCACGCAACCACCGCAGCGACCGCCGCAACAGCCCGGCAAACCGTTCGATCCGGCACCCGGCAATCCGGTGCCCGACCGGCCCGATCAACCCGGGCAGCAGCCGCCGCCGCACGCCTGAAGCCGATCGGGCCCGGGAGGCTTCAGGCGTGCGAGTACATCGCGCGGCCCGCGACCGGCAGCCGCGCGGTCAGGATCGAGCCGGTCGCCGCTTCCATGATGTACAACGTTCGCCGATCGGCGCCGCCGAACGCGATGTTGGTCGGCTTGTCACCGACGCAGCAGTCGATCCGCAGCCACGGCTCGCCGCGCGGGCTGAACGCCCAGACGACGCCGAGCCCCGGGTGCGCGACATAGAGTCCGCCGGCTTCGTCGAGCGCCAGGCCGTCGGGGCCGATGCCGCCGCCGAGATAGAGGTAGACGCCCATCCGCGACACCGCGCCGGACGGCGCGAACGGCACGCGCCAGATCGCGTTGGCGCGCGTGGTCGCGAGATACAGCACGTCTTCGTGCGGATTGAGCACCAGCCCGTTCGGACTCGGCGCGTTGGCCAGCACCTTGCGCAGCGGGCCGTCGGCCGGCAGGCAGTAGACCGCACCGCTCGCGTCGGCGAGATCGGTCTGGCCCTGGTCGGTGAAATAGAGGTCGCCGTTGCGCGCGAACACGAGGTCGTTGACGCCGCGGAAGTGCTCGGTCATGTAGCGTGACACGACCGGCGTCACCGCCCCGCTCGCCGGATCGACGGTGACGATACCGATCTGGTAGTCGGCGACGAAGATCCTGCCGTCGCGATGGATCTTGAGGCCGTTGGGCTCGCCGTCGTAGTCGGCGATGACCTCGACCCGGCCGGCCGGATCGATCCGGAAGATCCGGCCGTAGACGTTGTCGACGCAATAAAGGTTGCCGGCGCGGTCGAACGACGGCCCTTCCAAGCCGCACCCGGCCGGCGGCCGGCCGCGGCCGGAGGCGAGCCGCTCGGGCGGCGTGTCCTGGCGGCGCAGCGCCGCCGGGATCTCGGTGAAGACTTCGGTCGCGATCCGCTCGGGCGGGGCGAACAGGCCGGCAGTCGGTCCCCCCGCGGGGGACGCGAGCCCGGCCTGGGGCGGCCCGGCGCTCGGGCTCACTCGTCGGCCTTGATGCCGGCGGTCTGCGCGACCTTGGACCATTTCGCGACCTCGTCGCGGATGAAGCGGCCGAACTGCTCGGGCGTGCCGGTCTCGATCGAGCCGCCGAGATCCTCGAGCCGCTTGCGCAGGCCCGGCTCGGCGAGCGCGTCGCGGATCGCGCGGTTCAGCCGCCCGACGACGGCGGACGGCGTGGCGGCAGGCGCCAGGATGCCGGTCCACGACGTGAATTCGTAGTCCGGATAGCCGCCTTCGGCGACCGTCGGCACCGCCGGCAGCAGCGGCGAGCGTTGCCGGCCGGTGACCGCGAGCGGCACGATCTGGCCGGACTGGACCATCGGCAACGCGCTGGTGATCGACTGGATCGTGTAGGCGACGTCGTTGCGGATCACCGCGGTGAACGCATCCGGCGCGCCCTTGTAGTGGACCGCGACCACGTCGATGCCGGCGAGCGCCTTCAGCAGCTCGCCGCAGAAGTGCGGGCCGCTGCCGGGGCCGAGCGCCGCATAGTTCAGCTGCCCCGGCTTGCTCTTCGCGAGCTTGACCATCTCCGGGATGGTCTTGATGCCGAGCGCCGGCGCGCCGACGAAGATGTTCGGCGTCGTCGCGACCGATGCGACCGGCGCGAAGTCCTCGACCGCACGATACGACAGCTTCGGAACGACTGCCGGGTTGATGCCGTGCGTCGTCACGCTGCCGATCAGCAGCGTGTAGCCGTCGGCCGGCGCGGTCGCGACCAGCTTCGAGCCGATCGCGCCGGATGCGCCGACGCGATTCTCGACGACGACCGGCTGACCGAGCAGCACCGTGAGCCGCTCGCCGAGCAGCCGCGCGGTCACGTCGGCGGCCGAACCCGACGGAAACGGCGCGACGATCCGGATCGGCCGCTCGGGCCAGGTACCCTGCGCGCGGGCTGGCCGCGCCAATGCGCCGAGCAGCGTTGCGCCGCCGGCCGCGAGCACGCCGCGGCGGCAGCGATCGGTCCCCTCTCTTCTCCCCGCTCTTCTCATGACTGACTCCCCCAACCGACTTCCGAACCGGGCACCGGCAGTTCGCCGAGCTTGGCGATCTGCTGGCGCGCCCCCTGCATCAGCAACGACAGGTCGTGACCGACCTGGACCATCTGGCAGCCGAGCGCGACATGCCGGCGGATCAGCGCCGGATCGTACGAACCGCCGAAGCGGACGAACTTGCCATGCCGCTTCGCGGCAGCGGCGACCCGGCGATAGATGCCGTCGAGCATCGGATGCTCGTGCTCGTCGGCGATGCCGAGTGCGATCGTCAGGTCGTTGCCGCCGACCGAGATGACGTCGACACCATCGACCGCGGCGATCGCCTCGATGTTGTCGACCGCGGTCGGCGTCTCGATCATCACCGAGACCAGCACCGCCGCATTCATCTGCGCGATCATCTCGCGCTGCGACAGCGGTGCGTAGCCGAAATGGACCATCGCGCCCATGCCGGAGCGCGCGCCGATCGGGTGGTATTTGGCCGCGGCGACCGCGGCACGCGCCTCGTCGGCCGTGTCGACGTGCGGCACGACGACGCCGAGCGCGCCGACGTCGAGCACGCGCGAGATGAACACCGGATCGTTGGCCGGCACGCGGACGTTCGGCATCACGTCGGCCTCGATGCCGGCCGCGCAGATCTGCGCGACGGTCTCGAGATCGAGCGGACTGTGCTCCATGTCGATGAACATGTAGTGCAGCCCGAGCGTGGCGGCGATCCGCGCGATCTCCGGCGTCCGCGAGTAGCGGACGCCGATCCCGAAGGCGATCTGGCCGGCCGCGAGCCGCTCCTTCGCGACGTTGCGCAGCGGCTTCATTCGGCACCCCGCTCTTCACGGATCGCGTCGACCCGGCCCGGATAGAACGCCAGATGGTCCTTGATCGCCGCGACCGCCGGATACGGCGCCTCGTAGGTCCAGACCGCATCGATCGAACGCGGGCCGCCGGCCGGGATGCTGAAGTACGCGCAGTCGCCCTTGTACGGGCAGTAGGTCGCATGGGCGGTCCGCTCGAGCAGCGCCATCTCGACGTCGTCGCGCGGGATGTACTGCACCGGCGGCAACTCGGCTTCGCGCAGCGTCAGCGCGCGCCGCGTCGACGCGACGGTGCGGCCGGCGACGGTCACGGTGACGGTCGCCGGATTCGGCTTGATCGTGATCGGATGATCGGGCCCCGGCTCGCGCGGGGCATGGACAGTGTTCATCGGAACTCCTGCGTCGGGCTGACGGATTGCTGCGGAACGGCCGCGACAGCGCGAGATGGCTGTGGCTGGGCGGAATGGCTGCGACATCGCGAAGCAGCGCGCGCTCCCGGGTACCGCGCGGGATTCATTCGTACGGTGAGAGACGCTCGGGAACGACGTGGGCGTGGCGGTCGCGACAGGCGTGCACACCGTCAGTATAGCGGCGCTTCGGAGACTGCTGTCGGCCGCGGCGCGGGCGTTTCGGCCGCGGCGTGCCCGCACCGCGCGGCATGCGCGCCGCCGTTCGGGCAGGTCAGTCGAGACCGAGGAAGCGGCGCGGATTGTCGATCGCGATCGCTGTCACTGCCGCGTCGTCGAGGCCGGCGCGGTGCAGCGCGCCGACCGGATCGGCGTCGCCCATCGGGTACGGATAGTCGCTGCCGAGCAGCAGCTGCGCGACGCCGAAGCGCTCGAGCAGCAACCTGGTCGACGCGGCGTCGAACACCAGCGCATCGTAGAAGAATCGCCGCGCGATGTCGTCGGGCGGCTCCGCGAGCTGCTCGCGCAGCCCGGGCAGCGTCCGCCAGGCATGGCCGAGCCGGGGCAGCAGGATCGGCAGCGCGCCGCCGCCATGGCTGAACGCGATCCGCAGCGCCGGATGCCGCGTGCCGATGCCGCCGGTGATCAGCGAGGCCGCCGCCAGCGCGATGTCGCCGGGAAAGCAGACCGCCTGCTCGGAGAACGGCCCGACGATGCGCTCGGCGCCGGCCGGCCGCAGCGCATGGACGAAGATCGCCGCGCCGATCCGCTCGGCTTCGGCGAAGAACGGCGCGAAGCGCGGATCGCCGATCGAAACCCCGTTGACATGGCTGGCGATCTCGACGCCGGCGAAGCCGAGCGTGTCGCAGGCGTAGCGCAGTTCGTCGAGCGCCGCATCGACATCCTGCAGCGGCACCGCGCCGAGCCCGCTGAACTGCGCCGGCGCCGCCGCGACCAGCTCGGCGATCTGGTCGTTCAGGTAGCGGATCAGCGCCCGCGCGTCGTCGAGCGGCAGCCAGTACGACAGCAGCTCGGGCATCGGTGACAGCGCCTGCCGGCCGACCCGCATCGCCGCCATGTCGGCGAGCCGCCGGGCCGGGCTCCAGCTGCCTTCGTGGACGGTCCGGTAGTTGCGTCCGGAGATGACGACGTGCTTGTGGCACGCATGGGCATCGGCCATCGCCGGCCACGGCACGTCGCGGTGGCGGCCGGTGTACGGCGGAAAGCGCTCCGGGACGACGTGGGTGTGGATATCGCAGCAGCTGTGCACGGCATCAGTATAGGTCGGCCGCCGCCAGCCAGCCGGAGCGGCGCGACCTGCACTGCGCCGGCGCTCAGCTGCGGACGCGGTTGCGGATCTCGACCAGCGTCGACAGGCCGGCGATGTTGACCGGGCGGGCCGCGATCACGTCCCAGTCGTAGCCGAGCACGTACTGATCGAACGAGAAGTCCGCATGGACCCCGACCCGTCGCGTCAGTGGCCGGGCCGCGCGGTCGATCAGCGACCAGATCCGGCCGCCGCTGAAGTGATTGACGATGACGATCGTGCCGCCGGGCTTGCAGACTCGCCGGATCTCGCGGACCAGCTGATCGGTGTCGGGCGAGACCGACAAGGTGTACGGCACCGCCACGCAGTCGAAACTGGCGTCGGCGAAGCGCATCTGCTCGGCGTTCATCACCGACAGCTCGATTCTCCGCCCGCCGAGCCGGGCGGCGCGCTGCTCGGCCCGGCGCAGCATGTCGGGCGACAGGTCGATGCCGGTGATCCGCGTACCGGCCGGATAGAGCGGCAGCGTCAGACCGCTGCCGACACCGACCTCGAGCAGCGTCGCCGGTGACTGCGCCGCGACCACTTGCGCCAAGGCGCGCCGGCCGGGCTCGAGGACCTTGCCGAATAAGAAATCGTAGATCGGCGCGACCTGGCGATAACAGCGCTCGACCGCACCAAGGCGGGTTTCGATCCGACCGTGGTCGTCGGCCGGGATGTCGGCCGACTGATCGGCGACGTCGCCGGCGGCTCGATAGGAGGGGGACGCATCGGATCCCAGGGTTGAGTTCATTGGGCTGGAGGACTCTGTCTCGGGTTGTTCTGGATCATCGTCTTGTCGCGGTGATTCGGCGCCTCGCGCAATTCGCGTTCCCGCTCGGTTGCGCCGGACGACTCGTCGGCGACCCGCCGCGCGGCGATGCACTGAACCTCCCGCTCGATGGTACGGCGTTCCCGGCCCGGCGGCGCGATCGCTGCGCCAACTGGCCGGCCGGACATGATTCTGCCAGGGTCGGCAAGCCAGGCACGGCGAACCGCCCGCCGCCGTCGGCGCGGCTCGCGACGGCGCCGGCATGGATGCCTCGATGGATTCGGCAAGATTGATGCCGCGGCATGAACGAGACCGTCGCCGCGACGCGATCGGCGAACGCGACGCCCGCGGGTCGTGGCGGTGCGTATCGGGTATCAGGAGTCCGGCCGGGTCCGGTCGGCGAGCCTGCCGGCGGATCCTGCGCGAAGCGGGCTATGATCATGCGGTGATCGCGCGGCCGCGCGGGATCGGAGCCATTCGATGACCGGAGCTATTCGATGATCGGGGTCCGCTGATGCCCGGCGAGATCCGGTTCGAGCGCGAAGGCGGTATCGCAACGCTGCGGATCGCCAACCCGGCCAAGTACAACGCGATGTCGCTGGCGATGTGGCAGACGCTCGGCGAACGGGTGACCGCGCTCGCCGGCGACCCGACCGTGCGCGTGCTGGTGCTGCGCGGCGACGGCGAGCGGGCATTCGTCTCCGGCGCCGACATCAGCGAGTTCGATCGCACCCGCTCGGCCGAAACCGGCAGCGATGCCTACGACCAGGCGGTCGACCTCGCGCAGCAGGCGCTGATCGACAGCCCGGTGCCGGTGGTCGCGGCGATCCGCGGGGTCTGCATGGGCGGCGGCCTGGCGCTGGCGATGTCGTGCGACCTGCGCTATGCGACCACCGATGCACGGTTCCGGATGCCGGCGGCCCGGCTCGGCCTCGGCTACGGCTACGCCGGGATCCGGCGGATGGTCGGCCAGGTCGGGGCTGCCCGCGTTGCCGACCTGTTCTTCACCGCGCGGACCTTCGACGGCACCGAGGCGGCGCGGATCGGCGTCGCCAGCGACGCGTTCGCGCCCGATCGCTTCGAGGCCGCGGTTGCCGAGCGTGTCACCCAGATCGCCGAGAACGCGCCGCTGACCGTCCGGCTCGCCAAGCGCGCGATCGCGTTCGCCGAAGCCGGCAGCGAGGACCCGGCCACGCTCGCCGCACTGGCCGAAGCGCGGCGCGCCTGCATCGCCAGTGCCGACTACGCCGAAGGCCGGCGCGCATTCGCCGAGAAGCGGCTGCCGAAATTCGTCGGGCGCTGATCGGCGCCGCCGCCAGGCACGGAGCAGCAGACCGGATGCACGAGCGCGACCTGCTGGGACTGGACCCGGCATTCTTCCCGCCTGCGCTGATGCAGGCGATCGGCTTCGATGCAGTGCTGCGGACCGACCCGGCCGGCCTCGCGGTGGTCCGCTACGTTGCGCGGCCCGAGCAGGCGCATAGCGACGGCCGGATCGTCCAGGGCGGCTTCATCACCGCGTGGCTCGATCACTCGATGGCGATTGCAATCCGCGTGCGCGACGCCGACGCCGCGCTGGCCTCGCTCGACATCAACGTCTCGTTCCTCGAGCGGGTGGCACCGCAGCCGGTCGTGGTCGAGGCGCGGGTGGTCCGCTGGGGCGGCCGCATCGCGTTCCTGCATGCCGAGCTGCGGGCCGATACCGGCGAACCCGGGCCGGTGCTCGCGCGCGCGACCTCGACCGGGATGATCCTGCGCCCGTCGCGCGGATGAACCGGTCCCGATTGCCGGCCGGCGTCGATCGGCATCAGGCGCCGGCGTCGGCCGGCATGCCGGCCGGGTCCATCCAGACCGCCTCGAACACATGGCCGTCCGGGTCGCTGAACGAGCGGTTGTACATCCAGCCCAGGTCCATCGGCCCGCGGACGTCGGCCTTGCCGCCGGCACCGCCGGCCGCCGCGACGATCGCATCGACGTCGGCCCGGCTGTCGCGGCTCAACGCGAACATCGCCGCGCAGGCCGCCCGAGCGTCGGCGACCGGCTTCGGCGAGAAGGACGCGAAGTAGTCGCGCGTCAGCAGCTGGAACGTGATCGTGTCGGACCAGACCATCGACGAGGCCTGGTGGTCGCTGAACTGGTCGTTCTTGATGCAGCCGATCGCTGCATAGAAGCGGGTCGCGGCGGCGAGGTCGGCGACGGGGAGATTCACGAAGAGCATCTTGGTCACGGTCGTACTCCTGCAGCAGGTTGGGCCGGCGAAAGCCGGTCAGGCGGATTGCCCGCTGTTCATGCGACGATCGCCAGGCCGCCGGATCGACAAGGGAGCGCTCGCGGCGGAATCAGGGATTACCCTGAGAAATCTGAGTGCTCGGCTCGGTGTTCCCGCTGCTGACGACCGCGACCGGCGGACCGGCTACTGGAACACGATCTTGGAATCCTGCACGATCTTGCCGATCTTCGCATCCTCGCTGCGCACCAGCTCGGCGAACGCCTGCGGCGTGCTGCCGCCGGCGGTGATGCCGGCTTCGGCGAGCCGCTCGCGGACGTCCGGCGCCGCGGCGATCTTCTGCAGCGCCGCCGACACCTGCTCGACGATCGGCGCCGGCGTGCCGGCCGGGAACAGGAAGCCCCACCAGTTGGTGAAGCGGAAGCCCGGCACGCCGGCCTCGGCGATCGTCGGCAGGTTCGGCATCGCGGCGATCCGGTCGCCGGTGACCGCGAACGCCTTCAGCTTGCCGGCACGGGCAGCCGCGAACGCCGCGCCGTTGATCAGCACGTCGACGTGCCCCCCGATCAGATCGGTGACCGCCGGCGCGCCGCCCTTGTACGGCACATGGCGCAGGTCGATGCCGGCCATCGACCGCAGCATCTCCATCGACAGGTGGCTGACGTCGCCGGCGCCCCCCGACGCGTACGAATACTTGCCTGGATTGGCGCGCGCCAGCTTGAGGAATTCGGCGAAGGTATCGGCCGGGAAATCCGGCCGCGCGGTCATCAGGATCGAGACGTTGGCCAGCAGCGAGATCGGCGCGAAGTCCTTGCGCGGGTCGTACGACAGGTTCGGGTTCGCATAGCGGTTGATCGCGAGCGTGCCGATGTCGCCGATCACCAGCGTGTAGCCGTCGGGCGCGGCCTTGGCGGCGAGGCCCATGCCGATGCTGCCGGCAGCGCCGCCGCGGTTGTCGACGACGACCGGCTGGCCGAGCGCCTCGGAGAGCTTCTGGCCGAACAGCCGCGCGACGACATCGTTGTTGCCGCCCGGCGGGTACGGCACGATCAGCCGCAGCGGCTTGTCCGGATAGGTTTGCGCGACCGCCGCTGCGGGGGCCAGGCCGGCGAGCGCGGCGGCCGTCATCGCAGCGGCGGTCACCGCGCCGGCAGCCAGCGTGGCCAGTGCCGCGCGGCGCGGCGAAGCGGGTCGTACCAAAGCGGGGCGTGTCATCTCGGGTCTCCTCGGTGCGGATCGGAACCGCGTCGGAACAAGGGATCAGCCGCCCGGCCGCCCGACCGCGACTTCGGGGCGGTCGACCGGCGGCTGCGGATAGTGGACGCCGCGCTGCCCGGCGAGCGCGCGGTTCGGCGCGGTCCGCAGCGGGCCGGGCTCGAAGCCGGCGAGCCGGCCGTCGCGGATCCAGCCGGTGTCTTCGCCGTAGAGCCGCTCGACCAGCGCCGCCTCGAGCCGTTCGCGCAACGCGCGGCGGCCCGGATCATCGGCGATGTCGTGCAGCTCGCCGGGGTCGTCGTCGAGGTCGAACAGTTGCACGCGGTTGCCGGCCGGATACCAGATCAGCTTGTGGCGGCCATCGTGGATCATCCGGGTCGCGCTGCGCGCCTCGCGGCACTCGCCGTAGAGGAGTTCGCGCCGCTGCGAGCCGATCATCGAAAGGCCTTCGACCGTCGCCGGGATCGGCAGGCCGGCCAGGTCGAGCAGCGTCGGCATCACGTCCTGCAGGCCGACCAGCCGGCGGTCGACGGCACCGGCCGGCACACGGGTCGAGTTCGCGGTATCGATGACGATCATCGGCACCTGCGCCGAACGCTCGTAGTAGAGCCACTTCGACCACAGGCCGTGCTCGCCGAGCATGTCGCCGTGGTCGGCGGTCAGCAGGATCACGGTATCGTCGAGCAGCCCTTCCTCGCGCAGCGTGCCGATCAGGATCCGCAGCTGATGGTCGATGTGCGTGCACAGCGCATAGAACGCCCGGCGCAGCGCGCGGTGCGACGCCGGCGTCTGCTCGGCCGGCCAGTAGGCACGAATGAATTGCAGCGCGCGCGGCAGCGCGGCGGTGTCCTGGGCCCACGGCGCGATCACCGGCAGGTCGATCTCGGCGTCGCGGTAGAGGTCGAGATAGGCCGCGAGCGGCACCAGCGGCGGATGCGGATGGGTGTACGAGACGTGCCAGAAGCCCGGGCGGGTCGGGTCGCGCCGCTTGATCGAGCGCGCCGCTTCGCGGGTGATCCAGTTGGTCACGTGCATCGACTCGGGCAGATGCCACGGCCGGTGCATGTAGTCGTTGTTGCTCATGCCGTGCATGAACTGCTGACCGGCCTGGCCCTGGTCGGCGAGGAACAGGTCGTAGTCGTCGACCGCGCCGAGCTGCGGCCGGCCTTCCTCGGCGAGCAGCGCGTCGTCGAAACCGATCCGGTCGCGCGGCGGGTAGACGTGCAGCTTGCCGATCGCGACCGCCTGGTAGCCGCCGTCGCGAAAACATTGCGCGAGCGTCGGCACCTTCGGCATCGGCGCCGCGGGCTGGAAGATCCGATCGCCGTGGCCGCGCGGCGAAAGACCGGTCATGATCGTCCGGCGCGCCGGGATGCAGACCGGCGATTCCGAGTACGCGCGCGGGAAGCGGGTGCCGAGCCGCGCCAGCTGGTCGATCGTCGGCGTCAGCACGACCGGATGGCCGGCGCAGCCGAACAGCGCGCCGGCCCACTGGTCGACCATCACGAACAGCACGTGCGGACGGCGGGGCGAGTCGGTCATCGCGGCACTCTTCGGTCAGTCTTTTCCGGTACGGGCGGCGCCGGCGCGCGGCAGGCAGCCTCGGGCGCGCCCAGTCTAGCCACGGTCGAGCCATTCAGGCAGCGGTATGATCGATAGACCGGTAATGACTTCGGAGATATGGCTTGGCTCCGCTCGGCGTCGAGCAATGGCGGCTGTTCGTGCAGATCGCCGACCACGGCAGCCTGACGCGTGCGGCCGCCGCGCGCGACGTCGCGCAGTCGGCAGTCAGCCGCCAGCTCGCCGCAATCGAGGCGCAGTGCGGCGGCCGGCTGTTCGAGCGCCATGGCCGCGGCGTGCGGCTGACCGACGCCGGCGCGCGCCTCTACCCGCGCGTCGTCGCCTGGCTGGAATCCGGCGACGAACTGGCCCGCGACGTCCGGCGCGCGGTCCGCGAACCGGCCGGCATCGTGCGGCTCGGCGTGCTCGCGTCGATCGAGCTCGATCTGGTCGGCACGGTCCATCGCGAACTGCAGGCGCGCTTTCCGGCGATCCGTCTGTGGGTCGTCGACGGCAACGGCGGCCGGCTCGCAGACTGGCTCGGCGACGGCAGCATCGATCTGGCGCTGCTGTCGCGCAACGGCCGCGAGGGTCGGCGCGGCGAGCTGCCGATCGCGACCATGCCGCTGCTGCTGATCGGGCCGGCCGGCGACCGTCTGACCCGTGCGGCAACCGTCCCGTTTCGCCGGCTCGACGGCCTGCCGCTGGTGCTGCCGGGGGCGCCGAACGCGTTCCGCGACCTGCTCGATCACTGGGCCCGGCGCAAGGGCATCTCGCTCGAGCTGGCGATCGAGTGCGACGCTTTCCCGATCCAGAAGCAGCTGACCGCGACGCTCGGGCTCCATACGATCCTGGCCGGCAGCGCGGTCCGCGACGACGTCGCGGACGGGCGGCTGCAGGCGGCGCGGATCGTCGAGCCGGTGCTCCAACGGACCATTACGCTGGGGCTGACCGAGACCCGGCCCCCGACGCCGGCGTGCCGGGAGGTCGCGCGGATCGTACGCGCGGTGGCGACGAGGATGCTGGCGGCGGACGGAGATCGCGGCAGAAGGCGGCGAGGCGGCCGGCCGGACGATTCCAATTGAACCGATGCGGCGCTAGGATGCACTCGGTTCGATGCGTCCCGACCGCTTCTTCGAACGAGTGCCGATGATCAACGCCGCTGCCCGTGTGCGAGCTGCCGCTCTTGCCGCCGCCGGCCTTCATTCCGGCCTCGCGATCGACCGCGTTGCCGGCCGCGCGGCTGGCCTCGCGGTCGGCGTCGCGATCGGCCTCGCGCTGGCGCTGACGGCCTTCGCCGACACACCGCCACGGACCGTCGCCAACCTCCTCGACCTGCCCGACGCGCGGATCGAGCACACCAGCGACCCCGGCGCCGATGCAACGTTGTTGCGCGCGCTGGCCGACGGCAACCGCTCGCGCGCGGTCACGGTCGCGGCGCCGGATGGATCGCCGGTGATCGTCTTCGGGTTCGGCGAACAGGGTATCGCGCTCGAAGGCGTCGAGATCAGCCTCGGGGACCCGGGCGGCAATGGGGGCGGCAACCCGGGCGCAGCACGGCCGCGCGCGGTCGACGTGCTGGTTTCGCAGGTATCGCCGCGCGCCGGCTTCCAGTCGGTGCGCTCGGAGCCGCTGAAGGAAACCGCCGGCCCGCAGAAGCTCGCGTTCGGCGCGGCTGGCGCGCGCTGGGTGATGCTGAAGTTCCGGGCCGGCGACGATGCCCGGGCGGTCGCGCTCGCGGAACTGCGGCTGATCGGATACCAGGGCTCGCCGCAGACCCGTTACAAGTTCAACGAATCGCCGGCGAGCACCTTCGAGGTACTGCGCCAGCTCGAGGCCGGCAGCGGGCTCGACCTGTCGATCACCGCCGACGAGCAGAGCCTGTTCGCCGATGCCGCCGACGGCCGGCTCGACCGCTGGTCGTTCGCTGAAGCCGCGCTGATCGCGTCCGGCGTGACCCGCGCCGCCGACCGCAAGCCGTACCTGCAGCGAATCGACCGGCTCGAGGCCGAGGCGCGCAAGGCGGTCGCCAAGGCCGCGACGCCGTTCGACCAGGGCGCGGCGCTGCTGCGGTACCTGCATGCCGGCGCGTTCGCGAAGGGCTACCGCAGTACCCAGACGCGGGTCTCGACGCTGCTCGACCAGCGCCAGTTCAACTGCGTGTCGTCGGCTGCGCTCTACAACATTCTGGGACGCCGGCTCGGGCTCGATCTGCGGGCGATCGAAGTGCCCGACCATGCGTTCGCTATCCTCTATCACGGCACCGATCATGCCGACGTCGAGACGACGACGGCCGCCGGCTTCAACCCGGCACGCAACCGCGAGGCGCAGCAGGCGTTCAGCAAGCTGACCGGCTTCAACTACATCCCCGACGCGCACCGGGACCGGCGCCGCGAGGTCGGCGAGACCGGCCTGCTCGCGCTGATCGTCTACAACCACGGCGTCGAGCTGTCGCGCGAGAAGCGCTATCCGGAAGCGCTGCTCGCGTACTTCCGCGCGATGAGCCTCGATCCGGAATTCGGCTCGGCGGTGCAGAACGCGCTGGCGGTGCTGGCGAACTGGAGCGCCGAACTGATCCGCCAGCGCAAGTTCGAGGACGCGACCCGGATCGCCGCGCTCGGCGTGCGGCTCGCGCCGAACGACGCAGCGCTCGTCAACAACCGCAAGGCGACCTGGTCGCAATGGGCCGATGCGCTGGCGCGCGACGGCAAGACCGATGACGCGCTCACGGTGCTGCGGCGCGCGGAACGCGAGGTGCCCGATGCCGGCTTCGGCCGGATGCAGGCCTGGGTATTCATCCGCGACGGTGAGACCCGGATCAAGGCCGAGGACTGGGCCGGCGCGCGCGGCGTGGTCGCGCCCGGGCTCGCCGCCGGGCTGGCGCCGGCCGCCCGCACCGAGCTGCTGGCCTGGGCGGCGGACCTGCCGCTGCGCTGGTCGCAGAGCGAGTTGCGGCGCGGCCGCTTCGACGGCGCGCTCGACGTGCTGGCAGCGCGGGCTGCCGAAGGGCCGCCGGATCCGCGAATCGACAACCAGATCGCCTATGTCGTGCAGGAGCGCTTGCGCGATACGTCCCGGCGCGAAGGCGCCGACGCCGCGAGCGCGCTGATCCCGGGCCTGCTCGAGCGCTTTGCGCAGAACGACGGCGTCCGGCGCGTGAGCGTTGCGCAACTGCAGCGGAACGTGGTCGCGCTCGCCGATGCCGGCCGCCATGAAGAGGCGCTCGCCGCAGCCGGCCGGATCGCGACGCTGGCGGCCGACGCCCCGGAGGCCGCGAAGGTGCGCGCGGGCATCTACGATCGCTGGGCGCTCGGACTCGCCAAGGAGCGGCAATGGCAGCAGGCGCTCGACGTCTATGCGAAGGCGCTGCCGGAACTCGGCGAACGCGGCAACGCGCAGAACAACATCCGCTATCTGCTGCAGGAATGGCTGAAGGAAGCCGGCAGCACCGATCCGCAGCGGGCGGTGGAGATCCTGCAGCGGAACCTGCCGCGGTTTCCGACGGTGCCGGGGCTCGACAAGGTCGCCGCCACCCATGTCGCGTTGCGGGTCCAGGATCTGACGAAACAGGCACAGTACGAGCCGGCGTTGGCCGCGCTCGATGCGCTCGCGCCGCTGCTTCCGGACCGCACCGATACCGCGCGGATCGCGGCCTCGGTCTACGACCGCTGGTCGCAGTCGCTGGCATCGAAACAGCAGTGGCAGGCGGCGGCCGACGTCTATCAGCGCGGACTGCAGCAGTTTCCGGACAGCGGCCATCTGCAGAACAACGCGGTCGTCGTCTGGAACCAGTGGGCGAAGACCCTAATCGACCGCAAGGACTGGGCCGCTGCGATCGGTATCTTCGATCAGGCGCTGTCGCGCTTTCCCGGCAATTCGCTGCTGGAGCGGAACCGGCGGTATTGCGAGGAGCAGCGGGCCAAGGCCGGGTGAGAGTCGATCCGGACCGCGACCGGGACCGCGACCCGGACAGCGACCCGAAGCGCGACCCGGACCTCGGTCCGGTTACGATTGGCGCCATGACGGTGACGACTCCCGAGGCCGACGCGCTGATCCTGGGCGGCGGCCACAACGGTCTGGTCTGCGCGGCGTACCTGGCGGCGGCCGGCTTGCGGGTACGCGTGCTCGAGCGCCGCTCGGTCGTCGGCGGCGCCGCGGTCACCGAGACCTTCCACCCCGGCTTCCGCAACTCGGTCGCGAGCTATACGGTCAGCCTGCTCGACCCGGCGGTGATCCGCGAGCTGAACCTGGCGCGGCACGGCCTGGCGATCGTCGAGCGGCCGTTCTCGAACTTCCTGCCGCTGCCCGACGGCCGCGCGTTCCGGCTCGGCGGGCCCGACGGCACCGCCGAGGTCCGGCGCTGGTCGGCGCGCGATGCCGAACGGCTGCCGGCCTACTACGCGATGCTCGATCGGGTCGTCGCGCAGCTGCGGATCCTGGCGCGCCAGACGCCGCCGAACCTCGGCGACCGGCTCGGCGTCGCCGACTGGCTGGCGTCGCTGTCGGTCGCACGCCGGCTCGGCGGGCTCCCGCTGGCGGCGCGCCGCGACCTGCTCGATCTGTTCACCAAGTCGGCCGGCGAGCTGCTCGATCACTGGTTCGAGACCGAGCCGCTGAAGGCCGCCCTCGGCTGGGACTCGGTGGTCGGCAACTTCGCGAGCCCGTACACGCCGGGCTCGGCCTACGTGCTGCTGCATCATGTGTTCGGCGAGGTCAACGGCAAGAGCGGCACCTGGGGCCATGCGATCGGCGGCATGGGTGCGATCAGCGAAGCGATCCGCCGCGAATGCGAAGCGCGCGGTGTGGTCATCGAGACCGAGGCCGAGGTCCTGCGCGTGCTGGTCAGCAGCGGGCGGGCCTGCGGCGTCGTGCTGGCCGACGGCTCCGAGCGGCGCGCCCGCTGCATCGCTTCGTCGCTGCATCCGCAGCTGCTCTACCAGCGGCTGGTGCCGCGCGAGCATCTCGACGACGAGACGGCCACGCGGATCGCGCACTACCGCTCGGGCTCGGGCACCTTCCGGATGAATGTCGCGCTCGCCGAGCTGCCGGATTTCCGCGCCGCGCCGGGCACGCGACTGCAGCCGCACCATCAGAGCGGCATCCTGGTCGGACCGTCGCTGCAGTACTTCGAGCAGGCCTGGTTCGACGCCAAGTCGAAGGCCCACAACCCGGGCTGGTCGCGCGCGCCGATCGTCGAGCTCGTGATCTCGTCGACGCTCGACGAGACGCTGGCGCCGCCGGGCCGGCAGGTCGCGAGCCTGTTCTGCCAGCATGTCCATCCGCAGGTCGACGGCGGCTGGGATGCGCATCGCGACACGGTCGCGCGGCTGATGATCGACACCGTCGACGCAATCGCGCCGAACTTCCGCGCCAGCGTGCTCGGCTACGAGGCACTGTCGCCGCTCGATCTGGAACGCCGCTTCGGCCTGATCGGCGGCGACATCTTCCACGGCGCACTCGGGCTCGACCAGATGTTCAGCGCGCGGCCGCTGCTCGGCCAGGGCGCCTACCGCGGCGCGTTGCCCGGGCTCTATTTGTGCGGTTCGGGCACGCATCCGGGCGGCGGCGTCACGGGGCTGCCCGGCCGCAACGCGGCACGCGAAGTGCTGCGGGACCTGAGGCGGCGGCCGCGGCCGGCGTGAGCGCAGGAGCAGACCGATGACCGAATTCACCGCCTGGTCCGGCATCGTCGCGGCACTGCTGATCGGCGTAGTCAGCCCCGGGCCGAGCTTTCTGATGGTGGCCCGGACGGCGGTCGCATCGTCGCGGCGCGCCGGGCTGGCCGCGGCAGCCGGCATGGGCCTCGGCGGCGTCGCGTTCGGCGGTCTCGCACTGCTCGGATTGCAGGCGGTGCTGGCTGCGGTGCCCGCGCTGTATGCAGCGCTGAAGGTCCTCGGCGGTCTCTACCTCGGCTATCTCGGTTGGCGCATCTTCGCTTCGGCAACGCGTGCGCTCGACGCGGTCGAGCCATCGCCGGGCCAGCGGTCACCGGCCGGCCGCGCCTTCCTGCTCGGCCTCGCGACCCAGGTCAGCAATCCGAAGACCGCGATCGTCTATGCCAGCGTCTTCGCGGCGTTCCTGCCCGCCCACTTCTCGTCGGCGTTCGTCGGCACCCTGCTCGGCACGTTGTTCGTCGTCGAAGCCGGCTGGTATGCGATCGTCGCGGTCGCGTTGTCGTCGGCCGCGCCGCGCGCGATCTACCTCAGCTGCAAGTCCTGGGCCGACCGCGCCGCGGGCGTCGTGATGCTGGGGCTCGGCATCCGGCTGATTCTCTCGGCGCGCGAGCACTGACCGTTCGACGTTTGCCGAGGCGCCGAAGGCGGTCACCGCCGCAGCGCGTCGAGCTCCTCGAGGAACCGCTGCCGGTGCTGCGGCGAGATCATGATCGACCGGCCGCGGCCGTAGTCGATCCGCAGCCGGTCGAGCGACAGCGCCGGACTGGACAGCGGGTTGCGGGTCGGCACGATCGCTTCGATCTCCGCGATCGGGACCTGCCAGCGGAACGGCCCGCAGCGAATCGCCAGCCGGTCCGGCCGCAGCAGGTAGCGGGTGTCGAGCAGCAACCAGAGCGGCAGCACGACGCCGAGACCGACCGTCAGCAGCAGCGTCCAACGCGCCGCCGGCGGGCCGGCGCGGACCAGTTCGATGCTGGCATAAAGCGACGCGGCGATCGCGAAAACGATGATCAGCAGCAGCCAGCGGTCGATCTTCGAGCGGTGGACCGATTCCATGGTCAGCCCCGGGCGATCCTACGCGTGTTCCCGAAGCCGTCGCGGCGTCGCCGCAGGCCGCACCCTGGCGAGCACGATGCCGCCGAACAGTACCGTGACGTCACCGGGATTCGGACCGGCGACATAGTGGATCCGCTCTTCGGCCGCCCACGCCGGCGCATCGGCACGCAGCACCGCAGCGATCAGCGCGCGGTGGTCGGCGCTGCGGATCGCTTCGAGGCAACGGTCGATCCGGCGGCTGGCGGAGGCATCTTCGCCGGCCGTGGTCGCACCGGCTGCAGCGGCGCCATCGCCGGCACCACCACCGGGCGCCGATTCAACCCCAGCCGATTCAACCCCAGCCGGTGCGGCCCCAGCCGGTGCAGATCCATCAGGCGAATCGCCGAGCCGGCGCGGGCGCCTGCGCAGCGCGCGGCGCGCCCGACGCAGCAACTGCCGGTTGGCGGCTTCGGAGCGGCCGAGCAGACGCGCCGATTCGCGATGATCGAGGCCGCAGACTTCGACCAGCAGCAGTGCCGCGCATTCGAGCGGCGACAGCGCAGCGAGCGCGACCCGCAGCGCGGCGCGCGCCGCGACGGTGGCCGCGAGCCGCTCTTCGGGCGAAGACGGAACCAACGACGCCGGCGACAGCAGTTCGGCGGGTATCGTTGCGCCGATCTGCCGCACCCGCTGCGCATGGCGCAGCCGGTCGATGCAGAGCCGGGTCACGACCGCGACCAGCCACGCTTGCGGGTCCTGCGGCGGCGCCGCGCGGCCGATGCCGAGGGCCGCATGGAGCCGCAGCCAGGCGTCCTGCACGATGTCCTCGGCGTCCTCGGCCGAGCCGAGCAGCCGCTGCGCGGCGCGCAGCAGCCGCGGCCGCATCGACTGCACGACGGTCAGCGGATCGACGGAGGCGGTCGCTTCGGCTGAGGCGGCCGGTTCGGCTGGGGCGGTTGGATTCACGGCGGAGATCGGCGCGGTCGGAACGCTCGAGCGGCGGTTTCGGGCTGGCGGTTTCGGGGCGGCCGTTCCGGGCTGGTGGTTCCGGGCCGGCTGGCTCGATGATGTCACGAACCACCGCTGTCGTTCGTCAAGACGACTGCGGGTCCGGCCGGGCCCGCCGCGGACGGCGACCGCCATCCGTGCCGACTTCCCTGGAGCTTTCGGATTGAACAAGCTGAACGAACCGGCCCCGGCGCCGGCACCGATCGCCGCCGCCGGCGCGCTGATCGACGAGAAGACCTTCGACGCGCGGATCGTGCTGATCTACGGAGCGATCACCGATGCGGTCGCCGCCGACGTGACGCGGCGGCTGATCGCACTGGCCGCAGCCGGCTCGGCGCCGATCGACGTGATGGTGTCGTCGCCGGGCGGCCATGTCGAATCCGGCGACGTGATCCATGACGTGATCCGCTACATCGACGCGCCGGTCAACATGATCGGGACCGGCTGGGTCGGCAGCGCCGCGACCCACCTCTACCTGGCGGTGCCGCGCGAGCGGCGGGTCTGCCTGCCGAACACGCGGTTCCTGATCCACCAGCCGAGCAGCGGCGTGGTCGGGCCGGCCTCGGACATCGCGATCCAGGCGCGCGAGCTGTTGCGGGCGCGCGAGCGGATCGCCGCGGTGATCGCGCGCGAGACCGGTCAGCCGCTCGAGCGGGTGCTGCGCGACATCGAACGCGACCACTGGATGTCGGCGACCGAAGCGGCCGAATACGGACTGGTGTCTCGGATCATCGAGCGGCGCAGCGATTTGGCCGCGCCAGCCGGCAGCTGACGCGAGGCTCGGCGGCCGCAGGGCCGACAGCCCCCGAATCGGGGCGACGGCCGCGACCGAGCCTCGTCAGCACCAGTCCGCCGCCCTGCCCCGCCCCGGGATCCGCACCGGCGGCCGGCAATCGCGCAGACCGAGATCGTGCTGCAGGTGGTCGTCGAGCCCGTCGAGCGACCCGGTGGCCGGCCGCGTTGCCGCGGTCCGCGCTGCCGGATTGCCTGCCGTGCCCGCCTCGGTCGGCGCGAACTGCACCGGCAGCCAGCCTCGCGCCAGCCGCACCCGCAGCAACTCGATCAGTTGACGCGGATCGATGGCGATCAGCAACGGCGCGAGGACCATGTCGTTCTCCTGGAAGGCGGCCCGCGATTCGCCTGGCGATGAACCCTCGGGTATGGTCAGAATACCTACCCAGTCAGGCGCTGAAAAGCGACTTGTCTCGACCATTTTGGTCAGTTATTCTTTCCAGAATGCCCGACAACCCGCGCCTTCCGCTTCAGACGCTGCCGGTCTTCCTCAAAGCCGCGCAGACCCACAACCTGCGCGCGACCGCGTCGGCGCTGCATCTGACGCACAGCGCGGTCAGCCAGCAGATCCGCGTGCTCGAGACCCGGCTGGGCTTCGCGGTGTTCGAGCGGCGCGGCCGGCGGATCGCGTTGAATCCGGCCGGCGAGGCGCTGTCGCGCGGCGTCGAGGCGGCGCTGGCGCAACTGGAGGCCGCGACGCGCAGCGCCGCGGCGCTCGCCGGCGGGTCGACCGAACGGCTGCGGCTCACGGCACTGCCGTCGTTCGCACAGCGCTGGCTGATGCCGCGGATGAGCCGCTGGCGCGAGCGGCATCCGGAAATCACGATCGAGCTGCATACGTCGCAGCAGGTCGTCGACCTGCAGCGGGAAGGATTCCATGTCGCGCTGCGGCAAGGGCTCGGCGGCTGGCCGGGGCTGCTCGACGAGCCGTTGATCGACAGCCCGCTGGTCGCGGTCGGCGCGCCCGGGACGGTCGCGCGGCTCGACGGGCTGCCGATCGAAGCCGTCGCGAACGAGCCGCTGCTCGGCTTTGCCGAACTGTGGGACCGCTGGTTCGCCGCTTCCGGCGCAACGCTGCGCAGCGTGCCGGTGGCGACCTTCAACGACGCGGCGTTGATGCTGCAGGCGGTCGAACAGGGGCTCGGGCTCGCGATGGTCCGCGAAGTGCTGGCGGCCGACGCGCTGCGCGCCGGCCGGCTCGCGCGCGTTTCGAGCCTGACGCTCGAAGCCGAGGATGCGACCAAGTACTTCGTCGCCTACCCGCCGGCGCTGCGCGACTGGCCGCCGCTGGTCGCGTTGCGCGCATGGCTGCGCGACGAGGTCGCGGAATCGATCGCGGCGACCCCGGCGGTTCGCGAACGGCAGCTCAGTTCAGCGTGACGCCGGCTTCCTTGATCAGGGTCCGGTACATCTGCCGCTGCCCGGTCAGGAAGTCGGCGATTCGCTCGAGGGAGTAGGTCCGGACCGAGACATCGCGGCTCAGCTGCGACTGGCTGTACTGCGGGTCGGCGGTGATCGCGGTGATATCGCGGTTGAGCTGCTCGAGCAGCGGACGCGGCGTGCCGGCCGGCGCGTACAGCGCGTACCAGAGCGGAATGTTGTAGTCCGGGAAGCCGGCCTCGCGCATCGTCGGCACGTTCGGGAAGTCCGGATGGCGGGTCTCGCCGAGCACTGCGAGCAGTTTCAGCTTGCCGGCCTTCGCCTGCGCGAACACCAGCGACTCGAACATCAGCTGGACATTGCCGGCGAGCAGGTCGGGGACCGCGTCGGCGTTGCTCTTGTACGGCACGTGCAGCAGCTTGATGCCGGCCTGCATCATCAGCATCTCGCCGCGCAGATGCGAGGTCGTGCCGTAGCCCGCCGACGGGAACGAGATCTTGCCGGGCCGCTCCTTGGCCAACCGGACCAGATCCTGGACCGTATCGACGCCGAGCGACGGATGGACCGCGAGGCCGGAGACGATGTCGCCGAGCCAGGCGATCGGCACCAGGTCCTTGTCGGCGTCGTAGCTCAGCTTGCGCAGCTCGGGCAGGATCGTCAGCGGCCCCGCGGCGCCGACCAGCAGCGTGTAGCCGTCGGGGGCCGCCCGCGCAACGCTGCCGGTGCCGATCTCGCCGCCGGCGCCGGTCCGGTGCTCGAGCAGGAACGACTGGCCGTACTTCGCGGTCAGCTTCTCGAGGATCGGCCGGGTCGCATGATCGGCCGAGCCGCCCGGCGAATACGGCACGACGACGCGGACCGGCTTGGTCGGATAGTTCTGCGCGGACGCGGGCACGGCGGACAGCGCGAGCAGCGACGCCGCCAGCAGGATCGAGAATTTCGCAGCCAGCTTCATCAGGAACCTCCCTATTCGAAAGCGATGGATACCTTGCCGTCCGCGAGGTCGCGGCGGCGAGCCGCCGGATCGCGCCGACCGGCCTCGCCGAAACCGCCGCCGCCCGCCGTCTCGACGACCAACCGGTCGCCGCGCTGGACGACCAGCATCGATTTCGATTCGATCGCGATCTCGCTGCCGTCGGCGCGATGGAGCGTCGCGCGCGCCGCCGCGCCAGCGCCGCCGCCCATCGAGCCGGCCGCGCGCGTGTGGTGGCGCTCGCCGCGATAGACGACGCGAACGTCGTCGACCAGGAACTCGTATTCGCGGCGCACGCCGAGCCCGCCGCGGAAGCGCCCGTCGCCGCCGCTGTCCGGCCGCAGCGAGAAGTCGCGGATCCGGATCGGCGCTTCCATCATCAGCGACTCGGCCGGCAGGTTCATGCTGTTGCTGCCGTCGGTCTGCACGCAGTCGACGCCGTCGGCATCGTGACTCGCACCGCTGCCGGCCGCGACCAGTTCGCTGACCATGAACGGCGAACCGTCGGGCCGGCGGCCGCCGAAGGTCAGCACGGTCAGCACGTTGCCCGGCATCGCCGGCACGCGATCGGGCAGCGCGTCGGCGAACGCGCCGACGATCAGCGCGCACAGGCGCTTGATCGTGACCAGCCGCGCATTGACCGCGGCCGGCGCGCGCGGATTGACGATCGAGCCCTCCGGCAGGAACAGCGTGATCGGACGGAAGCAGCCGCCGTTGGTCGGGATCGCCGGATCGGTCAGCGCGCGCGTCGCATAGTTGACCGCGGCACGGGCGCCGGCCGGCACGCAGTTGATCGGGCCCTTGACCTGCGGACTGCAGTCGCTGAAGTCGAAATGGATCGAGCTGCCGTCGACGGTGACGGTGACGCCGATCGGGATCCGCCGCTCGAGGTCGATGCCGTCGTTGTCGAGGAAGTCGGCGCAGTGGAACCTGCCCTGCGGCAGGCGCCGGATCGCCTCGCGCGTCATCCGCTCGGAGCGGTCGAGCAGCTCCGCGAACAGCGCCTCGATCGTGTCGGCGCCGTACTTCGCGACCAGTTCGACGACGCGCCGCTCGGCGACCTTGCAGGCCGACAGCTGCGCATGCAGGTCGCCCATCAGCGCATCGGGCGTGCGCGTATTCAGCCGCAGCAGCTTCTCGAGCGCCGGATCGACGCGCTCGCCGCGGGCGAACAGCAGCGGCGGGATCCGCAGCCCCTCCTGGAAGATCTCGATCGCGGCGCTCGGCAGCGAACCGATCGCCATGCCGCCGACGTCCTGATGATGGACGGTGGTGACGCAGAACGCGATCAGGCGGCCGCCGACATGGACCGGCATCAGGATCGTGACGTCGGGCAGGTGCGAGCCGCCGCAGTACGGATCGTTGAGGATGAAGCTCTCGCCCGGGCTCATCCGCTCCGGCGGAAAGTCGCGCAGGATCGATTCGACCGCCGGCACCATCGTGCCGAGATGCACCGGGATCGCGGTCGCCTGCGCCAGCACTTCGCCGCCGGCGGTGAACAGCGCCGCCGAGCAGTCCATGCCTTCCTTGACCAGCGGCGAGAACGCGCAATGCAGCAGCGTGAACTGCATCTCGTTCGAGACGCTCTCGAGCTTGTTCCGGACCACCTCGAGCGTGATCGGATCGATGGTCGCGGCGTTCACGGCTTCCTCCGGAGGATCAGCACGCCGTCGTCGCCGGCGGTGGCCTGCCAGCCGGGCTCGACGACGATCGTGGTGTCGGGCTGCTCGACGATTGCCGGGCCGTCGAGCGTCGTGCCGGCGGCGAGCGCCGACCGTGCGACGACGGTCGCGGCGACGTAGCCTTCGGTGCGCGCGGTCAGGATCCGGCGGTCAGCGGTACCAACCGGCGCGGTGACGCCGCTTGCCGTGGTGGCGGCGTGCGGACCGGCCGCGGTACGCCGTCTGGCCGGGACCGCGTCCCCGCTGTCGGCCGCGTGCGGTGCCGGCGCGCCGGCACGATCCCCGCCCGGCCACGCGCGCTGGATCACGCGCAGATTGACCAGCCGTGCCGGCGCCTCGATGTGATGGCCGTATTGCTGCGCATAGGCACGGCAGAACGCGTCGTAGATCCGCGCGGCGAGATCGGGCTCGGCCAGCGTCACCGGCACTTCGACATAGTGCGCCTGCCCGACATAGCAGACGTCGGCGAAGCAGCTCGTCTGCACCGCATCGTCCGGCACGCCTTCGGCGCGCATCAGCCCGGCGCAGACCTGGCGCAGCTCGTCGTACTGCGGCCGCAGCGCCTGCGGATCGAGGCGGTCGAGCGCGCAGATGAAGGTCGTGCTCGCTTCATGCTCGATCGGCGCCGCGAGCAGGCCGGCCGCCGACAGCACGCCGGGATCGCGCGGCACGACGATGGTGTCGATCTCGAGCTCGTCGGCGAGCGCGGTGGCATGGACCGCGCCGGCGCCGCCGAACGGCACCAGCGCGAAGCCGCGCGGATCGATGCCGCGCTTGACCGACACGAGGCGTATGCCTTCGGCCATCTGGACGTTGGCGACCCGATGGATGCCGAGCGCGGCCGCCTCGACCGACAGACCGAGCGGCTTCGCGACCGTGCGCTCGATCGCGGCGAATGCGAGCGCCGGATCGAGCGCGAGGCTGCCGCCGGCGAAGTACTGCGGATTCAGCAGGCCGAGCACGACCGACGCATCGGTCACCGTCGCGTCGTGCCCGCCGCGACCGTAGCAGGCAGGGCCGGGCTCGGCGCCGGCCGAGCGCGGTCCGACGCGCAGGCCGCCGGCCGCGTCGATCCAGGCGATGCTGCCGCCGCCGGCGCCGACCGCGTTGACGTCGATCATCGGCACGCGGATCGTATAGCTGTCGACGTAGCCCTCGGAGCGGACGACCGGCTCGCCGTTCATGATCAGCGCGATGTCGGCGCTGGTGCCGCCGATGTCGATGGTGATCAGGTCGCGGAAGCCGGCACGGGCGCCGACGTCGTTGGCGCCGATCACGCCGGCGGCCGGCCCCGACAGGAACAGCCGGACCGGCCGGCGCCGCGCGATCGCGGACGACGACGTACCGCCGCGCGACTGCATGATCTGCAGCGGCGCGCGGATCGACGCCGCGACCAGCGCGCGCTCCATCGCATCCAGATAGCGGTCCAGCACCGGCTTGACGTAGGCGTCGAACGCGGTCACGCAGGTCCGCTCGTACTCGCGGAACGCCGGATCGATGTCGGACGACAGCGACAGCATCAGCGACGGATGGCGCGCACGGATGAACTCGGCGGCCTGGCGTTCGTGCGCCGGGTTGACGAACGAGAACAGGAACGCGATCGCGATCGACTCGACCTGGGCGGCAACCAGCGCGTCGACCGCGGCCGCGAGCGAAGCGGTGTCGAGCGGCGTCTCGACGCTGCCGCCCGGGCCGATCCGCTCGACGACGCCGCGCCGCAGCGCGCCCGGGCTCAGGAACACCGGCGTCTGCGTCCGAACCACCAGGTCGTAGAGCTGCTGCCGGTTCTGCCGGCCGATCTCGAGCACGCTGGTGAAGCCTTCGGTCGCGAGCAGGCCGACGCGGGCGCCGCGGCGCTCGAGCACCGCGTTGGTCGCGACCGTCGTACCGTGCACGAAGCGCGCGACGTCGCCGGCCGCGATGCCCCAGCGCGCGTCGAGCGACGCGAGCACGCTGCCGACCGCGGCGCTCGGGTCCGAGCGCGTCGACGGCACCTTGGCGAGCTGCGTCCGGCCGTCGGCACTGCGGACGACGACATCGGTGAACGTGCCGCCGATGTCGATGCCGATCGAGACCGCCTTCATGCGCTGCTTGCTCATTGCATGCTCATTCCCGTACCCGACTCCGTGCTCATCTCTTGCTCGTCCCCGTCATTCCTTGCTCGCCCCGGTCATCTCTTGCTCGCCCCGCGCGGCTTCCAGCCGGCATCGGCACGCGCGCGCCGCGCCGCCTCCAGCTTTTCGGCGAGCGCGCGGCCGCCGTCCTCGATGTGCGGTCCGAGCAGAGTCGCAGCGCGGTCGGCGTCGCGCTCCCGGCACGCCTGCAGCAGCGCGCGGTGCTCGTCGCGATCCTCGGCCGAGTTGTCGAGCGCGACGCTCTCGAGCCGCAGATAGCGCTCGGCGGCATCGAGCTGGCTTTCGACCAGCTGCAGCAGCCGGTTGCCGGCGCCGGCGTAGAGCGCCAGATGAAAGCGGCGGTGCACGCGCATCGCCTCGGCCGGATCGGTCAGCTCGGCGAGTTCGTCGAGCGCCGACGCGGCGTTGGCGAGGCCGGCGTCGGTCAGGCGCGGAATCGACCGGCGGATCGCGAGCACTTCGAGCGCGGCCCGCGTATCGAAGATCTCGACCAGCTCGTCGGTGCGCAGCGCCGCGACGACGGCGCCTTTCAGCGGCTGGAAATCGACCAGCCCCTGGCTTTCCAGCAGCCGCAGCGCTTCGCGCACCGGCGTGCGGCTGACCTGGAACCGCTCGGCGATCTCGTCCTGCCGCAGCGGCGTGCTTTCCGGCACCAGCCCGGAGACGATCGCTTCGCGCAGCACTTCGGCGACGAACGCCGCTGCGGTCCGGTAGCGCGGCCGGGCCGACGAGATCATCGCGTTCAGGTCGTCGAAGGGCATATCGTCTCCTGCGCCGTGTCCGGTCACGGCCGTCATGGCCGCGACCCGGGGCGGAGGTCGTCGATCGCGGCGCAGAAGCGCTCGATCTCGTCCTCGGTGTTGTAGTAATGGACCGATGCGCGGACCAGGTGCGCAAGCCCGCGGCCGGTCATGTCGAGCGGCGTCGACGACGCGCGCGACGACGATACGAATACATCCCGGGCGCGCAGCGCGGCCTGGATCTTCGGCGCTTCGAGCCCGGCGCAGGTGAAGCTGACGATGCCGCAGCGGTGCGCGGGCGCGCCGAGATCGCGGACCTCGACGCCGTCGATCCGCTGCAGCCGGTCGCGCAACCGCGCCGCGAGCCATTGCACGCGGGCGGCGATCGCGTCGAGGCCGGCGGCCATTGCGTAGTCGGCAGCGACGCCGAGCGCGACCCGGCCGGCGACGTGACTCTCCCAGTTCTCGAACCGGCGCGCATCGCCGCGGATCTCGAAGCGATCGGGGCCGGTCCAGGTCGCCGCATGCAGGTCGAGGAACGGCGGCTCGAGCTCGGTGATCCACGGCTCGCGGACATAGAGGAAGCCGATGCCGCGCGGGCCACGCAGATACTTGCGGGCGGTCGCCGACAGGAAGTCGCAGCCGATCGCTTCGACATCGATCGGCTGCTGGCCGACCGACTGGCAGGCATCGAGCAGATACGGGATCCGGGCGGCGCGGGCGAGCCGGCCGAGCTCGGCGGCCGGGTTGACCAGACCGCCGTTGGTCGGCACATGGGTGATCGCGATCAGCCGGACCCGGCCGGCCGCGATCATCGCCTCGGCAGCCGGGATCGACAACCGGCCGTCGGCGTCGTTCGGCACCGCCTCCACGCGGGCGCCGGTGCGGCGGGCGACCTGCAGGTAGGCGATGCAGTTGCTCGCGTACTCGGAGACGCTGGTCAGGATCCGGTCGCCGGGTTCGAGCCGCTGGGCGAATGCATAGAACGCCATGTCCCAGGCGCGCGTCGCGTTCTCGACCAGCGCGATCTCGTTCGGCCGCGCGTTGAGCAACCGTGCGACCGACCGGTAGGTCCGCTCGATCGCCGGCGCGGCCCGCGCCTCGGCCTCGTAGCCGCCGACCTCGGCCTCGAGCTGCAGATGCGCGATCGTCGCTTCGACGACCGGCTGCGGCGGCAGCGACGAGCCGGCGCTGTCGAAATGCAGCACCCGCGCGCAGCCGGGCGTCTCGCGGCGGAACCGGTCGACGTCGAAGGCAGCGGCCGCGGCGGCGAGGTCTGTCATCGGACGGCCACCGCCGGCGCGAAGGCCGCCGCGTCGATCGGTGCCAGCTGCTCCTGCAGCAGCCGGCCGTAGCCGTCGATCGCGAGGTTGAGCCGCAGCATCCGCAGGCATGCCCAGAACGTCGCCTGGTTGCTGGTGATCACCGGCTTGCCGAGCTCGTGCTCGAGCTCGGCGATGACGTCGAGCGTCGCCAGGTTGGTGCAGGACAAGAAGACCGCATCGGCGTCCGGCCGGTCGACCGCATGGGCGAGCCGCCAGCTCGCCTCGAGCGGAATCCGCCCGATGGTCCGGCGCGATTCGCCTTCGGGCGGCTGCAGCGCGCCGAGATGGGCGACCTCGAAGCCGTAGTCGCGCAGGAAGCGCGCTTCGCTGTCGTTCAGATAGTCGTTGTACGGCGTGCCGACGGCGACGCGCCGGACGCCGCATGCGCGCAGCGCCGCGACCACCGCGGCCGCGGTGGTCAGCGACGGCACGCCGGCCTTCGCGGTCATCTTCTCGACCAGCTCCGGCAGCGGGCAGACGATCGAACCGGTGGTGCAGCCGTAGGCGACGACGTCGACCTCGGCGGTCGCGAGCTGCTCGGTGGCCAGCTCGAGCCCCTGCTCCATCCGGACGAACGCATTGCGGTCCGACGGGCCGGTCGCGAGCACGCGGCTCGTGTGGATCGAGACGCCGCGCGGCGCGAGTTGCCAGAACTCGGGCTCGTTGACCGTATTGGTCGACGGAACGATCAGACCGATCCGCGCCTTCCAGCCGTAGGGGCTCGTGCTCGAGGCGATGCGTGCGGTCACTGACGGTCTCCTCCGGTCGTCCCGGTCAGTTCGGCTTGGCGCCGGAGGTCTCGACGACCCGCTTCCACTTGTCCGATTCGCTGGCGAGGAAGCGCGCCGCGTCGGCCGGCGTGCCGCCGCGCGGCATCGCGCCGAGCGTACGCAGCCGCTCGAGCACCGACGGATCGGCGAGCGCCTTGTTGACCTCGGCGGCGAAGCGATCGGCGATCTCCGGCGGCGTGCCGCGCGGCGCGACGAACATCACCCAGCTGACGAAATCGAAGCCGGGAACCTTGGCCCCTTCGGCGAGCGACGGCAGATCCGGCGCGAGCGGCCAGCGCTCGGCCGACGACACGGCCAGCACGCGGATCCGGTCCGACTCCCGATGCGCCATGAACGACGGCAGGCCGTCGATGACGACGTCGATGTCGCCGCTCATCATGCCCTGCAGTGTGGACGCGCCGCCCTTGTACGGCACGTGCGTCATCCTGATGCCGGCGGCGCTCAGGAAACTCTCCGTGATCAGATGGCCCGACGTGCCGACGCCCGCCGAGCCGTAGTTCAGCACATCGGGCTTCTGCTTGGCGAGCGCGATCAGCTCGCCGATCGACTTGGCCGGCACCTTGGCGCCGACCGCGAGCACCTGCGGATACTGCACCACGGTGACGACCGGGACGAAATCGCGCGCGGTATCGAACGGGACGTTCGACAGCAGGTGCGGATTGATCGCGAGCGGCCCGACCCCGGTGACGAGAAACGTATAGCCGTCGGGTGCCGCCTGCGCGACCAGGCCCGCGCCGATGTTGCCGCTGCCGCCGGCCCGGTTCTCGACGATCACCGACTGGCCGATCTGCTCCGCGACCTTGCCTGCGACCAGCCGGGTGCTGAAATCGACCGGACCGCCGGAGCCGAACGGCACGACCAGCCGGATCGTGCGCGTTGGCCAGGACGCCTGGGCCGACGCGGCGAGCGGGGCGAGCGCCAATGCCAGCGCGGCCGCCAGCGACGCACCGAAAGTCAGGAAGCAGACGGCAGCGGACCGGACACGGGACATCGCGCGCTCCTCGTTCGGGTAGATGGATACCGTATACAGGATACGGACATCGGATATTGCGTCCAGAAACCGATGGCTGTCAATGGCTCGGCCGGTAGCGCGGCGCCAGCTTCAGCACCAGCAACCACGGCCGCGCCGGATTGAGCACCGGCGAGACGCGGCCATCGTCGTCGAGGTCGATCACGACCCGCGAGACCGCCTGCATCACGTTGCCGCCGACCGCGTCGAGCCGGTGCGCCGCCGGATCGACGGCGATGACCAGGTCGCAATGCATCGGCGTCGGGCCGCCGGGGACGGTGCTCGGCAGAATCCGGTCGATCTCGGCCGGCGTCAGCTGCGGCCGCTTGGCGAAGCGGGTCGTGCAGACCAGATCGCCGGGTTCGGCCCGTGCCGGCGTCGGCACCAGGTCGAACGCCCAGGTGGATCGATCGCGCGCGGCGACGACATAGTCGGCGTGGTACGGCGTCTGGCGGAACGCTGCGCGATCGAAACCGGCGCGCGCCATCATCGTGCTGATGAATGCTGCCGACCAGGCCGGCGTGTCGATCGGCGGAACCACCGCGTCGGCTGGCCAGCGTGCCCGGCAGACCGGCGCGCGGCTGCAGTCGTGCGCGAAATGGATGCCGGACGCGCCGCGCACGCTGTCCCAGTAGTCATCGACCAGCGGACACTGCGCCGGCGCCTGTTCCAGGCCGCAGCCGTCGTCGACTACCGTGCAGTCGCCGTCGATCAGCGCGCAGAAGCGGCCGTCGCGGGCGACGACGACGGTTTGTTCACCCCAGTCGTGCCAGGCGGCACGCGCAACCGCGAGCAGCCGCGGCAGCCGGCCGGAAGTATTCGGGTCATGAGCGGTGCCGCCCGGGGCGACACCGATGCAGGCCGGCAACCCGAGTACCGCCAGCACCACCGCCATCATCGCGGCCGCGACTGCGACCGCGCGGCCGGCGGACCGGCTCGCCACCGATCCGCCGGCCATCGAATGCCGGCTTGCTCGCCGGTCTACCCGCCGGCTTATCCGCCGGTCTACCTGCCGGTTTCGCCGGTCTACCTGCCGGTTTATCCGCCGGTCTATTTGGCGGGAGCCGGCGCTGCCTTCCTGGCCTTTTGAGCCCGCTTGCCCTTCTTCGCCGTCTTGCGCTCGGCGACCTGAAGCATCTGCATGCCCGAGCCTGGTTCGACGCTGACGCGATCGGCGGGCGTCGTGCGCGGGGACGGAGCGAACACCGCCGCGCTCGCCACCGACGCCACGGCCAGGCCGAGGCCAACGCCTGCGAGCCACTTGAACACTGACTTCATCGGAGATTCCTTGCTGGAGGTTTCTTTTGCGGGGCCGACGCGGCGCAGGCGCCGTCGCATCCGCGGCGGGCATGGCCGCTCCGACAATCTACCGCGAATGTTCCCGCAGCAACGCGCACTGTCGCGCGCGGCCGTGCGCTCCGGTCGGATGGAACTCCATGCCGAACTGCCGGCCGGCATCGCCGATCTCGAGCGGCGGCCCTTTCGGGCGATCGCCGGAACGATCCGGGGAGATCGTCATGCGGCGGCCTTCGGTGCCAGTTCGCGCCAGGCAGCGACGAACGCCTGCGCATCGCGCGCGATGTCGGCAGCCGGCTTGCCGGGCCGGTAGAGCGCGCTGCCGATGCCGAAGCCGCTGGCGCCAGCGGCGACGAACGGCGCCATCCGCGCCGGCGAGATGCCGCCGACCGGGAACACCGGGCAGGCCGGCGGCAACACCGCGCGCCAGGCCTTCAGCACGTCGGGACCGAGCTGCTCGGCCGGGAACAGCTTGAGGCCATCGGCTCCGGCGGCGAGCGCGGCAAACGCTTCGGTGACGGTGGCGACGCCGGGCAGGCACAGCGCGTCGGCGGCCTTGGCGGCCCGGATCACCGCGACATCGCCGTGCGGCATCACGATCAACCGGCCGCCGGCGGCGACGACGTCACGCGCCGCCTGCGGATCGAGCACCGTACCGGCGCCGACCAGCGCGCGGCTGCCGAGCTCGGCGGCGAGCCGCGCGATGCTGTCGAGCGGCTGCGGCGAATTCAACGGCACCTCGAGCGTCAGGATACCGGCGTCGACCAGCACGCGGCCGATCGCGACGACCTCGTCGGGACGGACGCCGCGCAGGATCGCGACCAGCGGATGGAGCGGCGGCTTCATGGCGGCGATGATAGCCGGCGCGGCTTCCGAACCCGTGAACGGGTCCTCACTGTGAACGGCTCCTCAGCCGGGCCGCGAGCGGCGACAGCAGCAGCGGCGCGAAGTACATCGGCAACTGCGCGATCGCGACGTAGAGCGCGAAGGTCTCGCCGGCAGTGCCGCTGGTGACGACCAGCATCAGCCCCATGTTGCGATTGCCGCTGGTGACCGCGGCGTTCAGCGCATGATCGGCACCGGCACGGCGGAACAACCACCAGCCGGCCGCATGCAGCACGACCGCAGCAGCGCAGGCAACGATCAGCAGCCGCAGGATCGTCGCCGGGTCGGCGAGCAGCCGCGCAGTCAGCCCGTCCATCACCGCGATCGCGAACACCGCGAGCAGCACCACGTTGAGGCCGCCGACGATGTCGTCGGCGGCAGCGAGCCGCGCAACGCCGATCGCGCGACGCAGGATCGCAGCGAGCACGAACGGCAGCGCGACCAGCAGCGACGCCCGCACGAAAAACGCGGCGAGGTCGACCCGGACGCCGGCTTCGGGCAGCAACAGCGCAACCAGCGGCGTCAGCGACAGCGGCAGCAGCAGTGTCGCGGCGACGGTCACGACCATCGCCAGCACCGCATCGAAACCGAGGATCAGCACGAACACCGCAGCCGAGCCGATCGGCGGTGCCGCCGCCTGCAGCAGCAGCACCAGACGCAGGTCCGGCGCAAGGCCGAGCGCACCGCTGACCAGCCAGGCGGCGAGCGGTGCAACGGCCAGCATCCAGGCGGTCAGCGCGAGCGGCAGCGCCGGCCGGACCGCTGCGGCGGCGAGCTGCGTCCAGTCGAGCCGCAGCAGCGCGGCGGTCAGCGTCGCGATCACCACCGGCGCCAGCAGTGGCCGCAGCGCCGCGGCGAGCGGCGGGATCGCGATGCCGGCGAAGACGCCGACCACCAGCGCCCAGCGCGCCTGGCGGCCCAGTGCGCCGAGCAGAGCCGTGAGCGACGTCAACCGGGCCTCGTGTCAGGAGCCTGTCGGATTTCGGGAAGGGATCGGCGGCGGACGATTGGCTCCTAGCGCTGGTGGATATGCTGCCCGCCATCGACATGGATCGCGTCGCCGGTGGAGAACGGCAGCCGGCCGGCCGCGAGCGCCGCGACCGCCCGGCCGACGTCCTCCGGCTCGCCCCAGCGCGCGATCGGCGTGAAGCCGCCGGCGATCATCCGCTGGTAGCGGTCGGCGACCGGCGCGGTCATGTCGGTACGGATCACGCCTGGGCGGACTTCGTAGGTGCTGATGCCGGCCGCGCCGAGCCGCAGCGCGAACACCTTGGTCATCATCGACAGGCCGACCTTGGAGAAACAGTACTCGGGTCGGTCCGGCGAGACGAAGAACGCGTTGGCGCTCGAGATCGAGACGATCGCGCGGTGCCGGCCGGGCAGCGGCGCGGCGGCGATCATCCGGCGCGCCACCGCCTGGGTCAGGAAGAAAGTGCCGCGCAAGTTGACGCCGAGCACGCGGTCGAAGCTCTCGGGCGTCGTCTCCAGCGGGTCGCCGCGGACCTCGACCTGCACGCCGGCGTTGTTGACCAGACAGTCGAGTGCGCCGAACGCGTCGAACAGCGCCGCAGCGGTCGTCTCGCGCTGCCCGACGTCGGCGATGTCGGCGACCACGAAACGGGCGCGGCCGCCGGCCTGCGCGAGTTCGGCCAGCAGTTGCTCGGCAGCGGCGTCGCGGACGATGTCGAGCAGCACCAGATCGAAGCCCTCGGCGGCCAGCGCGCGGGCGATGCCGGCGCCGATGCCGCGCCGCGCGCCTGTCACCGCGGCGACCGGCGGGCGCGGTACCGGGTCCGGCGCGGTCGTATCGGTCATCTCCCCTCCCCGTGTT
>JBFWQR010000015.1:0-72058 GCA_050249335.1 Lautropia sp.
GTCGGAGATGTGCCGCTGTCTCGGCACCGCCATGTTGATCGCGACCAGCAGCGCGATGGTGCCGAAGATCAGCCGCTGGCAATTGCCGTCGATGAACTTCGCCGCGAGGCCGCCGGGGGCGGCGCCGACGAAAATCGCCGGGCCCCAGAGCCACAGCAGATCGTGATCGACCGCGCCCTTGCGCCGATGCGCGCGCATCGACGCCCACGAAGTCGCGACGATCGTCGTCAGCGAGGTGGCGACCGCGAGGTGCATCGAGGTCGACGGCGGCAGCTTCAGCACGCCGAAGATCCAGAACAGCACCGGCACGATCACGATGCCGCCGCCGACGCCGAGCAGGCCGGCTAGCAGGCCGGCGATCAGCCCGGTCAACAATAGCGAGAGCACCAGCGCGACCAGGGTCGGCGTCGAAAGTTGCAGCATCGGGCTTCCAGGCTCGGGCGAACGGCGGCCGGGCGATTGTGCCCGAACCGGTTCGGCCGGCCGGCCTATATCGTGGGCGAACCGCCCCCGATTGACATTTGTGGCGCGGGAGGCAACGATTGGAAAACAAAAATGCGGGCCGGCTTCTCGTGGTGCAGTTTGGTGGCCGGTTCGCGCACGATCGCTTGTTCGACCGGAACGCGCGCATGAACCCCACCAGCAGCACCCAGCATTTCCCCTGCACGATCCTCGTCATCGACGATCATCCGATGATGCGCGGCGCGTTGCGTTCGGCGCTCGAGATGATGACCGAGGACGTCATCGTCATCGTCGCCGGCGCCCTCGAGGACGCATTCCGGCTGCTCGACCGGCATCGGCCGCCGGAGCTCGTGCTGCTGGACCTGAACCTGCCGGACGCCTGCGGCATCGCCACCATCGGCGCGTTCAAGCGGCGGGCGCCCGGCATCAAGGTCATCGCCGTCTCCGGCAACTACGATCCAGCCACCGTGCAGTCGTGCCAGGCCGCGGGGGCGGCCGGCTTCATCCCGAAGTGCTATGCGCTCGACCAGGTGCTGGCGGCGATCCGCCGCGCGCTGGCCGGCATGCCGGCATTCCCGACCGACCTGCTGCCGGCGCCGGGAAGCGTGCCGGACGATCACCGGCGGGTGCTGCGCGATGCCGCGATCGGGCGGCTGCCGCCATCCGTGCCCGGCACCACCCGGCCGATCCGGCTGCCGGTGCGTGAATACAGCGACGGCCGCCACCTCGGCCTCACCGACCGCC
This sequence comes from Lautropia sp., assembly GCA_050249335.1. Taxonomy (GTDB): domain Bacteria; phylum Pseudomonadota; class Gammaproteobacteria; order Burkholderiales; family Burkholderiaceae_E; genus Lautropia. The sequence continues at coordinate 1,207 of JBFWQR010000015.1, forward strand.
AGCGCGGCGTGCTGAAGCTGATGCTGCTCGGCTTGCCGAACAAGGCGATCTGCCGGGAGCTCGCGCTCGCCGAAGGCACCGTCAAGGTCCATGTCAGCGCGGTCCTGCGCGCGCTCGGTGTCACCACCCGCGCGCAGGTCGTCGTCGCGGCGATGCGTTCGGGCATCCGGGTCGAGGAGTTGCGCTGACCGCCCCCGCGCCGCTTCAACCGCGACGCGGATCGGCCGGCCGCCGGTCGTAGCGGTTCGGCACGCCGTCGCGGTCCCGGTCCCAGTGGCCGCTCCGGTAGCTCCAGCGGCCGTCCCGCTGCTGCCATGCCGGTGCCTGGTAGACGTAGCCGGGCCGTGCCCGCAGCCAGACGCCGCCGATCCAGACGTACCGGCCTCGCTGCAGCTCCCAGTGTCCCGGCGACCAGACATGGCTGCGGCGCGGCGGCGGTACCCGCTCGAACCGCGGCGGCGGTGGCGGCCCGATCCGGATCGAAAGATCGGTCCGCGCCTGGCTCACTGCCGGCAGCGTCAGCGCGCTGGCGCCCAGTCCCGCCGCCAGCAGGGTGAACCGGAGCAGGCGGCGGCGCTGGCTATCCGGTCGAATCAACGGCTTGCTCATCGAAGGCTCCTCGGGACGATCGAAACGCCCCGTGACGCCATCGTGCGCTGGCAGCGTGCAGATCCGGGCGAACCGCGGTGAAGTTGCCATGGAGAAGCCGTAACCGGTGGTAACGCGCCGGCCGACTGCGCTGCCCCGGCACATCGCTGCCGCAGCACATTGCTGCCCCGCATTGTTGCCCCGGGATTTGCCGCCATCGCATGGCGCCGCTATACTCGCTGGCTTGCTCGGGGGTATAGCTCAGCTGGGAGAGCGCTTGCATGGCATGCAAGAGGTCAGCGGTTCGATCCCGCTTACCTCCACCAGCAACAGCCGTTATTGCAGTAGCCGTTGACGGTGCATCAGGACCGGTCCCGTTCGTCTAGAGGCCTAGGACATCACCCTTTCACGGTGATTACAGGGGTTCGAATCCCCTACGGGACGCCACTAACTCTTTGATCCACAAGCGCTTTCCCAGATTCCGGCTCCTGCTGCCGGCAGCGTACCGGCAAATCCGCGAAACGCTCTGAGATCCACGGCAGGCGGCTGCAGCGGCGGGCCGGCTGAAACTTCAGTAGCCGCGTGCCCGGTCGACCGCCGGCGGGATCCGGCCGGTGGTGCGCCATTGCCGGATGTTGGCCGCCGCGATCGCCGCCGCCGTGTCGGGGTCCGAATCGGCCGCGATGTGCGGCAGCACGGTGACCGCCGGATGGCGCCAGAGCGGGCTGGTCGGCGGCAGCGGCTCCTGGTCGAATACGTCGAGCACCGCGTGCCGCAGCCGGCCGCCGTCGAGCGCGGCCAGCAGATCGGCAGCGACGACGATCGGCCCGCGCGCGAAGTTGATGATGCCGGCGTCGGCCGGCAGCAGCGCGAGCACGGCGGCGTCGATCAGCCCGCGGGTCTCGCCGGTCAGCGGCAGCAGCACGATCAGGATGTCGCTGGTCGCGAGCACCGTGTTCAAGCCGTCGCGGCCGTGCCGGGTCGCGATGCCGTCGAGCGTCTTCGGCGTGCGGCTCCAGGCGGTCACCGGGAAGCCGGCCGCGGCGAGCTTCCGGGCCGCGTCCGCGCCGAGCGCGCCGGCACCGAGCAGGCCGATCCGCCGCTGCCCGGGGCGCCGGTACGGGATCTGCCGCCACTGCGCGGCGGCCTGCTGCACGCGGTACGCCGGCATCTCGCGATGCAGGTAGAGCGTCCAGGCCAGCACCGCCTCGGTCATCGCCCGCGTCAGACCCGGATCGACCATCCGGACGATCGGCAGCGCGGCGAACGCCGGTTCGGCGACCAGCCGCTCGACGCCAGCCCACAGACTCTGCAGCCAGCGCAGGCCGCTGAACCGCCTGACTTCGGCCGGGTCCGGATTGGCGACGATCGCGACCTCGACCTGTTCCGGCCGGACGATCTCACCGGCCGGTTCGACGCGCTCGCCCGGCAGCGCCTGCCGCAGCGCCGCAAGCCACTGCGCCTGATCGGCCGGGTCGACGCAGCCGATCAGCGCGATCGGTGCGCGGTCGGCGGACGGGTCTGATGGCATCGCGCGATGATACCGAGCCGCTACCCGCCGACGCGGCTGACGTATAGTCGGGGCCTGCAGCAGCGGGAGACCCATGGCAACCAGATCCGACCACGGCGGTGATCCGGTCGTGATCGCTGGCGGCGGCATCGGCGGGCTGGCGGCGGCGCTGGCACTGGTGCGCTGCGGCCTCGACGTCGTCGTGCTCGAGCAGGCAGCCGAGATCGGCGAGATCGGTGCCGGTATCCAGCTCGGCCCGAACGCGTTCGCGGCCTTCGATGCGCTCGGCGTCGGCGAGCGGACCCGTGCGCTGGCGGTATTCACCGAGCGGATGCTGATGCTCGACGCGCTCGACGCGCGAGTCGTCGCCGACGTGCCGCTCGATGCCGCGTTCCGCGCCCGTTTCGGCAACCCGTACGCCGTGATCCATCGCGCCGACGTGCATCGGGCGCTGCAGGAAGGCGCCGAGGCGACCGGCCGGGTCGGGATCCGGACCTCGACGCGGGTGGTCGGCTTCGAGCAGGATCCGGACGGCGTCACGGTCCGCGACCAGCATGGCGCCACGCTGCGCGGCGTCGCGCTGATCGGTTGCGACGGCGTCCGTTCGGCGGTCCGCGAGCAACTGGTTGGCGATCCGGTACGGGTGACCGGCCACGTCGTCTATCGAGCGGTCGTCGAGGCGGCCGACTTCCCGGCCGATCTGCGTTGGAACTATCCGGCGATCTGGGTCGGCCCCGACTGCCACCTGGTCCACTATCCGCTGCGCGGCGGCGAACAGTTCAACCTGGTGGTGACGTTCCACAGCGGCAGGACCGAGGTATGGGGCGTCACCGACGGCAGCCAGGCCGAGGTGCTCGAGCATTTCCAGGGCATCCATCCGCTGCCGCGGCAACTGCTCGACCTGCCGAAGAGCTGGCGCCGCTGGGCGACCGCCGATCGCGAGCCGATCGCGACCTGGAGCCGGGAGCGCGCGACGCTGCTCGGCGACGCCGCGCATCCGATGATGCAGTATCTGGCGCAGGGCGCCTGCATGGCCCTCGAGGATGCGGTCACGCTCGGCGCCGCCGTGACCGCGCACCGCGGCGACTGGCCGGCGGCATTCGATCGCTATCAGCGGTCACGGGCGACCCGCTGCGCGCGGATGGTATTGTCGACCCGCGAGATGGGCCGCATCTATCATGCCAAGGGCATCGAGCGCGCGGTCCGCAACGATCTCTGGGCCGACCGCACGCCGGCGCGTTTCCATGACGCGCTCGAATGGATCTACGGCTGGCGTCCGGAGCGCTGCCTCTGTTGACGGACCGGCGTCGCCGCGGTTCGCCCGGTCATTCCGGCGTGCCGGACGCGCACCATACTCCGACAGGCTCCCGGGAGCGCAACCGATGAAGCTCGTCAGCTGGAACGTGCAGTGGTGCCGCGGCTGCGACGGCCGTGTCGATCCGGCACGGATCGTCGCCGACGCGCGCGCGCTCGCCGACTTCGATGTGCTGTGCCTGCAGGAGGTCGCCGACGGCTTCGACGACCTCGACGGCAGCAGCGGCGGCGATCAGTTCGCCGAACTGGCGGCGCTGCTGCCCGGCTTCGCGGCGATCGCCGGCCCGGCGGTCGATCTGCCGCGGGCCGGCGGTGGCCGCCGCCGCTTCGGCAACCTGTTGTTGTCGCGGCTGCCGGTCGGGCGCGTGCTGCGCCATCAGCTGCCGTGGCCCGAAGCCGGCGCGAAGGCCGGCATGCCGCGGCTGCTGATCGAGGCGACGCTGACGACGCCGCTCGGCCCGATCCGGGTGATGACGACGCATCTCGAGTACTACTCGGCCGCCAATCGCGCGGCCCAGGTCGAGGCGGTTCGTACCGCGCATGCGGCAGCCAGCCGCCGCGCCCGGGCGGCAGCAGCCGGCGAGGGACCGGGTGCTGCCGGCAGGCAGCCGGCAGCGGAGGGCCCGTTCGCCGCCTCGCCCGACACGACCGCGACGATCCTGACCGCCGATTTCAATTACCGGCCCGACAGCGCCGAGCACCAGCGGATGCAGGCGTCGTTCGCCGACGATTCGCCGCGACTCTGCGATGCGTGGACGGCGCTGCATCCGGACCGGCCGCATCCGCCGACGCTCGGGGTGCACGATCGCGAGCAGTGGCCGAGCGCCTATCCGTGCGACTTCATCTATCTGAGCGAAGACCTGTTGCCGCGCGCGGCCCGGATCGTCGTCGACGGACAGAGCCGGTCTTCCGATCATCAGCCGGTGCTGATCGAACTCGGCATTTGATCGGCGCGGCCTCGCCGGTTCACACGATCGACACCCGGCTGACCGTGGCATCCGTTGCGGTCAGCCGACAACTGCCGGGCCGAGACGGCGCTACGGGGATCGAAATGGGTCGGAGCGCCCCGGCACTATGGATAATCGATCGGAATCCATTCGAAGTACCGCTCATGTCGTTTCCCGATTCGCGCATCAGTATCGATTCGAACCGGATCGTCGAGGCCTTGGGCTGGACGATCGTCGCGCTGTCGCTGGCGCACCTGCTGTTGCAGTCGGTCAAGCATCTGGCCGGATACGGCGGCGTCTACGGCCTGGTCGACCTGTTCGACATGGGGCTCGAAGCGAATCTGCCGACGTTTTTCTCCGGGCTGCAGCTGCTGATCGGCGCGCTCGGGCTGGCGGTGGTCGCGCGGGTGCGGCTCGCCGAGCGCGCCCCTTATGCGCTGCACTGGACGGCGCTCGCGCTGCTGTTCCTCTACCTCGCCGCCGATGAGCTGTCCGGGTTGCACGAACTGACGATCCGGCCGATGCGCGAGCTGTTCCCGTCGGTCACGACCGGTCTGCTCTGGTGGGCCTGGGTGATCCCCGGCGCGCTGTTCGCGGTCGGGCTCGCGGCCGCGTTCGCCGGCTTTGCGCTGCGCGCGCTGCCGCGGCCGGTGCGCACGCGGATGATTGCCGGCGGCGTGCTGTTCTTCTCCGGCGCGATCGGCGTCGAGATGCCCGAGGCACGGCATGCGCAGCAGTTCGGCACCGACAATATGACGTATGCGGTCTACGTGCTGGTCGAAGAATTTCTCGAGATGACTGGGGTGCTGCTGTTCCTGGCCGGCCTGTTCGACTATCTGCGTACCAGTGTCGGCGCCGTCGTGGTCGACGTGAAGCACCCGGTGCCGGTCGCACGCGCACGCTGTCGACGCCTCGCGGCGTGACGCCGCTGCCGGCCCGCTTCGCCGATGCGCCCGCGCCGGCGGCGCGCAGGCCTGGTCACCGGAAGCCGGTCAGCGCACCGCGAACCGCGCGAGCGCGTCGCGGTCGATCGTGATGCCGAGGCCGGGGCGGTCGGGGATCCGGATCCGACCGCCGGCCGGCGCGAGCGGCTCGGTCAGGATCGCCTGCCGGATCGGGTGCTCGGTGCAGTCGAACTCCAGCATCGGTGCCACCGGGAACAGGCCGGGCGGTACGTCCGGCACCACCGCCAGCAGCTGCAGCGACGCCGCGATCGTGACGCCGCTGCCCCAGACATGCGGATTGCAGCGTACGCCGAACGCGCTCGCCATGTCGAAGATCTTCTTGCACTCGGAGATGCCGCCGGCCGCCGCCACGTCCGGCTGCAGGATGTCGACCGCGCGGCGAACCAGCAGATCGCGAAAGCCGTAGCGGGCGAACGAGGCCTCGCCGCCGGCGATCGGCATCGGCAGCGCCGCGCGCAGCTGCACATAGCCATCGATGTCCTCCGGCATCACCGGCTCTTCGAACCAGCCGATGTCGAGGTCGGCGACCGCGCGTCCGTAGCGCAGCGCATCGGCGACGTCGTAGCCGTGGTTGGCGTCGACCATCAGCCGGACGTCGCTGCCGATCGCGTCGCGCACCGCCTGCGTCATCCGGATGTCGTGATCGACGCCGAAGCCGGTCTTGAGCTTGACCGCGCCGAAGCCGCGCTCGACGTAGCCGGCCGCCTCCTCGCAGAGATAGCGCGCATGGTCGTCGTCGCGCCGGCGATAGAGCCCGGTCGCATAGGCGGCGACCTCGCTGCGGATCGGCCCGCCGAGCAGTGCGTGGATCGGCGCCTGGAAATGCTGGCCGCGCAGATCCCAGAGCGCGATATCGATCGCGCTGATCGCCTCGACGACGACGCCGCGCTGGCCGTGGTCGCGCAGCCCGTTGTACATCCGCTCCCAGAGCGCGTCGCAGGCGAGTGCATCGGCGCCGATCACGAGCGGCTTCAGATGCTCGACCACCGCCGCGGTGATCCGGGCCGGGCCGAACGCCTCGCCCCAGCCGGTCAGCCCGGCTTCGGTGGTGATCTCGACCAGCATCGCGCCGCGCCGCGTGTACCACGCCTGCGAATAGGCGAAGACGCCGTCGATCGGCGCTTCGAGCACGTGGACGGTGACGCTGCGGATCCGGGTGTCTCGGTTCATCTCGCTGATCGATTCTTCGCTGATCGCTTGCTCACGGCCGGGCGTTGCAAGGATACGCGATCGGCGGCGGGCGCGGCGCCGGTCCGGTCACCGGGCACGGCCACCGGCCCGGCGATCGGTCCGGCGATCGGTCCGGCGATCGGTATAGCCGGCCGTGCCTGCTCGGCCAGCAAGGTCCGGTCGATCAGCGCGAAGCGGCTGCGGCGAAACGCGGCGGCGCTCCAGCCGCCATCGACGACCAGCAGCCGCCAGGCGGTCGGATGCACGAGGCTCCAGGCGAGGTCGGCCGCCTGCTCGGCGCGCCAGCCCGGCGCCAGTCCGCCAGCGGCGTCGATCCGTTTGCAGATCGTGCGGACACCATGCAACAACGCGTGGCGCATCCGGTCGTTCCAGGCCGCCGCCGCCTCGGCGTCATGCAGGCCGGCGGCGTCGAGCAGGATGCCGACCGGGTAGATCACCGGCAGATAGTCGAGCCAGGCGCCGAGGAAGTCGAACAGCGCGCGCGGCGTTGCATCGCTGCCGTTGCCGACTTCGTGCAGGCGCCTTACCTGACGCGATTGCCGGTCGCGATTGCGCAGCATCGCGACCAGCAGTCCGGCGCGGCCGCCGAATGCGAGATAGACGGTTTGACGGCTGACGCCGGCGCGCGCCGCGATCTCGGCCTGGCCGACGTCGGCTCGGCCGCTCTCCGCGATCAGGGCCCAGGCCGCATCGAGGATCGCGACGCGCGTCTGCTCCGAGATCGGTTTGCTGGTTTTCGGCTTCGGCTTCGCCTTCGGTTTCGCGATCGGCACTTTACAAGTGTAAATCCAAGCGCTACCCTGGTGATCGGTTTACTAGCGTAAACCGATCGCGTGTCGCTGCATCCGGCAGCGCTTGCCGTTCCCTTACCAGCCCGATCGGGAGGTTTCATGATCGAACATTATTCCGCCGTCGTCGGCCACATCGTGGTCGGCTCGGCTGCGCTCGGCTGCTATTGGGTGGCCTTGCTGTCGACCAAGGGCTCGCCGCGCCATCGCGCCTGGGGACGGGCGCTGTTGCTGATCCTGGTCGCAGTCTGTGTGTCGGTCGGGCCGCTGCTGCTGAGCCGGACCGGCAGCGGCGGGGCCGAGACGATCCAGTTCGTCTATCTGACGGTCTGCGTGCTGGCGATCAGCCTGCTGGCGTGGACCGCGATTCGCTGGAAGCACGACCTGCAACGCTTTCGCGGCTGGCACTTCAAGCTGCTCGGGATCGTGCTGTTCGCGCTCGGCCTGGTGGTGCTGGCCGGCGGCATCGCGTCGGCGCGCGCGCTGACGGTGCTGTTCTCGTGGATCGGTCTGGTCTACGGCGCTGCGATGATCCGCTTCGCCTGGATGCGCGCCGCGCCGCAGCCGACCTGGTGGCTGGGCTGGCACCTGAATGCCGTCTGCGGGCTGTTCAACGCGGTCCACGGCACGTTCCTCGCGCTGGCGTGGCGCCGGCTGGTCGATCCCGGCGCCGGCGACGACGTCGCGATCATGATGCAACTGGCCACGATCGTCGGCGGACTGGCGCTGAGGATCGCAGTCGGCCGGTCCCGCGGCGTGCCGCTGCGGCTTTCGATGCCGATCGGGCCGCGGCCGGCCGCAGCCTGAGCGACGTCGGCGGCCGTGGTTGCCGGTACCGCCGGCGCGTCAGCGCGGCCGCTCGCACCTGCTCGGACCCGGGCTTGGCCCAGTCGTACCGCCAGCCGGCCTCCCTTGCATGCCCGCAACGGGTCTTATATACTGAACCATATGGTTCAGTATGGCTCGAGCCGCTTTGATGCCTCGTTCGCCGCGCTCTCGGACGCTACACGACGCGGCGTTCTGGAGCAGCTCGGGCGTGCGGACGCCTCGATCACGGACCTTGCCGAGAAATTCCACATGACCCTGACGGGCATGAAGAAGCATGTCGGCGTCTTGGAGCAGGCGGGACTCGTCACCACAGAGAAGGTCGGCCGCGTGCGGACCTGCAAGCTTGGGCCGCGCCAACTGGGAGAGGAGGCGGCATGGATCGAGCGGTACCGCCAGCGCTGGGCTGCGCGCTTCGACGAGCTGGACAAGGTTGTCGAGGAACTGAAACGGCGGGAACAGGTCGATGAACGCAGAAAGAAAAAGTGGAGCTGACCCCATGAAGAACGACACGACGGTAGCGCGGAAGTCCGAGCGTGAGCTCGTGGTCACGCGAACCTTCAATGGCCCGGCACGCATCGTATTCGAAGCGTGGACCCGGCCCGAGCTGTTCAAGCGCTGGTGGGTGCCGAAATCAACCGGCCTGACCCTGCTTTCCTGCGAGATGGATGTTCGTGTCCAGGGCGGGTATCGACTGGTGTTCGCCGGGAACCCGGAACCCATAGCGTTCTTCGGCAAGTACCTCGAGGTGACGCCACATTCGCGCCTCTCCTGGACCAATGACGAGAGCCCGGACGGCGCCATCACCACGGTGACCTTCGAAGAAAGCGGCGGCAAGACACGGGTCGTCGTGCACGACCTCTATCCCTCGAAGGAAGCGCTCGACGCCGCCATCGCGTCCGAAAGTACAAGTGGATTTACCGAGGCATTCGAGCAACTCGACGAGCTTCTCGTCACCCTGGGCGCGAGCGCGGGACGGCTGGAATCCTAGTCCGCACGGCACTTTCCCCGAACTCCGCCAATCAGAGGGAATCAAGTACCGGAGGGAGTGTGCTGGACGGTCCATTGCCGAACCCGTCGCTGCCCGCGAACCAGCAGCGGCTTCTCGACGGTCCGATGGACGAGCCAACCGACGATGCCCGAAATGGGGAGGACCGCGACGACAACCAGATCCGGATGGACATAGACTCGCTCGACCAGAGCGTCGACGACCATGATGACGAACAGGTGGGAGAGATAGATCGAGTACGAAGCATCCCCCAAATGCTTGAGCAACTTCGCAACGACGCTGCCGCCGAGGTCCGCGTAGCCGGCCGTTGCACAGAACAGCAGGAACATCGGGATACCCCAGAACAGCACCCGGGTCGGGCTCGTGGAACCGTCGACGGTACCGCCACCATCGCTGGCGTTCCCGATTGCGACGTCCAGGTGCAGCGGCTGCAGGGCTGCCTTGCCGACATAGAGAGCGGCCGCCAACGCTGCAATAGACACGATGGCAAGGATCGTGCACGGAGTACGGAGCGCCCGCATTCGCCGCCTCTGCCAGAGAATGCAGGCGATGACGCCTAGCGCGAACTCCCACATCAGCGGGTTGGTGAAGATCTTCCAGGCGGCGGAGTCAGCGCGCAGCAGATAGCCTGCCGCTGGTGCCAGGATCATCACGACCAGCAAGCGATACGGGCGGGCACCGCAACCGAAAACGATCAGCAGGGCGACTAGGACGTAGAAGGAGAACTCGAACGACAGAGTCCAGCCCAGATAGTGCAGCGGCCATGAGTAGTCCGCGTCGTCGAAGATCGGGATGAACGTCAGAGAGTTCAGCAGCCCCGAGGGATCCAAGGGCAGATCGGCCCTGAAGAGGTTGACGACCATCAGCAGGGTCGCCAAATAGAAGAGCGGAGCGATACGAACGAAGCGCAGCGCAAGGAAGGTGCTCGCGCCCCAGATCCCGGAAAATCGCGAAGCCGTCAACGCCATGACGAATCCGCTGATGATGAAGAACAGGTCCACGCCGATCGCGCCCATCTCGGCAACGGCGGTCGTCGGAACGAGCCAGGAGTTCCAGCCGGGCCGCTGGATCGAGTCGGCGATCAGCGCCGCATGATTGAAGACGACGAGCAACGCGGCAATTCCACGCAGCGCCTGGATGGATTCCAAGCGCGGAGTAGCGGTCTGTGCGAGTTCGGCAGGCTGCCCGCCCGCGATGGGTCTGTAGATCTTCATTGCCGAGTCACCAGGCGGTGCGTGCGATCGCGCCCAGAGGCGCATCGCGCATTACGTACTAGCCATGCGGCGCCGGTGCCAGGGGATGGCACCACGTGCAGGCGATCGCTGGTGAATCGGCAGACCTACATTGGAAGATGTCGAGCGGTGAGTCGGAGGTGCGAGTTCGAGTCGCAGTTTCAGTCTAGCGCATCTGCGGCTGCCGTGTGAATGCCTACGATCAAGTTGTGGATCGCCGAGATGTTGGCGCCGGTAGCCCGAGGTGTTGGCGCCGGTAGCCATACGCCGGCCTGGCGCATTTTTTGAGGACGTCCCAGTTCCATCGTTGGCTGCCCGACCTTGCGCTCCGGGGCTGCAATCTTCGCTTCAGCGGCTCGCGCCCTCTCGACCTGTCGTATGGACGAGCTTCCCATCCTTCTTGCTGTGGAGCCGAGCTGTGCAGCCTACAGACCCGTCTTTTCGCTTGCGAGGGACAATCCCATGAGGAGGGCGCCTCCTTCGGTGCTACAAAAAAATTTTGTAGCACCAGATGCAGTACCGAGTGGTCAAAATGAGGCAAAGAGGGCTCGAACGCGACCTGATGAGCCAAGCGGAAAAGATCTGCAAACTATTGATAGTTAAGAGATTTTATTGAAATTCAAAGACTTCCGAATTTCCGTGGCCCCGATGATGGACTGGACCGACCGCCACTGCCGGACCTTCCACCGCGCGCTGTCGCGTGACGCCTGGCTCTACACCGAGATGATCACGACGCAGGCGATCCAGCACGGCGATCGCGAGCGGCTGCTCGGCCGCGGCGAGGAGGGCGGCCGCGTTGCGCTGCAGCTCGGCGGCAACGACCCGGCCGCGCTCGCCGCCTGTGCGCGGATCGGCGTCGGCTTCGGCTACGACGAGATCAACCTGAACTGCGGCTGCCCGAGCGATCGCGTCCAGGACGGCGCGTTCGGCGCCTGCCTGATGGCGCGGCCGGCGACGGTCGCCGCCGGGATCGCCGCGATGGTCGACGCAGTCGACGTGCCGGTCACCGTCAAGCACCGGATCGGCCTCGATCGGGCCGAGGATTACGGGTTCGTCCGCGATTTCGTCGGTGCCGTCGGCGCGGCCGGCTGCCGGCGCTTCATCGTCCATGCCCGCAACGCCTGGCTGCACGGGTTGAGCCCGAAGGAGAACCGCGAAGTGCCGCCGCTGCGCTATGGCGTCGTCGAGCGGCTGGCGGCCGACTTTCCGGACTATTCGTTCGAGCTCAACGGCGGCCTGCAGACGCTGGCCGACGGCGACGCCTGGCGCGGCCGGCTCGCCGGCGCGATGTACGGGCGCCGGGCGTACCACGAACCGTGGTTGCTGACCGGCACCGACGGCACCGACGGCATCGGCGGCACCGACGGAATCGGCGGCATCGGCGGCAGCACCGGCGCCGCGGTGCGGCCGTCGCGCGCTGCGGTGGTCGACGCGATGGTCGGCTACCTGCAGCGGCAGGCGGTGCACGGTGTCGAGGTCCGCGCGCTGGCGCGGCATCTGCTGGGGCTCTATCACGGCGAGCCGGCGGCGCGCCTGTGGCGGCGCTGGCTCAGCGATCCGGCTCGGCTCGCGCGTAATGACCCGGCGCTGCTGCTGGCGGCGCGCGATGCGGTCGAGTCGGCCCGGCAGCCGGTCGCTGGGGACCGGGCGGCGGCCTGACCGGGGGGCGCCGGTTCTTCAGTCCTTCTTCCGCGCCGCCGCCCGCGCTGCGAGGAACGCCGGCACCAGCAGCGGCGCCAGCGCCGCGACCGGCGTCACCTGCTCGGCGCGATAGCAGTGCTCGGGTCCGAGCAGGTTGATCGTGCCGACGACCGCGCCGTCATGGCGGCACGGCACGTTGATCACCGCGCCGAGGCCCATCCGCTCGATCAGCTCGTGATCGAAGAACGCCCAGCGGATCGCCGCCTTGTCGGGCCCGAAGAAGGTGCGCTGGTCGCGCAGCACGTGATCGCCCCACGGCGTCGGCCCCATCCGCTTGCGGCCGAGCAGCGGGTATTCGGCCGGCCGGGTCGAGAAGATCCGCGCGACTTCGTCACCGTCGACGTAGAGCAGCGTCAGCAGCTGGTGGCCGACCAGCCGCTGCATCGCTCCAGCGAACGCCGTGAAGATCGGATCCGGCTGGCCCGGGCTGGCGAGCGCGGCACCGAGCGTCTCGAGTTCGGCGGCGATCGCGGCGGTGGATGCAATCGAGGCAGATGCGGACGAAGCAGAGGCAGTCGAGGCAGATGCGGGCGTTGCTGCAAAGGGGGGCGGGGTGTTCGTTGCCATCGATGGTCTCGATCAGGTCGGTGGGGCGGCGACCGGGCTGCGTGCCGGAGTGGCGGCACGCGGGATCCGTTCCGGGAACAGACCCTGCGGCCGTAGCTGCAGCATCAGGATCAGCGCGAGGCCGATCAGCGCTTCGCGGACCGCCGCGACCTGGACCGGCTGCAATCCGGGAATCAGCTCGGTCGCGAAGCGGGTCGCCTCGAGGAACGCGACCACCAGGTAGGCGCCGAACAACGCGCCGCTCGGCCGGCCGACGCCGCCGGCGGTGACCGCGAGGAAGATGTAGATCGTGATCAGCGGCTGGAAATGGTCGGGCGAGACGTACGACTGGAAGTGGGCGTAGAGCGCGCCGGCCAGCGCGGCGATCGCCGCCGACAGCGCGAACGCCTGCCACTTGAAACGCAGCACGTCCTTGCCGGCGAACGCGGCCAGCTGCGGATCTTCGCGGATCGCCTTGAGCGCACGGCCGTACGGCGAGCGGTCGAGCCGGCGCAGCAGCGCCCAGACCGCGAGCACCAGCACCGAGACCAGCGCCAGGTAGAACAGGTTGAAGCCGTCGCTGCCGAGCGCTGCCTTGAACGGCGCGCGGATGCCGGAGATGCCGTCGGCACCGCGGGTCAGCCAGGCTTCATTGAGCGCGACCAGCCGGATCACCTCGGCGAAGCCGAGCGTGACGATCGCCAGATAGTCGTCGCGCAGCTTCAAGGTCGCGAAGGTGACGATGACGCCGGCGATCGCACCGACCAGCAGCGCGGCACCCCAGCCGAACAGCACCGGCGCGCCGGCGCCGGTGGTCAGCGCCGATGCATAGGCGCCGACCGCGAAGAAGCCGGCGAGCCCGAGGTTGACCAGGCCGGCGCCGCCCCAGATCAGGTTCAGGCTCAGCGCCAGCAGGCCGTAGATGCCGCCGATCGTCAGCGCGAAGATTAGGTATGCGAGCATGCGATCGGCCCTCAGCGCCGCCCGGCCGCCCGAAGGCGCTGAGACGCCCCCCCGGGGGGCAGCGAGCGCAGCGAGTGTGGGGGTCGTTTCATTCAGATGGCGCGGTCGCCGAACAGGCCGCGCGGACGTAGCGTCAGCATCAGCAGGATCGCCGCGAAGCCGACCGCGGTCCGGTAGGTCGCCGGCGCCACCAGCAGCGCCAGCTCCTCGGCGATGCCGAGCGCCAGCGCGCCGGCGACCGCGCCCGGAATCGAGCCGAGTCCGCCGAGCACCGCCGCGGCGAACACCGACAGCAGCACCCGATAGCCGGTCAGCGGATCGATCGAGGTGTCCAGCCCGAGCAGCACGCCACCGACGCCGGCGAGCCCGGCGCCGATCACGACGGTGACCCGGGCGATCCGCTTCGGGTCGATGCCCTTGAGCCGTGCCAGGTCGGGGTTGTCGGCGACCGCGCGCATCGACTTGCCGAAGTGGGTCCGGTAGAGGAACAGGAACAGCGCGGCCATGATCACGATCGCGAGCGCGAGGCTCTGCAGCTGCTGCGGGCTGACCCGCAGCTCGCCGAAACGCAGGTCGCGCAACAGCGGCAGGTCGTAGCCGCGCAGGTCGTTGCCGAAGATGAAGCGGACGATGTTCTCGAGCACCAGATTCAGCGCGATCGACGCGATCGCGACGGTCAGCGCGCCGGCGCCGCGCAGCCGGTCGAGCGCCGCGGTCTCGGCGACGACGCCGACCAGGCCGGTCACCGCGAACGCGACCACCAGCGCGGCCGGTACCGGCACGCCGAGCGCGGTGTTGCACCACCAGGCGGCGAACGCGCCGATCGTCGCGTAGGCGGCGATCGCGAAGTTCGGGTAGTGCAGCACCGCGAAGATCGCCGTGAAGCCGATCGCCGGCACGGCGATCAGCGTGCCGGCCATGATGCCGTTGAGCAGCGCCTGCAGCACCGGCATCAGGCGACCTTGACCAGCGCGATCTTGCCGTCGCGGACCTGTTCGTAGCGGAAGTTGCTGTCGCTGATGTCGCCGAGATCGGTGAAGTCGCACGGGCCGCTGGCGCCGTCGTAGTCGACCGGCTGCTTCGCGGCGATCGCCTTCAGGCCGTCGAGCGCGTTGCTGACCTTGGCGCCGCCCGGCGCCTGCGACACCTTGCGGATGTTGTCCTTGATCGCGGTGCCGCTCGCCTCGCCGGCCACCGCGATCGCCATCAGGATCAGGTTGATCTGATCGTAGATCTGCGTCGTGTACGGATCGGGCGAGGTGACGCCGATCAGCTTGGTCAGCCGCGCGTAGGCCGGCGAGCCCTCGGCGGACGACGGCGAGATCGTGAACGACTTCTCGACGACGTCGGCCGGCACGCTCTCGACCAGCTTCTGGTTGATCGAGTAGCCGAAGCCGATCTTGACGCCGGCGAAGCCGGCGCGGAAGACGTCCTTCAGCATCACGTTGGTGTCGTTGGTGTAGCCGCCGAAGATGATCGCGTCGGGCTTGAAGCGCAGCGCCTCGTCGACCTCGGTCCGGTACGAGGGCTTCTTGTCGTCGTAGATCAGCTGCGCGGTCTCGCCGCCGGCCTTCTTGACCGCTGCGCTGATGTTCTCGTACTGGCTCTTGGCGAACGGCGTCTGCGGCGACAGGAAGAACACCCGTTTGGCCTTCTGGTCGATCGCGAACTCGCCGAACTTGCGGCCCTGCAGCGTGGTGTTCGGCTGGGTCCGGACCAAATAGCCCTGATGCGGCAGCAGCGTGATCGCGTCGGCGCCGGAGACGGTCGCGAGGAAGGTCTTCGATTCCCAGCACAGCGGTGCGACCGCGGTGGTCACCGACGACGCCCAGGTGCCCAGGATCGCGGTGACCCGGTCGACGTCGATCAGCTTGCGGGCGGCGCGCACGCCGGCTTCCGGGTTGGTCTGGTCGTCTTCCGAGATCAGCTCGATCTTGCGGCCGAGCACGCCGCCGGCGGCGTTGACCTCGTCGATCACCGCCCGGACGGTGCGGACCATCGTCGGCCCGTAGCTGCCGCCGGAGCCGGTCAGCGGCGTCAGCGTGCCGAGCCGGATCGGCGCGCCGGCCTGGCCGCGTACCGCCGGCGGCATCAGCACGCCCGTGGCAGCGGCGGCGGTTCCGAGAAGTAGCAGGCGGCGGGATGGGGCGGCTCGGTCGGTCATCGGGTTCTCCTGGATGGAATTCGCGGCGGTCTGAAGGTCGGATCGAAAGGTCGGTCACTCTGAAGTTCGGGGGTGGTCGCTCTGCTGCGGTCGATGGTCTCAGCCGCCGAGGAACAGCCGGCGGATCTCGGGATCCGCTGCCAGCGCCGGCCCCGGCCCTTCGTGGCTGTTGCGGCCGGCGACCAGCACGTAGCCGCGCGTCGAGATCGCCAGCGCCTCGACCGCATGCTGCTCGACCAGCAGGATCGGCAGCCCGCCGCGGTTCAGCGCGACGATCGCGTCGAACAGCTCGTCGGCGGCGCGCGGCGACAGGCCGGCGGTCGGTTCGTCGAGCAGCAGCAGCACCGGGTCCTGCATCAGCCCCATCGCCATCGCGAGGATCTGGCGCTGGCCGCCCGACAGCGTCCGCGCCAGCGCACGGCGCTTGTCGGCGAGCATCGGATAGCGCTGGTAGAGCGCCTCGCTGCGGGTACGCCCGCGCGCCGGTTCGCGGCCGCCGCTGAGCTCGAGGTTTTCGGCAACCGTCATCGTGCCGAACACGTTGCGCTCCTGCGGCACGAAGCCGAGCCCGAGCCGGGCCCGGCCGAGCGCGTCGAGGGCGGTCACGTCGCGGCCGGCCAGCGTGATCCGGCCGGCGCTGGCGGCGACCAGCCCGGCGATCGTCTTCAGCAGCGTCGACTTGCCGGCGCCGTTCGGGCCGATGATCGTGACGATCTCGCCGGCACCGACCGTCAGCGACGCGCCTTTGAGGATCTGCTCGGCGGCGCCGTAGCCCGCGACGATCGCATCGGCGGCGAGCACCGGCGCTGGCGCGGCGGCGCCGGTCGGCGAGGCGCCGGTCGCTGAGGCGCCGGTCCCGGGCGCGCCGGCCGCGGCGGTGTTCATCGGACGACCAGCGCGGTCAATGCCGCCGCCCCAGATAGGCTTCCTGGACCCGCGGGTCGGCCGCGACCTGCTCGAACGAGCCCTGCGTCAGCGTCCGGCCTTCGGCCATCACGATCACCGGGTCGCAGAGCCGGCGAACCAGCGCCATGTCGTGCTCGATCAGGCACAGCGTGATGCCTTCGGCGTTCAGCGCGGTCAGGTGGCCGGCGATCTCGTCGGCGAGTGCCGGGTTGACGCCGGCCATCGGCTCGTCGAGCAGCAGCAGCCGCGGCTCGGCCATCAGCGCCCGGCCGATCTCGACCAGCTTCTTCTGGCCGCCCGACAGCGAGGTGACCGGATTGTCGACCAGCGGCGCGAGCCGCAGCCGCGCCGCGATCGCCAGCGCCCGCTCGGCGAGCTCGTCCTCGCGGGCGCGGGCCGCGGCGCTGCCGGTCAGCGCCGCCAGCAGCCGCTCGCCGGGCTGGGCCCGGCCGTAGACCATCAGGTGCTGGAACACGCTGAGCTTCGGAAAGCCGCGCGCGAGCTGGAAGGTGCGCACCAGACCGCGGCCGAGCAGCTGGTCGGGCCGCAGCCCGACGGTCTCGCTGTCGCCGAGCCGGATGCTGCCGCCGTCGGCGCGGTAGAGCCCGGAGACCGCGTTGAACAGCGTCGACTTGCCGGCGCCGTTCGGCCCGATCAGGCCGGTCAGCCGGCCGGCAGCGAGCTCGAGGTCGACGCCGCGCAGCACCCGGACACCGTGAAAGCCCAGCTGCAACTGGCGAACCGTCAGGCCGATGCTCATCGTCGTGGGACGCCAGAGTCGGATCGTGCCCCGGAAGATATCACCGGCCGCGAGCACGCGCTATCGACCATGCCAGTGCGTGCCGTCCGAGTGCGTGCCGCCCGGCCGAGGCGCCCGACAGCGCTGGACGCCCCAGGTTCGCGGCCGATGATGATTGCGATGTCGCTTGCATTTCGATAGGATGCAAGAATTTTCATCGATCTGCGATTTTGAAAGATGCCATCTGTCACCGTCCGGAACGTACCCGATGAGGTGCATCGCGCCATCCGCGTGCGGGCCGCTCGAAACGGCCGCAGCATCGAGGCCGAAATGCGCGATATCCTGGAATCCGCGGTGAAGCCGCAAGGCCGGGTCAAGCTGGGTTCGCTGCTGACCGAGATCGGTCGCAAGGTGAAGCTGACCGATGAGGAATTCGCGATCTTCGAGAGCGTGCGCGAAAGAAACCCAGCGCGTGCGGCAAACTTCGAATGATCCTGCTCGATACAAACGTGGTTTCCGAGCCGCTACGCCCATCGCCCGAAGTCTGCGTCAGTGAGTGGATCGACCTGCAGCCGCTGGAAACGCTTTACCTGTCGGCAATGACCGTGGCCGAGTTGCGCGCCGGTGTCGCGCTGATGCCGGCCGGAAAACGCCGGACGGCACTCCATGAGCATCTGGAGAGGCGCGTGCTGCCGATGTTCGCGGGGCGGGTGCTCCCTTTCGAGATGGCCTGCACGAACGCCTATGCCGAACTGATGGCGAAGGTTCGCAAGGCAGGCAGTGGGATCGAGACTGCCGATGCCTGTATCGCAGCGATCGCCCTTGTCTACGGATTCATCGTCGCCACGCGCGACACAGGCCCCTTCCGGGCTGCCGGCCTGGACGTCATCAATCCTTGGGAGGCGTAGCTGTATCCCCTGCTGGATGCCTTGAGCACCGCTCCGAGGCGGCATGGCGGCTGAGCTATCATCGGCCGGCCCATGCGACCAAGTCGGCCTGCCCGCAGCTCGAGCCTCGTGACCGCGCGCGCCGCGGCGGTGCTGGCGCTGGCCGCGCTGCTCGCGCCTTGCGCTGCGCTGCTCGTGCCGGGCGCCGCGCTGCTGGCGCCGATCGCCGCGCTGGTGCTGCCGCGGCCGGCGGCGGCTGCCCATGCGCTCGCCTGGGGCGCCGAGCCGAAATACCCGGCAAGCTTCCGCCATTTCGACTATGTCGATCCGGACGCGCCGCGCGGCGGCACCGTCAATCGCGACGGCTTCGGCACGTTCGACAAGCTGAATCCGTTCACGCTGCGCGGCATCGCCGGTGCCGGCGTCGGCGAGCTGATGTTCGAGACGCTCGCCGACCAGAGCTGGGACGAGCCGTTCACCGTCTACGGGCTGCTCGCCGAGGACATGGAGTTCGCGCGTGACGAGCTGTCGATCACGTTCCGGCTCGATCCGAAGGCGAAGTTCTGGAACGGCGACCCGGTGCTCGCCGAGGACGTCAAGCATTCGTTCGAGACGCTGACCGGCAAGTTCGGCCATCCGCGCTACGCCAACTACTTCGCCGACGTCGCCCGGGTCGTGGTCGTGTCCGAGCGGGTGATCCGCTTCGAGTTCAAGCAGCGCAACCACGAGCTGCACTTGATCATCGCGTCGGGGCTGCCAGTGTTCTCGCGCAAGTGGGGCGCCGGGCTGCCGTTCGACCAGGTCGTGCAGCAGGAGCCGATCACCAGCGGCCCGTACCGGCTCGACGGCGTCGATTACGGCAAGTCGATCGCGTTCCGCCGCCTGCCGGACTACTGGGCCGCCGAGCGGCCGGTGCGCCGCGGCATGTTCAACTTCGACCGGGTCGTCTACAAGTACTTCAAGGACGAGACCGCGCGGCTCGAAGGCTTCAAGGCCGGCGTCTACGACTGGATGTTCGAGAACTCGGCGAAGAACTGGGCGCGCGGCCATCTCGGCCGGCGCTATCGCGACGGCGAGCTGATCAAGCACGCGTTTCCGAACTCGAACGTCAACGGCATGCAGGGGTTCGCGATGAACCAGCGCCGGCCGCTGTTCAAGGACGTCCGGGTCCGCAAGGCGCTGACGCTGGCGTTCGACTTCGAGTGGATGAACCGGCAGGTGTTCTTCAATCAGTACACCCGCACGTCGAGCTATTTCTCGAACAGCCCGATGGCGGCGACCGGCAAGCCGCAAGGGGCCGAGCTCGCGCTGCTGGAGTCGTTCCGCAAGGAGCTCGACCCGGCGGTGTTCGGCGAGGTGCCGATGGCGCCGGACACCGATCCGCCCGGGTCACTGCGCGACAATCTGCGGCAGGCGCGCCAGCTGCTGCACGAGGCCGGCTGGGACGTCGCCGCCGACGGCCGGCTGCGCGACGCCAAGGGGCAGCCGTTCGAGTTCGAGGTGCTCAGCTATTCATCGACGCTCGAGCGGCTCGCGGTGCCGTGGGCGCGCAACCTCGCCAAGCTCGGCATCGGGGTCAATCTGCGGACCACCGATGCGGCGCTGTTCCAGAAACGGCTCGACGATTTCGAGTTCGACGTGACGACCCATTCGTTTCCGATGAGCAGCACGCCGGGCAACGAGCTGCGCTCGATGTTCTCGGCCGCTGCCGCCGATGAGCAGGGCTCGGACAACCTGCCCGGCATCCGCGAGCCGGTGCTGGAGAAGATCATCGACCGGCTGGTCCGCTCGCGCAGCCGCGACGAGCTCGAGACCGCTGCCCGCGCGCTCGACCGGGTGCTGCGCCACGGCTGGCATCTGGTGCCGCATTTCCACCTGACGACCCACCGGGTCGCCTACCTGTACCGGCTCGGCTATCCGAAACAGCTGCCGCTCTACTATGCGGCGATGCCCTGGATGGCGCGCACCTGGTACTGGCGGCCGGATGCCCGGCCGCAGCCGCCGAAGCGAGGCGATCATGACTGAGCCGCATCCGACATCGGCCGGTGCGCCGCGCCGATCGAGACCGGCCGGAACTACGTGCCGGTGCAGACCTGCCGGAGCCGTGTGCCGATGACCAGCTACATCATCAAGCGGCTGCTGCTGATGGTGCCGACGCTGTTCGGCATCCTGCTGGTCAGCTTCGCGGTGATCCAGTTCGTGCCCGGCGGTCCGGTCGACCAGCTGGTCCGCGAGCTGCGCGGCCGCGGCCAGGCCGGCGAGGTCACCGTCGCGGTGCCCGGCTATCGCGGCGGGCAGGGGGTCGAGGCCAAGCGGCTCGAGCAGCTGAAGACGCTGTACGGTTTCGACAAGCCGGCGCACGAACGCTTCTGGGAAATGCTGAAGCGCTATCTTCGCTTCGATCTCGGCGACAGCTACTTCTATCAGAAATCGGTCTGGGGGCTGATCGTCGAGAAGCTGCCGGTCTCGATCAGCCTCGGCATCTGGAGCTTCCTGATCGTCTATCTGGTGTCGATCCCGCTCGGCATCGCCAAGGCGGTCCGCGACGGCAGCCGCTTCGACGTCTGGACCAGTATCGCGATCCTGGTCGGCTATGCGATCCCGGGCTTCGTGCTCGGCGTCGCGCTGCTGGTGCTGTTCGGCGGCGGTTCGTTCTGGTCGCTGTTCCCGCTGCGCGGACTGACCTCCGACAACTGGGCCGAGCTGTCGCTGATCGGCAAGGTGCTCGACTATTTCTGGCACCTGGCGATGCCGCTCGCGTGCCTGGTGATCGGCAGCTTCGCGGTCACGACGATCCTGACCAAGAACGTCTTCCTCGAGGAGATCCGGCGCCAGTACGTGCTGACCGCGCGCGCCAAGGGCCTGTCGGAGCGGCGGGTGTTCTACAAGCACGTCTTCCGCAACGCGCTGATCCCGCTGGTCACCGCGTTCCCGGCGGCGTTCGTCGGCGCGTTCTTCACCGGCTCGCTGCTGATCGAGGGCCTGTTCTCGCTCGACGGGCTCGGCCTGCTGTCCTACGACGCGATCCTCAAGCGCGACTATCCGGTCGTGCTCGGTGCGCTCTACGTGTTCTCGCTGATCGGCCTGCTGACCAAGCTGATCACCGATCTCGCCTACACCTGGGTCGATCCGCGGGTGAAGTTCTCCGGGCACCAGGGATGACGGCGCCGGCGCTGCCGAGCCCGGGCCGGCGCGCGTGGCGCCGCTTCCGGCGCCACCGCCGCGGCTACTGGAGCCTGTGGATCTTCGCGGTGATCTTCGTCGTCACGCTGTTCGCCGAGCTGCTGTCCAACGACCGGCCGATCGTGGTCCGCTACGACGGCCGCACCTATATCCCGCTGTTTCACGACTATCCGGAAACGACCTTCGGCGGCGATTTCCGGACCGCCACCGACTACCTCGATCCGTTCATCCAGCAGCGGCTCGCCGAGGGCGGCAACTGGGCGATCTGGCCGCTGAACCACTACCGCTTCGATACGCTGAACTACTTCGCGCCGAGTCCGAATCCGGCCGAGCCGTCAGCGGTCAACTGGCTCGGCACCGACGATCGCGGCCGCGACGTGCTGGCGCGGCTGATCTACGGCATCCGGATCTCGGTGCTGTTCGGCCTGGCGTTGACCGCGATCGGCATGCTGCTCGGCATCGTGTTCGGTGCGATCCAGGGCTATTTCGCCGGCCGCGTCGATCTGACGATACAGCGGCTGATCGAGATCTGGGCATCGGTGCCGGAGCTCTATCTGCTGCTGATCCTCGCGTCGATCTTCGAGCCGGGCATCTGGATCCTGCTCGCGATCCTGTCGCTGTTCGGCTGGATGGGGCTCTCCGACTACGTCCGCGCCGAGTTCCTGCGCAACCGCAGCCTCGAATACGTGATGGCGGCGCGCGCGCTCGGCCTGCCGGACCGGACGATCATCTTGCGGCACGTGCTGCCGAACTCGCTGACGCCGGTGATTGCGTTCCTGCCGTTCCGGATGAGCGCGGCGATCGTCGCGCTGACCAGCCTCGACTTCCTCGGTCTCGGCGTGCCGCCGTCGACGCCGAGCCTCGGCGAGCTGCTGGCGCAGGGCAAGGCCAATCTCGACGCCTGGTGGATCTCGCTGCCGACCTTCGGCGTGCTGGTCGGGCTGCTGCTGCTGTTGATCTTCATCGGGGAGGCGCTGCGCGATGCCCTCGACCCCAAGAAAGGTTGACGCGATGACGTCCGGTAAGCTGCTCGAGGTCGCGGATCTGACCGTCGACTTCGAGAGCGACGGCCGGGCGGTCCGGGTGGTCGACGAGGTCACGTTCGCGGTCGGGCGCGGCGAGCGGTTCGCGCTGGTCGGAGAGTCGGGGTCGGGCAAGACCATGACCGCGCATGCGGTGCTGCGGCTGATCGGCGAGGCGCGCTACGGCGGCTCGATCCGCTTCGCCGGCAAGGATCTGCTGGCGGCGAGCGAGCGCGAGCTGAGCAACGTGCGCGGCCGCGAGATCGCGATGATCTTCCAGGAGCCGATGGCAGCGCTGAACCCGCTCTATTCGATCGGCGACCAGATCGGCGAGGTGCTGGTTCGCCACCAGGGGATGACCCGGCAACAGGCCCGGGCGCATGCGATCGAGCTGCTCGACCTGACCAAGGTGCGCGAACCGCAGCGGCGCTGCGATCATCTGCCGCATCAGCTGTCCGGCGGCCAGCGCCAGCGAGCGATGATCGCGATGGCGCTCGCCTGCCGGCCGCGGCTGGTGATCGCCGACGAGCCGACCACCGCGCTCGACGTCACGGTGCAGGCGCAGATCATCGCGTTGTTGTCGGACCTGCAGCGCGAGATCGGCATGGCGGTGCTGCTGATCACGCACGACCTGCCGCTGGTACGGTCGTTCGCCGAGCGGGTCGCGGTGATGAGCAAGGGCCGGATCGTCGAGCAGGGCCGCGTCGCCGACGTCTTCGAGGCACCGCAGCACCCGGACACCCGGCGGCTGATCGAGGCTCGGCCGCAGCGGATGGTCAGCGAGATGAGCGACCCGCCGGACCCGGACGCCGGCTCGGTGCTCGCAACCCGGCGGCTCGGCTGCGTCTTCGAATCACGGGCCGGCTGGTTCCGGCGCCACCGCTTCGAGGCGGTCAAGGCGGTCGACCTCGATCTCGCGCCGGGCCGTACGCTCGGCGTGGTCGGCGAATCCGGCTCCGGCAAGACCACGCTGGCGTTGTCGATTCTGCGGCTCGCCGCCGGCCGGACCTCGGGCGAGATCCGGATCGCCGGCAACCGGATCGACCAGCTCGATGCGACCCGCCTGAGGGCCGCCCGGCGCGGTTTCCAGATGGTGTTCCAGGATCCGTTAAATGCGGTGTCGCCACGGCTGACCGTCGGCCGCTTCGTCGGCGTGGGGCTCGAACTGCACCGGCCCGAGCTCGGGCGCGCCGAGCGCGAGGCGCAGGTGGCGCAGTCGCTGGCCGACGTCGGCCTCGACGCCGCGATGACGCCGCGCTATCCGCACGAGTTCTCCGGCGGTCAGCGCCAGCGGATCGCGATCGCGCGGGCGCTGGTGCTGCGGCCGAAGGTGCTGGTGCTCGACGAGCCGACCTCGGCGCTCGACCTGACGGTGCAGCTGCAGGTGTTGAAGCTGCTGGTGTCGCTGCAGCAGCGCTACGGCCTGAGCTACCTGCTGATCACCCACGACCTCGCGGTGATCCGTGCGCTGGCCCACCGGCTGCTGGTGATGAAGGACGGCGTCGTGGTCGAACGCGGCCCGGTCGAACGGGTCTTCGCGGCGCCGGCCGATCCGTATACCCGGACGCTGCTGGCGGCGGTGCGCCAGCTCGACGCGGCCTAGGAAGCTGCGCGGCAGAAGGACGGCCCCGCAGCCTCCCAGCCTGCCAGGGCCTGTCGACCCGTAGGGGCAGGCCTGGTCAGCTCGCCGAGCGGGCGACCTGCGACGTCGCCGATCTCGGCGTGCTGCGGGCGGTCGGCTTGGCAGCCGCTGCCGGCCTCGCGGTCGCTGTTGCCGGCTTGGCGGCTGCTCTTGCCGGCTTGGCGGCTGCTCTTGCCGGCTTGGCGGCCGCTCTGGTCGGCTTGGCGGCCGCTCTTGCCGACTTCGCGGCCGCCGGCGACTTCGCGGCCGGCCTGGCGGCTGGTTTCGACGCCGCACGGGTACTGACCTTGGTCGCAGTGACCGGCATGGCCTCGGTTGCCGTGACGGGCACGACGGCCGCGGTCGCCTTTCCGCTCTCTGCGACCCTGGCGGGTGTCTCCCGCCGCGCGGCCGTCCGGGTCGCCGCCGGCGCCTGCCGGAGCACCTGGCGCTGGCCGGTCTCGGTGACCAGCACGGTCTGCGTCGTCGCGCGCCGGACCAGCAGCAGCGAGCCGGGCCGGGTCTTGTTCAGATTGCCGTTGAGCGCCCGCAGCTCGTCGAGCGAGATCCTGTAGCTGCGGGCGATCGTCGCCGGCGTTTCGCGTTTCTTCACCCGGTGGTAGCGCGGCGGCACGTTGACCAGCTGATAGACGCGGGCGCCGGCGAACTCCTCGACCTGGGACTCGTCCTGCACCAGCTTCTGCGGTGCCAGGATCCGGGTGCCGGCCAGCACCCGGACGTTCGGCGAGATGCTGTTGGCGCGCAGCAGCTCGGCGGTCGTCACGTTGCCGCGGCGCGCGACGTCGTCGAGGGTCTCGTTCGATTTCAGCGTATACGGCTGCCAGCTCGCGAACACCTTCTCCTCGAGTTCATGCCGCGCGATCGCCGCGGTGAACGCGTCGATCCGGTCGGCCGGGATCTTCAGCACATTGTTCTTGCTCGCGGCGATCACCGGCCGGTTGTGGGCCGGGTTCAGCGCGACGAAGTCGGCGATGCTCATCTGCGCGAATTCGGCCGCGAGCTTGAGGTCGATCGGTCGAGTCTTCTCGACCGTCACGAAATACGGACGATCGGGGAGGTCCGGCAGGTTGAGCCCGAGCTCGGCCGAGCGCTGGACGATGTGCTTGAGCGCGATCAGCTTCGGGATGTAGTGCCGGGTCTCGGTCGGCATCGACAGGCTCAGGTAGTCGGTCGGCTTGCCGCGCGCGCGGTTGCGCTTGACCGCACGGCCGACCGCGCCTTCGCCCCAGTTGTACGAGGCCAGCGCCAGGAACCAGTCGTTGCCGTGCATCTCGTAGATGTACTGCAGATAGTCGAGCGCGGCGCGGGTCGACTGGACCACGTCGCGGCGGTTGTCGACCCACCAGTTCTGCGACAGATCGTACTGCTTGCCGGTCGACGGGATGAACTGCCAGAGGCCGGCGGCCTTTGCCGACGACAGCGCGGTCGGGTTCATCGCGCTCTCGACGAACGGCAGCAGCGCGAGTTCGGTCGGCATGCCGCGCTTCTCGATCTCCTCGACGATGTGGTGCAGGTAGCGCGAGCCGCGGTCGAACATCCGCTGCAGGTAGTCGGGCTTCTCGAGATAGAAACGTTCCTTCTGCGCGACCAGCGGGGTGTTGAGCTCCGGCATCGCGAAGCCGGCACGGATCCGGTCCCAGAGATCGCGCTTGGCCAGGTTCATCCGCGCGATCTCGTCGAGCGGCGGGGTCTCGCGGACGACCGGCGGCAGCGGCTTGTAGATGCTGCCGGTGTCGCCACCAGCTGGATTGTCGGCCGGATCATCGGCTGCAACGGCGACTTCCGGGACCGGTGTCGGCGCGGCCGTGACCGGTGCCTGGGCCGTGACCGGTGCCTGCTGTGGCAGGCTGCTGCAGGCCGTCGCGACGGCGGCAGCCGCGACCGGCATAGCGAACCTGCTGAGGATTCGTCGCACGTTTCTTACCTAAACGGTTGTTTTGCCGAGACAATCGGTCAACGCGGAAGCGAATTTAGCACAGCGTCGGTGATCGACTGCTGCTATTTCCCGATCACTGGACGGATCGGCCGGGCAAACGGGGCGGGTCGGCCGGCGCGGCGGCGGCTTGCAGCCGGCACATCGATCCGCAAAAATCGGCCCGATGAGGGATGCACCATCGATGCAGATCGTCGAGAACAGGTCCGACGAGGCGCCGCCGCCGAGCGAAGCGCCGGAGCAGGGCGCCGCGGCCGGCGGCCCGGCCGGTGCACCGCGGCCGGAGGCAGAGCCGTCGCCGCCCGAGTCCGGCCCGGTCAGCGACTGGCAGCGCTGGCTGGCATCGCCGGCCGGCCAGTACGTGCTGCGCTGGGAGTGCGAGGCGCTGGCCGAGCTGGTCTCGGACATGTTCGGCTACTACGCGCTGCAGCTCGGCCTGCCCGAGCTCGACGCGCTGGCGGCGAACCGGATGCCGCATCGGATCCTCGCCGCGACCGCCCCCGGCGGCGCCGGCGCGGTCGCGCTCGATCTGCGCGTCGCCGGCTACGAGGATCTGCCGTTCGAGGAGCAGTCGGTCGACCTGGTGGTGCTGGCGCATCAGCTGGAGTTCAGCGCCGACCCGCACCAGGTGCTGCGTGAGGTCGACCGGGTATTGCGGCCGGAGGGACGATTGGTCGTCGTCGGCCTCAATCCGTTGTCGCTGTGGGGGCTGCGTCAGTCGCTGCAGCGCGGCCCGTTCGGCCGCTTCGTGCCGATCGACGGCCAGTTGATCGGCGTGCCGCGGGTGCGGGACTGGATGAAGCTGTTGAGCTTCGAGATCGACCAGACCCGCTACGGCTGCTATGCGCCGCCGGCGCGGACCCAGAAATGGCTCGACCGGATGCATTTCTGCGAGCGCGCCGGCGACCGCTGGTGGCCGATCTGCGGTGCCGCCTATATCGTCACGGCGGTCAAGCGGGTCCGGGCGATGCGGCTGGTCGGGCCGGTCTGGCGCAGCCGCAGCGCGCCGAAGGCGGCGCCGGCGGTCGCGATCAGCGGGCGTACGATCAGCGGGCGTACATATACTCGCGGGACAGCGGAAGTCCTGCCGTTTCGGCGCCGCCTTTGACCGCCAGCAACTGGTAGATGTTCATCCAGCCACGGGCGAAGCCCATCGCGCAGCCGGCCAGGTAGATCCGCCAGATCCGGACCTGCCGCGGGTTCGCGATCTGCTCCAGCCGGCCGAGCGCGTGCTCGAAATTGCGGGACCAGGCGGCGCAGGTGCGCGCATAGTGCCGCCGCAGCGATTCGGCATCGACCAGCTCGAGCCCGGCTGCCGACAGTTCGCGGATCGCCAGCGAGACGTGCGGCAGCTCGCCATCCGGAAACACGTACTTGTCGATGAACTCGCTGACGCCGTGGCCGACGCCATGGCTGTCGACGTCGGCCGCCGTGATGCCGTGGTTCATCGCGATCCCGCCCTCGCGCAGCAGTCGGGCGACGATCTGGAAGTAGCCGCCGAGATTCTTCAGCCCGACGTGCTCGAACATGCCGATCGAGCTGATCTTGTCGTATGGCCCGTCGTCGATATCGCGATAATCCTGCAGCCGGATCTCGACCCGGTCGGCCAGGCCGGCGGCGGCGACCCGTTCGCGTGCCAGTTCATGCTGCCGCTCCGACAGCGTCACTCCGACCGCGCGCACACCGTAGTGGCGCGCCGCGTGCATCACCATCGCGCCCCAGCCGCAGCCGATGTCGAGCAGCCGTTCGCCGTGCGCGAGCCGGAGCTTGCGGCAGACGTGATCGAGCTTGGCAGCCTGCGCCGCGGCGAGGTCTTCGCCGCCGGTCGGGTAGTAGGCGCACGAGTAGACCATCTGCGGATCCAGCCACTGCTGGTAGAACTCGTTCGACACGTCGTAGTGGTACTGCACCGCCTTGCGGTCGGTCGTGCGGGTGTGCCTGGCCAGCCAGTTCGGCAGGCCGAGGCCCTTGGGCGCATCGTCGCCGGTGGTGCCGGCCAGCTGGTCACCGATCTGCACGATCTCGTCGATCGGCCCTTCGACGTCGATCTCGCCTTCGACGTAGGCCTCGCCGAGGTTCAGGATGGTCGGCTTCATCAGCAGCCGCGCCGCCGCCAGCGACTTCAGCTTGAGCCGGGCGACCGGCACGTCGACCAGGTCGACGCGGGAGCCGTTCCACAGCTCGACGGACAGCGGGATACGATAGCGGCTCTTCAGGCTCTCGAGATAACGGGCGAACTGTTGTTCCAACATGGATCGGTGCGGCAGCCCTGACGTCGGGCACGGTATTACAGCTATTAAAATGCATGTCGCCATACAACTCAACAACTCGGAGCCGACGCCCGGGCGGCACCGCTGCCGGTCGCCGGGATGCGAATGACGAAATGGGTCGCCTATACCGATGGCGCGTGCGCGCCATCCAATCCCGGACCGGCTGCCTGGGGCGCGGTGGTGCTCGCGCCCGACGGCAGTGAGGTCGAGGCGGCCGGCTTCATCGGCCCGGGCACCAATCAGATCGCCGAGATCACCGCGGCGATCGAGGGGCTGACGCGTACGCCGCCCGCCACCGACGTCGAACTGGTGTCGGACAGCCAGTATGTGCTCAAGGGCATCAGCGAATGGCGTGCCGGCTGGGAGCGCAAGGGGTTCCGCAATTCGAAGGGTGAGCCGGTGGCCAATCTGACGCTGTGGAAACAATTGTTCGCGCTCGCCGACCAGCGCCGCGTCAAGGTCCGCTGGGTCCGTGGCCACAACGGCGATCATCACAACGAGCGCGCCGACCGGCTGGCGGCGGCGGCGCTGCGGCAGGCCGCGGCGCGTTGAGGCAGACGGCGGCGCGTTGAGGCAGGCGGTGGCGTACTGAGGCAGGCAGCCGCACGTCGATACGACGCCGACCGGCAAGCGACCCGGGGGGCGCCGCGGTCAGCGCGTCAGGAACGCTTGCAGGCGGCTGGCGCCTTCCAGCAGCTGCGCGACCGGCCGGGGGTACACCAGCGCAGGTAGCGGCTGCTCGCCGGCCCGAACGCGGCGCCCGGCGCGATGCCGAGGCCGGCTTCGGCGACCAGCTGCCGGGCGAGCCGGACGCTGTCGTCGTGGCCGTCGATCGCGAGCATCAGGTACATCGCACCGTCGGGCCGGACCCCGCTGACGCCGGGCAGCGCCGCCAGCGCGTCGGCGAGCGCATGGGTACCGGACTCGACCAGCGCGGCGAACCGCCGGATCGGCGCTTCGCCGGTCGCGATCGCGGCGACGCCGGCCTGCTGGACGAAGCCCGGCGCGCACGAGGTGTTGAACTCGATCAGCTTCTCGACATCGGCGACCAGCGCCGTCGGCAGCACCAGCCAGCCGAGCCGCCAGCCGGTCATCTGCCAGGTCTTGGAGAAGGTATTGGCGACGATCAGCCGGTCGTCGGCCGTGGTCGCATCGAGGAACGACGGTGCGCAGTCGCGGCCGAACGCGAGCCGTTCGTAGGCTTCGTCGGACAGGATCCAGATGCCGTGGGCGCGGCAGTGCGCGACGATCGCGTCGATCGCCGCGCGCTCGATCACCCAGCCGGTCGGATTGCCCGGCGAATTGATCATCAGCAGGCGGGTCGCCGGCGTCAGCGCCGCCAGCAGCGCATCGACGTCGAGCTGCCAGCGCCGGGTCGTGCGATCGACCGCGAGCTCGACGCGGACCACCTCGGCGCCGAGCAGTGCCGGCATCGCCGGCAGGTTCGGCCAGACCGGCGAGACCACGACGACGCGATCGCCGGGGTCGACGATGGTCTGCACCGCCAGCATCAGCGCCGTGACGCCAGAACTGGTCACCGCGATCCGTCCGGCGTCGATCGGGCCGTGCAGCCGGCTCGCATAGCCGGCGATCGCCGCGCGCAGCGCCGCGCTGCCGAGGTTCGGATGGTAGAACGTGTCGCCGGCGGCGAGTGCCGCGACCGCGGCTTCGCGGATCCGCGCATCGGTGACCTCGGCAGGCTCGCCGAACCAGAAGGCGAGCACGTCGTTGCGGCCGATCGCGCTGTTGGCGACTTCGCGGATCCGCGAGGCCGGCAGTCGGGCGACGGCGCCGCGTGCGGCCGGCGGGGCAGGCGGCGTGATCATCGGCGGTGTCATCGGCGTCATCATCATCGGGCCGTCGTGCGGTGATCGCGCAGTCTATACTTTCGGCCTGCAGTCGCCGTGACCTCACGTGCCGCCGCAACCGCGCTTTCCGGATCCACCCTTGAGACAGATCACGCTCGACACCGAAACCACCGGCCTCGAACACGAGAACGGCCATCGGATCATCGAGATCGGCTGCGTCGAAGTCGTCGACCGCCGGCTGACGCAGCGCAATCTGCACTTCTACCTGAACCCGGAACGGGCGATCGATGCCCGCGCCACCGAGGTCCACGGCATGACGCTCGACGATCTGCGCGACAAGCCGCGCTTCGCCGAGGTCGCCGATACCTTCCTCGATTTCTGCCGCGGCGCCGAGATCATCATCCACAACGCGGGCTTCGACATCGGCTTTCTCGATGCCGAGCTGGCGCGGCTCGGCAAGGGACCGTTCCGCGATTGCTGCGCCGGCATCGTCGATTCGCTCGCGCTCGCCAAGGAGGTGTTCCCGGGCAAGCGCAACAATCTCGACGTGCTGTGCGAACGGCTGATGGTGCCGAACGCCCACCGCAAGGTCCACGGCGCGCTGCTCGACGCCGAGCTGCTCGCCGAGGTCTACCTCGGCCTGACGCGCGGGCAGGGGACGATCGAGATCGCGGTCGGCGCCAATGTCGCGTCGACCGACGGCACGGTCGACGGCGAATGGCCGCCGGGCGGGTTGATCGTGCTGCCGCCGAGTGCCGACGAAATCGCGGCGCACCGGTCCGCGCTCGCCGCGCTCGCCAAGCAGTCGGGCAAGGCGATGCTGTGGCAGCGGGTCGAAGCGCCGGCCGAGCAGGAAGCGGCTGCCGCCTGAGCACCGGCCGACGGCGGGCAGGACGATTGCTGCAGCCAGGGGCCCGCCCGTGGTCCGATCAGCCGGCCTGTCGGTGACGATGTTGCTGCCACGGCGGACCGCGCGGATTCCGTTACACTGCCGATCTATGTCGACCAAAGAACTCCGCGCGACGCGGCGCACGCGCGACCGGACGACCCAGTTGTCTCCCGATGCCGAAGCCATGGTTTCGGCATCGCTCGGGCTGGCCAATTCCGGCAGTCGTTCCGAAGATCTGTACTGGGAGCACCAGCTGGCGCGGCTGCTCGATCGCGCGCTCGATGCGGCGCATTCATCGACGATCTCGTCCGCGCTCGAACGATTGAACCAGACCGATGGCGAAGGCTACGGCGTGCTGGTCGAAGCGGTCGAGCATGCGGCGGAGACCGCGGTGGTCGAACCCGGGCCGGCTGCGCGCGCGTCGAGCCGGCATCACGGCCTGCTGCTGACCGCGCCGCTGGTCGCGTGGACCCGCTTCGCGATTCCGTCGGGCGTGATCGCGGCGCCGGTCGCCGAAGCGCTGACCCGGCTGTGGCTCGACACGATCCTGGCGCCCGGCGTCGTGTTCCGGCTGGTGCCGTGGCTGTACAGCCTGGACCAGCTGCCGCGCGAATTCGCCGACATGCGCAAGCTGACGCGAAAGCTGACGATCGCCGCGGTCGGCGACGCGACGCCGCGGATCGATTTCAAGAACATGCAGGAAAGCGCCGAGATGCTCGCGGACACGCGCTTCCTGCTCGCGGTGGTCGCGGTCGATGATCCGCTGCAGCCGCTGTTCCGCTGGCAGCTGTCGGGCGGCGCGCATCAGTCGCGGATCTCGTGCCTCGAGCAGTGGGTCGAGCGCGCGCGGCCGCTGCTGGAACCGATGCTGCCCGGCTGCGGCTTCGAATGCCTGCTGCCGGATGCCTATCACATCAATCTGCGCGAGTCGGATCGGCGGGTGCGGCCGTGGGGCATCAAGGCCGCGGTCCACTTCCTGACGCATGCGCTCGCGATCGAGGCGCGCCAGATCAAGGCGACCGTCGGCGCGTTCGGCTCCGAGCGCATCGACGAATACCGGATCGGGCTTTCGGTCGGCGAATCGGAAGAGGTCGCGCAGGGGGTGGTCTGGCCGCTGCTCGGATCGGAATCGGAAAGCGACGAGCCGTCGCCGCTCGACCGGATCAAGGAGACGCTGCGCGAAGTCGGCGTCGAGGACATCCAGGTCTGGTCCGAGTTCAACGAGCCCGAATTCTGCGAAGACTGCGGCGCGCCGCTCTATCCGAGCCCGTCCGGCGACGTGATGCACGTCGAAATGCCGGAAGACACCGAGCCGGCCAGCACCCAGTTCCACTGAGGGGCAAAGGAACCTGCTGCGCGGCCCGATCTCGGCGCTGCGCTCCTCGCTTCGCGGTGCGGCCGTCAGGGTGCCAGGCGCTCGCGGATCCAGCCGCCGTTGCCGTCGCTGCGAAACAGCAGCCGGTCGTGCAGCCGCGATGGCCGGCCCTGCCAGAACTCCCAGCGGTCCGGGACCAGTCGATAGCCGCCCCAGTGCGGCGGCCGCGGCGGCGTCAGGCCGAAGCGCATACCGAATTCGGCGGCGCGCTTGACCAGCGTCGCGCGGCCGCCGATCACGCTGCTCTGCTCGGATGCCCAGGCGCCGATCCGCGATGCCAGCGGACGCGACGTGTAGTAGGCATCCGATTCGGCGTCGCTGGTCTTCTCGACCCGGCCTTCGATCCGCACGACGCGCTCGAGCTCGACCCAGTGGAACTGCAGCGCGGCGAACGGCCGGCCGGCCAGCTGTCGACCCTTGCGGCTCAGATAGTTGGTGTACCAGACCAGTCCGTTGGCGTCGCAGCCCTTCAGCAGCACGATCCGGGTCGACGGCCGGCCGTCGTCGCCGACGGTGGCGAGCGTCATCGCGGTCGGCTCGGGGACCGGCCGGGCGATCGCCGCCTGCAGCCAGCCTTCGAACAGCGCCAGCGGTTCGTTGCCGACGTCGGCTTCGTCGAGCTCGCCGAGCTGGTAGTTCTTGCGCAGATCGGCGATCGGCTTCATCGGGTTGCTCCGCTGCTGCGGCCGGAGCCGCGATGGTCGTGGCCGGCAGGTACCGCATGGCCGCCGGCGCTCTGCCGGGCGATCGCGAACAGGCCGGCCGCCGCCGTGTTTTCGAGGATCGTCACCGGCAGCCCGAACGCCGCGAACGCGGTGCGATAGCGCGCGGTCAGCGCCGGTTCGCCGATCAGCACCAGCGGCAACCGTTCGGCGCCGGCGAAGTCGTGCGTCATGCTGGTCAGCTCGTGGCCGATCAGCAGGCCCGACAGATAGTCGGGCAGGGCCGCGGCCGGCAGCCGGCCGGCGAGCCGCATCGACCGTACCGTGAACAGCTGCCGCACCAGTTCGCCGGGGCGGCTGTCGCGGGCCAGCGCGAGCGCCTGATCGAACGCGGCGGCGCCGACGGCGCGATCGGCCGCCGCCGACGCGCCGCTGCGGGTCGTACCAGTCGTGCCAGTCGCGCCGGCCGAGCCGGTCGCGGACGGCATCAGCCGGCCGAGGATCGAGTGCTGCCGCAGCACCGCATAGAGCTCACCGGTCATGCAGGTCGCGAAACGTTCGATCCGCCGATCGCGCACCGCGACCCATTTCGAATGCGTGCCCGGCAGCACGAAGCAGCAGGCGCCGCCGGCTGCTTCGGTCCGCTCCGCCGCCTCGAGCATGCCGAGCGCGCCGAACACCTGCGTCTCCTCGCCGCGCATCACGTCGGGCAGCGCATCGGCCGCGTCCTGCAGCAGGCCCGGGACGATCGCCAGCGGTCGGCCGCTGCGGGTCGCGAACGTGGTCAGCCGGGCAGCGAGCCGTTCGGCATCGACCGGGCACGGCAGGTAGGCCGCCTCATGCCAGCCCTGGGCGCTGCCGACCATGCCGCTGGCGATCACGGTCGCCGCCGGCGCCGCCGCGAGCCAGTCGCCGGCGATGCCGTCGAGCGCGTCGTCGAAGCCGCCGTCGGCCGCCGGCTTCGGCAGCGACAGGATGCCCCACGGGCGTTCGCGTTGCGCGAGGATGCCGCCGCCGGCGTCGATCAGGAACGCCCGCAAGTTGCTGGTTCCCCAATCGAGGGCAATCACGGTCGGATCGGCAGTCGTCGGCATGGTGTTGGTGACTCGGCTGGCACCGGGAACGGGCCAGGGTAAACAGGCCCTGGACCAGAGTGTACGTGCAGCCGCGCGGGGACGCGGTTGACAAGGCCGAACCCCGGCGGTCATGATCGGGCGATGCTGGACTGGATCCGTTCGCTGCTCGACTGCCGCCGTGCCGGCGAGCCTGCGGTCCTCGTGACGGTCGCGGCAGTCCGCGGCTCGGCGCCGCGCGCGCCGGGTGCACGGATGGTCGTCACCCGTGACCGGCAATACGGCACCATCGGCGGCGGCAATCTCGAATGGCAGGCGGTCGCGATCGCGCGCGACCGGCTCGCCGTTGCGACGCCGGCGGCGGAGTTGCGCCGCTTCGCGCTCGGCGCGAGCCTCGGGCAGTGCTGCGGCGGCGCCGTCAACCTGTTGTTCGACACCGTGCTGCCGTCGGCCGCTGCCGCCGGCTGGCTCGACCGGGTCGCGGAGCACGTCGCGCGCGATGAGGCGTGCGTGGTGGTCGGAGCGGTCGGTCCGGCGGCGGGCGGCATGGTGGTGGTCACGCCCGATGCGATCGAAGGCACGCTCGGCAGCGTCGAGCTCGACGCCGCCGCGGCGATGCTGGCGCGTGATGCCGAGACCGCGGCGCGCGGCCCGCGGCTGGTGTCCGGGCCGCACCGCTGGTTCGTCGATCCGATCGCGCCGCCGGCCTTCACCATCGCACTGTTCGGTGCCGGCCACGTCGGGCGGGCGCTGGTGGCGGCGCTGGCGCAGATTCCGTGTCGCGTGCTCTGGATCGATCCGCGCGCCGACGAGTTCCCGCCCGGCATCGCCGAGCCGGTCCGCGCGATCGTCAGCGACGATCCGGTCGCCGAGGTGGCCGCGCTGCCGGCCGGCAGCTATGTCGTGGTGATGACGCACAACCATCAGCTCGACGAGGCGCTGGCGTGGCAGATCCTGCAGCGCGACGACTTCGCGTGGTTCGGATTGATCGGCTCGGCGACCAAGCGTCGCCGCTTCACGCAGCGGCTGGCGGCGCGCGGCGCCGATCCGGCCCGGCTCGCCGCGATGGCGTGTCCGATCGGCATCGAGGGGATACCGGGCAAGGAGCCGGGCGTGGTCGCGATCGCGGTCGCTGCGCAGCTGCTGCAGCTGCGGGCCGCGCAGCTGGCAGTGGCAGCGCCGTACGCCGCCGACGCGGCCGCGGCCTGGCCGGACGCGGGCCGCCGTTCCCGGGGCCACGGTTGAGCAGCGGTCCGGCCGCGCCCGGCGTGCCGCGGATCGAGCTGGTCGGGCTCACCAAGGTCTATCCGGCGGTGGTCGCCAACGACGCGGTGTCGCTGACGGCGATGCCGGGCGAGATCCATGCGGTGCTCGGCGAGAACGGTGCCGGCAAGAGCACGCTGATGAAGATGATCTACGGCGTGGTCCGTCCCGACGCCGGCGAGATCCGCTGGGAGGGCCGTCCGGTCGCGATCGCCAGCCCGGGCCATGCGCGCGAGCTCGGCATCGGCATGGTGTTCCAGCACTTTTCGCTGTTCGAGACGCTGACAGTCACCGAGAACGTCGCGCTCGCGTTGCCCGGCAAGCCCGGGCTGGCGGCGCTCGGCCGCCGCATCGGCGAAATCTCGCAGCGCTACGGGCTGCCGATCGATCCGCGGCGGCTGGTCCATACGCTGTCGGTCGGCGGACGCCAGCGCGTCGAGATCGTCCGCTGCCTGCTCGCCGAGCCGCGGCTGCTGATCCTCGACGAGCCGACCTCGGTGCTGACGCCGCAGGCGGTCAAGAGCCTGTTCGGCACGCTGCGCCAGCTCGCCGCCGAAGGCTGCACCATCCTCTACATCAGCCACAAGCTCGACGAGATCCGGATGCTCTGCGAGCGCGCGACGGTGCTGCGCGGCGGCAAGGTCAGCGGCCACTGCGATCCGCGGCTCGAATCGGCCGCGAGCCTGGCCCGATTGATGATCGGGCACGACCTGCCGCACACCCGCAATGAGCCGCGCGTCGCCGGCGAGCCGCGGCTCGAGATCGGCGCGGCGCCGCACGCCGGGCTCTCGCTGCGCTCCGACGACAAGTTCGGTGTCGACCTCGCCGGCATCCGGCTGACGGTCCGCGCCGGCGAGATCGTCGGCATCGCCGGCGTCTCGGGCAACGGCCAGCGCGAACTGCTGGCGGCATTGTCGGGCGAGACCACGGTGGCCGACGACGCCGCGATCCGGCTGCAAGGCCGGCCGGTCGGCCGCGCCGGCGCCGCGGCTCGGCGCATCGGGGGCCTGTGTTTCGTGCCGGAGGAGCGGCTCGGCCGCGGCGCAGTGCCGCGGATGTCACTGCTCGACAATGCGCTGCTGACCGCGCACCGACGTGGCCTGGTCGGTCCGATGCTG
Source organism: Lautropia sp. (assembly GCA_050249335.1). Classification (GTDB taxonomy): domain Bacteria; phylum Pseudomonadota; class Gammaproteobacteria; order Burkholderiales; family Burkholderiaceae_E; genus Lautropia. The sequence continues at coordinate 37,720 of JBFWQR010000015.1, forward strand.
ATCCGCACGCCGCGAGTGCGCGAGTTCACCGCCCGCTGCATCGCGGACTTCGACGTCCGCTGCGGTGGTCCGCACGCCGAGGCGCGCAGCCTGTCGGGCGGCAACCTGCAGAAGTTCATCGTCGGCCGCGAGACGATGCAGCAGCCGGTGGTGCTGATCGCCGCGCAGCCGACCTGGGGTGTCGATGTCGGTGCCGCCGGTTTCATCCGCCAGCGGCTGATCGATCTGCGCAACGACGGCGTCGCGATCCTGCTGCTGTCGGAAGAGCTCGACGAACTGTTCGAGGTCGCCGACCGGATCGCGGTGATCGCCAAGGGCCGGCTGTCGCCGGTGCGGCCGATCGCGGAGACCGACGTCGAGGAGATCGGCCTCTGGATGGCCGGGCTCTGGCCGGGCGGGCCGGCAGCGGCCGACGCACCGGCGCCCGGCGGCAGGGAGGGGGCGGTTGGCCTGGCGACTTGAAGCGCGCGCCGAGCCGTCGCGGCGGATGGCTTGGCTGTCGCCGTTGCTCGCCGCCGTACTGACGCTGATTGCCGGCTTCGTGCTGTTCTCGCTGCTCGGCCGCGACCCGGTCGCGGCGTTCCATACCTTCTTCATCCATCCGGTCCGCGACCGCAACGGCGTTGCCGAACTGCTGCTGAAGGCCTCGCCGCTGATGCTGATCGCGGTCGGGCTCGCCTGCGGCTACCGCGCCAACGTCTGGAACATCGGTGCCGAAGGCCAGCTGATCCTCGGTGCGATCGCCGCCAGCGGCGTCGCGCTGGCGATCGACCAGACCAGCAGCGTGCTGGTGCTGCCGGCGATGCTGCTGGCCGGCCTGGCCGGCGGCATCGCCTGGGCGGCGATCCCGGCGTGGCTGCGCACCCGCTGCAATGCCAACGAGATTCTCGTGAGCCTGATGCTGGTCTACGTCGCCAACCTGCTGCTGAGCTGGCTGGTGCATGAACCGTGGAAGGATCCGGACGGCTTCAATTTTCCGCAGACGCGGCAGTTCGCCGACGCTGCGCTCTATCCGATGCTGCTCGACGGCACGCGGCTCAACTTCGGTTGCGTGATCGCGCTCGCCGCGGTCGCCGCCGGCTACCTGTTCATGAACCGCAGCTTCGTCGGTTTCCAGATGCGCGTGGCCGGGCTGTCGCCGGCGGCAGCGCACTATGCCGGCTATGACGCCCGCCGCATGGTCTGGCTCGGCCTCCTGCTCGGCGGCGGCGCCGCCGGCGTCGCCGGTATGGGCGAGGTCGCCGGCCCGATCGGGCAGTTGCAGCCGATCGTGTCGCCCGGCTACGGCTTCGCCGCGATCATCGTCGCGTTCGTCGGCCGGCTGCATCCGGTCGGCATCGCGCTGGCAAGCCTGCTGATGTCGCTGCTCTATCTCGGCGGCGAGGCGGCGCAGATGGGTCTGGCGCTGCCGTCCGCGATCACCGGGCTGTTCCAGGGCATGCTGCTGTTCTTCCTGCTCGGGTCCGACGTGCTGATCAACTACCGGCTGCGGCGATGATCGAGACCCTGGTCGCGATTCTCGCCGCCGCGATCGGAGCCGGCACGCCGCTGGTGTTCGCCGCGCTCGGCGAACTGGTCGTCGAAAAGTCGGGCGTGCTGAACCTCGGCGTCGAAGGCATGATGCTGGTCGGTGCGGTCGCCGGCTTCGCCGCCACCGTGACCACCGGCAATCCGTGGCTCGGTGTGCTCGCCGGCAGCGCCGCAGGCGCCGCGATGGCCGCGCTGTTCGCGACGCTGACGCTCGGGCTGATGGCGAACCAGGTCGCGTCGGGGCTCGCGCTGACGCTGTTCGGCATTGGGCTGTCGGCGTTCGCCGGCAAGCCGTTCGAGAGCGTCGCGCTCGGCGCGCAGCCGTCGTGGCCGGTGCCGGGGCTCGCGGATCTGCCGCTGCTCGGACCGGTGCTGTTCCGTCATCATCTGCTGGTCTACGCGAGCTGGCTGCTGTTCGCGGCGGTCGCGTGGTTCCTGTACCGCAGCCGCGCCGGGCTGGTGCTGCGTGCGGTCGGCGAATCGCCGGAGTCGGCGCATGCGATCGGCTACCCGGTGCTGCGGATCCGCTGGCTCGCGACGCTGTTCGGCGGCGCGATGGCCGGCGTCGGCGGCACCTACCTGGCGCAGTTCTATACGCCGATGTGGGCCGAGAACATGGTCGCCGGCCGCGGCTGGATCGCGCTGGCGCTGGTGGTGTTCGCCACCTGGCGGCCGGCCCGCGTGATGGCCGGCGCCTACCTGTTCGGCGGCGTCACGATCGCCCAGTTCTTCGCGCAGGGCGCCGGGATCGCGGTATCTTCGCAGTTCCTGTCGGCGTTACCGTATCTGGCGACGATCGCCGTGCTGGTGCTGATCTCGCGTGACGCCGCCGCCATCCGACTCAACGCGCCGGTGTCGCTCGGCCGGCCGTATCGCCCCGATTGACCGATCCGAGCCCTCCAGGGAGCCTCCACGATGACGACGACCTCCTCGCGCCGCCGCCTGCACGCCGCGGCGATTCTCGCGGCCGCCTCCGCGCTGCTGCTCGCCGCCGGCGCGCCGCTGGCGCAGCAGCCGCTCAAGATCGGCTTCGTCTACGTCAGCCCGATCGGCGACGCCGGCTGGACCTTCCAGCACGATGAAGGCCGCAAGCAGATGGAGAAGGCGCTCGGCGCCAAGGTGCAGACCCGCTTCGTCGAGAGCGTTGCCGAAGGCGCCGACTCCGAGCGGGTGATCCGTGAGTTCGCCGCGAGCGGCAGCCAGCTGGTGTTCGCGACCTCGTTCGGCTACATGAACCCGACGCTGAAGGTCGCCAAGCAGTTCCCGAAAGTGATGTTCGAGCACGCGACCGGCTACCGGCAGGACAAGAACGTCGGTACCTACAACGCACGCTTCTACGAAGGCCGCTATCTGAACGGCCTGATCGCCGGCAAGATGACCAAGAGCAACGTCGCCGGCTACGTCGCGGCGTTCCCGATCCCCGAGGTGCTGCAGGGGATCAATGCGTTCACGCTCGGCATGAAGCGCACCAACCCCAATGCCGAGCTCAAGGTGATCTGGACCAGTTCCTGGTTCGATCCGGGCCGCGAGCGCGAAGCCGCCAGCACGCTGATCGCGCAGGGTGCGGACGTGATCACGCATCACACCGACTCGACCGCGGTGGTGCAGGTCGCCGAGGAGAAGGGCAAGTACGCGTTCGGCTATCACTCCGACATGTCGAAGTACGGCCCGAAGGCGCATCTGACTGCGACCACCCACCAGTGGGGCGACTACTACACGCGTACCGTCGCAGCGGCGCTCGCCGGCAAGTGGCAGCCCGGCGACGTCTGGGGCGGCATGAAGGACGGCATGATCAAGCTGGCGCCGCTGAATCCGGCGATCCCGGCCGACGTGGTCGCGCTGGTCGAGAAGGTCGGCGCCGAGATCAAGGCCGGCAGCTTCCATCCGTTCACCGGGCCGTTCAAGGACAACGAAGGCAAGGAGCGGCTCGCCGCCGGCCGTGCGATGCCGGACGCCGAGCTCGCCAAGATGAACTACTACGTCGCTGGCGTCCAGGGCAAGCTGCCGGCGGCCAAGTGATGAGCTTGCTGTCCGATCTGGCCGGCAAGGTCGTGCTGGTGACCGGTGCCAGCTCCGGGATCGGTCGCGCCGCGGCGCTGGCGTTCGCCCGGCACGGCGCGCGGGTGGCGGTCCACTACAACGCCAGCGCCGGCGCAGCAGCCGAGGTGGTCGACGCCGCACGGGCCGCCGGCGCCGATTGCGCGAGCTTTCGCGCCGATGTTTCCGACAGCGCCGCGTGCCGGCAGCTGATCGACGACGTCGTCGGCCACTTCGGCCGGCTCGACGTGCTGGTCAACAACGCCGGCGGTTTCGTCCGGCGCGTGCCGCTGGTCGAGGCCGACGACGCGCTGATCGACCAAGTGTTCCGTCTCAATGCGCGCTCGCAGCTCGCCTGCAGCCGCGCCGCGGTCGCGCAGATGCGCCGGCAGGGCGGGGGAGCGATCATCAACGTCACGTCGCAGGCGGCGCGCAGCGGCGGCAGCACCGGCAGCGGGCTGTACTCGGCCTGCAAGGCCTACGTCTCGTCGCTGACCCGTTCGCTCGCCAAGGAGCTGGCCGGTGACCGGATCCGCGTCAACGCGGTGGCGCCCGGCGTGATCGTCACGCCGATCCATGACCATACGCCGGCCGAGATCATGCAGCGGCTGGTCGAACAGATCCCGCTCGGCCGGCTCGGCGCACCGGAAGAATGCAACGGCGCGTTCCTGTTCCTCGCGAGCGAGGCCGCCAGCGGCTATCTGACCGGGCAGATCATCGAGGTCAACGGCGGCAGCGTGATGCCGTAGCCGGATGGCTCCAGTCCGAGCTGCTGGGGTGGGCTCACCGCGCCGCCGGCGCTCCGGTCACTTCTTGACCAGCGGACACTTGCTGGCCGACAGCGGCATCACCGATTCGGCGCCCGGGATGGTGCGGACGATCTCGAAGTAGTCCCACGGATAGCGCGAAGCCGATGGTGTCTTGACCTTGGCCAGGTACATGTCGCGGACCACCCGGCCGTCCTCGCGGATCCGCGCGTCGGTGGTGAACGCGTCGTTGATCGGCATCGCTCGCATCGCCGCGGCGACCTTGTCGGCGTCGTCGGTCTGCGCCGCCCGGACCGCCTTCAGGTAGTGCAGCACCGAGCCGTAGGTGCCGGCCTGCAGCATCGACGGCATCGCACCGGTCCGCTGCATGAAGGTCTTCGACCAGGCGCGGGTCTTGTCGTCCATGTCCCAGTACGACGCGGTCGTCAGGTAGGTCCCTTGCGCGGCCGCGAGGCCGAGCCCATGCACGTCGTTGATCATCATCAGCAGTGCCGCCAGATTCTGGCCGCGCTGGGTGACGCCGAACTCGCCGGCCTGCTTGATCGCGGTGATGGTGTCGCCGCCGGCATTGGCCAGGCCGATGATCTGCGCGCCGGACGCCTGTGCCTGCAGGATGTACGACGAGAAATCCGACGAGTTCAGCGGATGCTTGACCGAGCCGACGACCTTCCCGCCCTCGGCGATCACGACGTCGGCGGCGTCTTTCTGCAGCTGGGCGCCGAAGGCATAGTCGGCCGCCAGCATGAACCAGGACTTGCCGCCGGACTTGGCGACCGCCGACGCGGTGCCGTGCGCGAGCGAGTAGGTGTCGAAGGTCCAGTGAAAGCCGTACGGCGAGCACTGCTCGTTGGTCAGCGCGGTGGTCCCGGCGCCGGAGTAGAGCACCAATTTCTTGCGCTCCTTCGCCAGCGACTGGATCGCCAGCGCGACCGCCGAGTTCGGCAGATCGACGATGACGTCGACCTTCTCGGCATCGAGCCACTGCCGCGCGATCGACGCGCCGAGGTCGGCCTTGTGCTGGTGGTCGGCGGTGACGACCTGGATCGGCCGGCCGAGCACGGTGGCGCCGAACTCCTCGATCGCCATCTGTACCGCGACCACCGAACCCTTGCCGACCGAGTCCGAGGTGACCCCGGTCATGTCCGAGAGGACGCCGATCTTGACGACGTCGTCGCTGACCTGGGCCCAGGCACCGGAGGCGGCCAGCGCGCCGAGCGCGATTGCCGATGAAGCGAGTCGAAAAGCCAGTCTTCCAGTCATGTCGTCTCCCTGATGCGTCGGTGGTTCGGAACAGTTACAGGCCATGCTCGCTCAGCCATGATGCGACCAGGCCGGCGATCTCGTCGCTGTTGCGCTCGATCATCAGCAGGTGTCCATTGCCGACGATGCCGGCATCCGGCAACCAGACGAAATCGGCGCCGAGGTAGCGGGCGGTCGCCTGGTCGAGCGCGCGCGAATGTCGGGGGTCGTGCTCGCCGGTGACCACCAGGATCGGCCGCTTCGCGACGCTTGCCGGGTCGCTCAGCGCGAGTCCGCTCGACGCGAACCCGAAACGTTCGTTCAGCAGCATCGCGCTCTCGGGCACGATGCTGCTGGCGTAGGCGTCGAACGCCTCGTGCGGGAACTGCGGGGCGTTGGTCCAGGAGTACCGGATGAACTCGCGCCCGACGTAGACCGGGCGGCCCGGATCGACGCGCGCGACGCCGCCGGGCTTGCCGTCGAAGCCCGGCTCGGCGCCCGCCGATCGCGGCTGCGGCACGGCCATCTCGGGCGGCGGACCGGGCGCGACGCCGACGATGCCGAGCACGCGGTCGGGATCGTGTTCGGCCAGCCACCAGGCGAACGGGCCGCCGGCCGAATGCGCGAGCAGGACCACCGGTCCGGTCCGCACCAGCAGCGCCGCGAACGATCGCGCCATCGCCGCGCTGGTCATCGCGGCGAAGCCGTCGAACATCGGCGAGCGGCCGTGTCCCGGCCAGTCGGCGACGAATACCCGGCGGCCCTGTTCGGCGAACCGGCGTGCCCAGCCCGGCCGGCCGTCGGGTGTCGTCAGATAGCAGGTGCCGGTATGGAAGCCGCCATGAAGCAGCAGCAGTGGCGGCGCTGCGTCGCCGCCGGCCGGCTGCAACACATCGACATAGATCGGCAGCTCCGGCGTACCGGTGTAGAAGCAGGCATGGTCGATGCGGTCCGTCGACGCGGCGACCGGGGCACCCCGTCGGGGCAGCCACGATTCGGCGCCGGTGGCCATCTGCGGTAGTCTCCTGTTCCTGCAGCGCCGGGCGAACGGCACGGCCGCTTCGATCAGATCGTACCATATGAGACTAAATGGTCCGCCGGCCGAGTCGGTGCGGGTGGCCCGTTCACCGCACGCGACCATGCCTGTCGACCCGAACTCCGCCGCCGAGATCTTCGATCGCGTCTCGATTCCGATTGCCTACAAGATGGGGTATCTGACCAACAACTATCGAGAACCGTCGTTTCGCGCGATCGAGGCGCAGCACGGCATCACCCGCCCCGAGATCCTGGTGTTGATCTTCCTCGCTGCCTGCGACGGCAGCTCGGCGAGCGAGATCTGCGAATTCTCCGGGCACCTGAAGACCAACATCAGCCGGGCGGTCATTGCGCTGCATCGCAAGCGGCTGATCCGCCGGATGCCGGCGAAGGAAGATCAGCGCCGGCAACTGTTGTACATGACGGCGCAGGGACGGGAACTGCACCGTCAGTTCATGCCGCTGCTGGATCAGCGCGAACGCGCGATGATGCAGCCGCTGTCGCCGGCCGAACGGACCCGCTTCGAGGAGCTGCTCGGCAAGCTGTGCGGCTACGTGCCGGAATGGCGCAGCGATACGATCGCCCCGCGGGCATGACCCCGAGCAGGCTGCGCGGCAGAAGGACGGCCCCCGCGCCGGGCCGATACGGGGCCATCCTTCTGCCGCGCAGCCTCCTGCCTTGTCCGCAGCGGAGGGAACACGTATTATGTGTAACACGGATTCAGTGTCACACGGAATCATGGCCAACCTGACACTTTCTATCGACGACGACGTTCTGCTGCGGGCACGCAAGCGGGCGCTGGATCATGGAACGTCCGTGAACGCCGTGCTGCGCAAGTACCTCGAAAGCTATGCCGGCCGAGATGATCGGATAGCCGCGACGGAACATTTCGTTCGCCGTGCGGCCAGCGCCAAGGCACGCAGCCGAAAATCCTGGACCCGGGAAGAACTGCATGAGCGATAAGGCGTTCGTCGACACGAACGTCCTCGTCTATTTGTTCGATGGCCGTACACCTGCCAAGCAGCGCCGTGCAGGCGAGTTGCTGCTGCGTCTGGCCAAAGCGGCTGATGCGCCGGTGGTGAGTACACAGGTGCTGCAGGAAGCGTATTCGGCGCTCACGCGCAAGCTGGGCATGGATCCGCGAGAGGCGCTCGATGCGTTGAAGATGCTGGAAGACACCAGCTTCACCGTGCAGCCCGTGGACGTACCGCTGATCTGGCGCGGCGCCCAACGTTCGATCGATGATCGGATCCCGTTCTGGGATGGGCTTATTGTCGAATCGGCGAGCGAGGCGGGCTGCACGTTGCTATACAGTGAAGACATGCAGGATGGTCGATCGTTCGGCAACGTGACGGTCAGGAATCCCTTCAACTGACGAACGGCATCGCCGTGCCCGGCTTTCCGGCGCCGCCTCTCGTGCGGGGTGTATAACAAAAAAGTAGACGGCTCGATGCAAGAGGGCGGCCATGGCGTTGCGCGGTTTCATCCTGCAGGCGAGCTACCGGATCGCCGTCGACCGCGGCGAGCGTATCCCGATCGTCCATCTGCACGGCCGGCTCGAGGACGGCAGCACGTTCCTGGTGCGCGACGACCGCCCGCGGCCGCAGTTCTACCTCCGTGCCGCCGACGTCGGCCGGGCCCGCGCGGTGCGGATGCCGGAGCCGGTCCCCGTGGACCGCCGGACCTTCGCCGGCGAACCGGTCTGCCGGATCGAGCTGCCGGTGCCCGGCGACGTCCCGCCGATCCGTGACCGCCTGCATGCGATCGGCATCGATACCTTCGAGGCCGATGTCCGCTTCGCCGTTCGTTACCTGATCGAGCGCGGCATCCAGGGCGGATGCGAGATCGAAGGCGGCGCGCGTCCGGGCGAGGGCGTCGACCATGTCTTCGACAATCCGCTCGTGCGTCCGGCCGGTGTCATGATCGCGCCGCAGGTACTGTCGTTCGACATCGAGACCGATCCGAAGGCCGAGCGGCTGCTGGCGATCTCGCTGTATGCGAACGATCGCGCGGGTCGGGTCGACGAGGCCCTGATCGACGAGGTCCTGATCGTCGACGGCACCGACCGTCCGATGCCGCCGAACGCGCGCCGCTGCGCCACCGAGTTCGACGCGTTGCAGAGGTTCTGCGAACGCGTCCGCAAGCTCGACCCGGACGTGCTGACCGGCTGGAACATCATCGACTTCGATCTGACGACGCTGCAGCGGATCGCGGTCCGCGTGCGGCATCCGTTCGAGCTCGGACGCGGGCCGGGGGCGACGCGCCTGCGCAAGGCCGAAGGCTACTTCGGCAGCGGCCAGGCGGGCATCCCCGGGCGGCTGGTGCTCGACGGCATCGATCTGCTGCGCGGCGCCTTCGTGCGGATGGACGATTACTCGCTCGACGCGGTCGCGCGCCAAGTGCTCGGCGAAGGCAAGGCAGTCAAGGGGGACGTGCGCGACCGGGCCAGCGAGATCGTGCACAACTATCGCCACGATCTGCCGGCGTTCGCGCGTTATGCGCGGACCGACGCGCGGCTCGCGCTCGAGATCGTGCAGCGTCTGAACCTGGTCGACCTGGCATTCGCGCGCAGCCGATTGACCGGAATGACGCCGGATCGCGTCGCCGCGAGCATCGCGTCGGTCGATTTCCTGTACCTGTCCGAGCTCGAAAAGCGGCGTATCGTCGCGCCGACGGTCCGCTCGGACGATGCGCGGGTGCACGTCGCGCAGCAGGGCGGACACGTGCTGGAACCGGTTACCGGCCTGCACCGGAACGTCTGGGTATTCGATTTCACGAGCCTCTATCCGAGCCTGATCCGCACGTTCAACATCGATCCGCTGTCGTACGTCGCCGAACCGCAGCCGCGACAGGAACTGATCCGGCTGCCCGGCGGAGCGTTCGAGCGCGCGCCGGCGATCCTGCCGCGCCTGCTCGACGAGCTGTTTCCGCGCCGGGAGGCCGCCAAGCGGGCCGGCGACGGCGTCGCGTCGAACGCGATCAAGATCCTGATGAATTCGTTCTACGGCGTGCTCGGCACGCCGGCATGCCGCTTCTTCAACCCGGCGCTCGCCAACGCGATCACCGGCACCGGGCGGGAGCTGCTGCTCTGGTCGAAGCGCTGGTTCGAGTCGGCCGGCTTCGTGGTGCTGTACGGCGATACGGACAGTCTGTTCGTCTGTTCGGGCAGCGACGATTCCGCGGCAGCAGAAGTGCAGGGGCGCGCGCTCGCCGTCGCGCTGAATGCGGACCTGGCGCGCTTCGTCGCCGAGCGCTGGCAGGTGCCGAGCCGGCTGGAACTGAAGTTCGAGAAGCTCTATACGCGGCTGTTTCTGCCGCCGGCACGCCGCAGCACACGCGGGGCGAGCAAACGCTACGCCGGCCTGCGCAGTGCATCGGCTGCCGCCAGCACCGGCGCTGGCGCCGGCGAAGGTGCTGGCACCGGCATCGGCACCGGCACCGGCAACGGCAGCGGCAGCGCGCCGGCGAGCGGCGGAACCGACGCCGGAGCCGTCGAGTTCGTCGGCCTGGAAGTGGTCCGGCGCGACTGGACCGCGCTCGCGAAGCAGGTGCAGCGCGAGCTGTACCGGCGGCTGTTCGCCGACCAGCCCGTCGATGCCTACCTCGCGGACGTCGTGCGGCAGGTGCGCAGCGGCGCGCTCGACGATCTGCTGGTCTACCGCAAGGGGCTGCGCAAGGACGCCGAGGAGTACACCGCGACCACGCCGCCGCACGTCGTCGCGGCTCGCAAGTCGACGCAACCGCTCGGCCGCACCGTCAGCTACGTGATCACCGTCGGCGGCGCCGAGCCGGCTGACGACGTGCGCAATCCGATCGATCGCGAGCACTACGTCGGCAAGCAGGTCAGACCGGTTGCCGAGCCGGTGCTGGCGGTGCTCGGGCTCGATTTCGACCGGGTGATCGGTGACGCGCGGCAGCTCGATTTGCTCTGAGCTACGTCAGACCTCGACCGCCACGGCCGTCAGCTCAGTGCAATCCACGGCGCGAATAGTCCAGCCAGTCCTTCACGTACGCTTCCAGCGCGCGATCGGCCAGCAGCCACAGGCGCTGCGGCGCGAGCCGCAGCAGCAGAACGGCGATGTCGGCGAACCGGCAGCGCGTGGCCGTGCCCGCGAGCCTCGGCACGGCCGATGCATCGACCAGCCGTTCGAGCCAGTCGTCGATGCACGGGCCCGGGAGTTCGAACACCCGGACCGCCTCCGAGAGGTCGACGGCGACGGCGTCGGTCCGGGCACCGGGCGCGAGCCCGGCGAGGAACGTCGTCGACGCATGGGCTGCCGCAGACGACGTGGACGTGCCCACGCTGATGACTTCCTGCGGGTCGCGCCAGACGAGATAGGGGTCCTGCCCGGTGATCGCGCCGGGACGCGCCGGCCATTCCAGCCCCAGGGACCGGGCCTGGCTCGCCAGGTCGGCGCCGCTGCCATGGCGGATCGTTGCGATGCGCATGCCGTCCAGGAGCACGTAACCGGGCGCATCCGGCGGGTTCGCGGGGAATTCAGCCATGGAGCCGGTGCCCCTGCGGATCGAAGAAGCACGGTGCCACGACCTCGACCTCGATCCGCCGGCCCAGATGCCAGGCGCCCAGCGTTTCGCCCCGCCGCTGCGTCCCGGCCTCGAGCATCGCCAGCGCGATCGGATGGCCGAGCGCCGGACTGATGCAGCTGCTGGTGACATGGCCGTGCGCCGGACCCGGCGGCGCCGCGGGGGCGAGCTGCGCTCCCACCGGAACGGGTGTGCGGCGGTCGACCGGCAGCAGCCCGACCAGTTCGGCGCGGTCGGTGGCCATGCCGGCTGGCCGGAGCAGCGAGCGGCGCCCGACGAAGTGGTCCGGCTTCTTCAGCGGGCCGCGCGCGAAGCCCACGTCCTGCGGCAGGGTCGTCCCGTCGGTGTCGGCGCCGACGTGGATGAAGCCCTTCTCGATGCGCATCACCATCAACGCTTCCACGCCGTAGGCGCAGACCCCCAGGTCCTGCCCCGCCCGCCACAGCCGTTCGAGCAATGCCCCGGTGTGCGACACCCCGATGTTGATCTCGTAGCTGAGCTCGCCGCTGAAGCTCGCGCGCAGCACGCGGGCCTCGGCACCCTCGAAGCGCGTGCTGCGCAGGGTCATGTGCTTCATCGCGGCCGGCGCCAGCACGGCATCGAACCCGACCTGCGCCAGCAACTGCCATGCGCGCGGACCGGCCACGGTCACGTTGCCCCATTGGGAGGAGACCGGAATCACGAACGCCCGCAGCCCGGTGAATTCACACTGCAGCCACTCGTCGAACGCCAGCGCGGTGCGTTCCGCGCCGCCGGACGTGGTATTGACCCAGAACTGGTCGGGGCCCAGTCGCGCCACGATGCCGTCGTCGGCGATCACGCCATGCTCGCTGAGGATCAGGCCGTAGCGCGCGCCGCCCACCGGCAGCGTCGACATCGTGCCGAGGTACATCAGGTCGAGGAACCTGGCTGCGTCGGGCCCGTGGATCTCGATCTTGCCCAGCGGCGAGCCGTCGAACAGCCCGACGGCTGCGCGCACCTGGCCGGCCTCCCGCCGTGCGCACGCCGCCAGCGTCTCGCCGGCCCGGGGATAGCCCGCCGGCCGTTCCCAGCCGCCGAACTCCTCGAACAGCGCGCCGCGTCGCGCGTGGAAGGCGCGTGCGCTCAACCGCTTCAGCGGGCGATGGCGCAGGCCGGTGCGGCCGCCGGCGATCGCGCTCAGCGTCACCGGTTTGTATGGCGGCCGGAACTTCGTCGTCCCGACCTCGTCGGGCGTGCGGCCGGTCGCTCGCCCCATCAGGACCAGCGCGTTGATGTTGCTGGTCTTGCCCTGGTCGGTCGCCATGCCGGTCGTCGTGTAGCGCTTCAGGTGTTCGACCGAGCGATAGTTCTCCCGGGCCGCCAGGGCGATGTCGGCCGTGGTCACGTCGTTCTGCAGGTCGACGAACTGCTTGCCCGGCCGACCGCGCAGCAGGCGCAGTTCCTGGTCGGACGGACGGTGGTCCGGGGGAACGTGGCCCAGCCCGCCCGCGGGCGGGCTGTCGAACCGGCCCGGCCGCGACAGGCCGAACAGATCCGCGGCGTGCGCCAGCGCCAGATCCAGGTCGAACACGCCCGCGGCTGCACCGATCACCGAGATGCCGGGTACCGCATGGTCGGGAACGAACATCGAAGCGTCGGGCAGCCATCCGAGTCTGCCCCCGGCCTGCGAATACAGGCTGACGTTCGGCGTCCAGCCACCGGCGCCGGCCAGCGCGTCGGTGTCCAGCGTCAGCATGCGCCCACGCGATGCGATGGACACGCCCGCCACGGCGCTGCGTCCTGCGACGCCGATGACGGCGCTGTCCGGCAGCAGCTCGACGCCGTCGAGTCCGAGCAGGGTATCGCCGATGTCCCGGGTCTTGCGCCGATCGACGATCGCCGCCACGGTGATGCCCGCGGCGCGCAGCCGGCGCGCCGTCCGGTAGCCGGTGTCGCAGGCCGTGGCGATGACCACGCGGCGCCCGCAGGCGACGCCGAAATGCGACGCGTAGCGTTCCATGGCGCTGGCCAGCATGACCCCGGGGCGGTCGTTGTCCGGAAACAGCATCGGCCGTTCGATGGCGCCGGTCGCGAGCACGATGTGCCGGGCCCGGATCTTCAGCAGCCGCTCGCGGCAGGGCGCGGTTGCCTGCGGCGCCGGCGTTTCGACGGCGACGGCCAGCAGGTGGTCATAGAGCGCGACGACGGTGCAGCGGGTTCGCACTTCGACGCCGGCGCTGCGCAAGGTCGACTGCAGCGCGTCGGTGATCTGGAATGCTCGCGGATCGGCAGGATCCGGCGCATCCAGCGATCCGCCCGGGCCGGCCTGCGCTTCCAGCAGCAGGACCGACCGCCCCGCCTGCGCCGCAGACAGCGCAGCCTGCATGCCCGCCGCTCCCGCGCCGATCACCAGCACGTCGGTCTGCCGCGACCGTTCCTCGTAGCGGTCGGGATCGATGCCGTCGCCCAGTGTGCCGAGGCCGGCCAGGCGCCGGATGGCCGGCTCGTAGAGGCGCCAGTGCGGCCACATGAACGTCTTGTAGTAGAACCCCGCCGGCAGATAGGCGGCGAACGCCGAAAGGATCGCAGCGGCGTCCCGGCGCAGGCTGGGCCAGCAGTTTCCCGGAAAGGCCTGCAGTCCCTCGGACGCCAGGACGTCGGTCGCCCGCATGCAAGGCGTCCGCTCGGCACCCGTGCCCACGTCCAGCACGCCGGTGGGTTCTTCGATGCCGCAGCTGTAGATGCCGCGGGGACGGTGCAGCTTGAAGCTGCGTCCGACGACGCTGACGCCGCTGGCAAGCAGGGCCGAGGCGATGGTATCCCCGTCGTAGGCAGGGATGGATCGGCCGTCGAACCGGAAGGTCAGGCGCCGTTCGCGGTCGACGCTGCGGCCCAGCGGCGGGGGCAGCCGGTAGCCGCTCACCGGTGTACCCCCCCGGCTGGCGGCGCCGGATCGGTCATGCCGTAGATGGCTTGCACCTCGTGGGTGGTGGCATCGCGCAATGCGTTGAACCACTGGCCGCAACCGAATACATGGCACCAGCGCTCCGCGCCGAGCCCTGGCGGATTCTCGCGGAAGAACAGGTAGGCACTCCATTCCTCGTCGGAGCAGTCGAGCGTCGGACGGACGACGTGCGAGGAGCCACCGTAGCGGAATTCGTTCTCCGGCCGCGGCCCGCAGTGGGGGCAGGCGAGTTGCATCATGGCGTATCGGGTACTCGGGGAAAGTTCGGGTACTCGGGGGAAATCAGTGGGCGATCCCAGAGGCGGCGGCCTCGTCGATCAGGCGTCCGGTATGGAAGCGATTCAGCTGGAACGGTTCGGCGAGCTCGTGGTTGCGCCCGGTCGCGAGCAGGTGGGCGAGGGTCCAGCCCCCGACCGGAATCGCCTTGAAGCCCCCGGTACCCCAGCCGCAATTGATGTACAGCCCCGGCACCGGTGTCGCGCCGATGATCGGGCTCGAGTCGTGGACGACGTCGACGATGCCGGCCCACTGGCGCATCAGGCGCAGGCGGCCGAAGGACGGAAACATCTCGACGGTGCCGGACAGGACCTGCTGGGTGATCGCGAAGCTGCCGCGCTGGGCATACGACGGGAACAGGTCGATGGCACCGCCGATCACGATCTCGCCCTTGTCCGACTGGCTCCAGTACCCGCCGACCGCGGGGGAGAGCACCACGCAGTCCAGCACCGGCTTGACCGGCTCCGACACCATCGCCTGCAGCGCGTAGCTCGTCACCGGCAGCCGGAAGCCGGCCATCGCGGCGAGCCGGCTGGAATGGCCGGCGACCGCCGCCGCGACCTTGTCGGCCCGGATGTCGCCGCGCGAAGTCCGCACGCCGACCACCCTGCCGTCCTGCTGGATGAAGCCCGTCACCGCGCAGGACTGGATGATGTCCACGCCGAGCGCGGACGCCGCTCGGGCGTAGCCCCAGGCGACCGCGTCATGCCGTGCCGGTCCGGCGCGGCGCTGCAGCGCACCGCCCAGGATCGGGAAGCGCGCCGAGGCCGCGAAGTTCAGGCGCGGCGCCATCGCGCGCACTTGCCGGGCATCCAGCAGCTCGGTGTCGATACCGTTGAACTGCATCGCATTCACCCAGCGCGCGACATTGTCGAGATCGTGCCGGGAGTGGGCCAGCGTGATCATGCCGCGCTGGCTGAACATCACGTTGAAGTTCAACGTGCGCGACAGCTCCTCGTAGCGCTTGACGGAAAAATCGTAGAGCCGCGTGCTCTCGGGATAGAGATAGTTCGAGCGGACGATGGTCGTGTTGCGCCCCGTGTTGCCGCCGCCGATCCAACCCTTCTCCAGGACCGCGACGTCGGTGACGCCATGGTTGCTCGCCAGGTAGTACGCCGTGGCCAGGCCATGTCCACCGCCGCCGATGATGATCACGTCGTAGCGGGAGCGCGGGGTGGCGTCGCGCCATGCGGGGGCCCAGTCGTCCTGGGCCGGGCCCGCGGCCAGGAGGTTCCATGCCGAGTACCGGGTCCGTTGCGTCGTCGATCGTTTCATTCGATCCTCGGCGCCCGTGCCCGTGCCCGTGCCCGTGCCCGTGCCGGTGCCGGTGCCGGTGCCGGTGCCGGTGCCGGTGCGGGGGCCGGTGCGGGGGCCGGGCCGGACGCGGCGGCGCGGGTGCTAGCATCGGCCGAATGGCGAACCTGGTCCCCAAGACACCTCCGTCCACCTGGGTCGATACCGCGCAGAAGGCCCTGATCGAGGAGGGTATCCATGGCGTCAAGGTGGACCGGCTCGCGCAGCGGCTGGGGGTGACCCGCGGCGGCTTCTACAAGCACTTCGAAGACCGGGGCGAGCTCCTGGACCGGCTGCTCGAGCGCTGGGAGAAAGAGAACCTCTTCGCGCTGGAGCGCCCGCCGCCGAAGACGCCGGCCGAGGCCGCGCGGATGCTGGCCGAGCTCAGCGACCGCCTGATCAACGAGGACGGGTTCGATCCCCGGTTCGACCTCGCGGTGCGCGACTGGGCCAGGACCGACAAACGCGCGTTCTGGGCCGTCGAGCGGGTGGACGCCAGGCGCCTGGACCAGCTCAAGCGTCTGTTCGCGGCGATCGGGTGCAACCCCGATGAAGCGTCCGTGCGCGCCCGCGTCTACTACTACCATCAGATCGGCTACTACTCGATGGGCGTGAAGCAGTCCGTGTCGGAACGCAAGAAGCTGATGCCGATGTACATGCGGATCTTTCTGGGTCGCGAGCAGATCGTCAGCCTCGATGGCACCGGCAACGAGCGGGGTGGTGGCGGCAAGCGTCGCCAGGCAGCCTCCTAGCCTCCTTAGTCGATCTTCAGCTTCGCGGCCGCGACGACCCCGGCGACGCGCGCCAGGTCGGTGCGCATGGTCGCCGCCATCTCTTCGGATGTGCTGGCGACGGTGTCGGCGCCCAGGGCACGGATGCGGTCCATCCCCGCGGGCGAGCGCAATAGCGTACGCACCGCCGATCCGATGGTCTCGACGAGCTCGGCAGGCATTCCTCTGGGCCCCAGCAATCCCCACCAGGCCAGTCCTTCGAGCGGCTTGCCGATCTGTTCCTGCACCGTGGGAATCTCCGGCGCCAGCGTGGAACGCCGGCTCGACACCACGCCGATCGCCCGCATCCTGCCGCTCTTGAGGAACGGATCCGCGACGCCCAGTGCCGGCAGCGCCAGGTCGACCTGCCCGCTCAGCAGGTCGGTGAGCGCCTGGTTCTGGCCGCGATAGGGAATGTGGGTCACGAAGACGCCGGTCAGCTGCTTGATCTGCTCCATGATCAGGTGACCGACGCTGCCGTTGCCGGCGGAACCGTAGTTGAGGCGGCCCGGTTCGCGCCTGGCCTTGGCGAGCAGGCCGTTGACGTCGCGGATGTCGGAGCTCCCGCTGACCACCAGCACGATCTGCGTCTGCGCCACCATGGTGATCGGCGTGAAATCCTGGATCGTGTCGAACGGCAGGTCGCGGTACAGGCTGGGATTGATCACGTGATTGGACGCGACCATCACCAGGTTGTAGCCGTCGGGCGGCGACTTGGCGATGGTCGAAGTGCCGACGATGCCGCTGGCGGCGGCGATGTTCTCCACGATGACGGCCACGCCCCAGGTCTTTGCCAGCCCTTCGGCGATCAGACGGGCACTCAGGTCCGTCACGGTACCGGCGGCGTAGGGGGCCATGATGCGGATCGATCGCACGGGGAACTTGTCCGCTGCGTAGGCTCGGGTGCCGACGCAGGCTGCCGCAGATGCCGCGATCGCGCGGATGGCACTTCTTCTGGAGATCATGGGCGCTCCGGGTGGTGATGGGTTTGCTGGCCGGCCGGCCGAGGCTCAGTCACGCGCCGTGCCGGCCGGCCGCGTGCGGCTCAGGAACAAGTCGACCTGCCGCCGCACGCCGTACTCCAGGATTGCCGTGTAGACGCCCCTGGCCAGCGCCTCCGGCGTGCCCGATGCTGCGGCCCAGGCAGCGACGCGCTGCAGCAGTCCGTCGCGCAGGCGCGGGTCGACGACGTCCTCGACCGAGGCCTTGTGGGCCACGGCCTCGTCGGCGAGCAGCGCACGCTGTCCGAGCAGCGCGACGATCTGACGGTCCAGCGCGGCGACGTCCTCGCGCACCTGCGCGAGCGTCCGGGCCGGGGCAGGGGATGCCTGGTTCGACATGCGGGACATGCGGGTTACGCGGATCGCTGCCAGTCAGCGGGCCAGTGCGTAGCTGGTCCGGCGCGGATCGGCACCGGCGAGGCGGATTCCGCTGCGTGGATCGTGCGTGGCCAGGCAGACGCCGCCGGCGCGCCAGGTCCGTGCCGGCCATGCGGTCGCGTCGTGCCCCATGGCTCGCAGCTCGGCGATGGTCGGTTCGCCGATACCGGCTTCGACCGTGACCCGTCCCGGCAGTCGTGCGTGCGGCTCGAACGAATCGGGAAAGTCGTAGGTTGCGAAGCGCGGCGCATCGACCGCCTCCTGCGGGTTCATTCCGAATAGCGTGATGTTGAGGAAGACCTGGGCCATGGCCTGCAACTGAACGTCGCCGCCGGGCGTCCCGAACGGCATCATCCGGCCGTCCTCGAACACGGCCAGCGCGGGACTGGGCGTCAGCCGCGGACGCTTGCCGGGCGCGACGCCGGCGGGAAGCGCCGGGTCGCCCCACGACTGCGCGCCGCGCGACGAGGGGCACAGGCCCGTGCCGGGGATGACCGGCGTGTCCATCGACACGTCGCTCGGTGTGGCCGAGATCGCGTTGCCTTCGCGGTCGATGACGCAGACGTAGGAGGTGTCGAGCGCGATCGCTTCGCGGCCGGCCGCTCCGTCGAATCTGGCGGCGCGCGCCGGATCGATGGCGGCGGCCCATCGGCGTGCGTGCGGGGCCGACAGCAGCTTGTCCAGCGGCACATCGACATGGTCCGGGTCGCCGAAGAACCGGTGGCGGTCGTCGAATGCCGCCTTGATGGCCTCGACCAGACGGTGGATGTAGCCGGTGGAATTGTGCGCGAGCGTACCGAGCTCGAGCGCATCGGCCAGCCGCAGGATCTGGATCAACGCCGGACCCTGGCACCAAGGCCCGGGCGTGAACATGTCGTAAGTGCCGAAGGTGCCCTGCACCGGCGCTTCGACCGGCGAGCGGTACGTCTCGAGGTCGCCGGCGCTGAGGAATCCGTCATGCTCGCGGTGGTACGCGAGGATCGCGGTGGCGATGTCGCCGCGATAGAAGGCGTCGCGCGCTGCCTGCAGGCCGCGCCGGCGATCGCCGCCGGCCGATCGCTCCTGGTCGGCCATGTACTGGATCGTCCCGGCGAGGTCGCTCTGCACGAACAGCTCGCCAGGACGCGGCGGACGGCCGCCGGGCAGGTAGATCCGGGCGTTCGAGGGCCAGCGCGCGTACTCGTCCGCGAATGCGGTGATGATGTTCGACATCAGCGGATACATCACGAACCCCTCCCGCGCGATCCGGATGGCTTCGGCGGCGACGTCCCCGAAGCGCAGGGTGCCGAATTCGGCGAGCGCGGTGATCCAGGCGTCCGGCGCGGCGGGTACGACGGTGCGCTGCACGCCATGCGGGATCTCGCCATTGAAGTGCCTGAGGAAGTGATCCGGGGCGATCGCGCGCGGCCAGTGGCCGAGGCCGGCAATCGCCTGCACCTTCCTCGTCCTGGCGCTGTACACCAGCATCGGTGCGACGCCCGCGAAATTGACGACGTCGCTCTGGACCACCGCCAGCACCAACCCCGCGGCAACGCCCGCGTCCACGGCATTGCCGCCAGCCTCCAGGATGCGGAATGCCGCCTGAGTCGCCAGAGGGTGCCCCGCTGACACGGCGTGGCAGGTACCGCCGACCAGCGGCCGCGTGAGCCCCTCGCCGGAGAACGGCACCGTGCGCTGCGTCAGAGTGTTGCCGATGCTGTCGACAGCCATGGGCGCCTCTTAAAAGATACAGTTGTGTTCTGGTACGGCGATTATTGGTCTGCGGTCGAGGGAATGCAAGAGGAATGAACGCGTAGGTCGCGTAATCAGGGCCGGAACAGGTTGGAACAGCGACAGGGCAGTGCCATGTCGACTCCGGAGCCTGCCGGAAACGTCGAATCGACAGAACTGTCTCTTTTGGTACCGTCCGCCAGCGCTGATCCGATCTTCCCCACCGCCCCGAGGAACCAGGCATGCTCACGGCTGCCGGGAATCGGCAAGGCGCAGATCCGGCAGAACGAAAGAAGACGGTTGCGCGAGCCGGTCGCGGGGCTCGCCGGATACGGTCGACGCTCAGTCGAGCGCGAGCACCTTCGCCGCGACTGCGGCGAGCGCCAGTCGCGTGTCCGCGCAGTGGACCACGCCTTCGACCCGCGCGGCACCGGCGAGACCGAATACCGCCTTGCCGAACTGGCGGCCGAGCGCGACCTCGGACAGCGTGCCGAAGCTGTCGCCGATCGCGACCAGGCAGAAGGCGCTGCGCGCGATGATCGCGTTGCGCGCCTCGCCGAGACCCGTCGCGATCACGTAGGTCAGGGACGGATTGGCGGAATCGGGGGTCGCATCCGGCAGCAGGCCGATCGAGACACCACCGGCCGCGGCCACGCCTTCGGCGACCGACTGCATGACGCCGTGGCGGCCGCCGCAGACCACCGCCAGTCGCATCGTGCCGAGGCCGAGGCCGATCGCGTGCGCCGCGGCGAGCTGCTCGGGATCGGCGTCGCGGGGGCCGATGACGCCGATCGGCACGCGCAGCGGATGATCGCTGGCGGTCTGCAGCCAGCGGACCGCATCGGCCAGCGAGAGCGACGGGTCGGTTGCGGGGACGGCATCGGCAGGCGAGGATGGCCCGGCGTCGTACCAGCCGCGGGTCGCGGCATCGAAGCGGCGACCGCGCGCATCGCGCAGCCTGCCGGCGACGTCGAGCCGCAGGCCGGGGTCGAGGTTCACCGGGGATTCTCCGCATGGCGGCCGGCGGCCCATTCTCCGACCGCGATGATCGACGCGCAGCTCGCGACGATCAGCAGCGCCAGTGCCGCGGCGGCCGGAAAGTCGGCTCCGCTGTCGGAGACGCGCGAATAGAGCTGCAACGGCAGGATGTCGAGATCGGTGCCGACCAGCGCGAGCGCGGTGCCGTAAGCGCCGAACACCACGGCCGCGACCAGGCAGCCGGCGCCGACGATCGCGCCGCCGACCTGCGGCAGGAACACCTGCCGGAACGCCTGGGCCGGCCGCGCGCCGAGCGATTCGGCCGCGGTGAGCTGCGCCCGGTCGAAGTTGACGAACACCGGCAGCAGCGTCATGACCACCCGCGGCACCAGGTAGTACGACGACGCGAACGCGAGACCGACCGGCGTGAACAGGGCCTTGCCGATCGTCGCCGGGTCGAACCCGGCGAGCGCGAGCAGCTGTGTCACGAAGCCGGCGCGGCCGTAGCCGAGGATGAAGCCGTAGGCGACGATCAGCCCCGAGAACGTCAGCGGCAACGCGATCACGAACGACAGCAGCGTCCGGCTGCGCTCGGTGCGGCGCGACAGGTCGAGCGCGACCGCGACGCCGACGCCGACCGATAGCGTCACCGCGACCGCCGTCAGCAGCAGGCTGCCGGCGACCGCATTGGCGAAGCGCGGATGCGCGAACACCCGCGCGAACGCGCTGGTACCGTCGCCGAGCGCATCGAGCGCGACCGCGAGCACCGGCGCCACGAAGAACAGCGCGAGCAGCGCCAGTGCCGGCGCCGAGAGTCCGAAGCGCAGCAGGCCGTCGCGCGGCGCGCTCATCGCCGGGTCACTCCGTCGCCGCGCTCGGTGCCGTCACTTGGCCGCCGTCGCCTTGGCCCAGCCGGCGTCGATGTCGGCCTTGCGCGCTGCAGCCGCCTGCACGTCGAGCGGCCGCGCCTGCGGTGCTTCGGGCAGCTTGTCGGCGACCGCGTCGGGCAGCTTGGTGCCGGGCACCGCCGGCCGCACGAAGCCCTGCGCGAAGATCCCCTGGCCGAACTCGGTCATCACGAAGTTGAGCCACAGCTTGCCGCTGTTCGGGTTCGGGCCTTTCTCGACCAGGCTGATGCCGTACGGCGCCGACGCGGTCGCTTCCTTCGGCAGCACGACCGCGACCGCGTCGCCGAGGCCATCGGTATGCTTGGCCTTCAGGCCGTCGTTCTCGTACGAGATCCAGATCGGGATCTCGCCCTTGACGAACTGCGCGTACGGCGTGGTGCCGAGCACCCGCAGCACGTTGCCCGCTGCGTGCAGCTTGCCGAGGTAGTCGAGCCCGGGTTGCAGGTTGTTCATGTCGCCGCCGGCGCCGAAATTGGCGGCGAACGCGAGCACCTGGCCGATGCCGGTCGAGCGCGGGTCGAGATAGACGATGCTGTTCTTGTACTCGGGCTTGAGCAGGTCGGACCACGACTGCGGTACGTTCTTGACCAGCTTGGTGTTGACGATGAACGCGACCGTCAGCGAATGGATCGTGAACCAGCGGCCTTCGGGCTCGCGGAACACGTCGGGCAGCTTGTCGAAGTTGACCGGCTTGAACGGCGCGACCAGGTTCTTCTTCGCGGCGTCGACGCCGGAGGCCGCGAAGTAGTAGGCGGTATCGGCTTGTGGCCGGTTGCGGCTCTTCTCGAGCGCGACCACGGTCGCCGCCGAGCCGAGGTCGTTGTAGACGATCTCGATGTCCGGATAGCGCCGCTTGAACGCGGCGAACTGCGCTGCCCAGTTGGCCCAGGTCGGGCCGGTGTCGAAGCTGACCACCATCCCTTCCTTGCGCGCCGCTTCGTACAGCGCCTTCTCGCCGGGATAGAGCTCGGCGCCGTCGTTGATCGTCTGGGCGCGCAGCCTGCCGGGCAGCAGTGCATCGCCGAGCAGCGTATCGCCGAGCAGTGCAGCGGCGCCGAAAGCGGCGCCGGCGGCGAGCGTCTCGCGGCGGGTCGGGTTGGTCGGCTTCATCGAGGTGCTCCTCTGGTTGGGCGGCGGCAGCTGCCGCCGCTGGTTCGGTGCGCGGTGCCGGGTGCGATCATGCCGGCCGGCGATGACAGATTCACGACCGGCCGGTTCACCACCGGCCGGCTCATGACTGGCGCTCCGCCGGCAGCAGCTGGATCGCGTCCGGCGGGATCGCGATGACCTCGATCGCGTCACGCCGCGTCGTCTCGATCTGCAACGGCGGGGCGCTGCCGAAGCCGCCGACGGCGACCTGCAGCTGCCGCACCGCACCATGGAAGGCGTCGCGCATCACCGTCACCGCGAAGCGATTGTCGTGGCCGGCGGCGAAGCTGTCGACCGGTTCCGACTCCGGCGCCGGCCCGGGCATGATCCGCTCGGGCCGGATCAGCAGCCGAACCCGGCTGCCGGCGGCGCGGTCGTGCGGTACGACGCGCAGCGGCCCGAACGCGCAGTCGACCGTCCCGGCATCGCGCACCGTCGCTTCGAGCAGGTTGGCGCGGCCGACGAAGCCGGCGACGAACGCATTGGCCGGCTGGTCGTACAGCAGCCGCGGCGTCGCGAGCTGCTCGAGCCGGCCTTCGCGCAGCACCGCGACCCGATCGCCCATCGACAACGCCTCGTCCTGGTCATGCGTGATCAGCAGCGTCGCAATCCGTTGTTGCCGCTGGATCCGGAGAATCTCATCGCGCATCGCCAGCCGCGTCGATGCGTCCAGCGCCGACAGCGGCTCGTCGAGCAGCAGCGCCTTCGGTTCGAACGCGAGCGCCCGCGCCAGCGCGACGCGCTGCTGCTGGCCGCCCGAAAGCCGCGCCGGCGACTGCTCGGCATGCGCCGCCAGGCCGACCAGCTCCAGCATCGCCTGCGCGCGTTCGCGCCGCTCGGCCGGCGGCACGCCGCGGACCCGCAGCGGATAGGCGACATTCTCCCAGGCGCGCATCAGCGGAAACAGCGCGTACGACTGGAACACGATGCCGCAGCCGCGGGCTCGGGCGCCGACTCCGGCCTGGTCGGCGCCGTGCAGCAGGATCCGGCCGCGGTCGGGCTGCAGGAACCCGGCGATCAGCCGCAGCAGCGTCGTCTTGCCGCAGCCGGACGGGCCGACGCAGACCAGCAGCTCGCCCGGCGCGATCGCCAGATCGATGTCGGTGACGCCGAGCGCGCTGCCCGGATAGCGGTAGCTGACGCCGTCGAGCCGGACCGCGTCCGGCGCCGGCGCAGGCGTTGCGGCGGCGTCCATCATCAGGCACCGGCTGGCCGCTGCGCGCCGCCGGTGGCCTGGCGCGACGCGAGCGCACCAGCGACCGATGCCAGCAGCGCCAGTGCCAGCAGGATCACGGTCGCCGCGCAGGCAAAGCCGGTGGCGCCGTAGAACGCCTGCAGCAGCACGATCGGATAGGTCCGGTTCAGGAACCCGGCGACCAGGTTCGAGAACTGGAACTCGCCGATCGACAGCGCCGCGACCACGATCAGCCCGGCCAGGATCGAATGCCGCAGCGACGGCACGACGATCTGGAAGAAGCGCTGCGGCCCGCTGGCACCGAGCGACTCGGCGGCCTGCTCGAGCGCCGGCAGCTGCAGCCGGTCCATGTCGGCGGCGATCGTCTGCAGGAAGTAGGGCAGCGCCAGCACGACATGACCGGCGATCAGCAGCCAGAGGCTGCCGAGCCACGGCAGCGCATCGGACGAGAACACCCGGATGTAGCCGAACGCCAGCACCAGCGCCGGCAGCGCGACCGGCAGCTGATACAGCACCCGTGCCAGCGAACGGACACGCGGACTGCGGGTCCGGTGCAGCGCATAGCCGAACGGCAGACCGATCGCGAGGCAGGCGGCGCAGGTGGCGGCCGCGACCGTCAGGCTCGAGACGAACGCGCGCCGGAAGCTCGGATCGGCGGCGACGTCGGCATACCAGCGGCCGGTCGCGCCGGTCGGCAGCAGCGTGTTCATCCAGACCTCGCCGGTCGAGCCGAGTACCAACAGCGCGATCGGCAGCAACAGATAGGCCAGATAGGCGTTGGTGACCCAGCGGGGACGCATCGGCTGACTCTGCGCGTCGGCGGATTGTGCGGGCGGACGCGCGGGATGATACCGCTTAGGGCCTGTTCACTCTACGGACGCTGCAGCGCCGGTAGAGTGAACAGGCCCTAGGCCATCCGGACGATTTCGCGGCGGCGCGACTCGTGTCACCTTTGGCCGTATGCGGATCATCGATCGTGTCACGGTCCCCGCGCCGGCCCCGGCGGCCGCGCTGCCGCTGCTGCAGTGGCTGGCGCTGCTGGTCGCGTCGCTGGTGGCGTTGCTGCTCGCGTCGGCGCTGCTGTCCGCCGATGCCCGGGCGCAAGCCTGCGAGCCGGCCGCCGGCGGGCCGCCGTGCGAAACCGGCCGAGGTTGCATTGCGGCGCCGGTCACGGATTCCGGCCAGCGAGGCCAAGGGGATCGGCCGGGCGATGAAATCGCGGAGCCCCGAATCCGGATCGGCGCGGCGGGTATCTACTGTCTGTCATCGAATCTGACCCAGCGGCGGGTCTGGGACTGGCACGCTGCTTCGTGGCAACCCAACCTCGGCGACGTTCGCATCGTCCGGATCGGATCCGACGACGTAACGCTCGATCTCCGTCAGTACACCATCAGCAACCAGTGGACTCCGCATGGAATGCCGCTGATCGATTTCCATCGTGGCGATCCCGCGCGGGCCGGCTTTGGCCATCTGCGATCGACCCTCCGCAATGGCACGCTGATCTCTCCCGGGCCGTTCGGCGGCGGCATTCAGCTTCGATTCCCGGGTCTGCTCGGCACCAGCGACCGCGGCCACCCCGCGAAGGTTCCGCCCGATACCGCACTCGCCGATGTCTTTCCCGACACCCGCCACCTGATCGAGAATCTGACGATCCATGCCGGTCGGCACGCGATCGTCATCGACGGCAGGAACAACGTGATCCGCAACAATCGGCTGATCGTCGACGGCGAGACCGCGATCATCGCGATCGGTCCCGGTACCGTAATCGAGGACAACGACATCGAAGTCCGCGGCCAGCGCCGGGACGTTTCGGCCGATGCCGGCGACCGGCCGAGGTCGTATCCGATCCGGCTCATCCTGGCCGACGGTGCCATCGTTCGCAACAACCGGATCCGCTTCGCCGGCGCCGTCCCGCGGGTTCGCGGCCCGGCGGCGATCCAGCTGCGGCAGAGCCAGCGGGTGGTCGCCGAGAACAACCGCGCCGAGCGGGTGATCCAGCTGGTCGACAGCGACCTGCAGAGCACGCACCGTGCGGCCGGCAACACGGTGCATTGATCTTGGGTGATGCACCTGCGACGACCAACCGCTGACCGAGCGGCTGTGATGCCCGCTCACTGCCGCCGCGCCGTCACCTCGATCTCGACCTTCGCCCCGTCGACCGCGAGCGGACAGCAGACCGTCGTGTTCGCCGCCCGCGCCAGCACGCCGATCCGGCGCTTGATCACGCCGCTGATCGCGGCGACGTCACCGCGGTCCGGCGCATAGACGCGGACCCGAACGATGTCGGCGAGCGCAGCCGGCACCTGGCGCAGCGCCGCCTCGATCGTATCGATCGCGAGTTCGGCCTGCTGCTCGGCGGACTCCGGAAAGGTCAGCGTCGCGAAGTCCTGCCCGACGGTGCCGGACACGAAGATCCAGTCGCCGTCGACGACGGCGCGCGAGTAGCCGGCGAGCTCCTCGTACGGCGAGCCGCTGCCGATGAAGCGCCGCGCGCCGCCGGCACTGCCGCCCCCCGGCTCACTGGAGCTCATACCCGGACTCCTTGATCACCGGCCCCCAGTGCGCGGTCGCGGACGTGACCCAATCCTGCAGCTGAGCCGGTGTCGCGTAGGCGGTCTCGTTGCCCATCTTGCCGAACTTGTCGACCACTTCGGGGTCTTTCAGCGCGGTCGCCACTGCCTTGGAGAAGCGTTCGACGAACTGCGGAGGCAGGTCCTTCGGGCCGAAGAATGCGAGCCATGGATTCTTGTCGATGCCCTTCAGGCCGAGTTCCTGGAAGGTCGGGATCTCGGGCGCTGCCTGGCTGCGGGCGGTACCGGAGACGGCGAGGATCTGCATCTTGCCGGCGCGATGGTGTTCGATGTACTCGGTCAGGCTGCCGATGCCGGCCGGCACCTGGCCGGCGAGCAGGTCGGCGACCAGCGGCGCGCCGCCGCGATAGGGCACCGCGACCGCCTTGGCGCCGAGCGCCTTGCCGACGATCAGGCTGGCGAACTGCGGCACGCTGCCGGCGGCCGGGACGCCGAAGTTCGACTTGTCCGGATTGGCCTTGAGCCAGGCGCCGAACTGGTCCATGGTCTTGACGTTGAGTGCGCTGCTGACCGCGAGCGCGTTGAAGTAGTTGGCGACGCCGGCGATCGGCGTGAAATCCTTCAGTGGATCGTAGCCCGGCGCCTTGAACGTCAACGGGATGATCACGTGCGAGTGGTCGATGGTCAGCATGACGGTCGAGCCGTCGGCCGGCGCGGCTTTCAGCTGCTGGGTCGCGATCATGCCGCCGGCGCCGCCCCGGTTCTCGATGATCAGCGGCTGGTCGAGCAGCGGCTTCAATTTGTCGGCGAGCAGGCGGGCGACGACGTCGGTCGCGCCGCCGGGCGGGAAGCCGACCAGGATACGGATCGGGCCGGTGTAGTCGGCGGCCCGGGCCGGTTCGGTTGCCGACAGCGCGCCGGCCGCGATCAGCGTGGCGGCGACGGCGGCGGTGATCGAGCGGAGCGTGAAGCGACGATTGGCGCGCATGGGGCTTCCTTCGAGATGGGTTGCGGATGGGGGCGGTGATCGGTGACGTCGGCGGCGCTGCGTTGCGGCGCGGCTCAGACGGAGACCTCGGCGAAGCGCCGTTCGCGCCAGCGCTCGGTCGCGAGGATCTCGCGCAGCCTGGCGACCGCGTCCCACAAGTCGGCATGGCCGATGGTCGCGACCGACAGGCCGAAGCGGATGACGTCGGGCTGGCGGAACGAGCCGACGACGCCGTCGGCGAGCAGGGCTTCGGTGACCGGGCCGCCGCCCGGGCAGGCGAACGCGACATGGCCGGCGCGTCGTGCCGGGTCACGCGGCGACAACACGCGTACGCCGAGCGCGCCGCACTGCTCGTCGAGCAGCCGGATCAGGGTGGTCGACAACGAGCGATGCTTGGCGGCGACGGCCGCCGGGTCGACTTCGGCCCAGATCGCGGCGGCGCAGTCGGCGACCGCGTTCTGCAGCACCGGCATGGTGCCGCCGAGCAGCGCCAGCATGCCGCCGCCCGGCGCATAGGCCGGGTCGAAGTTCATCCGGTCGCCGTGGCCGAGCCAGCCCGGCAGCGCCGGCCAGCCGCGATCCTGCAGGTCGTGGCGGATGTAGGCGAGCGCGGCGGCTCCCGGGCCGGCGCACAGGTACTTGTAGCAGCAGACGGCCGCGAAGTCGGCGCCGGTTCCGTTCAGGTCGACCGCGACGGCACCGGCGGTGTGCGACAGATCCCACAGGGTCAGCGCGCCGACCGCGCGGGCGCGGCGATTGACGTCGGCCATGTCCCAGCGATGGCTGCTGCGATAGTCGCCGTGCGACAGCACGACGACCGCGACGTCGGGCGCCAGCGCTGCGGCGAGCGCCGCGTCCATCGCCGCCGGGTCGGCGCTGGTCTCGAACGGCCGCGCCTGCCAGCGCCCGCCGCCGTGGCGGACGATGCCCTGGATCACGTGGCCGTCGGTCGGGAAGCCATCGCGCTCGTAGACGATGACGGTTCTCGCCGGATCGGCGGCCGCGGCGATGCCGAGCGCATAGGCGAGCAGCTTGTGCAGCACGATCGTGGTGTTGTCGGTCGCGATCACCTCGTCGGCACGGGCGCCGATCAGCGGCGCGTAGCCGGCACCGATGCGCTGCGGCGCGTCGAGCCAGTCGGCGGTATGCCAGGCGTGGCGCCGCTGCGCCGACCATTCGGCGTGCAGCGCGTGCATCATCCGCGCCGGCGCGGTGGCCGGCAGCGCACCCATCGAGTTGCCGTCGAGGCAGATCATGCCGTCGGGTGCCGCGACGAAGCGGTCGCGCAGCGGCGCGAGCGGATCGCGCGTATCGAGGGCGGCACAGTCGGCGCGCGTCAGCGGCGCGGCGATCTCGCTCGTCTCGCAGGTGGCGCTCGTCTCGCGCCTGTTCGTCGTCTCGCGCCTGTTCGTCGTCTCGCGCCTGTTCGTCATCTCGCGCCTGTTCGTCATCTCGCGCCTGTCGTCATCTCGTGGGTATTCGTCATCACGTCGATGTTCGTGCTGCTCGATGCTCGTGCGGCTAGCGGTGATCGGCGCTGCGATAGTCGGCCGTGGCCGCCTCGGTGCTGACCAGTCCGTTGGCAACGTCGCGGGCCAGCAGCGCCGGGTCACGCTCGGTGGCCGGGCCGAAGCCGCCGCCGCCGGGCAGGTCGACGCGCAGTCGCGCGCCGGGCGGCACCTCGATCGCGCCCTTGCCGGTGAACGGCACGATGCCGGTCCGGTCGACCACATGCACCCGGCCGGGCGCGCCGTCGGTACCGCCGGCGCGGCCGCGCGCCGGGTTGGCACGCCGGTCGAAGGTCGCGGCGTTGCAGTTGAACGCGACGCCGTCGCGGCCGGCGACCTCGATGCGCTGGGCGAGGCCGCCGCGCCGGCGGCCGGGACCGCCGGAGTCGGACAGATATTCCTTGTGCCAGAACACCAGCGGCGCCTGGCTTTCGGTCACTTCGACCGGGATGCCGCCGACGCCCGACGGGAACGCGGTGGTCGACAGGCCGTCCTTCTCCGGGCGCGCGCCGGTGCCGCCGAGGCCGACGCTCATGACATTGAAGCCGGCGCCGTACGCATCGGTGCCGGCCATCGCCAGCACCCAGATGCTGCCGGCCGATTCGCCGGGGACGCGGCCGCCGAGCGCGGCCTCGAGGCAGCCGAACATCAGGTCGGGCAGCATCTGGCCGATCACGTGGCGTGCGGTCACCGGACGCGGCCGTTCCGGGCTGACGACGGTATCGGCCGGCGCGCTGATCTCGAACGGCGCGAGCGAGCCGGCGTTGTTCGGGACGTCGGGGGCGATCAGGCACTTGAGGCCGAACACCGAGTAGGCGTCGCTGTAGCACTTCGGCGAGTTGATGCCGCGGTTGGATGCGGCGCTGGTGCCGGCGAAGTCGACTCGCAAACGGTCGCCGGCGATGGTCAGCCGCGCGCGCAGCTCGACCGGCGCGTCGTAGCCGTCGAGCGTCATCGCGGCGTCCCAGCTGCCGCTCGGCAGCCGCGCGATCGCGGCGCGGGTCGCGGCGGCCGAATGAGTCAGGATGTGCTCGGCCAGCGGTTCGATCGAGTCGAGCGCGAACTCGTCCATCATCTCGAGCAGGCGGGCGGCGCCGACGTCGTTGCTGCTGACCAGCGACAGGATGTCGCCGCGCGCCTCGACCGGGTTGCGCGAGTTGACCTGAACGATCGCGAGCAGGTCTTCATTGAGCCGGCCGCCGTCGACCAGCTTCAGATGCGGAATGCAGACGCCTTCCTCGAACACCGAGCGGGCGTCGGCCGAGAAGCCGATGCCGCCGACGTCGATGGTGTGGCAGGTCGACGCGAACAGCGCGATCAGCCGGCCGGCGCGGAACACCGGCGTCACGACGACGAAGTCGAACAGGTGGCCGGTGCCGAGCCAGGGATCGTTGGTGACGTAGACGTCGCCGGGCCGCATGGTCGCCGGCGGGAAGCGCTCGAGGAAGTGGCCGACCGCGACCGCCATGGTGTTGACGTGGCCCGGGGTGCCGGTCACCGCCTGCGCCAGCATCCGGCCGCGCATGTCGTAGACGCCGGCCGACAGGTCGCCGGCCTCGCGCGCGACCGAGCCGAACGCGGTACGCAGCAGCGCCTGCGCCTGCTCCTCGACGACCGCGATCAACCGGTTCCACATCACTTGGGTCTGGATCGCCTGCAGCGGGTTGGCGCTGCCAGCGTTGGTGCCGCTACCGATGGTCTTGGCGCCGTTGGCGCTGCCGTCGTTGGCATCGGCGCCGCCGTTGGCATTGGTCTTCATGCGGCCTCCAGGATCAGGTTGCCGAGCGAATCGACGCCGGCATGCCAGCCGGCCGGGACGACGGTGGTGGTCTCGTGTTCCTCGACCAGCGCCGGGCCGGCGACGCGGGCATCGCCGGCGAGGTCGAAGCGCCAGTGCACGCCGAAGCCGGCGGCGGCGCCGAGCGCCGGCTCCCAGACGTCGCGCCGGCCGGTCGCGGCCGCGTCGTGTCGCACCGGCGCGCGCACCGCTGCCGTGACCGCCGGCGCCGGCGTCGACAGCGTCAGCAGCCAGCTGACGATCTCGACCGCCGAGCCGGCGATCCGCAGGCCGTAGACGCGCTGGTACTCGGCCTCGAACCGTTCGGTCAATGCGGCGAGCGCGGCGCGGTCGAGCGTGCCGTCGGGCACCGCGATCCGCAGCTCGTGGCCCTGGCCGGCGTAGCGCAGCTCGACCAGCCGCTCTTCGGCCAGATCGTCGATGCGACTGCCACTGCCGCTGGCGACCGCCGGCCCGACTACCGCGAGCGCTTCGGCCCGCATCGCGGCCAACCGGGCATTGACCTCGTCGGGCGCGCAGTCGGCGAGCACGCGGTTGTCGCTGCGCACCACCTCGAAGGCGATCGGTGCGCGCAGGAAGCCGATCGCCGAGCCGACGCCGGCGCCGGCCGGGATCACGACCCGGTCGATGCCGAGCTTCTGGGCCAGCCGGCCGGCGTGCAGCGGCGCGGCGCCGCCGAACGCGATCATCGTGAAGTCGCGGATCGACTTGCCGCGCTCGATCGCATGGACCCGCGCCGCATTGGCCATGTTCTCCTCGACGATCTCGCTGACGCCGGCCGCGGACCAGAACGCGTCCATGCCGAGCGCCGTGCCGATGTGTTTCGTCAGCGCCTGCTCGGCGAGACCGCGGTCGAGCGGCATCCGGCCGGCCGCGAAGCGCTCCGGGTCGATCCGGCCGAGCACGAGGTTGGCATCGGTGACCGCGGGCTCGGTGCCGCCCTTGCGGTAGCAGGCCGGGCCCGGCTCGGCACCGGCCGAATCGGGGCCGACGGTGATCCGCGACAACGCGTCGACCCGGCCGATCGAGCCGCCGCCGGCGCCGATCTCGACCAGCTCGATCACCGGGATCCGGATCGGCAGGCCGCTGCCCTTGAGGTTGCGGTAGACGCGACCGACCTCGAAGCGGCGCGAGCGCTCCGGCCGGCCGTCGCCGATCAGGCAGATCTTGGCGGTGGTGCCGCCCATGTCGAACGCCATCACGTCGCGGTAGCCGCATTCGCGCGCGAGCTGCGCCGCGAGAATCGCGCCGCCGGCCGGGCCGGACTCGACCAGCCGGATCGGAAAGCGCGCCGCATGCGCGAGCGTCGTGATGCCGCCGCCCGACATCATCAGTAGCAGCGGGCAGGTCAGCCCGTCGGCAGCGATCAGCCGCTCGAGCCGGGTCAGGTAGCCGGCCATCAGCGGCCGGACGTAGGCGTTGGCGCAGGTCGTCGAGAACCGCTCGTACTCGCGCATTTCCGGGCAGACTTCGCTCGACAGGCAGATCGTGACGTCCGGGCCGAGGATCTCGCTGGCGATCGCGCGGGCACGCTGTTCGTGCGCCGGCCAGGAATAGGCATGCAGGAAGCCGATCGCGACCGCCTCGACGCCGGCGGCCTTCAGCTCGCGGGCACGGGCAGCGACGGCGTCCTCGTCGAGCGGCAGCAATACGGTGCCGTCGGCGGCGACCCGCTCCGGTACCGTCAGCCGCAGCGGCCGCGGCACCAGCTCGGCCGGCCGTTCGATGTCGATGTCGTACTGCTCGAAGCGCTTCTCGAAGCCCATCTCGAGGACGTCGCGAAACCCGGCGGTGGTCAGCAGCCCGGTGCGCGCGCCCTTGCGTTCGATCAGCGCGTTGGTCGCGAGCGTCGTGCCGTGGATGAACAGCGCGACGTCGCCGGCGGCGACACCGGATTCGGCGAGCAGCCTGGCGATGCCTTCCTGCACCGCGCGCTCCGGCTGCCGCGGCGTGGTCGGCACCTTGCACGAGTAGCGCCGGGCCGGCGTCTCCAGCACGACGTCGGTGAAGGTGCCGCCGATGTCGGCGGCGAGCCGGATGGTGCCGGGGTGGGAAGGGCGGGTCGGCATGACTGTCGTGGCGGAGGCGTTCAGTGGTGACGAGTGTTCGGCAGCGACGGATTCGGCGGTGACAGGACGTTCAGTAGTAGTTGATCGACGGGTTGTCGCCCGGGTGGATGACGCCGACCAGCTGCATCGGCTCCGGACCGGTGCATTGCAGCGAATGCAGTTGCTTGCGCGGCAGGAAGATGATGTCGCCGGCCGTCACCGGCGCCTTGCGGGTCTCGGTCCACAGCATGCCGCGGCCGGCGAGCACGATCAGCGTCTCCTCGTAGAGATGGCGGTGCGGCGTCGCCTTGCTCGGCGGAATCTCGCCGATGAACTGGGTCAGGTCGTGCGCGCCGTGGGCATGGCTGACCAGCACCTGGAAATAGCGCTCGGCCATCGCGTGCCGCTGCGCCGGATCGACCGGCGCGATCCGCTCCGGATAGCGGTCATCGAAGTGCTCGCCGAGCGCCGACGGCCACAGCGGCGCGTCGGCGAGCGGACCGACCGCGACGTGGATCCGCAGCGGCGTGGCGCCGCGGTTCTCGATCGCGAACGTCTCGCCGGGGCGTACGCTGGCGCCGACCTCGACACCGGCAGCGGCGCGGACCGCGAACCGCCGGCTGCCGATCGCGAGGACGGCGTCGGCAGCGGTGAACAGCAGCGCCGTCTGCCGGTCGCCGAACGCGATCGGCGGCGAGTGTCCGGGCGGCAGGTCGAAGCAGAACAATGCCTGGTGATGCGCGCCGTCGCCGCGGCCGACCAGCGTGCGCCAGGCGAGCGCACCGTGCCGCTGCCAGCGGCCGGCATCTGCGGCGTCGGCATGGTCGACACCGCCGGCATGGTCGACATGGCCGACGAAGCAACCGCCGTCGACCAGTGCCTTGCCGCTGCCGCCGAATCCGATCAGCTCGATCGCTCGATTGGCCGGACTGTCCGGATCGTCGGTGCCGTAGACGCCGACCAGGCTGTTGTGGCTGCCGTCGCAGAACGGCGGAGTACCGGTACGCTTGCAACCGCAGAGCAGCACCTCGGCGGTCGCCGGCGCGGTCTGACGCAGCGGTTCGATGCCGGTGCCGGCGTGCGAACCGTCGCAGTACGGCTGATTGCGGCTGCGGCCGCAGGCGCACCAGGCGTAGCGCTGGCCGCGCCGCAGCTCGACGTAGTAGGGCGCGAGCCGCGCCGCGACCGGCTGCGCGCTTGCGCTCATATGCCAGCCCGTGCACGCAGCGCCGGATCTCGCCAGCGCCCGGATTCGAGCACCGCATGCAGCCGCTCGACCGCGGTCCACAGCTCGCGATGGGTCGTGACCAGCGGATGGGCGCCGAAGCGCAGCGCGTCCGGCTTGCGGACCGAGACGACGACGCCGTCCTCGATCAGTGCCTGGCCGAGCGCCGCGGCGGCCGGATGCCGGACCGCGACATGGCCGCCGCGCTCGGCATGCGCGCGCGGGCTCGCCAGCGTCAGACCGTGGCCGGCACAGCGCGTCTCGAGCAGCGCGATCAGGGTGTCGCCGAGCGACCGGTGGCGCGCGTCGAGGCGCGCCGGATCGACGCGGCACCAGATCTCGGCCGCGGCCCCGAATACGGTGTTGGCCACGACCAGCGGCGTGCCGGCCAGCTGGCGCTCGACGCCCGGCGCCGGCTGGTATTCGCCGGCGAACGCGAAGGGGTCGGCGTGGCCCATCCAGCCGCCGATCGCCGGCCACGCCTGCGCCTGCCAGCGCGGAGGG
>JBFWQR010000016.1:0-71382 GCA_050249335.1 Lautropia sp.
GGCGAACGATCAACTGGTTCGCCCGCGGGTCGACATCCCGGCGGCGGTCGGCCGTTCGCTCGCTGCGTTGCGCCGCGCCAGTGGCATCGCGAACCAGGCGCTCTGTGCCGCGATCGGCATCCGGCAGCCGGTGACGTTCTATGCATGGGAGCGCGGCGCATTGCGGCCGACAGTCGATCACTTCGAAGCCTGGGTCCGCGCCATTGGCGGCGACGTCGCGGTCTATCGCGAGCAGGTCGCGGTCGGCGGCAGCCGGCTCGACCGGCGCTGGTCGGTGCAGGCTGCGCCGTCGGGCCGAAACGGCCTGCGCGACCGGGTTCGGCTGGCGGAGCTCGACGCGGACGCACTCGCGTTCCTGGCCGGGCGGGACGATCTGGAACTGACGCCGGAACACTACGCGGACCAGGGTGTCTCGCGCCGGATCACGGTCGACGCGGCACTGATGACGCTGCTCGGTTTCCATCTGGCCGAGGGGTCGTGCTCGGATCGCGGCGGAATCCGCCTGGCGATCGGTCACGGCAACGCACGCTTCGCCGACGAGATGAGCCGGCACTTCGTCTCGGTCTTCGGCATCGCGCCGAAGCGCTATGCGCAGCGCGATCGCGTCGACGAGCTGAAGCTGCTGAACCGGGTCGCCGCGCTCGCCTGGCAGCATCTGTTCGGCTATGGCGGTGCGCAGTCGTGCACCAAGCAGATCCCGGATCTCGTGTTCAACGTCGGTGACGATCTGCGGCTCGCGTTCCTGCGCGGCTACCTGCTCGGCGACGGCACCGTCTCGAACGGCAAGGTCGCATTCGGAACCTCGTCGTACGACGTCGCGAGCGGGCTGATGTACCTGCTCGGTTCGTTCAGCGTCGTCGCGTCGCTGACGCGGCACGAGCCGGACGGCGTCGTCCGCGAGATCGGCGGCAAGCCGTGCGTGACGCGTGCGCCGCACTGGTCGATCAGCGTCGTCGCCAAGGACGATCTGCGACTGATCGAGCCGGCGTGGCGCGATCATGCCGGCGCCGCGACGGTCGAGCGGCTGCTCGCGGATCCGGCGGTCAATCCGCGCAACCGCGGCTTCGAACGGCTCGACGGCGACCTGATGGCGCTGCCGATCGTCGCGATCGAGCCGGTCGCCGCGAGCAACGGCCAGGTCTACGACTTCTCGGTCGAAGGCGACGAGAACTTCGTCGCCGGCATGGGCGGTCTCTGCTGCCACAACACCGACGCGGACGTCGACGGCGCGCACATCCGGACGCTGCTCTTGACCTTCTTCTACCGGCAGATGCCGGAGCTGGTCGAGCGCGGCCACGTCTACATCGCGCAGCCGCCGCTGTACAAGGTCAAGGCCGGCCGCGACGAGCGCTACCTGAAGGACGATCACGAGCTGAACCAGTTCATGCTGCGGCTCGCGATGGATGGTGCCAGCCTGCTGCCGGCCGCCGGCCGCGAGCCGATCCGCGCCGAAGCCCTCGGCGAGATGGCGCGCAAATACCTGCTCGCCGAGGCCGTGATCGACCGCCTCGGCCGGGTCATCGACGCCGATGCGTTGCGCGCGATCGTGGACGGAGTCGAGCTCGACCTGTCGCTCGAAGACAAGGCGCACGACTCGGCCCGGCGGCTGCAAGCCGCGATGACCGCGCAGCTGCTGCCCGGCCAGATGGCGCTGGCGCCGAAGGTCGAGCCGGTCTTCGACGAGACCGAGGAGGAGTGGCGGCTGCGGATCACGCGGCGGGTTCACGGCAACATGCGGATCTCGGTGATCGAGGCCGACTTCCTGATCACCGCCGACTACGGCAGCCTGGTCGATTGCGCGCGGACCGTCAGCGGCCTGATCGGCGAGGGCGCCGAGATCCGCCGCGGCGAAGGCGAGCGGGCGCGCGCGCAGGCGGTCCGCGATTTCCGCGAAGCGATGAAGTGGCTGCTCGCCGACGCCGAGCGCAACGTCTCGCGGCAGCGCTACAAGGGTCTCGGCGAGATGAACGCCGTGCAGCTGTGGGAGACCACGATGGACATGAACGTGCGCCGGCTGCTGAAGGTGCAGATCGAGGACGCGATCGGCGCCGACCAGATCTTCACGACGCTGATGGGTGACAGCGTCGAGCCGCGGCGGCAGTTCATCGAGGAAAACGCGCTGGGGGCGCGCAACATCGACGTCTGATCGGCGGCGTCTGATCGGCGGCGTCGGGCGGGAGGTCCGGCGGCCGTCGGGTTCGGGGGCGGTGTCCCGCGGTTGAACCGGCGGGTGCATCGCAGCGACTCAGGGTTTCGAGCGGAAGTCCGCCAGGAGTCTCTGATGACCAAGCCGTCGATCGCCCCGATTCCGGCCGTTTGCGCGGTGCTGATCGCTGCCGGCCTGCTGGCCGCCCAGCCGCCGGCCCGCGCCGCCGACGACAATGCAACCTACCGGGCTGCCCGCGAGCTCGCCGACAAGATCCAGCAGGCGACTGGCGCCAAGCCGCCGGCCGAGCCGATCGCGAAGCAGGATCCCTGCGCGCTGCTGACCGCCGCGGAAGTCCGCCAGGTCTATCCGAACGCCAGGCCGGCCGAGCGCGAGCGCGGTCGCGAAAAGTATGGCATTACCGCCTGCCTGTGGAGTCATCCGGCCGGCCGGCTGGTCGTGCAGCTGACGCTCGGCGCGGCGCCCGGCAGCTCGCGCGAGGAAGCCGAAGGGCTGGTGATCGGGTTCGTCGATCCGCTGAAACCGGGTGCCGGCAAGACCATCCGGGTCGAGAGAATCGACGGCGTCGGTTCCGAGGCGGCCGCGGTGGTCGAAACCGCCGACCCGAACCGCGGCGTCCTCGGCAACGCCGCCTATCTCTACACGCAGCGCGGCAATGTGCAACTGCTGGTCAGCGCGCCCGACCTGGCGCGTGGGGATCGCGCCGCGGCGCTGAAGACGCTGGCCGATCTCGGGCGCAAGGCGGCCGGCCGGCTGTAGCGACCTTGCCGCCGGCCGCAGTGACCTCGCTGCCGGCCGGATGATCCCGCCGGCAGCCGTGAACCGCACGCTCGTCGGCGTTTTTCGACCGCACAGCGGCCAGGGCGACCGCGTTCGCGGCTTTGCGCACATCGTCCGTTCATGTCCGCTATCCGCCTGACCCCGCTGTCGAGCTCGCTGGCGCTTGCCGGCATCTCGTTGTCTATCCTCGCCGGCTGCGCCGCAACGCCGATCGAACCGGCGATCGTCGGTTACACCTGCTGCAACCTGCATCCGGAAGAAGGCTGGGTGTCGAGCCAGAACGTCCAGGGCGGCGCCGTGATTCCGGCGGGCCAGCGCGTGCGCCTCGACTCGATCAAGCGCGGCTACTACGTCTACGGGACGATCGGCGGCGTCGAGTATGCGCTGCGCAACGATTCGTCGAAAGGCGAGGCATCGACGATGCCATGGGTGCACCGGCTGGTCGTGCCGCAGGATCCGCGGCGGCAGCTCGCCGATTGGCCGGAACCGATTCGCACGGCGGTCCGGGACGCGCGCGTTTCGGTCGGCATGACGCGCGCGCAAGTGGCGATGTCACTCGGCTATCCATCGCCCGACGATACGCCGAACCTGAGCGGAGCGACCTGGCGCTACTGGACCGCTGCGCACGACCTGCCGGTCGACCTGCTCTTCGATGCCGAGCAGCGGCTGGTGAGGTTGACGGGCAAACCCGAGGCGGTCGCGAGCCTCGCGGCGGAAACGCCGCCCGAAGCGGCTGCGCCGGCGATCGTCTCCAAGGGCGACTGACCGGGCAGGGCGGTCTGGTCTCGCCCGGTCGGCGCGCCCGATGGGCGCGGGCGCCCCGGGTCTCAGCGGGCCTTGTCGGCCTGCTCGAGGAACGCGTCGATCAGTCCGGCCGGCGCCTCGATGACATGCTCGGCGGCCG
This sequence comes from Lautropia sp., assembly GCA_050249335.1. Lineage (GTDB taxonomy): Bacteria > Pseudomonadota > Gammaproteobacteria > Burkholderiales > Burkholderiaceae_E > Lautropia. Next base: position 3,852 of record JBFWQR010000016.1, read on the forward strand.
GGAACTTGCCCGAGCGCGCCTCCGCGATGAACTCCTTGAACCCGGCGACCCGTTCGGCCTGCATCGCCTGCTTCATCTGGTACAGATTGCGGTACTGCTTGGAATGGCGCGGATACGGCGGCCCGTTGTTGCCGAGGATGTCGTCGGCGAACAGGAACTGGATGTCGCCGCCACCGCCGGCGCCGATCGACGAGGTCAGCAGCGTCGTGCGCTTGCTGATCTCGGCCAGCAGCTCGGCCGGGATCACTTCGACCTCCACCGCCCAGGCGCCGGCCGCTTCGAGCTTCTTGATCTCCCGGTAGACCCACAGCGCCTCGTCGAGCGTCTTGCCGACCGCGCGCAGGCCGCCGGTCCAGGTACTGCGGCGCGGCACCAGCCCGGCATGACCCTGGACCGGGATGCCGGCTTCGGCCGCCGCGGCGATGAAGCGCGGCGACCATTGGCACATGATGCCGTCGGCGCCGATCTCCATCGCCTGGTAGCCGATCCGGACCGCCTCGTCCGCAGTCGCGGCCGCGACCAGCGGCACCGAGAACGACATGAAGGTGTTCGGCGCGGCTCGGCGCAGCGCCGCCGCGAGCGCCGGCTGCTTCGGATCGAAACGGACCTTCATCGTGTCGATACCGGCTTCCTCGGCTGCCGCCGCTTCCTCGGGCGAGAAGCACAGCGTCTCGGTCAGCATGCGCTTGCCCTTGACGTCGCGCAGGTCGCGGACGGTGTAGTTGCGGGTGCCGTAGGCGCCGCCGAGCGTCATGATGCGCTTCAGGCCGCGCTTCGGCGCATCGCGCGGCGGGATGCCGCCGTCGCCGGTCGCATGAGTTGCCAAGTTGGGTCTCCTGTGTCGGGGCTGACGAACTCCGGACCACAGTATGCCGCCAATCGAATCGCCGGCGCCGCCAGTCGAACGGCCGAAGCCATCAATCGAACGGCCGGCTGCGGCATCATTGCCGCGTGCTCGACATCGCGCTGACTACCGTCCCGTTCTTCGGCCTCGTGCTCTGCGGCTGGATCGCCGCGCGGACCCGCCGGCTGCCGGCGCAGGCGGTCGCCTCGCTGAACGGCTTCGTGCTGTGGTTCGCGCTGCCCGCGATGTTGTTCCGCTTCGTCGCCGGTACGCCGGTCGATACGCTGCTCGATCTGCGCGTATCCGTCGGCTATATCGCCAGCGGGCTGCTGGTCTACGCCGCGGTCGCGGCCGTGCTGCGGATCCGGCTCGGCAACGGCTGGATCGATACCGGCTATGGTGCGCTCGCCGCGGCCTGGCCGAACTGGGGCTACATGGGATTCGGGCTGATGCCGGCGCTGTTCGGCGTCGAGGCGCTCACCGTGATGATCGCGGCCGGCACGATGGATCTGCTGGTGCTCATGCCCGCCGCGCTGCTGGTCGCCTCGCGCGGACGATCCACCGGCGGCCTGGCGGTGCTGGCCGCCGGGCTGAAGGGCGTCTCCCGCAATCCGTTGTTCGTCGCGATCGCTGCCGGCCTCGCGGTCTCGCTGCTGCACCTGCCGATCCCGCAGCCGATCGACGAATTCCTGCGACTGCTCGGCTCGTCGGCCGGGCCGGTCGCGCTGTTCGCGATCGGCGTTTTCGTCTACCGCCCGACGCCGGTGCGCGCCGACCGCGGCAGCGTGCTGCTGATCTCGGCCAAGCTCGTGCTGCACCCGCTGGTGATGTGGCTGGTCGCGACCGGCCTCGGCCTGCCGGCGGCGACGGTCGCGGTGATGACGGTCGTTGCCGCACTGCCGGCGGCCGGGACGGCGTTCCTGTTCGTCGAGCGCAACGGCGGCAACGTCGAGCGGGTCGCCGGCGTGATCCTGCTGTCGACAGCGCTGTCGTTCGTCACGATCACGCTGCTGGTCGGCTGGGTTCGCGCCGGCAGCGGTTGATACATTCTGCACTTGCCGGCGTTCGCGTCCGCCTACGCGGTTGCGGCCTCGACGAACGCCCGTTCCACCGGTGCCAGTTCGTCGAGGCCGCGAAACACCAGGTTGAATTCCATCCGCGCCCAGCTTTCGCGAAAGCGCACGACCGCCAGATCCATCGACTGCACCAGCTGCGTCGCGAGCCGGCTCGGCACGACGCCCATGCCGAGGCCTGCCTCGACCATCCGGCTCATCGCATAGAAACCACGCACCGTCACGCGCCCCTTCAGGACATCGCTGGTTCGCCCCGCTTCGACGCTGAGTAGCTGGTAGATCGGGCTCTGCGTTTGGAACAGCACGAAGTCGTACGCGAGCGTATCGGCGAACGCGACCCGCCGGCGGGAGGCGAGTGGATGGCGGCGCGGCACCAACAACACCAGGTCGTCAGTGCCGAGCGGCATATTTGCCAGACCGCGCACGTCCAGCGCCGCCCAGACTGCTCCGATGCTCGCGCGCCGCTCGATGATCGCGCGCACCGTGTCGGGCGTCGCCGATTCCTCGAGCTCGATCCGCACGGTCGGATGGGTGTCGCTGAAGCGGGCGAGCGGGGCCGGCAATACGGTCGCGATCGCCGCGTTGTTGGCGAGCAGCCGGAGATGCTCGGTGACGCCGAGTCGCGCGCCTTCGACCGCGCGGGCGAGGCCGTTGGCATCGGCGATCAGCACGCGGATCGCCGCCAGCGTCGCATAGCCCGAGTTCGTCAACCGGACGCCGCGCGGCTCGCGCGCGAACAACCGCACGCCGGTTCGCTGTTCGAACTCCGTGATACGCCGGCTGGCCGCGGCGATCGCCAGGTGATTGCGTTTCGCGGCGCTGCTGATGCTGCCGCTTTCGGCGGTCGCGGCGATCAGCTCCAGCGTTACGAAATCGAGTCCCCAGTGCTTGCGCGGGGCGGCCTTCATCGGCGGTCGCATTATGGTCGGCTCCAGATTTCGCAAAATGCGAAAACTTGCGACGCAAATCGCTAATTGTCAATGCCGGTGCCGGCTTCGATACTCGTCCGCAATCCCTCAGGTTCTCGATCGTCCGTCCGTCTTCCGGCCGTTCCGCAGCGAGGCTCCTGCCATGAACAAGCTCTTCGCGGCGCTAGTCGCTACCACTGGTCTTCTCGGCTTCGCGGCCGCTTCCGCCGCGGCCGACTTCCCGATCAAGGGCAAGCCGATCGAAATGATCGTTCCGTTCGCCGCCGGTGGTCCGACCGACGCGGCGGCCCGCCTGCTCGCGACGTCGCTCGAGCAGAAGCTCGGCACGCCGGTCACGGTGACCAATCGTCCCGGCGCGAGCACGCAGATCGGCGCGACCCAGCTTGCGCGCGCCAAGCCCGACGGCCACACGATCGGTTTCGTCAGCCTGCCGCAGCTGATCACCGCGTATCTCGATCCGGCGCGCAAGGCCGTGTTCTCGCGCAAGGATCTGCAGCCGTTCGCGTTGCATGTCGCGGACCCGATCACGATCGGCGTACGCGCCGACAGCCCGTACCGGACGCTGGCCGATCTGATCGCGGCGTTGAAGGCGAAGCCTTCCGCGATCAAGGGGGGCACCGGCGGCTTCATGGGCACGACGCACCTCGCCTATCTCGAACTGGAGCGGCTCGCCGGCGTCAAGTTCGCGCTGGTCAACTTCGACGGCTCGGCGCCCGGCCTTGCCGCGCTGCTCGGCGGCCACATCGATGTCCATATGGACACCGTCGCCGGCGCGTTCGCACGGGTCAAGGCCGGCGAGATCCGCGTGCTCGCGATCGCCGATTCTCAGGAAAACTCGTTCCTGCCCGGCGTCAGGACCTTCGCAGCACAGGGCGTGCCGATGCAGTTCGCCGCATCGCGCGGGCTGGCGCTGCCGGCCGAAACGCCGAAGGCGATCGAGGCGACGCTGAGCACGGCGGTCCGCGAGATCATCCAGAGCGACGACCACAAGGAGAAGATGACGAAGATGGGTCAGTCGCTGCGCTACCTGGGGCCCGAGCAGTTCGCCAAATTCTGGGCCGATTCCGAGCAGCAGGTCGAGCGCCTGATGGAGACCGCCAAGAGCACGGTTACGAGCAAGTAACCGGCGGTACCGTCACGATCAACCGGGTCATTCGAACCAACCGAGCCAACCGAGAAACAGACCAACCGAAACCATGAACCAACGTCCTGTCACGACTGCGGCCGATCAGGCCCTGATCGATCGCCTTCGCACGCCGCGGATGACTTCCGAACACGTTTACTCGGGCGGTGGCGGCGTGATGGCCACCCGGATCCGCTCGATGCTGCCCGGTGCGCGGATCATCGGCCGGGCATTGACCGTCCGCACGCTGCCCGGCTTCACGCGCAAGACGCTCGAAGCACTGTCGCTCGCGAAGGCTGGCGACGTGCTGGTGGTCGCCGCTGGTGGGCCGTCCGAGATGTCGCCGTGGGGCGGCGTCGCGCACTGGAATGCGACACGCGAGAAACTCGGCGGCGTGATCGTCGACGGCCCGACCCGCGACTTGACCGAGATCCAGTCGCTGGAAGGCGCGATTCCGCTGTTCGCGGTCGGCCAGGCGCCGGCGATCGCCGGCTTCGGGACGCCGAGCGTCGGCACGATCGGCGACACCGTGATCTGCGGCGGCGTGTCGGTCAGCACCGGCGACCTGATCTTTGCCGACGATGACGGCATCGCGGTGGTACCGTGGGCGAAGGCGGGCGAGATCGTCCATCTCGCCGAGCAGAGCATCGTCTTCGACGACAAGGAGCAGCAGTGGGTCGAATCCGGCCGCAGCATCTTCGACATGCTGGTCATGCTGTCCGGCGCCGACGGCTCGCAGTACAAGCAGCGCAAGTTCCGCTGGGTCGCGCAGGCCGGCATCGAGCCGCTCGCCGACTGACCGGTCCGACCGGTCGGCCGCCGGGTCAATCGCGCACCGCCGTCGATCCATGCGACGTCCGCACCTCGTGCTCGCGGTCGCGCTGTTCGGGCTGGCGGCGTTTGTCGGGTTCGCCGCGCGGGAGCTCGACTACATGACGCCGCTCGGGCCCGGGCCTGGCTTCTTTCCGTTGTGGCTCGCCGGCCTGCTCGCGTTGCTCGCGGTGCTGCTGTTCGTCGACGCGGCGCGCCGGCCGCGCGAAGCGTTGCCGGCCGGCTTCGTGCCGGCAGCGGCGGATGCGCGGCGGCTCGGCCTCGTGCTCGCGGTGCTGATCGTCGCGACCGCGATGCTGCCGACGGTCGGCTTCGCGCTGTCGATGCTCGCGCTGAATCTGGCGGTGCTCGCCGCGCTCGGCCGGCGCGGCCTCGGCGCGACAGCGATCTCGCTGCTCGGCAGCTTCGGCGTCGCGTACTTGTTCACGACTTGGCTGGCCGTGCCGTTGCCGAAGGGCTGGCTCGGCTGGTGACGATCGGCGCAGCGCGGCCGGGACCGGAGCGTCGTTGGAAGCACTGACTCATCTGTTCGCCGGCTTCGCGGTCGCGCTGCAGCCGGCGCACCTGGCGTTCGCGTTCACCGGTTGCGTGCTCGGCATGCTGGTCGGCGTGATCCCTGGCGTCGGTCCGGCGGCCGGCACCGCGATCCTGATCCCGATGACCGTGACGCTCGATCCGACGTCGGCGGTGATCATGCTCGCGGCGATCTACTACGGCGCGATGTACGGCGGCACGATCACGTCGATCCTGCTGAACCTGCCCGGCGAGGCGGCTTCCGCGGTGACCTGCCTCGATGGCTACGAGATGGCGCGCAAGGGCCGCGCCGGGCCGGCGCTCGCGATCGCCGCGATCGGCTCGTTCGTCGGCGGCACGATCGCGACGCTGGGGCTGGTGCTGCTCGCGATCCCGCTGTCGCGGCTGGCGCTGAGCTTTGGTCCGCCGGAATTCTTCTCGCTGATGATGATCGGCCTGTGCCTGGTGATCGCGCTGGCGAGCCGCTCGCTGGTGCTCGCGCTGATCTCGGCGGTGCTCGGCATGCTGCTGTCGCAGGTCGGCATCGACCCGGTAATGGGCGCGCCGCGCTTCACGTTCGACGAGATGGAGCTGCTCGACGGCATCGGCGTCGTGCCGCTGGTGATGGGCCTGTTCGGCATCGGCGAGATCCTGACGAGCCTCGACCAGCGCGAACGGCAGATCTTCGCGGCGCCGGCGCGCTCGCTGGTGCTGAGCCGGCAGGACCTGCGCGAATCGATCGGGCCGATCGCGCGCGGTACCGGCATCGGCTTCTTTCTCGGCCTGATCCCTGGGGTCGGCGCGATCGTGCCGACCTATCTGTCGTATGCGATCGAGAAGAACGTGTCGAAGACGCCGGCCGCGTTCGGCACTGGCGTGATCGCCGGCGTTGCCGGGCCGGAAACCGCCAACAACGCCTACGCGAACGCGGCGTTCGTGCCGCTGTTCACGCTCGGCATCCCCGGCGCGGCGACGACCGCGATCCTGATGGGTGCGCTGATGATGAACGGGCTGGTGCCCGGCCCGGCGTTGTTCATCGAAAAGCCGCAGTTCATCTGGGCGGTCATCGCCAGCTTCTTCGTCGGCAATGCGATGCTGCTGGTGCTCTCGCTGCCGTTCGTGCCGCTGTGGGTCCGCGTGCTGCGGATCCCGCATGCCTATCTGGTCGCGATCGTGCTGGTGATGTGCATCGTCGGCGCCTACAGCATGCGCGGCAGCCTCTTCGACGTCGGCCTGATGATCGGCTTCGGCGTCGCCGGCTACCTGTGCCGCAAGGTCGATCTGCCGCTCGCGCCGATGATCCTGACTTTCGTGCTGGCGCCGTTGATGGAGCGCTCGCTGCGACAGTCGCTCGAGATGTCGCAGGGCCATGCCGGCATCCTGCTGTCGCGGCCGCTGTCGCTCGCGCTGCTGGTGCTCGCCGCGGCGGTGCTGGTCGCCTCGACGTTCAGCGCGGTCCGCTCGGTGCGCGGCGCCGACGGGGAGGTCTGATGGCCATGATGCATCCATTCGCTTCGCTCGACGAGCTCGCGGCCGGCCTACGAAGCGGCGCCTGCAGTGCGGTCGACCTGGCACGGCACTATCTGGACCGGATCGTCCGGTCGCAACCGAAGCTCGCCGCGTTCGCGACCGTCGATGCCGATGGTGCACTGGCCGCCGCCGCGGCCGCCGACGCGCGCCGCCGGCAGCGGCAGGTGCTCGGGCCGCTCGACGGCATCCCGGTCGCCGTCAAGGACATGTTCGATACCGCCGGCCAGCCCGGCGCATGCGGTTCGGCGGCATGGGCCGCGCGCCGTGCCGAGCGGACCTCGGCCGTCGTCGAGCGGCTGCAGCGCGCCGGCGCCTGCATCGTCGGCAAGACCCGGATGGTCGAGTTCGCGTTCGGCGCCTGGGGCCTGAACCCGCGGCTCGGGACGCCGTGGAACCCGTGGGATCTCGCGACACAGCGGATTCCGGGCGGCTCGTCGAGCGGATCGGCGGTCGCGGTCGCCGCCGGGCTCGTGCCGGTCGCGATCGGTTCCGACACCGGCGGCTCGGTCCGCACGCCGGCCGCGCTGAACGGCGTGACCGGCCTCAAGGCGACCCGCGGCGCCGTCGACCTCGCCGGCGCGCTGCCGCTGTCGGCGGCGCTCGACAGCGTCGGCGTCTTCGCGCGGACCGCGGCCGATACGCTGACTGTGTTCGCGGCGCTCGCCGATCGGCCGGTCGCGATCGATGCGAGTGCGCCGGCGAGCGCGGCCGGGCCGGGGGCGGTGATCGAAGGGGCGACCTGCCCGGCGATGCCGATCGCCGGTACGACGATCGCGGTCCTCGACGAAACGGCGTTCGGCGGGCCGGTCGACGCTGACGTCGTCGCGGCCTACCAGGCCGCGCAGGCCACCTTCGCCGCCGGCGGCGCCAGGCTCGTCCGCCGCGCCTGGCCGTTCGACGTCGCCGAGATCATCGCCGCGGCCGGCGTGGTGATGGCGGTCGACGGCTGGCACCTGCATGGCGCGATCGCGGCCGATCCGGCGGCGCCGCTCGGCGATGCGGTGCGGGCGAGACTGCTCGCCGGCCGCGACATCGATCCGGCGACCTACCAGGCTGCGCTGGCGCGCCATGCGGCACTGGCGCGCAGCTGGCCGGCATGGCTCGGCGAGGCGGCTGCGCTGTTGACGCCGTCGCTGCCGATCGTCGCCTGCCCGGTCGCCGACGCCGATGAACGCTCGACCGCGCTCGCGCTGTTCGCCCGCGCCGGCAATTTCGTCGGCGCCTGCGGCGCGGCGCTGCCGGCCGGCTTCTCGGCGACCGGCCTGCCGATCGGCGTGCAGCTGCTCGCCCGCGGCGGCGACGAAGCCAGGCTGGTCCGGCTCGCCGACGCGTTCCAGCAGCGGACATCGTTCCATCGCCGGACCCCGGACCTCGCGGCGCTCGGTCTCTGACCGGGCCGCCGCTCGCGCAGGAGAAGACCCCCGATGCCTTTCGAGATCGTTCCGAATCCGGTTCCGGTCGGCGCCGAGTTGCGCGGCCTCGACGCTTCGCGGCCGCTCGCCGACGCCGACCTGGCGCAGCTGCGCGGCGCGCTCGACGACTACGGCGTCGTCTATCTGCGCGATCAGCCGCTGACGCCGGACCAGTACGTCGCCTTCGGCGCCCGGCTCGGGACGCTGCGCCGCCACGTGTTCGACCAGTTCCTGCTCGCGTCGCAGCCGTCGATCCTGGTGATCTCGAACATCGTCGAGAACGGCCGGCAGATCGGCGTCGCCGATGCCGGCCAATACTGGCACACCGACGGCGCGTTCGAGGCCGAGCCGCACATCTACTCGGTGCTGAATGCGCAGGAGATCCCGCACGACGACGGCGGCAAGCCGCTCGGCAGCACGATGTTCGTCAGCACCGTGCATGCGTTCGCGACCCTCGACGACGAGATCAGGGCGCGGCTGCGCGGCCGGCGCGGCTTCCACAGCCTGATCGCGCAATACGAGAAGAAGCAGCATACCGGCAAGGGCGCGCACGTGCCGCTGACCGACGAGCAGAAGGCGCGCAATCCGGACCGCTTCCATCCGCTGGTCTGGCCGCATCCGCGTTCGGGCCGCGAGTGCCTGTACGTGAACGAAGGCACGACCTTCGGCATCGAAGGCATGCCGGACGACGAAGCGCTGCCGCTGATCGCGCGGCTCTGCGAGCACATCGTGCGTCCGGAAGTCATCTACCACCATCGCTGGCAGGTCGGCGACCTGCTGATCTGGGACAACTACTCGACCCAGCACAAGGTCAACTTCGACTACGGACCGCAGCGGCGGCGCAAGATGCACCGGTTGACGGTCGCCTGAATGACGGTCGCCCCGAGGGCGACAGCCGGGCCTGCGCCGCGCGAGTCGGCTGGCCGAGCCTGACTCAGACCGGCAGGCCGAGCACCGAATCGATCGGCACGTCGCCGCCGACGAACGTGATGATCCGGCCGTGCACCCCGAGATCGAGCGCGCGGACGGTCAGTTGCGCGACGTCTTCGCGCGCGACCGGCGTCCGGTCGGTCGGCGACGCGGCGAGCGCGACCCGGCCGCGGCCGCGCTCGTCGCTGAGGACGCCGGGCCGCAGGATCAGATGCTGGATCGGCTTGCCGAGCAGATGATCGTCGGCCTCGCGTTTCATCTGCGCATAGTGGCGCAGGCGCTTCGGCGCGCGGTCGATGTCCTCGGCGCTGATCGCGCTGATCAGCACGAACCGGCGCATCCTGCGCTCGACCGCGAGGTCGATCGCGCGGATCGGAGCATCACGATCGATCGCCCGCTCGAATGCCTCGCCTTCGCTTTCGGCCGAGCCGGCGGCATAGATCACCGTATCGATGCCGTCGAGCGCGGCCGAGAAATCCTGCGACAGATCACCGAGCACGACCTGCGCACCCATGTCGGTGAACACGCGCTGTTTGCGCGGATCGCGAACGAGGACGCGAAACGCCCGACCGGCCTGATGCAGCCGTGTCGCAATGTGGATTCCGGTCCGGCCGGTAGCACCCAACAGCAGAGTGGTCATCGGTGGCCTCCTCGTGATGCGAGGCCAGTGTAGCGCTGCACCGCGGGGCCGTGCGGCGATCAGCCCTGCCGACTATGCACGATCCACGGGCCGTCGCCGCTGCGGGAGCCGACGGCATGGCGCGCGATTGCCGTCTCGTCGAAATCGAACCCGAGTCCGGCCGCGGTCGGCAATCGCACGGCGCCGTCTCCGAACTCGAGCGAGCGGGTGATCACGCGGCCGAAGTTCATCACGCGCTCGCCCGGCATGAACTCGAGCCAGCCGCGCGGGCCGATCGCGGCGAGGAGGTGGACATGCAGGTCATGGAAGGCATGCGGACAGACGCGGACCGGGTAGGCAGCGGCGGACGCTGCGATACCGAGCCACGGCGTGATGCCGCCGCAGACCATGGCATCGGGTTGGATCACCGCCGCAGCGCCGGAACGGAGAATCTCGACGAAGCGCAGCGGATTGGCCTCGTTCTCGCCGGTGGCCACGGCGATGCCGCTGCGGTCCTGGAGGGCGCGGAGCCGGTCGGTGTCGTCGTGCACGAACGGCTCCTCGATCCAGTGCGGCCGCGCCGGCGCGAGCGCATCGAGATAGCGCAGCGCGGTATCGAGATCCTGCCAGGAATTGTTGGCATCGAGCATCAGCTCGGTATCGGCGCCGACGGCTTCCCGGGCCGCGGCAACCCGTTGTCGCTCGATATCGACGGCGAACTTGCCGATCTTCATCTTGACGGCTCGAAAGCCGAGCGCCCGCAGCTCGGCCAGTTCGGCCGACAGTTCGGCGACCCCCTTGCCGGGGCCGTAATAGCCACCGGCCGCGTAGGCGGCAACCGTCGTCGCAGTGCCGCTGCCCAGCGCGCGATGCAACGGCACATCGGCCCGGCGCGCCTTCAGATCATGCAGCGCGATATCGATCAGCGCGATCGCGCGCCGGACCGAGCCGGCGCGGCCGTGCAGCTGCGTCGCTGCGTCCATCCGTTGCCATAGCGCTTCGATCTCGCCGGCTTCTTCGCCGAGCACGACCGGTGCCAACAGCTCGCCGACGGCGGTGCCGACCAGAGTGACCGGTGTCGCGCCCAGATACACATAGCCGAGACCGACCGCACCGTCGCGGTCGGTCAGCTTCAGCAGGCCGAAGCAGCGGTTCGCGACGCCGCCGGTCGCGAAGGCGATCGGCTCGCCGAGCGGTATCGCGACGCTGCAATAGGCGATGCGTTCGATCGCCGCCATTCGGCAACGGTGCTCGCCCGGCTCAGTCGACCTTGGCGCCGGAAGCCTTGATCACCTTGTTCCACTTGGTGATCTCGGTCTGCATGAATTGCCGCAGCGGCTCGGGCCCGGCGCCGATCGGCTCCAGTCCCATGTCGAGAAAGCGCTTGCGGATCTCGGCGGATTCGAGCGCTTTCGCGATGTTGCGATTCAGGATGTCGACGACGTCGGCCGGCGTGCCGACCGGCGCGAAGATCGCGTACCAGCCGGTGATCTCGTATCCCGGCAACCCGGACTCCGCGACCGTCGGCACGTCCGGCATGACGGGGCTGCGTTTCAGCGAAGTGACGGCGAGCGCCCGCGTGCGCCCGCTCTTCACGTTCGGCGCGGCCAGTACGATCGGGTCGAGATAGGCATGGACCTGTCCGCCCATCAGGTCGGTGAGTGCCTGTCCGCCGCCCTTGTATGGCACATGCAGCAGGTCGATGCCGGCCATCGATTTGATCAGCTCGACACCGAGGTGGGACGGCGTGCCCGTCCCGCCCGACGCGTAGGTCAATTTGCCGGGTTCGGCACGCGCCATCTCGATCAGCTCCTTGACCGATCTGGCCGCTAGCGACGGCGTGACTTCGAGCACGTACGGCGTGCTGGCAACCAGGCTGACCGGCGCGAAGCCGTTGACCGGATCGTAGCCGGCATTGCTATAGAGGCTGGGATTGGTCGCGAAACTGCTGGCGACGATATGAATGGTGTAGCCGTCGGCAGGCGCCTGCGCAGTGAGCTGCGCCGCCAGATTGCCGCCGGCACCGGGTCGATTCTCGATCACGATCGGTTGGCCGATCACTTCCGAGAGCCGCTGGCCGAAGATTCGTGCGACCGAATCGGTGCCGCCGCCAGCCGCGTAGCCGACCAGCAGGCGGATCGGCCGGGTCGGATAATCCGCGGCGCCGACGTGAGAGGCGAGCGATGCGGCCAGAAGCCCGATCGCATAGAACCGGAACAGCAGTTTCGACATGGGATCGATCGAGCGAGGGATGAGGCGGAGGCGCTCCACCGACGTGCAGCACGAGGATTCTAGCAGCGGGCCCGGGCCCGGCACTGCAGCGCAACGGCCCCCGGGAAAACCCGGCCCGGCCCGCCGCTGCCCGTGGTTTGCCGGCGGCCCGCGCGTGCGCGATGATCGTGCATTTCGAACGAAATGCACGATCGCATCCGCGACGAGAGGAGACCCCGATGACCACCCGTCCGTTCCCGATCCGCCATGCGCTCGCCGCGGCGGCGCTGCTGACGTTCGCCGCCGCGGCGCCGGCGCAGTCGGTCAAGATCGCGGTGCTGCAGGAGCTGTCGGGCGCGGGCGCCACCGCCGGCACCAACGCGCGCAACGGCGCGATGCTCGCGGTCAGGGAAATCAATGCGGCCGGCGGCATCCTCGGCCGCAAGATCGATGCCGCGGTATCGGACACGCAGTCGAACCCGGGCGTCGCGAAGGGCCTCGCGGCCAAGGCGGTCGACGACGACGTGTTCGCGGTGATCGGCCCGACGTTCTCCGGTTCGATCATGGTCAGTATGGCCGAGACCCGCAAGGCGCAGATCCCGAACTTCACCGGCGGCGAAGCGGCGGCGATCACCGAGCAGGGCAATCCGTTCATCTTCCGGACCAGCTTCACGCAGGCGGCGGCGATGCCGAAGATCGCCCGCTATATCGCCAACGACCTGAAGGCGAAGACGGTCGCGGTGCTGTTCGTCAACAACGACTTCGGCAAGGGCGGCCGCGACTCGTTCGGCAAGGCCGCCGAGGCCGCCGGGCTCAAGGTGGTCGCCGACATCTCGACCGAGTCGGGCCAGGTCGACTGGTCGTCGCCGGTGCTGCGCGCGAAACAGAGCAATGCCGACGTGATCTTCGTCTATACCAACGAGGAGGAATCCGCGCGGGCGCTGCGCGAGCTGCGCAAGCAGGGCGTCACCAAGCCGCTGGTCGGGGAGACGACGCTGACCGGCCAGAAGGTGATCGAGCTCGCCGGCGACGCGGCCAACGGCGCGCTCGCGCATGTCGGCCTGACGGTCGATGCGCCGATCCCGGCGATGCAGACCTTCCGCGCCGCCTACGAGAAGGAGTACAAGTCGATCTCGGACCACAACGGCATCAAGGGCTATACCGCGATCTACATGCTGAAGGCCGGCATCGAGGCGGTCGGCAAGTTCGACCGGATCGCGGTCGCGAAGGCGCTGCACGGCATGTCGATCTCGGCGGCCAAGGTGCCGGGAGTGATCATGGACGTATCGATCGACCAGAACGGCGACCTCGACCGCGAGAGCTTCATCGTCGAGGTCCGCGGCGGCAAGCAGGAGATCAAGGCGACGCTGCCGCCGCTCGGCAGGAAATGACTCGCCGCTGCGGCGAGGGCGCGGCTGAACGACGGCGCGGCCGAGCGGCCGAACGGCTGAGCAGTCGAGCGGCAAGACCAGCAACGCCCGCCGAACTCCCCGCGATGGCCGATTTCCTGCAGCTGTTCGTCTCGGGTCTCGCGACCGGCGCGATCTACGGGCTTGCCGCGCTCGGCTTCACGCTGCTCTGGCAGGCGTCCGGCACGATCAATTTCGCGCAGGGCGAGTTCGTGATGCTGCCGGCGTTCATGATGCTCGCGTTCGGCGCCTTCGGCCTGCCGCTGCTCGCGAGCTTCCTGCTGACCTGCGTCGTCGCGGTCGGGCTGCTCGGCTGGGCGTTCAAGCGCGGCATCGCCGACCCGCTGCTGCGGTTCGGGCTGATGCCGATCGTGGTCGCGACCATCGGGCTCGCGATCGCGCTGCGCAACGGCGTCCGGGCCGGCTACAGCGCCGAAGCGCATCCGTTCCCGAGCCTGTTCGCCGATCGCCTGTTCACCGTCGGCGGCGTCACCGTCACGCTCGCCGACGTCGGTACGCTGCTGGTCGCCGGCATGCTGGTGTTCGCGACCCAATGGTTCCTGCAGCGGACCGTGACCGGCCGTGCGATGCAGGCGGTCGCGCAGAACACCGATGCGGCGACGGTGCTCGGCATCGACGTGCCGCGGATGATCTTCTACACCTTCGCGATCAACGCGGTGCTCGCCTGCGCGGCCGCGCTGCTGGTGACGCCGACCTACCTGGCCAAGTTCGACATCGGCGAAGGGCTCGGCACCAAGGCGTTCTTCGCTGCGATCATCGGCGGTTTCAACAACTCGCGCGGCGCGATCGTCGGCGGCCTGATCGTCGGCGTCAGCGAGAATCTCGCGGCCGCCTACGTGTCGCCGCTGTACAAGGACGCGATCGCGCTGATCGTGTTCATGGCGGTGATCCTGTTCAAGCCGCAGGGGCTGCTCGGCCGCAAGGTCGAGCGCAAGGTCTGATGCGCGGCGCACCGGACGGCCCGCGGCACATCTGGGCGATCGTGCTCGCCGCGGTCGCGCTCGCGGTGCTGATCGGCGTGCCGCCGCTGCTGAAGCGCTACGGCGTCTACCTGTTCAGCTACTGGCTGGTGTACGTGATCGCGACGATGGGGCTGAATCTGACCGCCGGCTATGCCGGCCAGAAGTCGCTCGGGCACGCCGCGTTCTTCGGCATCGGCGCGTACACGGTCGCGATCCTGTTGAAGGCCGGCATCAGCTTCTGGATCGGCCTGCCGCTCGCGATCGCCGGCTGCTTCGTGGCAGGGCTGATCATCGGCTTTCCAGCGCTGCGGGTGCAGACGATCTATCTCGCGTTCGCGACGCTCGGCTTCAACACCGCGGTCTGGCTGGTCATCCGCAACGAGGAGTGGCTGACCGGCGGCACGTTCGGCATCAACGACATCGCGCGGCCGCAGCTGTTCGGACTGAGCCTGGACGGCGACCTGGCCTATTACTACTTCGTGCTCGGCATGACCGTCGTGCTCGCGGCGCTGCTGTGGGCGCTGCTGAATTCGCCGTGGGGCAAGGCGTTCACCGCGTTGCGCGACAACCCGCTGCGCGCCGAGTCGCTCGGCGTGGACGTGCAGCGCTACACGCTGCTGTCGTTCGCGATCGGCGCCGCCTATGCCGGCGTCGCCGGTGCGCTGTTCGCGTCGCTGGTGCAGTTCATCGAGCCGGCGCCGTTCACCGTCTCGGCGTCGATCATGATGTACCTGATGGTCGTCGTCGGCGGGCCCGGCTATTTCTTCGGGCCGATGCTCGGCTCGGCGGTCGGCGTGCTGCTGCCGGAATGGCTGCGCTTCGCGCAGGCGTGGTACCTGTTCGTGTTCGGCGTCGCCGTGATCCTGCTGATGCTGTGGCTGCCCGACGGGCTGCTCAGCATCCCGGATCGGCTGCGCGCCCGCCGGCAGTCGCGCGCCGCTGTGAGTCAGCCGCCGTGAGCGGGCCGTTGCTGCAGGTCACCGGCCTGCGTAAATCGTACGGCGCGATCAAGGCCGTCGCCGGCGTCTCGTTCGACGTGATGCCGGGCGAGATCTTCGGCGTCATCGGCCCGAACGGCTCCGGCAAGACGACGCTGTTCAACAGCATGCTCGGTCAGATCGCGCCGGACGCCGGCCGGATCGTGCTGAACGGCGCCGACATCACCGGCCGCTCGCCGCTCGCGCTCAATCATCTCGGCGTCGGCCGCACGTTTCAGACGCTGCAGGTGTTCGGCAGGATGACGGTGCGCGACAACCTGCTGGTCGCGGCGCAGGAGCATCAGGGGTCGATGTGGCGCCGGCTGTTCGCGCCGCGCGACGCCGGTCTCGGCGAGCGCGCCGACGCGCTGCTCGAGCAGTTCCGGCTGCGCCACGTCGCGCACCTGAAGGCCGGCGCGCTCAGCTACGGCCAGCAGAAGCTGGTCGACATCGCGATGGCGTTCATGTCGCAGCCCGATCTGGTGCTGCTCGACGAGCCGTGCGCGGGCGTCAACCCGAGCCTGGTCGGCGGCATCGGTACGCTGCTGAAGGAGCTGAACCGGGCGCGGCGCGGCAGCTTCGTCGTGATCGAGCACAACATGGACTTCGTGATGGACCTGTGCCACCGGATCCTGGTGATGGTCGAAGGCCAGGTGATGGCGATCGGCACGCCGGCCGAGATCCGCGCCGACAAGCGCGTGCTCGACGCCTACCTCGGTCACTGAGCCGGAGCGTGCGATGACCGGAGCAGCCATTCAGCCGACCGCCGCCGCGGCGCCCGCCGACGCCTGCATCGAGTTCGACCGCGTCGTCGCCGGCTACGGCGACTTCATGATCCTGAACGACCTGAGCTTCGCGGCGCGGCGCGGCCGGATCACGCTGCTGCTCGGCCCGAACGGCGCCGGCAAGTCGACGGTGCTGAAGACGCTGTTCGGGCTGCTCGCGGTCCGGCATGGCCGGATCCGGCTCGACGGCACCGACATCACCGGCACCGATGCCCGGCGGCTGCTGGTCGAGCACGGGATCGCGTTCGTGCCGCAGGGGCGCAATCTGTTCGGCTCGCTGACCGCGTTCGAGAACCTGGAGCTCGGCGGCATCACGCTCGGCATGAAGGCGACGCGCGAGCGGATCCCGGAAGTGCTCGAGCTGTTCCCGCGGCTGAAGGATCGGCTCGACAGCGCCGCCGCGTCGCTGTCCGGCGGCGAGCAGAAGCAGCTCGAGGTCGGCCGTGCGCTGCTGGTGCGGCCGAGGGTGCTGCTGATCGACGAGCCGTCGATCGGCTTGTCGCCGCTGGTCGTGCAGGACGTGTTCGCGCTGCTGCGCCGGCTCGCCGACGGCGGCACGACAGTGCTGATGGTCGAGCAGAACGTCAAGACCGCGCTGAAGCTCGCCGACGACGCGATCGCGCTCGAGTCCGGCCGGCTGGTACTGCAGCGGCCGGCGAGCGAGCTGCTCGCCGACCCCGACATCGAGCGGTTGTTCCTCGGCGGCGCCGGGACGCTGGCTGCCGGGGCTGCCGGGGCTGCCGAGGCGGGCAGGGCGGGCAGCGGCCGGCGCTGACGGCCCGCGGCGACCGAGCTGCGATTCCGCGGCGACTGATCCGCGATTCCGCGGGCGACCGACCGGCGATCGGTCAGTACTGCAGCTTCGGATACCAGTCGGTGCCGCGTCCGCCCGGCGTCAGGTCCAGGATCGACCACAGCGACGCGATGTCGGGCGCGTCGCGCGGATCCTGCCCCGGGTCGGCCATCTCCATCGTCATCGCGCTGGACCAGAACAGCCGGACCGCTTCGCCGTCGCGCCGGTACACGACCAGCGCCGGATTCTCGCTGCCGTCGGCGTTGAGCAGACCGAGGTCGCGCGCATAGTCGTCGCCGACGGTCTGGATGAAGTTCAGATCGCGCCAGCCGCGCTGCTGGGCGAACGCGTACTGGCGCTCGACCGGGCTGCGGCCGAGGACCTTCAGCGCGACACGCTGCTTGATGTCGGCGGCATTGCCGTTGACCGCGCCGAGCCAGTTCGTGCACATCGGACACGGCCGCTCGCGCTGCGGCCCGTACATCCAGAAATAGGTGACCAGCGTGTCCTTGTCGCCGAACAGGTCCGCGAGGCCGGCGTCGAAGCCCTGTTCGTCCTTGAACCGGTAGTCCGTCTCGATCACCGGCCCCGGCGGCAGCGCCTGGCGCTGCTCGACCAGCCGCGTCATATGGCGCCGGAACTCGATCTCTTCGGCGAGCAGGTTCCGGCGCGCCTGCTCGTATTCGCGCGAGGCGCCGGGAAACGGCATCCTGGCGAGCCGGGCCAGCTCGGCGGCAGGCTTCAGCGCGGGCGCCTGACGGGCCGGCTTCGCCGGTCTGTCGGTCTTCGGATCGGTCGTCGACATCGCGCGCTCCATCGGTCGAGTTGGTGCCGAAGCCGGCGCAAGATCCGTACCTTGCCTGGTCGGCGCATCGTCTCGGAAACGGTGGCAGCTCGTCGATGTCTCGCCGTTCGTGCTGCAGGATCACAGTCGCCGAATGCGGGCACAGGAATTCGGCCGTCGGTGCCCGACATTCCGTAGCATACGCGGAGCACGCGGCGGCGGTTCGCCGCGGCAATCGAATCGAGTCGACCGATGCGCGCAGCCTTCTACACCCGCCAGGGTCCGGCCCGGGAAGTCCTTCAGCTCGGCGAGCGGCCGGATCCGGTGCCGCGTCCGGGTGAGGTGCTGGTGCGGCTGCAGACGTCGGGCGTCAATCCGTCGGACTGGAAATCGCGGCGTGGCGGCGGCCGGCCGATGTTCGCGCCGACGATCATTCCGCACAGCGACGGGGCCGGCGTCATCGAGGCGGTCGGCGATGGCGTGCCGGCCGAACGCGTCGGCGAACGCGTCTGGATCTGGAACGGCCAGTGGCAGCGCGCCGACGGCACCGCCGCCGAGCGGATCGCGCTGCCGGCGCGGCAGGCGGTCCGGATGCCGGACGCGCTCGCGTTCGACGCCGCGGCCTGCCTCGGCATTCCGGGGCTGACCGCGCTGCAGGCGGTCCGGCTCGCCGGCCTCGGGCGCGGCGCCCGGGTGCTGATCCCTGGCGGCGCCGGGGCCGTCGGCCGCTACGCGATCCAGTTCGCCAAGGCGCGCGGCGCGACCGTGCTGACGACGGTCAGCAGCGAAGCCAAGGCGGCGGTCGCCCGGACGGCCGGCGCCGACCACGTGATCGACTACAAGCGCGAGGATGTCGGCGCGCGGGTCGCCGAGCTGACCGCCGGCGGCGGCGTCGACGCGGTCGTCGAGCTCGACCTGACCAGCAACGCCGCCGCCTATCCGAAGCTCCTGCGGCCGCGCGGCACCGTCGCGATCTACGGCATGGCGCAGCCGACCGCGACGCTGCCGAGCCAGTGGCTGATGTGGAACTCGATCACGTTGAAGCCGTTCCTGGTCTACGAACTGTCACCGGAGGACCGGACCGCGTGCCTGACCGAGCTGTCCGAGCGGCTGGCGGCCGGCGAACTGAGCCATCACGTCGGCCTGCGCCTGCCGCTCGACGAGATCGCGACCGCGCACGAGCAGCTCGAGCAGGGTCGGGTGCTCGGCAATGTCGTGCTGACGATTCCCTAGACCGGACTCACGAACGAATCAGGAATCGAGCAGCGGTTCGAAGCCGCCCCAGAACATCCGCTGGCCGTTGAACGGCATCTCGCCGTCGGGTTTCATCCGGTCGTCCTGCATCACCTTTTCCCACGCTTGATCGCGCGCCTGCCGGGTCGGCCATTCGATCCACGAGAAGACCACCTTTTCCGGCGGCTCGGCCTTGACCGCGCGGCGGAAGTCGGTGAGCTTGCCGTCCGGCACGTCGTCGCCCCAGGCCTCGACGACGCGGGTCGCGCCGTATTCGATGAACAGCTTGGCCATCTTCGCGGCCAGCGCGCGATAGGCCTCGCGATTGGCTTCCGGGACCGGCACGACGAAGCCGTCGGTGTAGCCGCTCGCGCCGCTGCCGCGCTCCTCGACGAGGGTGTCGAACCCGCCGTAGATCAGCCGCTTGCCGTCGAACGGCATGCCGGCGCCCATCTGTTCCATTCGCGGATCTTCCATCATCCGCTTGCCGGCAGCGTCGCGGGTCGCCTTGTCCGGATACTCGACCCAGCTGAACACGACCTCTTCGTCGGGGGTCGCCTGGACCGCCTTGCGGAAATCGGTCACTTTGCCCTCCGGCACGTCGGTGCCCCAGCACTCGACGACGCGCCGCCCGCCGAACTCCTTGAACAGCGGCGCGAACTCGGTCACATGTTGCTTGAACTTGTCGCGATTGCCGCGCGGTACCGCGGCGACGAATCCGTCTACGTACGTCATGGCGACCTCCCGGTCGATGCGGTCAACGATACCGGTGCCGGCAAGTTTCTCTCCCGCCGCAGCACGATCGGCGGTATTGCCGGCGGCCTGCCCGGCGCGATCGCATGACGCGAGACGTGCGGCCGATGACCGTCGGCCTCGATCGTCAACACGTGTTCGCCGGGTTCGAGATCGACGAAACCGAAATACGGCCCGACCGCGTCGTCGCGTCCGTCGATCAGTGCGGCCAGCATACCGGAATCGCCGTCGTCGCGCGGGATCAGTTCACGGCGCCCGCTCGGACCCTCGAGCACGATGCGCCGGATCGGCAACGCAGCCCCGGCCTGCGGCGGGCTGCCGGCGGGCCGGTCCGGCGCGGTCCGCTCGGCCTCGATCGTGCCGAGCAGCGCGCCGTGCGGCGTCAGCAGGAACGGCGCCTCGGCGCGGACCCGTTCGGCAATCGTCACGACCCGGCGCCCGGGTTCCGCGCGATGCGCTGCCATCGCGATCCGCGCCTCGTAGCGACCCGGCGGCAGCGGCCCGATGTCGTTGCTCGTGCCGGGCGCGAGCGGAAACAGCAGCGGACCGCTCGCGGCCGGATCGTCGAGCCGGCGCAGCGCGAGCAGCGGCAGGTGGCTGCTCGCCGCGACATCGGCCGGCAGCGCCGGCAGCGGCACGCGCAGGCGGCCGCCGCCGCCGTCGCTGCGCGCGGCGAGCCGCCGCATCACCTGCGCGATCACGTCGGGCGCCTGCAGGATGCCGTCGTGGTCCTGGTCGAATCCCATCACCAGCCGCGCTTCGGCCTGCGCCTGCGGCTGCAGCTGGCTCGCCAGCGCGACGATTCCGTCGCTGCTCGGCCGGCCGAGGCCGGCGCGGCCGCGGTGACCGAACAGCAGCGTATGCTCGATGCGGGCAGGCAGCGGCTGCTCGAACAGCCGCGTCAGGAACGCGCCGTCCGGCTGCAGGTCGCGCCACGACGGCACGACCGCCGGCGCGTGCCGGACGCCGAGCACTGCGGCCGGGTCGCCGCCCCATGGTGTCGACAGCGTGATCAATGAACGCAACTGCGGAAAGTGCTGACCATGGTCGAGCAGGAAGCGGCGTGCGACCAGTCCGCCCATGCTGTGCGCGACGATGTGCAGCTGCTCGAACCGATGCCGGAGCTGCAGGTTCAGCAGTTTCCAGTAGAGCAGGTGCGCCATCGCATCGAGCGATGCGCCCGACGGGTAGTGGAACAGCCATGCCTGATAGCGCCGGTCGAGCCGCGCGACCAGCGTGCGGAAGTCCTGCGCCGAGCCGACCGCGCCGTGGATGAACAGCACCGGAACCCGCGCCGGATCGTACGGCTCGACGAAGCGGATGTTGCCGCCGACGCGCCGGAACGTCTCGGCCGGCTGCCAGTAGCCGCTGACACCGGTATCGGCCGACAGCGGCTCGTCGTCCCAGCGCGCGAGCGCGCCGGCTTGCGTGTCGGGCAACGGCGTCACGGTGCCCGGCCAGCGGCCCGCGACTTCGGCCGGATCGGCGCTGCCGAGCACGAGATCGACCTGCGTGACGACCGGCGCGAAGCCGCCGGCGACCGGCGTCGCATGCAGCGCCGCCGGTTCGTCGGGACCGGGCGCGCCGTCGCCGTCGCGATCGCCGAACGCGACGATCGCATGCTCGCCGGGCGGTACGATCAGTTCGTAGCCGCCGGGCTCGTGCAGCCGGGCGCGGTGCACGAGCCGTCGGTCGGCGAGCGACGCCGCGCCGACGATCACATCGCCGTGCCAGCCCGCCGGTGCCGCGATGCGGCCGACGACGATCGTCGCCTCGTCGTGCAGCGCGGCGTCGGCCTGCAGCCGCAGCAGTGCGCAGCCCGGCATCAATGCGCCGAGCGCGAGGATCAGCACCAGCGTGACTGCGGCGCGGAACGGCGTCATGACGGCAGCAGTGCGCCGACCTGTTCGCGCACGGCCCTGACGATGTCGCCGGCGCGCGGCACCGCGGCCTGCTCGAGCGGCCACGAGGCGGCCGCCGGGGCGTCCGGACCGGCGAGCCGCCGGACCGGCGCCTTCAGCGAGCCGAACGCGCGGTCGGCCGCGAGCGCCGCGATCTCGGCGCCGACGCCGCACGGCGCCGCGGCCTCGTGGACCACGACCAGCCGGCCGGTCTTGCGCAGCGATGCGAGCACGGTGTCGCCGTCGAGCGGCTTCAGCGTACGCAGGTCGATCACTTCGGCCTCGATGTCCTGCTCGGCCAGCGTCACCGCGGCGGCCAGGCACTCGGCCACCGTCTTGCCGTACGACACCAGCGTCACGTCGCCGCCGCGGCGGCGGATCGCCGCCTTGCCGAGCGGCACGACATGATCGTCGCCGGCCGGCACGTCGCCCGGCTGGGACGACAGCGCGAGGTCGGTGAAGAACAGCACCGGATTGTCGTCGCGGATCGAGGCCTTCAGCAGCCCCTTGAAGTCGGCCGCGGTGCTCGGCATCACGACCTTCAGGCCCGGCGCGTGGACGAACAGCGCCTCGAGATTGTGGTTGTGCTGGCCGCCGACAGACCAGCCGGCGCCGGTCAGCGTCATCACCACCATCGGGAACGAGAACTGGCCGCCGGACAGGTAGCGCAGCTTGCCGGCGCTGTTGATCAGCGCGTCCATCGCCAGCGTCAGGAACGGCGCGAACAGCAGGTCGACGACCGGCCGCAGGCCCATCGCGGCGGCGCCGGCCGCGGTGCCGGCGATGATCGCCTCGGCGAGCGGCGTGTTGCGGACGCGCTCGGGTCCGAACGCGGCGACGAGGTCGCGGCGCTTGGTCGCGACGCCCTCGCCGAACAGCAGCACGCGGGCATCGCGGCGCATTTCCTCGGCGAGCGCCTGCGCGATCGCGGCATCGACGGTCAGATTCTGCAGCGTGGTCATGAAAGTCCTCGATTGTTGCGATGCCGGTCAGGCATAGACGTCGGTGGTCAGCTCGGACGTATCGGGCCACGGCGAGGCCTGCGCGAATGCGAGCGCCGCGGCGATCCGCGCGGCGACGCGCTCGCGCATCCGGTCCAGTGCATCCGGCGCGATCGTGCCGTCGGCGAGCAGTTGCGCGCGGTAGCGCGCGATCGGGTCGCGCGCGCGCCAGGCGTCGAGCTCGGCGCGGTCGACATAGGCCTGGTCGTCGGGCTCGAAGTGGCCGCGCAACCGGTAGGTCGTCAGCTCGAGCAGCCGCGGCCGGCCGTCGGCACGGATCGCGGCGGCCATTCCGGCCGCGGCGGCATGGACCGCATCGACATCGTTGCCGTCGACGATCCGCGTCTCGAGGCCGTGGCCGGCGACCCAGTCCGCGACATGCGGCTGCGGCATCGTCTCGTCGCGCCGCACGAACGCCTGCCACTGGTTGTTCTCGCAGACGTAGAGCACCGGCAGCCGCCAGGTCACCGCCAGATTGACCGACTCGTGGAAGATTCCTTCGCAGGCGGCGCCGTCGCCGAAGAATACCGCGGTGATGCCGCCCGGTTCGGTGCCGGCGCCGTTCATCCGCTGCGCCAGTGCGACGCCGGTCGCGAGCGACAGCTCGCCGCCGACGATCGTTGACGTCAGCACCACGCCGAGGCTGCGCACGCTGATATGCAGCGGGCCGCTCTTGCCCTTGCAGTAGCCGTCGCGCCGGCCCATCGCCTCGGCCATCAGCCGGCCGTGGTCGGCGCCGCGCGCGATCAGATGGCCGGCGCTGCGATGGTTGGTCAGCAACCGGTCGCGCGGCTGCAGCGCGGTCACGACGCCGACCGCTGCCGCTTCCTGGCCGACCGCGGTGCAGGTGCCCGGCGACGTCGGCGAGGCGAGCGCCGCCAGCTGCTCTTCATGCGCGCGGATCGCCAGCATCGTCTCGAGGCGCGCGAGCCGCTCCGCCGTGCGCGCGGCGCCGCCGCCTTCCGGGGAGCGCGTCCCTTCGAATGGCCGTGCCGGCGCGCTCATCGCACCGTCTCCGACGGCTCGATCGCGTCGCCGGCGATCGCCGCCCGTTCGGCGGGATTCAGCGCCGGCAGCATCCAGCGCATCGCGATCGCCATCTCGTCGGCCGGGATCGCGGCGAGCAGCCGCTGGTGGATCGCGATCAGCTCGGCGTCGGCATAGGCCGACCACAACGCGCCGTTGTGCGCGACCTCCTCGAAGTCCATGTGAATGAAATTGTCGCCGATGAAAACCGCGACCTGGCGATAGAGCCGATGTGCAGCGGCAGCCGTCGGCTGGGCGCGGAACAGCGCCGCTTCGGCTTCGAGCGCGGCGATCGCGTGGCGGTGGCTTTCGTGCTCGGTGGCGATATGCGCCGAGACGCCGGGGCAGCGTGCCTCGATCGCCGGGTGGACGAACTCGTTTTCGTGCGAGACGTGCTGGCGGCAGAACGCCAGCAGGCCGGCGAGCTGGTCGAGCGTCGCGGCGACGTCGGCCGGGTCGGCCGGGTCGAAGCGGCCGAGCCGGGCGAGCGTGTCGCTCATGAACGATCGCAGCGCCTTGTGGATCGCCGCGTAGAGGTCGAAGCGCGGCGGGCCGGCGGCGTCGCGCGGCGCATGCGGGCTGGAGACGGGTTCGTACTCGATGATGGACACGGCAGGCTCCGGTGCTGGCGACGGGAGATCCGTCGCATCGGTCGGGAGTGTTCCGCGCGACCGGGGTCCGCCGCATCGCTCCGACGGGCCAGTCTCGGGTGGCGTCGGGCCAGTCCTGCGCGCCGGCGGATCAGCCGGATCGGCGCGGCGGTCGGCCGCAATGGCTCCGACGGGCCATGCGCCGGCGCCCCGTCGGGCGAGCCGGACGGGCGGTCCGCGCCTTGCGCTGCATCCCTGTGGTCCACCGCGCGGCCCCTTCCCAAAGTCCGACAGGCCCCTAGAATGTCGTCGCCTCGTTAGTCGAAAGGGCTGTCGTGCTTGCCGATCCACTGCCGCCGATCGCGACCGGCCTGCCGCTGACCAAGTTCCGGGTGCCGCGGCAGCGCCGCGATACGGTGCGGCGCGCTCCGCTGCTGGCTCAGCTGCGGCGCCTGATCTCCGACCATCCGGTCACGCTGGTCTGCGCGCCGGCGGGTTCGGGCAAATCGACCTTGCTGGCCCAGCTGTTCGACGGCGCGCCGGCCGACGAAACCGGTATCTGGGTCGCGCTCGACGACAGCGACGGCGATCCGGCGCGGCTGCTGGCGACGCTGGTGCAGTCGCTGCTGCCGCTCGGGCTCGGCTGGGAGACCGACCCCCAGGCACTGGTTGCCAACGTCGCCGGTACCGGCCGCGAGGCCCGGGCGGTGCTCGCCGGCCTGGTCAACGCGCTGTGCACGTCGCGGGCGTCCCGGCTGGTCTGGGTGCTCGACGACCTGCACCGGATCGCCGAGCCGGGAACGATCGGGCTGCTCGAGGCTTTGATCGAACGACTGCCCGAGCACGTCGCACTGGTGCTCGGCTCGCGTACCGAGCCGCCGTTGCCGCTGGCACGACTGCGTGCCCACGGCGAACTCGGCGAGCTCGCTGCGGGCGCGCTGCGGTTCGATGAAGCCGCGGTACTGGCGCTGGCATATGCCCGCGGCGAGCCGCCGCCGTCGGGGGCGCTGGTCCGCGAGACGCTGGCACGCACCGGCGGCTGGGCGGTCGGCGTCAATCTGATGCTGGTGGCCGGCAGCACTGGCGGCGGCGGTGGTGGTGGCGGCAGTGGCAGCAGCGGCGGCAGCGGCGGCAGCGGCGGTAGCGGCGGCACGACCCGGCCGGTGCCGGTGCGCGGTACGGCACCGCGCGCGTTGTTCGATTTCCTGGCTCAGGAAGTGCTCGACGAATTGCCGGCCGCGCTGCGCGTGTTCGCGATCGACACCGCGGTGCTGACCGAACTCGACCCGGTTCGCTGTCAGGCAGTGACCCTGCGTGCCGACAGTCGCGACGCGCTCGAGGACCTGCTGCGCCGGCATCTGTTCCTCAGTGTGGTCGACGAGTACGAACCGGTGCTCCGCTTCCACGACCTGTTTCGCGATTTCCTGCTGACGCAGCTGGCGCGCCGGCCGCCCGAATACCGCCGCGCGCTGCATGAACGCGCGGCCGCCGCGGAGACCGTAGCCGAACGCGCGATCGGTCATTGGCTCGATGCCGAACGCTGGTCCGAAGCGGCCGACCTGATCGTCGCGCACGGCCTGCAGCTTGCCGCCGACGGAGCCTATGCCAACCTCGAACGCTGGATCGAGCGCCTGCCGACCGATCTGGTCGCGGCGGACGCCCGGCTCGCACTGCTGCGTTCGGAATGCGCGTGGGCGCGCTGGGACTGGGAGAATGTGCTGCGCCATGCGCGGCCGGCGGTCGCCGGCCTGACCGCCCCCGGCGAACGTCCGGGCCGGCTGCGCGCGCAGCTGCTGCTCGCCGCTGCGCTCGGCGCGATGGGGCAGCTGCAGGAGCGCGCCGAGCTCACCGAGCAGAGCCTGGCGGGCGACCTGCCGGGCCGCGACGCCGCGCAGTTCCAGCTGCAGCGCGCCTGGACGGCGTTCTCGCTCGGCCGCGACCGCGAGATCGCCGGCCATCTCGATGCGATGAATGCGCTGGTCGCGCGCGATCCCGGGCAGCTGGCGCCGCTGGTCGCGCAGACCTTCAACTGCCATTTCGGCGGGCTGCCGGGCGTCACCGAGGCGTGCCTGCGCTTCGTCGCGCTGTGCGACGCGGTACCGAAGCGGGCCGCGATGCCGTGGCACTCGACGCCGGTCGTGATCGGCGCCTGGGCGGCGCTCTGGCAGGCGCGCCGCGCGGGCGTCGAGCAGGCGCTCGAACGCAGTGCCGACATGCAGCATCGCTTCGGCAAGGTCCGCTACGTGATGCTCGACGCGACCCACCTGCAGGCGCTCCATCTGGCGACGATCGGTGACGCGGCGCGCGGCGGGCGGCTGATCGAAGGCCTGCTCGCCGATCTCGAGTCGGGCGATGCCGGCGGCCTGCGCCAGGTCTGGCAGCGCCCGTATCGCAGCGTGATGGCGCGGGTGCTGTGGATCGCGCAGGACGCCGAAGCACTGGCGGCACAGGCCGCGCTGATCGCCGGGCCGTTGCGCGACCGCGAGTGGCCGCTGGTGTCGGGTGCCGCGGCGACGGTGGTCGGACAGGCCGCCTTGCTCGCCGGCGATCTTGCCGCGGCGCGCGCGGCGCTCGAGTCGGCGGTGCGCCATCATGCGCGGTATCCGGCGCCGGCGTTCTATGCCGACCCGCGGGTCGCGCTCGCCTGGCTGCAGCTGCGCGAGGGAGATGCGGCACGCGCCTGGGCGACGATGCTGCCGGTAGTGCGCGAAGTCGGTCATGACGCGACCCCCGGACGCCTGTTGCTCGAACCGGCGGCGATGGTCGACGATCTGCTCGGGCTCGCTCCGGCCGATGGCGCGGAGGCGAACCAGGTCGCCGGGTTGCGCGCGCGACTGGCGGCATGGCGGGGCGCGGGAGCGGTCGCGATGCCATCTGCGATGCCGGCCGCGATCCCGGGCGCGGTGCCGGGCGCGGTGCCGGGCGCGGTGCCGGGCGCGGTGCCGGGCGCGGTGCCGGGCGCGGTGCCGGGTCCGGAAGCCGCGTCGATGCCGGCCCCGGCCCGGTCGCCTGCGACGACCTCCTGGCCGGCGCCGTCGCTGCCGGTACCGCCGCGCCCGGCCTCCGCCGACGCTGCGGCGGTGAACCCGCTGGCGGCCGCCACGCCCGCAGCTACGGCTGCGATGGCGCCGGCTCCGGCTCCGGCCGCGGCGCTCGACGAGATTTCGCTGCGGCTCAGCGAGCGCGAGCGCGAAGTCCTCGAACTGGTCGCCCAGGGCATGCCGAACAAGGTGCTGGCGCGGCAGTTGTCGCTGAGTCCGCATACCGTCAAGCGCCATCTCGCGAACATCCTCGACAAGCTCGACTGCGACAACCGCGGCCAGGCCGCGAGCCTCTGGCGCAGTTCGCGGCACTGAGTCGCGGCGGCATTCCCGCCCGAAGGGGTGCCAACGGGGGCGTCTTCAACTCAGCCCGACCACCGGCAGCGACGCGCCGTGCACCGCGCGTGCCGCCGGCGACGCCAGGAACCCGATCACCGCGGCGAGATCGGCCGGCGCAACCCAGCGGGCCGGATCGGCGTCGGGCATCGCGCGGCGGTTCTCCGGCGTGTCGAGCGTGCTCGGCAGCACGCAGTTGACGCCGATGCCGCGCTCGCGCAGCTCGGCCGCCATCGCTTCGGTCAGCCGCTGCACCGCCGACTTCGAGACCGCGTAGGCGCCCATCCCGGCGCTGCCGTGGCGCGCACCGTTGGCGGCGACGTTGACGATGCGGCCGCCGCCGTTCGCGAGCATCCGCGGCACCACCGCATGCGCCATGTGGACGATGCTGCGCGCGTTCAGATCGAGCAGCAGGTTCCAGGTATCGGCACCGGTCTCGTGGACCGGCTCGCCCATCCGGAAGCCGCCGGCGAGGTTGCAGAGTACGTCGATGCGGCCGTGCCGCTGCACGACCCGTGCCACCGCGGCATCGACCGCGGCCTGATCGAGCAGATCGGCAGCGACCAGCGTTTGCGCCGCCGATTCGGGGCCGAACGCGCGCTGCAGCGAATCCTCGCTGCGATCGAACAGGGCCGTGACGCCGCCGGCCGCGGCGAAGTGGGCCGCGACCGCGCGGCCGAGATTGCCGGCCGCGCCGGTGATCACCACGATCGGTCGTGCCGGCTGGCCGGCGGGGGCGCTGCTCGCGACGCTCATGCTGGAACTCCCGATCGGTTCGACCGGGTCAATCCTAGCGCGCGGTCATGAAAAAAGGGCCACCGGAATCCGGTGGCCCCGCAGGATCGTATCGAACAGGCCGTAGCCCGTTGTCGCGCGCCGCTCTCGGGCGGCTGGCAAGGAGAACCTGCTGTCAGGTGTCGGCGTTCGAGACGCCTAGTGCGCGACCGGGCACGCGGCCCTCTTCGATATGCGACCAGACATTGGATCACCTCCTTTGGACGGGCACGGGCAATTCCGCCCGGCAAGCGTAGCAGAGGCCCCGGCGATGCTCAACGGATGGCGTGGCGGCGACGCGCCGGTTGTCGATACGGCAACACGGCACGCCAACATGGCGCGCCAACATCACGGCCCGATGACCCATCGGCCAATGACGGGCGAACCGACGCTTGAAATTTTCAATCGCAACGGCCCGATCGACCCCTTGAAGTCGCTGCCGGAGCGCCTATCTGGCTTGCACGGACGCCGAATCCGGGTCCGTTGACCATATCGCTACTGCAAAGGGGATATCACCATGACGACGTTCGATTTCGCTCCGCTCTACCGTTCGGCCATCGGTTTCGACCGCCTGGCGCAATTGCTCGACAGCAATCTGCGCGGCGAGTCGCAGCCGAGCTATCCGCCGTACAACATCGAGCAGGAAAGCGAAGACAAGTACCGCATCACGATGGCGGTTGCCGGCTTTACGCAGGACGAGCTCGACATCGAGGTCGAGCAGGACGGGCTCAAGGTCGTCGGTCGCAAGGCGCGCGACGGCGCCCAGCCGGCCTACCTGCATCGCGGCATCGCGGCGCGCGACTTCACGCATCGGTTCCAGCTGGCCGAGCATGTGAAAGTCGTCGGCGCCTCGCTCGCCAACGGCCTGCTGTCGATCGACCTGGTTCGCGAAGTGCCGGAGGCGATGAAGCCACGGCGCGTCGTGATCAACGGCGGCAACGTCGAACTGCTCGACCGCAAGGCGGCCTGACGGTTGCGGCGGCCGGGAGCATGCTCCCGGCCGCCGAAGACGGTACCGCGGCCCGGCGGGCGCTATCGCACCCGCCGGGCCGCTCGCGTGCGCGCCGATCTCGTCGCTCATCGCTCGCCCTGCGCGTGGCGGCGGCGCGCCGAAATCAATTCGGCGCCGAAGATCGGCGTCGCGGCGCTCAGAGATCGAGCACAAGCCTGTCCGACAGGCTGCCCGAGCAGCAGATGATGACGGTCTTGTTCTCCGCCCTGGCCTTGTCGCTGAGCAATTGGTCGCGATGATCCGGAATGCCGGCGATCACGCGCGTCTCGCAGGTGCCGCAGAGGCCTTCGTAGCAGGAATAAGGCGCCTCGATGCCGTGCATCATCAGCGCGTCCAGGATCGAGCAGCCGCCGGGCACCTCGATCGTCCGGCCGGAGCGCGCGAGCTCGACGACGAAGGCTCGCGTAGGCTTGACCGATTCCGCCGGCCGGAAGAATTCCATGTGCATCCGGTGCGACCACTCGCCGGGCACCGCCGCGCGGAACGCGGCGAGCATCGGCGCCGGACCGCAGCAGTACAGATGCGCATCGGCCGGAGCATCGCGCACGATGCCGGCCAGATCGAGCGCCTGCCCGCCGTGCTCGTCGTCGAACCAGAAGTTCGCGCGACCGCGGCCGTGCCGTGCTGCCGCGTCGATCGCAGCGACGAATGCCGCCGCACCCCGGCTGCGGCAGGCATAGTGCAGTTCCCAGCGCCGGCCCAGGGCATTCAAACTCTGGATCATGCACCAGATCGGCGTGATGCCGATGCCGCCGGCGATCAGCACCGACGCCGCGGCATCCGCCGCCAAGGGAAAGTGATTGCGCGGCGACGTCATCTTCAGTAGCGAGCCCTTGCCGACCGACGCATGCATGAAGGCCGAGCCGCCGCGGCTGCGCGGGTCGCGCAGCACCGCGATCCGGTATCGTGACGAGTCGCCGGTGTCGCCGACCAGCGAATAGCTGCGCACCAGGCCGCCGCCGACGAGCAGGTCGACGTGCGCGCCGGGCGCGAAGGACGGCAGCGGCCGCCCGTCGCGCGCCGCCAGACCAAAAGATCGGATGCCTTGCGCTTCGTCGCGGACCTCGTCGACGACGACGTCGAGGAGTTCGGTACTCGCCTGGTGCATGCTCGATCGGGACACGGCGACTACTTCATTCCCTTGGCGGCCATCTCCACCGCGGCATTGGTGAAGGTGTTCTCCACTTTGACCGAAATCGGTGCGCCGCCGGTCTTGACGTGGTAGTCGAGCGCCGCCTCCATCTGCTCGCGGGTAGTGGTCGGATTGTCGGGAAACGCGTTCAGATTGCTTTGGAAGGCGACGTTGAAGATGGCATCGTCCATGTCGGCGAACGCCTTGCGGGCTGCCGCGCGCGCCCGAGCGGGGTCAGCCTTCATCAGTTTCATCGCGCGCCAGATCGCCCGCACGGTGGCTGCCGCGGCCTCGGGCTGCTTCTCGACCCAGTCCCGGCTACACACCATCGCGATCGACAGCTGCCCCGCCAGCGGCTTGAACTCACCGTCGACCAGCGAGACGAACTTGACGGCGCCGTAGCGCGCGACCGCGACGTCGGCCAGCGGCGAAGAGTAGGCGAAGCCGTCGATCCGGTCGCGCTCGAGCGCGGCCAAGATGGCGTTCTGCGTGATCGGCAGGATCTGCACGTCGCGCTCGGGATCCATGCCCACCGACTGCAGCATGAACTTCAGCGTCAGGTCGGGCGAGGAACCGGGCGTGTGCGCGGCCAGCCGCAAGCCCTTGAGCAGCCCGATGCGCTGCTCCGCGCTCAGCGTCGACGGGTCGGCGATCTCGTGCTTCTTGGCCACCGCGGCCGAGATCACGATGTTGGTCGGGTTCTGCGCCATCAGCGCGCCGCAGTTGACGATCCGCGCTCCCTGCGCCACCGAGCGCGCGCCGGCCACCGGCGAGGTCAGGTAGTAGGCGGCCTCGCCGGTGGCCACCATGGCCAGGGCGGCCTGCGCGGTCGACGCGCTGATCGTCTTCATGTTCACCCCTTCCTCGGCGAAGTAGCCCATGTGCTGGGCCACATAGACCGGAAGGAAGGCGAACGACGTGGTCGCGACCACCTGCGAGACCTCGTGCCTGGGCTGCGCGTAGCCGGCCACGACCCAGGCCGCCAGGACTGCCGCCACTGCCATCTTCTTGCTCATCGCGTGTCTCCTCAGAATGAAAGTTCGCGTTGCGCATCGATTTCGCGCCACGGCATGGCGAGGCGTTCGGCGATGCGCACGGCGGTATTGAAGATCACGGCCATCGCGATGATCGCCACGATGCCCGCGAACGCGCCGGCCGTGTCGAACTGCGCGGTGGCGTCGGACAGCACGTAGCCCAGCCCCCGATTGGAAGCCAGCATTTCTCCCATGATGGCCCCGATCAGCGCATAGGGAACCGATAGCCGAAGGCCGGTGAACATCCAGGTGATCGCCGACGGCAGCACGACCTTGCGCAGGATCTGGGCCTCGGTCGCCTGCATCAGCCGCAGGATCGTGACCTGCTCGCGCGAGACCTGGCGCACCCCGCTGTAGGTGTTGAGGAACACCAGCAGAAACACGATCATCGCCACGAACAGCACCTTCATCTCGGTGCCGACGCCGAACCACAGGATGAACAGCGGCGCCAGCGCGATCTTGGGCAGGCTGTAGAAGCCCATGATGAACGGATCCAGGATCTGCGCCAGGAACTGCATCCGGCCCAGCAGCACGCCTATCAGCGTGCCGGCGGCCGCGCCGAGCGCGAACCCGGCGATCGCATGCAGCGCCGTATAGCTGGCGTGGAAAGCCAGCTTGCCGCTGGCCGCCAGCGCCCACAGCCGGCTGAGCACGTCGAGCGGCGCCGGCACGAACAAGGGGCTGATCAAGCGCCCCGACGCGAACTGCCACAGCGCGCACGCGCCCGCAACGAGCGCCACCCGCCACCAGAACACCGTGCCGAGCGCCGGCTTCATGGGCGGCCTCCCTGGGGTCTGCCAACGTTCATCTGCGGCGCCATCAGCCGCCACAGCCGCTGGGTCAGCAGGACGTAGCGCGAATCGAAGCGCAGGGCGCCGAGGTCGCGATCGCTCGGCAGATCGACGTCGATCACCTCGGCGACGCGCCCCGGACGCCCGAGGAAGACGACGCAGCGGTCGGCCAGCGCGATCGCCTCGTCGAGATCATGCGTGACGAACAGCACGGTCTTGCCGAGCCGTCGCGAAACGCTCAGCAGCTCGGCCTGCAGGCACATCCGCATCTGCGCGTCGAGCGCGCCGAACGGTTCATCCATCAGCAGGGTCTCGGGATCGTAGGCCAGCAGGCGCGCCAACGCGCAGCGCTTGCGCATGCCGCCCGAGACCTGCGCCGGGTAGTAGCGCTCGAATCCCTCCAGGCCGACCAGCCGGACCAGCTCGTAGGCGCGCTGGCGTCGTGCCTCGCCCGGCATCCTCTTGATCTCCAGCGGCAGCGCGATGTTGTCGAACACGCTTCGCCAGGGCAGCAGATGGTCCTGCTGCGTCATATAGCCGACCCGGTGATTCAGGCCGGCGACATCGGCGCCGCGATACAGCACGCGTCCCACCGACGGGCCGAACAGACCGGCGGTCATGTTCAGCAGCGTCGACTTGCCGCAGCCCGAGGGGCCGACCAGCGTGACGATCTGGCCTTGCGCCACGTCCAGGCTCACTCCTTCGACGGCGGTGTTCCAGGCGCCCGCCACGCGAAAGCGCTTCTCGACGTCGCGGAACTCGACCAGCTTGCGTTCAACCGCGCGCAGCGGCGTCACGTCGGCTTCGCCGTGCGGACCCAGCACCGCGTTCATGCCTGCACCACCGTCAAGCACATCGCGGCCGCGCCGCTGGTCTTGCCGAACGACGACTGGCCGCCGGCGCATTGGGCGACGCCGACCCTGGCGCCGCGCACCTGACGCTGCCCGGCCTCGCCGCGCACCTGCCACGCCAGCTCGCAGACCTGCGCCACGCCGGTGGCGCCCAGCGGATGGCCGCGCGCCAGCAGTCCGCCCGACGGATTGACCGGTATGCGGCCGCCCAGCGCCGTATGTCCCTCCTCGATCAGGCGCCAGCCCTGGTACGGTTCGGTCAGGCCGAGGTTTTCGTACTCGAACAGCTCGCCGGCCGCGGTCGCATCGTGGACCTCGGCCACGTCGATGCCGGACGCTTCGATTCCCGCCTGCCGGTAGGCGCGCCGCGCGACGGCGGCCATCTGCGAACCCTCGGCGGCGAACGAGTCGGTGGCGACGACGGTCGCCGTGACGCGCGGGCCGTCGAGCCGCCGCGCCCTGGCCCAGTCCTGCGACACCAGGACCAGCGCAGCGGCGCCGTCCGAGATCGGCGAGCACATCATCACCGTCAACGGATCGACCACGGAGCGCGACGCGAGCACGTCGTCGGCGCTGCGCGGCACGCGGAACTGCGCGAACGGGTTCGCCGCGCCGTTGCTGTGGTTCTTGGCGGCGATCATGGCCAGATGGCGCGGCGTCGCGCCCGAGGCCGCGAAGTAGCGTTCGAGCTTGCGCGCGTAGAAGTCCATGAAGATCGACCGCTGCGCCGCTTCGCCGCCGAGCTCGGCCTTGAGCGCCGCCAGCTCGCCCAGATCGCTGCAGGCGTCGAGCGCCCGGTACGGCAAGCTGCGATCGCTGGTGGCCATCTTCTCGTAGCCGACCACCAGCACGCAGCGGGCCGATCCGGCCCGGATCATCTGCACCGCCAGATGGATCGCCGACGAGCCCGACGCGCAGGCATTCTCGACGTTGAACAGCGGCGGGCCGCCGATGCCGGCCGGCTTCAGGCTGACCTGGCCTCGGATGCTCTCCTGCCCGGTGAGAATGCCGGCGGCGGCATTGGCGGCGAAGATGGCGTCAAGCGCGTCGGGCTCGATCGCCGCATCGCGCAGCGCGGCTCGTGCCGCGTCACAGGCGAGGTCGGACAACGAACGATCGGCGAACCTGCCGAACGAGACCATGCCGACGCCGGCGATCACGGGTGCTTCGGACATGCGCGTCTCCTTCGATCAGATCGAATCCGCGCTGGCCGCCTTGCGGCGGTCTTCCCAGCGCCTGACCTTGTACAGCCCGAGGTTCTCTGGCAGCGTCTGGTCGAGAACGACGCGGGGACGCACCATCGTTTTCTCGCGCACGATGGCGCCGATGCTTTCCTCGATGCACTGCGCCTGCGCGCCGCTGATCGTGGCCACGCGCAGCAGCAGTTCGTCGGCGCCGTCGGCCATGCGCAGCACTTCGGCGCGGAAATCGCGCACGGCCGGGTGGCCCAGCAGCAGCTGCTCGACCTGCTGCGGCCAGAGATTGACGCCGCGCACCTTGAGCATCGCGTCGATGCGCCCCAGCGACCCCGGCACGAAACCCGGTCGACGACCGCCGCACGCGCAACAGCCGGCAGGCACCAGCCGCACCTTGTCGCGGATCGCGAATCGAATCACCGGCGAGGCCTGCCGGTACGGCGTCGAGATGATCAATTCGGCATCGCCTTCGTCGATGCCGGCGCCGGTATCCGGGTCGCGCGTCTCGATGAACAGATGCTCGTCGTGGAAGTGGTTGGCCCCCTGCTCGACGCCGAGACGACAGGTGCTGGCGATCTTGGCCGCCGCCTGCGTACAGCCGTAGATCTCGAACAGCCGGGCGCCGAACACGTCGCGCGCGGCAGCGATCATCTGCGGCGAGGTGCCGACTGCTTGCACGCCCTTGAGGCGGCCACGCCAATGGCCGGCCAGCCCGCGTTCGCGCGCCAGGTTGGCCAGCTGCAGCAGCAGGCTCTCGACGCCGTACAGGTAGCTGACCTTGTGCTGCGTCAGCAAGTCCAGCATCAGATCCTTCGAGGCGACGCCGGTGAGGATGGGCAGCAGGCCGTGGATGCGCGCGCCTTCCAGCGCCGACAGCCCGGCACAGAAGAACGACACCGGAATCGTCATACAGGCGACGTCGCCGCGCTGCAGTCCGATCGCCGCGTACTGCGGTCCCCAGGAGCGTCCCATGACGTCGACGTCGGCCGCGGACAGCGCATAGCGTTCCTGGCCGATCCCGGAAGTGCCGGTGGTCAGATGCACTTGGGCGATGTCGGTCTCGCCGATGCATAGGTTGCCGCCCCACGGCTTATCGCGGCGCTGTGCTTCGAGCAGGTCCTCCTTGGTCACCACCGGCAACGCCGACAGCGCATCGGGATCGGGCGGAATCCAGTTCTCGGTGACGCCGTGCGACAGCCAATGCCGACGGTAGAACGCGGACAGCCGCCAGGCACGCTCGATCGCCGCCCGCAGCCGCGCAAAGTCTCCGATGGTTCCGCTCATGGTCGAACGTCCTGTTTCAGTCGGACACTACCGTCGGCCTTCAGGCAGCCGCCGGCGATGGCCTGGAATTCGATCGGATTGCTCGATGCGGCGGCATACAGCTCGATCACTTCTCCGGGATGGGTCGGCGCGTGATAGCGTACGTCGATGGCCTGCACCGGCCGGCCGGTCGCCGCGGCGATCTCGCGCTCCAGCAAGGCGGTGATCAGCGTGGCCGGCACGACCACATCGGGAAAGCCGCGCTGCGCGGCGTATTCGGCATCGACATGCAAGGCATTGACGTCGCCGGTCTCGACGGTCAGCCAGGCGACTTGCCGGCGCGTGATCGGCGGCACCCGCGCCAGCAGCGGATGCGCCGGATCGCAGGGAGCCGCCACCGGCGGATTCGCCGCCGCGTCGCCCGGTGGGCCGGACGGCAGGTCGATCATCCGCACTTCTTCGGTGGCGTGCTCGACGCCATCACACAGATAGCGGGCGAGCAGCGTGGTGATCGTCAATTGCCCGCGCGGCGATGCCACCTCGCGCCGGCGCGTCACTTCGGCGCGCGCCGCCAGGCACTGGCCGACGCGCAGCGGCCGCAGTTCGCGATACGCGACGCCGCCGTAGAGCCCGCGGTCGGGATCGCGGCCCAGCCATTCATGGAAGTCAACGCCGACGATCGGCTGAGCGCGCAGGAACACCAGGAACGGCAGCGGCACCGGCGTGCCGGGTGCGGCCGGCGCGGCGAGCGCCTGGTCGCGCGCGAAGCACCAGCGGCCGTATGCCTGCGCGGTCAGTGGCAGCTCGAAGTCGAGCGGCGCCATGTCAGCCTCCGTTGCGTGTTCTGCGCGTCCTGCGTGCGGCCAGACCGCCGTGGATGAACTGCCAGGTCGCATCGATCACCTCGACCCTGTCAAGGGGCCCCTCCGGCCGGTACCAGCGCAACAGGCCGTTGATCGCATCCAGCGTCAGCGAGGTCACGGCCCGGATGTCGACCGGACGGAACACGCCCTCTTCTACGCCGCGCGCGATGATGCCTCGCACATTGGCGACATAGATGCGTTCGCGTTCGCCGATTTCGCGCAGCGCGTCGGGCTCGACGTACTTGCGCTGCTGGATCAGCAGCCCCATCTCGTTCGGGTACTCCAGGATCACCGCGCAGTGCTCGCGCACGACGCGCTCGAGCGCCTGGTCGGCGGGCAGTGCGTCGGTCTCGGGGCTGCGTGCGACGTCGCGCAGGCGCCTGGAGGCGCGCAGGATCAGCCGCCGGACCAGATCCTCCTTGGACCTCACGTAGTAGTACAGCGAGGCCTTGTTCATGCCCAGCACCTGCCCGATCTGGGCCAGCGAGGTGGAGCGATAGCCTTTCTCGTGGAACAGCCGGGCCGACACGTCGAGCACTTCGCCGAGGCGCGTCGGCTCGCTTTCGGCGGCAGCGTCGTCGTCGCGCTGCGCGTGCGCGCGGTTCATCGGAATCACTCCCACACCACCCTCCCTTCGGCAAGGCACGAGGCCCGCATTCCGTCCGGCCCGCGCATCGACCAGCTCAGCGTGTGCTCGCTGGGCGGCACGTGCAGCGCGGCGTCGCCGCATTCGAGCGTTAGTCCGCCGTCGCTGGCGAGCCGAATGGCGTCGACGCGCCGGTTGAGCAGCTTCAGCATCGCAGCGGCCGTGGCGGGATCGCGGTCGGGATCGATCGGCTGCTCCTCGCCGGCCGACGTCAATACGCCGCGGCCGTCGATCCTGAGCACGACCTCGCGATCGATGCCGCACAGGGTCAGCGTGAACGAATCGTCGACGATCAGCCGCGTGACGATGCAGCCGTCGACCGCCTGGATGATCGGCGGAACCGCGGACAAGTCTCGCTCCTCCTCCTGCGGCGGCGCTCGCTCACAGGTAGCGGCGATTGGCCGCATGGTCCGGAACCTGCAGGCCGATGGCCTCGAGCAGCGGCACCGTGTTCGCGATGAAAGCCTCGCGAAGCTGCGCGTTGGTGTGCTTCTTCAGGCCCCAGGCGCGATAGCGCTTGTTTCGGGACGACTCGGAGTTGCCGAACATGTCCAGCGCCATCGGCCACCAGATCTTCAGCTTTTGGTCGGCTTCGTCGCGCCGGGCCGGGTCCCGGATCAACTCGATCAGGTGCCGGTAGCCCATGCCGGCGTGGCCGCGTTCCTCGCGGAACACGCGCGGCACCACGCGCGCGATCGGCTCGTAGCTCGAGTCGGCCCATTCGGCGATCTGCATCACCCCGACCTTGGACGCCAGAAAATGATGCAGGGCCAGGTCCATCCAGCTCTGCTTCGGATACTCGAACAGGTACTGCCGCAGCTCGAACTTCTCGAAGTTGCGGCCGATGCCGCGCAGGATATTCGAGAAGATATAGCCGTGGTTGAGCTCTTCGTAGTTGAAGCGCGCCATCATCGCCAGGTCCTTCAGCGTCGGCGCTTCGCGCTTGGAGATTTCCCACTGGCTGTCGATCATGTCCCGATAGGGCTTCGAGTCCAGGATCTCGGCGTGGTTGTAGATCAGCTTGACGAGCAGCTCGCGGTATTCGTCGGGCAGCGCGTCGCCTTCGCGGAACTGGCGCGGACCGGCGAGGGTCGGCACGTCGTCGGGCGGATCGGCGATCGGAATGCTGTCCATGTCGATCGGCGGCAGCGAATCGATCCGGTATTCGTCGTCGCGCGGCGGAGGGATCGATCGAGCCGCGGCGCTGGAGGTGGACGACTCGGTGACGGAGGCAGACATGCGGAACTCCTTCGGACAGGCAAGCACGGTACGAGGGATCGGGTATTGATCGAGATCAATCTACCTATCGTTAGGTAGGCAATGTAGGCCAAAAAAGGCCTCGTCGCAAGGCGAATGGCGATGGCGCGCCCCAGGGGAAAACCCTTGCGGCCCGCGCGACTCGAGGATCCGCCGCCAAGTCGCCGGCCGACGGCTACACGTGGCTGCTCGGCGCGTTCGCGGTCCAGCACAGCGTGACGGCCCGGCCGGCGTTCAAGCGCTGGCTGACGCGCTATCTCCCGGCGGGCATCGAGCGCAGCACCTTCGTGCTGTGCGCGAGCCTGCTGCTGCTGTTGCTGTACGCGGCCTGGCAGCCGCTGCCGCAGCTCGTCTGGTCGGTCGACTCGGCGTTCGGCCGCGGGCTGCTGACGGCGCTGTGCTGGCTCGGCTGGGCGATCGTGCTGCTGTCGGTCTGATCAGCCACCTCGAGCTGTTCGGCCTCAAGCAGACGCTAGTGCGGCAGCTCGACCCGGCCGCGCCGCCGGTGCTGACGACCCGCTACCTACAAGGCGCGCGTGCCGGCGCTGCTGCCATGGCGCCGGCGCGGCGCGGTGGATCCGGCCCGCGAGCCGGGGGGCGGTCGCGGAAAGCAGGCAAAATACGGGCGGACCCACTCCCGATACCCCCCGAACATGAAACTCTACTACTCGCCGGGCGCCTGCTCGCTGGCTTCCCACATCGTCCTGCACGAAGCCGGCCTGCCGTTCGAGCCGGTGCTCGCGAGCACCAAGACCCATCAGCTCGCGGACGGCACCGACTACTACACGATCAACCCGCTCGGCTACGTACCGTTGCTCGAGCTCGACGACGGCACCCGGCTGCGTGAAGGTCCGGCGATCATGCAATACCTTGCCGACCAGGTGCCGGCCAAGCAGCTCGCACCGGCCAACGGCACGATGCCGCGCTACCAGCTGCAGAGCTGGCTGACCTTCATCGGCACCGAGATCCACAAGAGCTTCTCGCCGCTGTTCAACCCGGCGACGCCGGAGGAGTTCAAGGCCGCCGTCAAGGACAGGCTGGTCTCGCGCTATCGCTGGGTCGATCAGCAGCTGGCCGGCCGCAAGTTCCTGATGGGTGACCAGTTCACGGTCGCCGATGCCTACCTGTTCACCGTCACCACCTGGGCGCCGCGGATGAACATCGACCTGTCGGCGCTGGCCAACGTGGCGGCCTGGCGCGAGCGCGTCGCGGCCCGGCCGGCAGTGCAGGCGGCGATGCAGACGGAAGGGCTGATCAAGGCCTGACGCGCCGGCTCACGGCTCGGTCTGCGTCGCCACCCACCAGGTGACTCCGCCGGGCCCCTTGAAGCCGCCGCGACGGTCGGGGTCGTCCTTCTTCATCGGCGCCTGGACCGATTCGGCGCCGGCGGCCAGAGCGCGGCCGAACGTCGCATCGACGTCGGCTACGTAGACGTGCAGATGGCTTTCGAGCGCGGGCCAGCCGGGCAACGCATCGGCGATCATCACGACGGTATCGTCGATCCGCACTTCGCCGTGCCGCAGCCGGCCGGCCTCGCCGGGCACCATCCGCAGCCGCTCTGCGCCGAACACCTGCACCAGGAAATCGATCAGGCGGCTCGCGCCGTCGACGACCAGATACGGCGCGACGGACGTGTAGCCATCCGGCTTGTAGGACCTGCTCATCATGGCCTCGCTCGGTGCCTCGCTGCCGCACAGAATAGCGTACGATCGAGGACCCGACACGGAGACCCTGATGACCGAGTCCCCGACCGGTAGCGAGCCGCGGATCGCGCGCACCCGCGAGCAGTCGATGCCGGCCTATGTGCCCCGAACTTCGGCGCCGGCAGGCGCACCGAACATCGTGATCGTCTACATGGACGACATGGGCTTCTCGGATCCCGGTTGCTTCGGCGGCGAGATCGACACGCCGCACATCGATGCGCTCGCGGCGCGCGGCCTGCGCTTCAATCACTACACGACGCATCCGCTGTGCTCGCCGGCGCGGGCCGCGCTGTTGACCGGCATGAACGCGCATGCGGTCGGCTCGGGCTGGCTCGCCAACAACAACCCGGGCTATCCCGGCTATTCCGGCGAGATCCCGCTCGATGCGCCGACGCTGGCCGAGACGCTGCGCGCCGGCGGCTACGAGACGATCATGGTCGGCAAGTGGCACAACACGCCGACGCGCGACTGCGTGCCGTCGGCGCCGAAGTCGTCGTGGCCGTCCAACCGCGGCTTCGACACTTACTACGGCTTCATGGAGGGCGAGGCCCACTTCTTCTTCCCGGCACAGCTGATGATGGGCACGCAGCTGGTGCCGGTCGATGCCTATCCGCGCGACTACTACACCACCGACGACTGGACCGAGCAATCGATCCGCTTCATCAAGGCGCTGCGTGCGTCGTCGCCGGTCAAGCCGTTCCTGCTTTACCTGGCGCACAACGCGGTGCATGCGCCGCTGCAGGCCAAGCCGGCCGACCTCGCGAAGTATCGCGGCCGCTACGACGCCGGCTGGACCGCCATGCGCGAAGCCCGGCTGGCGCGGCAGAAGGCGGCCGGACTGGTGCCGTCCGGGACGGCGCTGCCGGCGTCGGATCCGCGCGTGCCGCCCTGGAACGAGGTCGAACCGGCGAACCGCGAGCTGTTCGCGCGGCACATGGAGTCGTATGCCGCGATGCTCGACAGCGTCGACCAGAACCTCGGCCGTCTGGTCGCGTTCCTGCAGGCGATCGGCGAGCTCGACAACACGATCATCGTATTCTCGTCCGACAACGGCGGCACCGATGCCGGCGGCGCCACCGGCATGTTCAACAACAACCGGCGCTACATGGGACTCGCGGCGCCGCCGATTGCCGACGAACGCATGCTCGCGCACGATCTCGGCAGTCCGCGCAGCGCCGCACTCTATCCGACCGGCTGGGGCCAGCTGTCCAACACGCCGTTCCCGTCGTTCAAGACCTATACGGGTGCCGGCGGCCGGCGGGTTTCGTTCATCATCTCGTGGCCGGCGAGGATCAGGGATCACGGCGCGATCCGCCCGCAGTTCGCGCACGTGATCGACGTGATGCCGACGCTGCTCGAGCTCGCCGGCGTCTCCCCGCTCACGGAGCTGCACGGACGGCCAGCGCGCAGCCCGCACGGCAGCAGCTTCGCGCCGGTGCTGTTCGACGCCGCCGCGCCGCCGGCGCGCACCGAGCAGTACTACGAATGCTGGTCCAACAGAGCCTACTATCGCGACGGCTGGCTGGCGCGTTCGCTGCAGAAGCGCGGCGAGCCGATCGACCTCGACAACTGGACGCTGCACCGGCTCGACGACGACTTCTCCGAGAGCAGCGACATCGCCGCACGCCATCCGGAGCGGCTCGCGGAACTGGTCGAGGCGTTCGACCGGGCCGCCTGGCAGCACCTGGTCTATCCGCTGGACAACCGCGACCGGCTCGAGAAGTTCGCGGATCGGGCGCCGGACGAACGGCGCTTCGACGACCGGCCGCGCCGATTCCTGCCCGGCATGCAGACGGTGCACCGGGCAGACATCTTCCCGCTGATCGCCGATCGCTCGTACAAGATCACCGTGCGATTCGACTACCGCGCCGGAAACGCCGGCGTGCTGTGGGCGATCGGCGATCCGACCGGCGGCCTGGTGCTGTGGATCGAGGACGGCTTCCTGCACTTCCACTACAACGGGTTCGGCGAGCGTACGACGCTGCCGCGCGTGCCGATCGCGCCGGCGCAGGGCGCGGCGCTGCGGGCGGCGACGCTCGACTACGAGGCGCTCGGTGGCCGCGACGGTCGTGGCCGGCTGCTGCTCGACGGCGCCGAAGTCGTCGCCTTCACGCCGATGGCACCCACGATGGTGCTCTACGGCGTGTTCGAAGGGCTGGACGTCGGGCTCGACCGGCGCGGGCCGGTTCTGTGGACCGTCTACGAGCGCCACGGCGCCTATGCCTATACCGGCCGTATCGACGACGTCACGATCGAACCCGGCGCCGCGGCGCCGAAAGCAAAGCAATGAAGGAGGCCCGCATGATCGATCTCGCTTCGCGAACATTGTTCGGTGCTGCGCTCGCCGTAGCGGCATTGGGCGCGAGCGCACCGGCAACGGCGCAGGACGCAGCCAACTATCCGTCCCGGTCGATCCGGGTCGTGCTGCCGGTGGTCGCCGGCGGCGGCCTCGACACGGTCGCCCGCGCGCTGCTGCAACGGATGTCGGACCGGCTCGGCCAGCCGATGGTCGTCGACAACCGTCCCGGCGCGGCTGGCGTGATCGGTACCGACATCGTCGCGAAATCGGCGCCGGACGGCTACACGCTGCTGTTCGCCGCCGCGCCGATCGCGATGAACACGGCGCTCGGGATCAAGCAGCCGTTCGACCCGGCGCGCGACTTCGTGCCGATCTCGCTGGTCGCGTCGCTGCCGGCACTGTTCGCGGTGCACCCGTCGACGCCGTACAAGACGCTCGACGACGTCGTCGAAGACTCCAAGCGGCGCCCCGGCGGCATCAGCTACGCGATCGCGAGCGTCGGGGCGATCACGCATCTGATCGGCGAAGCGTGGAAGGCCGAGACCGGCGCCAACCTGACGATGGTCGCGTACAAGGGCGCCGGGCAGGCAATCCAGGACGTCGTGTCCGGTACCGTGCCACTGATCATCGACGCCTACATCCCATCGGGTGCGCAGGTCACCGCCGGCAAGCTGCGCGGGCTCGCGATCGCGTCGAACCGGCGCTCGCCGCTGCTGCCCGACGTGCCGACGGTCGTCGAGCTCGGCAAGCCCGGCCTGATCGGCTCCGGCTTCTACGGCCTGCTGGCGCCGGCCGGCACGCCGCCGGCGATCATCGCCAAGATCCACGCGGCATTGACCGACGTGTTCAAGGGCTCGGACCTGCGCGAACGGCTGGTGGCACAGGGCTACGAAGTCCATGCCAGCACGCCCGAGGCGTACGCGACCTTCATCCGCGACGAGATCGCGCGCTGGACGCCGGTCGCCAGAGCCGCCGGTATCAAGCCCGAATAGTGGCGGGACCGGACGCCGCCGCTCCGACCGTCGAGTCGCGGCGCGAATGCCCGGAGTGCGGCGCCGAGCTGGTCTGGAGTCCGCCGCATCAGTCGCTCGCCTGCGCCTATTGCGGCACGGTGGTGCCGACCGCCGTCGCGGCCGGTGCGATCGCTGTCCCGGCCGGTTCGATCGCCGTCGCAGCCGGTTCGACCGCCGTCGAGCAGGACCTGCTCGCCGCGTTGCGCGACCCGCCCGATGGCCGCGGCTGGGGCAGCGGCCGGCGCGAGATCCAGTGCAACAGCTGCAAGGCGATCTCGGTATTCGTCGACGGCCGGGTCGCGCAGAACTGCGATTTCTGCGGCTCGCCGAGCGTGCTGGTGCACGAGTCGCGCAACGACGCCATCACGCCGCAGAGCGTGCTGCCGTTCCGGATCGAAGAGCGCGCGGTCCGCGACAAGGTCCGCG
The DNA here is from genome assembly GCA_050249335.1 of Lautropia sp. GTDB lineage: Bacteria > Pseudomonadota > Gammaproteobacteria > Burkholderiales > Burkholderiaceae_E > Lautropia. Next base: position 47,739 of record JBFWQR010000016.1, read on the forward strand.
CCTGGTACGGCAAGCGTTGGTTCGCACCGAACCGGCTGAAGAGCGCTGCGTTCACCGACCGGCTGCATGGCGTCTACCTGCCGTACTGGACCTTCGACGCCCGCGTATCGGCGCGCTGGACCGCCGAAGCCGGCTACAGCTACTACCAGACGCAGCAGGTCCGCGGCGCCGACGGCAGCGTCCGGACGCAGCAGGTCCGGCAGGTGCGCTGGGAGCCCGCCGCCGGTTCGTTCGAACATTTCTTCGACGACGAGCTGGTGCCCGGGACCGAGGGCGCGCATGCACGGCTGCTGCGCCGGATCGAGCCGTTCCCGACCACCACCGATCTGCGCCCGTACCAGCCCGAGTTCGTCCGCGGCTGGACCGTCGAACGCTATCAGCTCGACCTGCGTCGGGCGCAGGCGGCGAATCTCGCCGACATGCAGGCGCAGGTGCGCGCGCTCGCCGCGCGCCAGGTGCCCGGCGATACTCAGCGCAACCTGCAGGTCGACGCCGAGTACACCGGCCGCACGTTCAAGCATGTGCTGGTGCCGGTCTGGCTGATCAGCTACCGCTACCAGGGCCGGCCGTACCAGATCCTCACCAACGGCTATACCGGCGCGATCGCCGGCGAGCAACCGTACAGCTGGGCCAAGATCGCGCTGGCGGTGCTGGTGGCGGCGCTGGTCCTGCTCGTGCTGGCATCGCTGGAAGCTCGCTGACTCGTCTCCGAGCCACCCTGCGCGCAGCGCCCATTTCGGCACCTTGCCGATCGGCGTGCGCGGCAGGCCCGGCACCCGCAGCGATACCGGCCACGATGTGTTTGCGGCACGACGACACTCGTGTCAACATCGATCCGCGTGCCGGCGCCGCGCCGCACCGCTTCGACCCGATGCAGACGATGGATGCGACCACGGCGCGCGAGCATGCCGCGAATTCCCCGACGCCGGCCGCCGACGCCTGGCCCGCGTCGGTCGACGTCGCGATCGTCGGCGGCGGCATCATCGGCGTCAGCACCGCCTATGCGCTGGCGCGCGCCGGCGCTTCGGTCGCGCTGTTCGAGAAAGGCGCGATCGGCTGCGAGCAATCGTCGCGCAACTGGGGCTGGGTCCGCACGCTCGACCGTGACGCCGCCGAAGTGCCGCTGGCGCTGCGTTCGAACCAGCTGTGGGGTGAGATCCAGGCGCGGGCCGACGTCGGCTTTCGCCGCACCGGCCTCCTCTACCTGCAGGAAAACGCCGCCGATGCCGCGGCCCATCGGCACTGGCTCGATCGCAACCGCGCGGCCGGGGTCGATGCGGTGCTGCTCGATCGCGAGGCGGCGCTGCGATTGCTGCCGCCGTCGAACCGCCGCTGGACCGGTGCGCTGTACAGCCGTTCCGATGCCGTTGCCGAGCCGGCTCTGGCCGCGCCGGCGATCGCCGCGCTGGCGCGCGGCCACGGCGCACGGCTGTTCGAGCATTGCGCGGTGCGCGGCGTCGCGCGCTCCGGCGCCCGCGTCAGCGCGGTCGAGACCGAGCGCGGTCCGGTCTCGGCCGGCGCGGTGCTGCTCGCCGGCGGCGGCTGGTCGCGGTTGTTCTGCGGCAATCTCGGCATCGAGTTCCCGCAACTGAAGATCCGCGGCTCGGTGCTGCGGACCACGTCGTTCGATGCCGGCCTCGAGGTCGCGGTCAACGGCAAGGACTTCACCTGCCGCAAGCGCGCCGACGGCGGCTACACGGTCTCGCAGTTCGGCGCCTCGATGGCCGACCTGACGCCGGACAGCTTCCGGCTGTTTCGGCCGTTCCTGCGCAGCTGGCTCGCCAGCAACGCCTTCGTCCGGCTGCGCTTCGGCAAGCGCTTCTTCACCGAGCTCGCGATGCCGCGGCGTTTCGGCAGCGACCGCCCGACACCGTTCGAGGCGCATCGCGTGCTCGACCCGGTGCCGTCGGCGCGCGGCATCCGGCAGGCCTGGCAGCGGCTGGTCGACGCGTTCCCGGTGTTCGGCAGCGCGCGGATCGTGCAGTCGTGGGCCGGTTACATCGATGTGACGCCCGATCTGCTGCCGGTGATCGGCGCCGTCGACGCGCTGCCGGGCTTTTACCTGGCGTCCGGCTTCTCGGGGCACGGCTTCGGCATCGGGCCGGCGGCCGGCGAGGCGATGGCCGACCTGATCGCCGGCCGCCCCCCGCGGGTCGATCTGCTGCCGTTCCGGCTCGCCAGATTCGGCTGAGCGGCGCGGCTGAGCAGCGCGGCGGGGCGGATCGGACGCAGTCGCGACGGTCGTGTTAGCCTGGGCGCTTCAGCTTTCCCGTTCAGCCTTCCCGGCAACCCGCCGCCCGCCGAGAGCCGCCACCCGCCGATGCCAGAAGCCGCTGCGCCGCCCGATCGATCGCCGCTGAAGCTGCTGGTCTTCTACGGTTCGTACCGCCGCGACCGGCTCGGCATCCGCCTGGCCGACTATCTGGTCGCGCGGCTGCGCGCGCGCGGCGACGATGTCGAGCTGATCGATGCGAAGGCGGTCGACCTGCCGATGCTCGACCGGATGTACAAGGAGTACCCGGCCGGCACCGCGCCGGCTGCGATGACGGCGCTGGCCGGCAAGATCCGCGCCGCTGACGGCTTCGTGTTCGTCACCGGCGAATACAACTGGGGCCAGCAACCCGGGCTCAAGAACCTGACCGACCATTTCCTGGAGGAATGGTTCTGGCGGCCGGCGGCGATCGCCAGCTATTCGTTCGGCCGGCTCGCCGGCGCTCACGCCAGCGTCGCGTGGCACGGCACGCTGACCGAGATGGGCATGGTCGTGGTCTCGAGCACGCTCGCGGTCGGGCAGATCGCGCAGACGCTCGACCAGGCGGCGCAGCCGCTCGGTGCCGGCGGCGCCGCGCTCGAGCGCGCGTTCGGCCGCTTCGCCGACGATCTGGCCTGGTGGGCCGAGGCGGCCCGGCTGCAGCGCACGCGGCGGTCGCCGCCGTATTAGCATCGACGGAATGAGCCTCGACGAAATGCCGTTGGAGCGCCGGCACGTCGAGGCACCGGCAGCATGCCATCGATTCCGCCGACCGGAGGCCGTCCAGATGCCGACTCGTCCGCTGCGCCGTCTTGCTTCATCGATCGTCACCGCGGCGCTTGCCGCTTCGGCGATCGCCGCATCGACGATCGTCGTGCTGCCGGCACAGGCGGCGCAGGTCGTTCCGTACAGCGCCGAAGCCGCGCAGCGCGCGACCGCGCAGTCGCGCCCGCTGATCTATCACGTGATCACGACCTGGTGCACGATCTGCGCGGCACAGACCGCGGTGATGAAGACGCTGCTCGGCGAGCCGGAGTTCGCCGACTACACGGTGCTGCGGATCGATCTCGAGAAGCAGCCGCAAGCGGCGGCGGCGCTCGGCGTGACCGAGCGCTCGACGCTGATCGCGGCCGATGGCGCGAAGGAACGGGCGCGGGCGACCGGCATCATCGAGCCGGCGCAGATCCGTGCGCTGCTGCAGGCGGCGAAGACCGGATCGTGACGATGGCGCGGATGCGGCGCCGGGCCGGATGACCAGCGAGGCGTCGCGCGGTGCGTTCATGCGAACGCCCCGGCACCCGACCCGGCTGCTGCAACAGCTGCTGAACCGACTGCTGCAACGGTCGCTGCAACGGCTGTTGCTGATCGCGCTGCTCGTTGCCGCCGCGACGCTGCCGCCTGCCGTCGCGGCTGCCGACGGCCCGTTGCGGATCGGCTCGAAGCGTTTCACCGAGGCCTATATCCTGGCCGAGATCCTGTCGCAGACCGCGGCGCGCCACGGGCCGACCGAGGTGCGACAGGGCCTCGGCAACACGGCGATCGTGTTCGAGGCGCTGAAGAGCGGCAGCATCGACCTCTATGTCGACTACACCGGTACCGTCGACCTCGAGATCCTGCGCAACCCGCAGCCGACATCGCTCGCCACGATGCGTGCCGGCCTGGCTCGGTGGCAGCTCGGCATCGGCGTGCCGCTCGGTTTCAACAACGGCTATGCGCTGGCGATGCGGGCGCAGACCGCGCAGCGGCTCGGCATCGAACGGCTGTCGGACCTGGCCGCGCACCCTTCGCTCAGGCTCGGGCTGTCGAACGAGTTCATCGGCCGCGCCGACGGTTGGCCCGGGCTCGCCAAGGCCTACGGCCTGCGTCAGACGCCGACCGCGATCGACCACGGCATTGCCTACGGTGCGCTGTCCGGCAGCCAGGTCGATGCGATCGACATCTACACGACCGACGCGCAGATCGCATCGCTGGGCCTGCTGACGCTGGCCGACGACCGCGACTACTTTCCGAAGTACGATGCGGTGGTGCTGTACCGGCTCGACGTGCCGCAGCGCTTTCCGCAGGCGTGGGCCGCGATCGAGGCGCTGTCCGGCCGCATCGATGCCGACCGGATGATCGCGATGAATGCGGCCGCCGAGCTGCAGGGCCGGCCGTTCGATGCAATCGCGCGTGACTTCCTGGCCGGCCGGGGTGTCTCCGGTGCCGCGGGGGCGGCGCCGGCACGTGCAACGGGCGCTGCGGACACGACGGGGACCACGGGTGCGGCCGGTACGACGGGGGCGGCCGGTGTCACGGTGGCGGCGACCGGCGACAGCGCCATCGGCAGCGCCGTCGGCCGCGGCTTCGTCGACAAGCTGTTCGGCGACGACCTGCTGCGGCTCGCGCGGCAGCACGTCGTGCTGGTCGCTGCATCGATCGCCGCTGCGGTGGCGCTCGGCATGCCGCTCGGTGTCTTCGCCGCGCGGCGGCCGCGCTGGCGCGGTCTGGTGCTGTCGGCGACCGGCCTGCTGCAGACCGTGCCGTCGCTGGCGTTGCTCGCGCTGCTGATCACGCTGACCGGCATGATCGGCGCATGGCCGACGCTGATCGCGCTGACGCTCTATGCGCTGCTGCCGATCGTCCGCAATACCTGCACCGGCCTGCTGGAGGTGCCGGCGGGGGTCGTGCAGGCCGGCGCCGCGCTCGGACTGCATCGCGGCCAGGTGCTGCGCGCGATCGAGCTGCCGATCGCCGCACCGGTGATCGTCGCCGGCGTCCGCACGGCGGCGGTGATCAATGTCGGCACCGCGACGATCGCCGCGTTCATCGGCGCCGGCGGCTTCGGCGAGCGGATCGTCACCGGCCTCGCGCTGAACGACCGCGAGCTGTTGCTCGCCGGCGCGATTCCGGCGGCGGCGCTGGCACTGGCGGCCGAGCTCGGCTTCGAGTGGTGGGAGCGGACGATGCGGCGGCGGCGCGGGGCCGCGCGCTGACCGCCTGGCCGTCGCAGCCTACGCCGGCAATCGTCGCTGACCGCCCGCTGCCTCGGCGACTCCGGCGAACGCAGCGCGCAGCCGCACGATCGGCGGCCAGTCGGCGAGGTGCGCCGGGGCCGCCAGCACCAGCGCCGCGCGCCAGTGCGGCGGCGCCAGCAGCACCCGCATCGCCGGCCGTGCGCGTGCGATCGCTTCGACCGGCGCGATCGTCAGCAGGCGGCCGGCGGCAGCGAGCTGCAGATTGTCGCTGAACGCGCTGCTGACGATCCAGGGCTCGGGTGCGACCAGCCCGGCACGGCCGAACAGGTCGTCGAACATCACGCGGACCAGCGAACCGCGTTCCGGCAGAACCCAGGCCGCCCGGGCCAGCGCGGCGATCGACGGCGGCCGTGCGCGCGCGAGCGGGTGCCGCGGTGCCGCGGCGATCGCGTTGACGATCGTTCCGACCGGGTCGATGCGCAGCGCCGGTACCGGCGTGCCGGCGGCGCGCGTCTCGGGCAGGCGCGACACGACGCAATCGATCTCGCCGTCGTCGAGTGCTGCGAACAGCCGATCGACCGGGCCGGTCATCACGGTCAGGCGAAAGCCGCAACGATCGGGGTCGAGCGACGCCAGCACCGCCGGCAGCGCGCCGATCGGCACGAACGGGATCGCGCCCAGGCGCAGCAGCGGCAGCGGCTGCGGCGCGTCGAGCCGGCGGATCGCTGCGTCGAGGCCGCGGCCGGCGGCGAGCAGGTGCGACCGCAGCATCGCGCCGGCGGGGGTCAACGTCGCACCGCGGGTCGAGCGTTCGGCGAGCCGGACGCGCAGCGCGCGCTCCATCGCGCGCAACGCCTGACTGACTGCCGGCTGCGACACGTGCAGCTCGGCGGCGGCGCCTTGCAGCGTGCCATGGCGCGCGATCGCGTCGAGCAGCAGCAGGTCGCGCAGGCGCAGTTGCCGGGCAGCCTGCGCCAGGGCGGCATCGATTGCGGGCGCCGGCCGTTGCGGTGTCACCGGAACCTCCGCCGGCCGGGCCTCGGCCGGCCTTTCGTGATCATAAGATTTTCGATCGAGTATCGCTGAATATTCGATTGGAATCTTATCTCGGCAACTCTTATGCTGCGCTCTCGGCCATTTCGAGCGGTGCCGGCACCGCCTGGCCGGCGAGGAGACATCATGACGCAGCGAACCGTGACACCGCGAACTACAACGCAGCCGACCGCAACGCAGCCGACCGCAACGCAGCCGACCGCAACGCAGCCGACCGCAACGCAGCCGACCGCAACGCAGCCGACCGCAACGCAGCGGCGCCACGACGCCGCCCGCCGCCGCTGGCTCTCGACCGCGTCGGCGCTGGCCGCGATCGCCGCCGCGCCGGCCGCGCGTGCGCAGTCGGCCGGCAGCAGCTGGCCGACGCGGCCGGTCAAGCTGATCGTGCCGTTCGCCGCCGGTGGTGGCCCCGACCTGCAGGCACGCAAGCTCGCGCCCGAACTCGCCCGTGCGCTCGGCGTCAACGTCGTCGTCGAGAACCGCGTCGGCGCGGCCGGCATCGTCGCGGCCGAGGTCGCCGCGCAGCAGCCGCCCGACGGCTACACCGCGCTGATGGGCTCGGTGACCCATGTGATCAACAAGGCGATGAATCCGGCAGTCCGCTTCGATCCGCTGAAGAGCTTCGATCCGGTCACGCTGACCAGCAATTCCGGCACGGTGCTGGTCGTGCCGAAGGACGCGCCGTACCGGTCCGCGCAGGATCTGGTCGATGCGATCCGCTCGCGGCCTGGCGCGCTGAACTACGGCTCCGGCGGCATCGGCACGGCGGCGCATCTGGCCGGCGCCACCTTCTGCAGCGTGCTCGGGTTGCAGGCGGTGCACGTGCCGTACCGCGGCTCGGTCGAACTGGTGCCGGCGCTGCAGGGCGGCCAGATCCAGTTCGCGCTGCCGATCTCGGGCACCGCGATGGTCGGCATCGCGCAGGACAAGGTCAGGCCGCTCGCGACCTCGACCACGCGCCGCATGCGTCAGCTGCCGGAGATCCCGACGCTGGCCGAGTTGTTCAAGTCCGAGCTGCTGGTGCAGGAATCGTGGGGCGGCGTCTGGGTGCCGGCCGGGACGCCGGCCGCGATCATCGCCAAGCTGGATGCCGCGGTGAAGGCCGGCATGCGGGATCCGGCCGTCCGCGAGTTCCACGAGACCGGCGGCAGCGATGTCGTGCTTTCCGAATCGCCGGTCGAGTTCGGCCGCTTCATCGCGGCCGAGACGACCAAGTGGACCGACATCATCAAGCTGACCGGGGTCAAGCCGGAATGACCGCGCCGGCCGACCGTGCCGGTGAACTGCTCGCCGGCATCCGGGTCATCGACGTCTCGCACGTGATTGCCGGGCCGACCGCCGGCTACTATCTGGCGCGGCAGGGTGCCGACGTGATCAAGCTCGAGGAGCCGGTACATGGCGACGTGCTGCGGCACGGCTCGCTCGTCGTCGACGACGGCGTCAGCGTCGGCTTTGCGGCGATCAACGCCGGCAAGCGTGCGCTCGCGCTCGATCTGAAGGATCCGGCTGCGGTCGAGCGTGTGCTGCAGCTCGCCGCCGAGGCCGACGTCTTCATCGAGAACTTCCGGCCGGGCGTGATCGCGCGGCTCGGCCTCGATTACGAGCGCGTGCGCGCGCGCAATCCCGACATCGTCTACGCATCGATCTCCGGCTACGGGCAGGAAGGCAGCTGGTCGTCGCGCGGTGCCTATGATCATGTCGTGCAGGCGCTCACCGGCATGATGGCGCTGCAGGGCGACGAGGGCACGCCGCCGATGAAGGTCGGCTTCCCGGTCGTCGACGCCGCCGCCGGCATGATGGGCGCGCAGGCGATCCTCGCCGCCTTGCTGGCGCGCGAGCGCGGCGGCGGCGGGGCGTATCTCGACGTGTCGATGGCACAGGCGGCACTGCACCTGATGCTGTCGACCGCGGTGCAGGCCGCATTCGACGGCCGCGACCGGCTGCGGCCGGGCAACCGCGGTTTCTCCGGCAGCCCCGGTGCCGCGACGTTCCGCTGTGCCGACGGCTGGATCGCGACCGCGGCCAATACCGCCGCGCAGTTCCGCCGCTTCTGCGAGTTGCTCGACATCGCCGACGTGCTCGACGACGCCCGGTTGCTCGATCCCGAGGCGCTGCGCATCGGTGCCGGCTTCGTCGCACCGCGCGACCCGGTCGCGTTGCAGGCCCGGATCGAGGCAGCCGTCGCACGCCACGGTGCCGCCGACCTCGAGGCGCGGCTCAACGCTGCCGACGTTCCGTGCGCGCGGGTCCGGACCGTCGCCGAATTCGTCGCGGAATATGCCGAAGGCGGACTGGTCACGGCGCCGGCCAGCCGGGTCGAGTATCCGGGCGGCACGGTGCTCGATCTCGGTCCGGGCTTCAAGCGCGACCGGCGCGCCCCGGCGGCGCCGGCGCGGGCACCGCGCCACGGCGAGCGCGACCTGGCCTGGCGGGCGCGTTGATTGCCTTGCCGAGGGCAATCCTTTCGTCTGCGAGGCAATCATGAGGCTATTGATCTGTACGATGGCGCTGGCCGCGTCGGTCACGCTCGGCGCGTGCTCCTCGACCGGCGTCGGCGCCGCAGTCGGCGCCGGTATCGGCGCTTCGACCGTCGGCGGCGTCGGCGGCACGCTCGGCGGTGCCGCGGTCGGGGGCGTGATCGGTCACGAAGTCGGCAAGCGTCGCGGCGAGTAGGCCGCCGATTCCCCGGCTGCCGGCTCTCCAACTGCCGGCTCCCTAGCTGCCGGCTCCCCAGTCCTCAGGTTGCGGACTTCTCGGCGGGGATCCCGGCTGCTGCCGGCAGCGATCGCGGGCCTGCGCGTGGTATCGTCTGACTCCCGTTTGTCGGACACGCCCGGACCCGATCGATGCGCCCGCTGCAAGGCATTACCGTCCTCACGCTCGAGCATGCGATCGCGGCACCGTTCTGCACGCGCCAGCTCGCCGACCTCGGCGCACGGGTCATCAAGGTCGAGCGCCCGGGCAGCGGCGACTTCGCACGGGCCTATGACGAACGGGTCCGCGGCCTCGCGTCGCATTTCGTCTGGACCAACCGCTCGAAGGAAAGCCTGACGCTCGACGTCAAGCATCCACGGGCCGGCGACGTGCTGGCGTCCCTGCTCGAGCGCGCCGACGTGCTGGTGCAGAATCTCGCGCCCGGGGCGGCGGCCCGGCTCGGGCTGTCGTGGCAGAAGCTGCACGAGCGGCATCCCCGCCTGATCGTCTGCGACATCTCCGGCTACGGCGCCGACGGGCCCTATCGCGACAAGAAGGCCTATGACCTGTTGATCCAGAGCGAATCGGGTTTCCTTTCGGTCACCGGTACACCCGAAGCCCCGTCGAAGGCCGGCTGCTCGATCGCCGATATCGCTGCCGGAATGTATGCGTTCTCGAACGTTCTGGCCGCGCTGATCGAGCGCGGCACCACCGGGCGCGGCCGGCATGTCGACATCTCGATGCTGGAGAGCATGGTCGAGTGGATGGGCTTTCCGCTCTACTACGCGTTCGACGGTGCCAGCCCGCCGGCCCGTGCCGGTGCCGCGCATGCAACCATCTTTCCCTACGGACCGTTTCCGGCCGGCGACGGCAGGACCATCATGCTCGGCCTGCAGAACGAGCGGGAATGGCTGCTGTTCTGCCAGAAGGTGCTGCGGCGACCGGAGCTCGCCGCCGACGAGCGCTTCTCGTCGAACTCGCGGCGCATCGCGCATCGCGAGACGCTGCGGGAACTGATCGTCGCGGAGTTCGCCGCATTGACTGCCGACCAGGTGATCGCGCGTCTCGAAGAGGCATCGATCGCCAACGCGCAGGTGAACCAGATGAGCGATGTCTGGGCGCATGCCCAGCTGCGGGCGCGGGGGCGGTGGGCCGAGGTGCAGACGCCGGCGGGCGCGATACCGGCCTTGCTGCCGCCCGGCGCCGGGTCCGGCGCGCGCATGGATCCGGTACCGGCGCTCGGGCAGCACACCGACCAGATCCTGAACGAGCTCGGCTGGAGTGCGGCCCGGATCGACGAGCTGCGCGCCGCCGGGGTCGTCTGACCATGGCAGCGAGCGGGCCACCCGGAGGAGCGGGAACGATCCGCGCCGGCATCGGCGGCTGGACCTTCGAGCCGTGGCGAAACAATTTCTATCCAGCCGGGCTGCCGCATGCGCAGGAGCTCCAATACGCGAGCCAGCGCCTCGGCATGATCGAGGTCAACGGCACCTACTATGCGACCCAGAAGCCGGCGACCTTTGCCAAGTGGCGGAGCGAGACGCCCGACGGCTTCCTGTTTTCGCTGAAGGCGAACCGCTTCGCGACCAACCGCCGGGTACTCGCGGAGGCCGGCGAATCGATCGGACGCTTCGTCGGCAGCGGCATCGCCGAACTCGGCGACAAGCTCGGCCCGATCGTGTGGCAGTTCGCGACCACCAAGCGCTTCGATCCAGCCGACTTCGAAGCGTTCCTGAAGCTGCTGCCGCACGAGGTCGCCGGTGTCCCGCTCGCGCATGCGGTCGATGTCCGGCACGAATCGTTCAAATGCAGCGAGTACCTGGCACTGGCCCGGCGCTACCGGATCACGACCGTGTTCACCGAATCCGACGAGTACCCGGCATTCGCCGACGTCACCGGTCCATTCATCTATGCGCGGGTGATGCGGACCGACTCGAATCTGGCCGAAGGCATCAGCGCCGAAGCGCTCGACCAGCTGGCCGCGAGCGCCAGGGTCTGGCGTAACGGCGGCGAGCCGGGCGGATTGCCGCGGGTCGAGCCGCCGCTGCCGCCGGCGGCGCCGCGCGACGTCCATCTGCTGTTCATCAGCGGCGCCAAGGAGAAGGCTCCGGCGGCCGCGATGGCGCTGTCACGCCGGCTTGGCTGAACGGGCGCGGCCGGTCCCGGGCCCTGAACCGCGCCGCGGCCACCCGGGCCATCGCGGCCGGCAGCGGCTCCCCGGTCAGCGCCGGTGTGCCGGCCTGATCACTTCGCTGTCGGCCGAAACCCGCGGCATGCATGGATCGAATGGCCGCGCCAGCCGTTCGCGCGCGGTCATCGCACCCTGATTGCGGTCGGGCGACATGGTGCCCGGCAGAGGGTCGTCGCCGCGCTCGACGCGACGCCCGGTGCGATGCTTTTGCGCGGATCGATCGAAACCCATCGTTGCTCCTGCTCGGGGGTACCCCGGCATCGGGGTCGCTCCCACACTTACCATGCAATGACCGTACCTGCCGGCTGCGTCCGACCGATATTCGAGTGGAATCCGCGGATCAGCTGCCGCTGTGGTCGGGGTCGCGCCATGCTCGCTCGAACGGCAGCCGCCAGGCGTGCGGCGCGATCAGCTGGTGGATCGACTTCGGTCCCCATGCACCGGGCTCGTAGAGCCGCACCGGCGGCGGTGCTTCCAGCAGCGGGATCGAGAGTTCCCAGAGCCGCTCGATCCCTTCGGCGGTGGTGAACAGCGTATGGTCGCCGCGCATCGCGTCGAGGATCAGCCGCTCGTACGCTTCGAGCACGTCGCCGATCAGGCCGGTATCACGCATCGCGAACTGCAGGCTCAGCTTGTCGAGCCGCATGCCGGGCCCAGGGCGCTTGCCGTAGAACGACAGCGACATCTTCGACGCATCGGCAAGGTCGAAGGTCAGATGGTCGGGGCCCTGCGCGCCGACGCCGGAGCCGGCCGGGAACATGCTCTTCGGCGGCTCGCGGAACGCGATCGAGATGATCCGCTGGCCCTCGGCGAGCCGCTTGCCGGTACGCAGGAAGAACGGCACGCCGGCCCAGCGCCAATTGTCGATGAAGCACTTGAGCGCGATGAAGGTCTCGGTATCGGACTCCGGATCGACGCCGTTTTCCTGCCGATAGCCGGTGTACTGGCCGCGAACCACGTTGCCGGGGAGGATCGGCAGCATGCTGCGGAACACCTTGTTCTTCTCTTCGCCGATCGATTTCGGGTCGAGCGCGGTCGGCGGCTCCATCGCGGTGAACGCGAGAATCTGGAACAGATGCGTGACCACCATGTCGCGGAACGCGCCGGTGTGCTCGTAGAACGCGGCACGCCGCCCGACCGCCAGCGTCTCGGGCACGTCGATCTGGACGTGGTCGATGAAGTTGCGGTTCCAGATCGGCTCGAACAGGCCATTGGCGAAGCGGAACGCCAGGATGTTCTGCGCCGGCTCCTTGCCCAGAAAGTGGTCGATCCGGAAGATCTGGTCCTCGGTGAAGACCTCGTGCAGCCGCGCGTTCAGCGACACCGCGCTCGCCAGGTCGGTGCCGAACGGCTTTTCCATGACGATCCGCGCGTTCGCGGCCAGATCGGCTTCTCCGAGCAGCCGGACCGCCGACAGCGCGGCGGCCGGCGGCACGCTCAGATAGTGCAGCCGGCGGCTCTCGCTGCCGAGTGACTGCTCGAGCGATTGTTCGGCGCGCTCGACCGCGGCGCGCAGCGCGGCGGCGCCAGCCGCGAGCGGCACGTAGTCGAGGCAGGCCGAGAACGCGTCCCAGTCGGCATCGGTGACCTTGCGGATCGCGAACTCGTCGAGCGCGGCGCGCACGAAGGTGCGGAAGCCGCCGGCGTCGAGATCGTCGAGCGAGACGCCGATGATGCGGCAGCCCGGGATGAAGCCGGCGCTCGCCAGATGGATCAGCCCGGGCAGCAGCTTGCGGCGCGACAGATCGCCGGTTGCGCCGACCAGCACGACCACCTGCGGGAAGCGCGGGCCGACGCCGGGCGGAATCCTCTTGTTCGGGCGTGACATGGCTGCTCCGTGGCTGCGCTGATCCAGGATGGTGCCGCGGACGCGGTCCGCTGCGCCAGATCCGGGCATGGATACGACGGCGCGACCAGCGACCTGTGCGATGCCCGCGACAGCGCGGGGCCACTACCGCCCATGCAATGGTTGCGCCAGCGGGGGCGCATGCCATTCGGCCGGCGTCCGCCGTGCCGGTCGGTACCGGATGCATACGCGTTGCATTTCTCGATCGGTCTCTGAAGCGGACGGCAGCCTGGCCTCGCAGCCCGGCCTCGTCTACCGAACCACTTGCTTTTGACGCAACGGTGCCGATCGGCTGAAAATCTGGCGATGATCCAGCCATCACAGCTTCGGGTCCGGCGTGGGCACGCGCGATCAAGCCCGAGTCAGTTCAGTCGCGATGAGCTCGATTGGATCGAGCGGCACGGCATTGAGAATCTGCTCGGACGCGCGAAGACAGCGGATACGCTGGCCAAGGAGGCTTCACTGACGTTGAGCCTGACGCTTGCCGGAACGGTCGGGGCATTGGCGTACGCGGTCAAGGTCTTTTCCGGGGAGCTGACCTATGCGAACGTTGGATTCGGCTGTGCTTCCGTCTGGCTGATGGCGGTCAGCATGTTCCTGGTTTTCGGATGTTTGCGCGTGTCGGCAATGCCCCCGATCTACAACGAACCGGGAAAGCTGCTGAGTCGTGTAGACAGTGGGGCGAGCTTCGAGCAATGGCGAATCGGCGAGCTGCACAACATTGACGATCGGATTCGCAAGGCAGCGCATCGCAATCGTGGCGTGGCCAACAGGCTCAATACGGCCCGCGCGCTTGCCGCCATGACCCCGCTGGTGTCGAGTGCAGCGCTTTGGATCCTCTGCGGGGAAGTCGGCCTGCTCTGCCGATAGCTGCCCGGTGGAACGGCGCTATCGAAACACCCAGTGATACAGCCCGTAGGCCAGAAGCATCAGAACTAGCCAGCCAATGATTCCCGGTCCACGCCGAGTCTTCGTCGAAGGCAGGGGTTGGGGCCCTCTCATCTCCGGCATGGGTGCAGGCCGAATATGGGAACTCTCCTTCGATGGAATGTAGGCATGTTCCCTCGATGGATGGTGCGCGGCAGGACTATCGCCCATTCGATAGTCATCAATCGGAGGCGGGGGTCGAAACGGAGACTTGTCCGCCATAGCAAGCGCCTGTTCGGGTACTCTGCAATGTTGTGGTGCGGTCTCGCTGAAGTCAAGCAGGAGACCCTTCGGCGCTCGGGCGGCCTGGAACAGCCATGCAGCTCACCCGCTGCCAATGCCGCTGGCGGGCGCGTGCTCTCTGGCGCGATTGGAGAATCAGACGCAACGCGCGGCATCGGTCGAATGCATCTGCATCTCGGGCCAGACCTCGCGAGCGACGTCGACGAATGCCCTGATGAGGGGGTCGTCCGTGCGGCTTGCGTGGTGGGCCATGGACAGCGAGTATTCGACGCGAGCGAGCCGGGAAACCGCGAGCGTACCTTGGCGGACTCCCTCCAAGGCCTCCTCTTCTTGCATCAGCATGACACCCATCCCGGCATGCAGCAGAGCGCGCCCATGTGCTGCGTTCTCGAAAAGCACGACGACATTGAGATCCAGGCCTCGTCGGCTGAAGATCTCCGCGGTCATCTGCGAATAGGTGGAGCTGTCGCCGCTCGGGCCGAGCCACGGTAACTGTGCCAGATCCACCCAATCAGCGCTTTCGATCCGATCGAGCCAGGCGGCAGGGCCCGTGACCAGGAAATGCAGCTTTCTCAGCTCATAGCAGCTGATGCGGCGATCCGTAGTCCTGCCAAGCAGAACACCGACGTCCAGTTCGCCGCTTTCGAGGCCGCGCTCCGTGCTCTGCGAGACTCTCGCTCGAAGATCCACCGTGATCAGCGGATGCACCGAGTGCAACGTGGCGATAACCTGACCAATGCGTGTACCCCGCTCCGTCGTCGCCCCGACCACGAGCGTGCCTTCGATCTTGCCTCGGACTTCCCGGGCGAACGAGGTGAAAGTCGTCGCTTCGTTGAGCAGCCCTTTGGCGCGCTGAACCAGCAGTTGCCCGGCCTTCGTGAGTTCGAGGCTTCTGGCGCGGACGAACAACCGCGTACCCAGGCAATCCTCGATGGCACGTACATGCGAACTCGCTGCGGACTGGCTGATGTGAAGGCGCTCGGCGGCGCGGCCCAGATGCTGCTCCTCTGCGGCGACGACGAAGGTTCTCAGTTGCACGAGATCGATCAGCATGCATTGTCTCCGCTACGCTTCGGTCGTTTCGAGCGTCGATGCTAACAAGCCGTACCCACCGGGGAACTCGAGCGGGCCTCTCGGTCAGCAGCCAGGAGCCAGCGGTGTCATGCCGGGGCAGAAGGATGGAGCCTCGGGCCTGGCGCATTCCTGCACGGGCGCCCGCTCTGAATGGGGTCAGGCCTTCTCCGCGGCCGACCGTGTGTCGCGGAACGGCTCGGCGGCTCCCAGTACCGCATGCGGATCGCGCGCGATCAGGCGTGCATCGCCAATGCGCCGCGTAACGCCCGCCACATCGAGCATCTCGAGTACATGGATCGCGAGCGTACGCCCGGTCCCGATGCGATCGCGGAACTGCGCCGCGGTGAAACGCCCTCCGACTTGCGCCGCGGCGACGCTCGCCGCCGCGGCCGCGAGACCTGCCGCGAGTTCACGCACGATGTAGCGATCCGGCTTCAGCTGCAGGATTTCACCGGCCCGCGATCTGTCGCGCAGTATGGCCTGAAGTCGAGCAGCGGGCACCCCCGAAGCGCTCGAGAGCTCGGCCAGGTCGGGAGGCGTCAAGCCCGCCCGTACCAGCAATGGCTGAATTCGCTTCCAGGCGGCCTGATCCGCCCTGCGCACACTCTCGCGACGACTGTGCAGCGACACGACCCCGCCGGCGAAGCCGAAATTCGAGCGATGTGCCGCTTCCCGCAGCAGGAATTCGAACGCCTCCAGCTCGAGACCTGGGGCGACCGTGTCATGCAGCGCAGCCAGCGGCACCGAAGTCCGCGTGTCTTCCAGCAGCACCCGTGTCACGCGCCGCGTCCAGGCATCGGCCTGCGAGCGTGTCACGATGACCGGCCGCGTCCGTCCGATCGCAATGCCACCTGCCGCTTCGATCACCGTGTCCCGACTCGCAGCTTCGAGATGGAAGATCCGCTCGAAGCGCGCGACCGCCACTCCAGAAGCACTGTTCGCAGCCAACAGTGCAGCCAGGGCTGCGCCGGGTACGCCGCGTTCGAGTGCGTGGAATTCGTCGTCGCCGAGCCAACGGCGACGCGACACCGGACTCGGATCGATGACCGAACCCCCGCCGAGCGTGACGCTGCCATTGCCATCGCGCAGCACGAATCGGTCGCCATTGACCGCCAGCAGCGGTTGGTGGAGCTGCAAGCGCGCGGGTGCCGGATTCGCCGGTGCCAGCGGTCGGCCCTGCGGCAGAAGCAGACGACACGCCACTTCCGAAGCACCCAGATACAGCCGCAACTCGCGTGCATGGCGCTGCGGAGGCACCTGCGGCAGCAGGCAGATGCGTACATCCAGAAGCAGACTGCCATCCCGCACGTCCGGATCCGTCAGCCAGCATCCGCGTCTGAGCTCCGGCCCCAGCGAACCCGTGACGTTGATCGCTGCCCGCGTGCCGCTACCGACCCGCGGCACATCCCGCCCGCTTACCTGGATGAATCGGACGCGCAGGGAAGATCCGCCTGGAAGCACCGCCAGCTTGTCGTCGCGCGCCAGTGCTCCGTCGCATACGGTACCGGTCAAGACCGTACCCGCGCCCTTCACACTGAGCACACGATCGACCGCGAACCGAGTCTTTCTCCCGGTCGGTCTGCGTTGCGCCGCACCTGCATGCCGGCGCGCACAGCGGGCGAGGACCGCCTTCAGTTCCGCCGTCCCTGCACCGGTCCGAGCCGACGCGGGGATACAAGTGGCACCTTCCAGGGTCGTGCCATGCAGCAGTTCGACGACTGCACGGCGCACTTCACGCAGCCGCTCTTCGCTGGCGAGATCAACCTTCGACAGCACGACGGCGCCCTGGCTGACGCCAAGCGTGTCGAGGATCTGCAGGTGCTCGAGCGTCTGCGGCATCGGGCCGTCGTCGACGGCGATGACCAGCAAGGCAAAATCGATGGCCGCAACACCCGCCAGCATGTTCCGGATGAATCGCTGGTGCCCGGGCACGTCGACGAAGGCAACCAGTTCACCAGGTGCCGGCTCCCAGTAGGCAAAGCCGAGATCGATCGATATCCCGCGCGCACGCTCCTCGGGCAGACGGTCGGTGTCGACGCCGGTGAGCGCGCGCACCAGCGCCGTCTTGCCGTGATCGATGTGACCGGCAGTCGCTACGATGAACATGCCGGCTTCAGGCCCAGTGGCGGAAGAGGTGCGAGTCGAACACACCGACGGCGTCATCCGCCGTCCATCGGGTTTGAAGCCCGTGCGCCCCACCGGGGGCGTGACCCTTCCTGGGCCCATGAAGCCGATTCGCAGACTGCGAACGACCGATGGATTCTATGTTTCCCGGTACGCATCGGCCAGCTTGAATGCGGGACTCAATCCAACCTGATCCCGGCTGCCTTGATGATCTTGTGCCACTTGGCAATGTCCTGCTCCACCATGGCGGAGAATTCCTCGGGTCGATTGGCCACCATGTCCGAACCGCTCTGGGCAAAGAATTGGCGGGCTTCCGGATTGCGAGCGAATTTCTCCACTTCGGCCGCGATGCGGGAGACCACGCTGCGCGGCGTGGCGGCCGGTGCGAACAATCCGTTGATCACGCTCATCTCGTAGCCCGGCACGCCGGCCTCGGCCACCGTCGGCACATCGGGCAACTGGGCCGAACGGGTCTGGCCAGTGATGGCCAAGGCGCGTAGACGACCCGCTTTCACTTGAGCCAGTGCGGTGGGATAGGTATCGATGATCACTGAAGTGACCCCGGCCAGGGTGTCGTTCAGGGCGGGCGCGTTGCCTTTGTAGTGAACCAGGTTCAACTTTATGCCGGCCATGGACATCAGCAGTTCCGTTGCGAGGTTGGTCGCGCCGCCGGCTCCACCGGTGGCGGCAGCGATCTCCCCCGGTTTGGACTTTGCAAGATCGATAAGCTCCTTCAGGCTCGCAGCCGGCACCGACGGATGCACCGCCACCAGGAGCGGGGTGCGAGTCAGGCCACTGATCGACACCAGATCGCGCGTGGTGTCGTAGGGCAGCTTGGAGAAAAGGCTCGGATTCATGGTGTGGCCTGCACCGATGGCGCCGACGACCAGCAGTGTGTAGCCGTCGGGTGCGCTCCGTACCACGAAGTCCGTACCGATGGTGCCGCTCGCACCCGGCTTGTTTTCCACGGTCACCGGCTGGCCGGCACTTTCGGATAGCTTGCTCGCAAAAACGCGGGCGATGGTGTCGGTGTTGCCGCCAGGTGAAACCGCGACGATCAGGCGGATCGGTTTGGCGGGCCATGCCTGGGCCAAGGCATGTCCGGCCGATAGCGCCATGATCGGCAAAGCCAAGGCCGTACCCAGCAGCCAACCAGGGTACCGCCGGCCCGGCTCCGTCCGCATCGCTCGCCGGGTTACCGCGGCATTCACGAGATCGGTCATCCGCCTCATCTCTTTCTCCTCCTGTGGTTGCTTTCTTCAGCTGGCCAGCTCACTCAATGCCCAGCATCATCGAACTCGAGGCCTTGCCGTGCGGATCCAGCCGCCCATCCTCCAGGAAGGCGGGCTCAGCCCTGCCGGAATTCTTCGATCGATCGCGCCGGACTGCCATCGGGCAACGTCAGGGCGCGTGTCACCGAATTGGTGATACCGAAGGAAGGGATGAACATGGAATGCTTGCCGGCACCGCCCAGCACCAGCAGCATCAGCAACTCGGGCGCCTGGAACATCGGTACGGGCGCGTCCGGCTGCGAGTCGGCGTAGCGCCCCGGGAAATTCTGCCGCAGGCGATTCCGGATGTTCTCGTCCGAGAAGCGGCTCAGTGGAACGCGGGCATGGTCGTACAGGAATCGCTTGACATCCGCCTTGCTGAAGCCACTGGCGGCGACCAGGGCCGCGTGCTCGGGCCCCAGCGCAACCACGGGCTGCGAGGTCTGGGTGTAGTAGATGTCGTTGCTGCCCGTGATCGACATGGTCCCCGCCACCATCTTCAGCACGCCTTCGCCGGTCAGGCTCTGGTGATCGTTGACGTTGTGCGGTGCCTCCGCGGCAACCACGGTCACGGTACTGGAATCCGCGGCGAAGCCGAGTTCGACATGCAACGGCTCCCAGGGATTGGCCGCTTCGTTCTCGGCCACGCAATAGCTGTACTTGGCCGGCGTACCGAAGGTCGACATGTCGGTACTGCCCGGGTATGCCCCCCCGATGTTGCGCAGGCACAGGCTCACGGCGCGGCCGATCGTGGCGTTGGCCTGCACTCCGGGGCCGAACGCGTTGTGACCCGAGTTGATCCCCAGCTCACGCGAAATCGGGCCGTTGACGATGATCAGCGGCGCTCCGGGATGCGTCGTGGTCTGCAGGCCGTAGGAATTGAAGCGGTCTTCAGCCATGCATCGGAGGGCCAGCACGACGACCGGGAAGTATTCCGGCCGGCAGCCGGCCATGACGGCATTGGCCGCGATGCGCAGGCGTGTGCCGGCGCCGTAGCGCGGCGCCACTTCCACCAGCGGCTGGTCATCGGACCGACTGCAATACGCCAGCATCCCGGCGATGCGCTCCGCAGTCGGTGGCACGATGGGCAGGCCGTCGGTCCATGCCCGTTCCAGGTAGAGCCGGTTGATGGCGTCGTAGTCGTCCTCGACCGCGATACCCGCGCCATCGGCAGCCAATTGCTCGGCAACCGAGGCGACGCGGCGCTTGTCGCGCAGCGTACTCATGACGACGCCGCGCCCTTCAGGAACGCCACGAACTGCGGCAAGGCCACTTCGACCCGTGCCGCCACTTCCGCCTTGGAGATACCTCCCAGCGGATGGGGAATCTCGATCCGATACAGGTCAGGTGCGCCGAGGGCGCGCGCGTTGGCCCGCGCCAGCGCCTTGAAGGGGGTCGAGTGAATCAGCGCCGTCCTCAAGCCTCGGCGCTTCAGTTCAACGATGTCGTGGAGACTCCACGACGTGCAGGCGCCTCAATCACCCATTGCGCTGATCACGAGATCGGCGCCTTTCTCCAGTTGGTCCAGCACTTCGCGCGGCGCGTAGGTTGCCGCGTTGGGCTTGCTCACGAACAGCACCGATTCGAACCCGACCGATGTGGAGACGCGATCAAGAAGACCCTTCAGCAGCAAGTCGGCGTTCGGCTTGCTGTTGTCGAGCAAGCCCAAGCGGATTCCGGTACCGGCTTTCGCTTGCAGCGCACCATCGGACGCCGTGCTGCGCGGCGGTGCCTCGGGGATGGCCAGGGTGATGATGCTGCTCATGGTGTCTCGGCTCCTATCGGCTCGTCGCTCTGGCCGCATGCTCGCTGCAACGCGGACGATCGTCCATCTCGATTTTCCGCAGATCGTTTTCCGGATTCGCGAATTCTCCTGTCCCGCTCGAGCGAATGATCGAACCGTCCGGTCTGCGGGCCGCTTCCGTCTTCGAATCGATTCCGTGCGGATTCTCCGCACGCCGCTATTCGATAGTCCGCAACAGCCCCTGCTCGACCCGACATATCATCCCGACGTGAAGACAATCACCTCGGCTTCGGACCGCAACTTGCGCTCGGCATCCGCCCGAGAATGAGCGACCCCGATCACCGGCGCCTAGTGATCCTTGGATCCGGACCAGCCGGCTACACCGCCGCGATATACGCTGCCCGGGCGAACCTCCGACCGCTGCTGATCACCGGAGCTACCTTCGGCGGCCAACTCACCACGACTTCCGATGTCGAGAATTGGCCCGCGGATGCCGAGGCCGTTCAGGGACCGGACTTGATGACGCGGTTTCACTCGCATGCGGAACGCTACGGCACCGAGTTCGTCTTCGACACCATCCACTCCGCCTCGCTGAGCGAGCAGCCATTTCGACTCGAGGGGAGCAACGGCCGGTACACGTGCGACGCTCTGATCATCGCAACGGGTGCTTCCGCGAAGTATCTTGGTCTCGCCTCCGAGCAGACCTATATGAACCAGGGCGTTTCGGCTTGTGCGACCTGCGACGGCTACGGCTTTCAAGGCAAGCGCGTCGCTGTCGTGGGCGGCGGCAGTACGGCAGTCGAAGAGGCCTTGTTTCTGTCCAACCTCGCGAGCCACGTATCCGTGGTCCATCGCCGCGACAGCTTCCGTGCCGAGCCGATCCTGACGGATCGGCTGATGCAGAAAGTCGCGGCGAGAAAGGTCGAGGTGCTTTGGAACAAGGTCGTCGAGGAAATCGAGGGCAACGCGTCCGAAGTCACCGGCCTGCGCCTGAGCGATGTACGAGGCGGTGAAACAGAGACGATACCCATCGCGGGTGTGTTCGTCGCGATCGGCCACAAACCGAACACCGACCTGTTCCGCGGTCAAGTCCGGATGAATGACTACGGGTACATCTCGACGTGTGGCGGCAGCAATGGAATGGCAACGGCCACGAGCGTGCCGGGCGTCTTCGCTGCGGGGGACGTGCAGGACAGCGTGTATCGCCAGGCGGTGACGAGCGCAGGCAGCGGCTGTATGGCTGCGTTGGACGCGCTGCGATTCTTCGAGACCCGGCAATCCTGCGGCGAAGCGTAACCTCCCGGAAGGCAAGCTGGTACCACTGGCCGTGCACCC
The DNA here is from genome assembly GCA_050249335.1 of Lautropia sp. Lineage (GTDB taxonomy): Bacteria > Pseudomonadota > Gammaproteobacteria > Burkholderiales > Burkholderiaceae_E > Lautropia. The sequence continues at coordinate 69,446 of JBFWQR010000016.1, forward strand.
GCGCCGGATTGAAACCGATCCGGCGCGTCAGTGGCAGGCTGCGCGCATCGCAGGGGAGCCACAGATAAGTGTCACAGATCCAGCACCAGCCGGGGCGAGGTCGCGCGCGAGACGCACAGACACATGACGTCGCCCGCAGCGCGCTCGCTATCGCTCAGTACCTGATCGTGATGCTCGAGCGCGCCTTCGATGACGGTGGTCAGACATGTGCCGCAGATACCTTCCTGACAGGAAGTCTGCACGACCACGCCAATGCGCTCCAGCGCCTGCACGATGGTTTCGTCGGCGGCTACGTTGCAATGCCGGCCCGTGCGGGCCAGTTCGACGGTGAAGGCGCGTGCGCCAGGCGGAATGGACCAGGTCATGGGTTTAGCGGAGTAATGTGGTTGGCGACCGAAACGTAGCTGCCGGCGCGGTTACCCATCGTGGAGGGATCCGATCCCTTGCGAGCGCTCGGCCGGGGGAATTGCATGACCAGCAGCAGTGCTCCCTGGGGGCCGGCTTCCAAACGTGGTGCCGGCTCGCCGGCTCGCACCAGCAGCAGGCTTTCGGTCGGCAACTCCCCGTCGCCCTGCACCAGCGCGCCAGCGCATACCAGCAGGTATTGGCCACCCGCCGGCTCCAAGCCATCGCAGCGAGCATCCGGACCCAGGCGCAGAACGGCGATCGCCAGGCCGTCATCGTGCGGCGACACGAGATATTCGCGCGTAGTGGCGCCTGGTGGCGGCAAGGGTTGAGTCGGGTCGACCCGTGCCGTTACGTTGCGCCCCGGGCGGCCGTTCACCATGAGAGAACGGGCCTCCGGCATCTTCCAGTTGCCTCCGCCCGCGGCCATGCGAATGGTGTGGAACGACAATCCGAGGTCGCCGCGCACGATCGGTCCGTAGGCCGTGAAGGCATCGGCGTACTGCACCGAGACCGGCTGCCAGTCGTGGGCGCCGATGCGGCCATTGCCGCGCGTTGCCACCTGGAACTGGTCCACGTCGTGCATATGGACCTTGAGCAGCGCACCGGGCGTTTCCAGGTTTACCAGGAAAGCCTGCGGTTCGGTATCGACGCTGCGGCCCTTTCCAAAGTAATCGTTGAAATGGACCAGGCCCACGCCGTCGGCGATCTGCTCGATGCGCAGATGGGTATCGCTCAGACGAACAGCTTGCATGGCGATTCTCTCAATCCAACTTGACGCCCGAGTTCCGGATGAGTTGGCCCAGGCGTGGTATCTCTGCCCGCACGAGCGTGTGGAAGGCCTCTGGTGTGCTGGGCATGGGTTCGGCACCCAGCTCGCGCAGCCGCTCGCGCACGTCATTCTGAGCCAACGCGGCGATGTAGGCGCTATTGAGCTTGCTGACCACTGGAGCCGGCACGCCCGCGGGGGCTACCACGCCACCCCACGAGGTATAGAAGTAACCGGGCACGGCCTCCGCCATGGTCGGAACGCTGGGCATCAGTGGCGAACGAGCCGCGCCGGTGAAACCGATCGCTTTCAGCGAGCCGTTGGCGACATGAGGCAGGGAATCCGGTGACAGGAAAGCCAGGTCCGTGCGGCCGGCGAGCAGGTCGACGACCGCGCCTCCAGGCGTCTGGTAGGGAATATGCACGATGCGGGCTCCCACCATGGACTTGAAAAGCTCCATTGCCAGGTGGCTGCCGTTGCCGTTGCCGAAGGATGCGTAATTCAGCCGCCCGGGGTTGCGTTTCGCGTACTCCACCAGCTCCGGGATCGAACCCAGGCCCAGTCGCGGGTGCACGACCAGGAACCAGTTCGAGTCGAACAGGCGCGTGATCATGCTGAAGGCGCGCAACGGATCGTATGACAGGTTGCGCACCAGGGTCACGTTGGTCGCCAGGTTGTACGTGGCACCGAACAGCAGTGTGTTGCCGTCTCCCGCCGCGCGCAGCGCCACGTCCGTGCCGAGGACTCCCCCGCCACCGGGGCG
>JBFWQR010000017.1:0-69625 GCA_050249335.1 Lautropia sp.
GCCAGCGGAGTGGTAAGCGGGTGCGAACGAAAGCCATGACGTCTCCTTGGATAGCGGTCATCTGCCGGTTGCATACCTAAGGCTGTATGGCCATCATACAGCCTGATGGCATGCTGTCAACTGGTAAGATGACGCCATGAGCCAAGCGCAGATGATCAGGAGCCCCTCCCTTTCCGACCAGCTGTACGAATTGCTCAGCCAGCGAATCTCGGACGGCACAATGCCCACCGGGAGCCGCTTGCCGAGTGAAGGCCAATTGGAGGAGGAGTTCGGCGTCAGTCGAACCGTCGTTCGAGAGGCAATGGCGCGCTTGCGCTCGGACGGGTTGGTCACGACCCGGACGGGCCTGGGTGCATTCGTTGCTGAATCGCTTCAGACGCAGCCGTTCAGGCTTTCCGGCCGCAATCAACGATTGAATGTTCGGGAGGTCTACGAACTTCGACTGGGCCTCGAAGCGGAAGCCGCCGCCCTCGCGGCCGAGCGCGGCACAACCAGTCAGATCAAGGCCATTGCTGCCGCCAAGGAGGCTATGTCGTCCGCGATGAAGGCTGGAGGTGATGGTGTGGAAGAGGACTTCCAGTTCCACCGAGCCATTGCAGAAGCGACCAACAACAGCATCTTCCGCAGCTTCCTGAGTTTTCTCGAGGGACAGCTTCGTGGGCAGATGAAGACCACCCGCGCGCACGTGATCCGAGCCGGGCGCATGGGAGACGTGGAGCGCGAGCACGATGAGCTGGTCAAGGCCATACGGTCGCGCGACCCTCTAAAGGCGTGGAATGCGGCTCGGGCTCATCTGCGTGCAGGCATCGAACGACAGGAGCAGCTCGTTCCTCTGCGGCCTGAAGACTGAGCCTCCGACTCGGAGTGCCTGACCGCGTGGCCTGAAACTGCGTCTGGAACAGGATCCTGCGGTACCGCTCGATGATCGCTGGGTCCTGGATGCCGAGCCAGCCCGTCACCTGCATCTCCGGATAGCGAGTCAGTTGCCGCAGCGCAGCCCCCTCATCCGGCAATCCGTGCGCTTGATCCGTTCGGGTATCCGGAAAGCGAGCCTTCCGAGTGGCCGCAGTCCTTCCATGTGGTGATCGAACCGGGCCAGGAGTTCGACGCGGAGGCCTTCATCGCCCGCGAGTTCGAGCACCGGCTCGGCATCCACGACGCTACCATGCAGGTCGAGGCCGGAGGCGAGCCATGCGAGGGGTGCTGACATGAGCGGCGATATCCGTCCGGGCGGCTGCGCGTGCGGCGCGGTGCGCTACGAGGCGCAGGGCGCACCGATCTTCGTCAACCACTGCACGTGCCGGCTGTGCCAGCGCCAGACCGGCGGCACCGGCGTGGTCAACGCGTTCTATGAAAGCGACCGGGTGACGGTGACCGCGGGCAAATTCGCCGAAACGACGCTCAAGGCCGGCAGCGGCGGCGACCACGTGATCGCGCGCTGCTCCGAATGCGGCACCGCGGTGTTCAGCTACTACTCGCGGCTCGGCCGGCTCGGCACCGGCATCCGCGTCGGAAGTTTCGACGATCCCGACGCCTTCACGCCGACCGCCGTGGTGTTCACCGAGAGCAAGATGCCGTGGGTCGCGCTGCCCGAGGGCATCCCCGCGTTCGCGCAATACTACGTGCCGCAGGAACTGTTCGCGCCGGACAAGTGGGACCGGCTGGTTGCGCTGGTGGAGCGGAAGGCAGCGCAATAACCTCATCCCAGCGAAAGCCGGGATCGCTCGCAGTCAACAAAGCACCGTCGCAGAACAATCCGTCCATTCCGGGTTGGACTTCTCGAGCAGCTCGATCTTCCAGGCGCGTTTCCAAGCCTTCGTCGCCTTCTTCCGTGCGATCACTTTCTCGATCGTGGGGAACTCTTCGGCATAGACCAATCGGTCGAGGCCGCAGCGCCGGCGGAAGGCCGAACCGTTGCCCGACTTGTTTGTATTGGTGGGCGCGTGCCGCGAGATCGGCCGTAACGCTTCCTTCTTCTTGCCTTCGCCGGAGACGACGCGGACCGGTTCCTTGCGGCCTTCGACCACGTCCTTGTCGACCACCACTTCGGTGACGCCGTCCATGCTCGGCAGGTCGAACATCGTGTCGAGCAGCGGCCCTTCGACGATCGCGCGCAGGCCGCGGGCGCTGGTCTTGCGGGTGATCGCCCGCTCGGCGATCGCCTCAGCGCCTCGTCGGTGAAAGTCAGCTCGACATCCTCGAGCTCGAACAGCTTCTGGTACTGCGGGTATAGGAATTTCAACCACCAGCAGCAGCAAGGCCCGAGAGAGGCTCGGGGACCGGGCTGCGGCGGCGTGATGCGCCAGGAGTTGGTACCTGCGCCCACGCGTTGTCCTGGTTCGGCAGGTCGTTGACCTTTCCTACGCATCGGCAGCGTGCCTGGCGGACTGGATCGCCGTCGACATGTTCGCCACCGCGGTGCTCGGCCAGAAGTCGGCCAAGGATGCGGCGGCCTTGGCCGAGCGGCGGGCCAAGCGGTACTACGCCTGAGCGGCGGGTGACCCGGGCCTGACCGCAGGCCCGGATGCGGGCAGCGCCGCTGGTCGTGGCGGCCGAACCGCGCCACCGTGGCGGCGCCGAGCCGTGCCGCCATGCAATACTGACCGCGGGCCTACCTGCGACGCACCGTAGCCGCGGTCCGTCCAGCGGGAAATCGTCGCGCCGCCGCGCGGTAACCCAGGGCGCCCAGCTTCTTGTCCAACAGCTTCAACGCGTGCCGCGTTTGGCCGCCGTGCAGCAAGAGGACACGGACGCCGTCCGGTCGTCCCCACGAGTCCCCGACCAGGCGAACGCCGTTCACGCCGATCCAGGATTGCGGTCGAGCCTTCTGCATCGGCGACTAGGCTGTCGTCGAGAGGCCGCCGTCGACCGGAATCACCGCGCCGCAGACGAAGTCGGCCGCGGCGGAGGCGAGATACAACGCGATGCCGGCCATGTCTTCCTGCCGTCCCATGCGACGCATCGGGGTTCGTGCAAGGATCGACCGTACCTCGTCCTCGCTCAGCGCGGCGGTCATCCTCGAGGGAAAGTAGCCGGGCGCGATGCCGTTGACAGCGATGTGGCGGCTCGCCAGGAACTTGGCCATCATGCGGGTCAGGTGGTTGACGGCGGCCTTGGAGGCTGCGTACGAGTAGGACTCGACATCGGAGACGTGCAGGCCGTCGATGGATCCGATGTTGATCACCCGCGCGTAGCGGCTCGGGCTGGCGGCCGCTTCGAGCCGATCGAGCAGGCGCTGCGTCAGGAAGAAGACGGACTTCACGTTCAGATCCATGACCTTGTCCCAGCCGCTCACGGGAAACGCGTCGAGCGACGCGCCCCAAGCCGCGCCCGCATTGTTGACCAGGATGTCGAGGCGCGGTTCGCGTCGTTCGAATTCGACGCACAGACGGTCGATCTCGTCCAGGCGCGACAGATCCGCGGGAATCGCGACGCACTCGCCCAGGGCCGACAGTTCCCGGGCGAGCTGCTCGCAGGCCTGGGCCTTTCTCGAAGTGATGTAGACCCGGGCGCCGTTCCTTACATAGGCGCGCGCGATCATTTCGCCGAGGCCGCGGCTGCCGCCCGTGATCAGTGCCACCTTGCCGCGCACGCTGAACAGTTCATCCATCGCCATGCCGGTCTGCGCGCGACGGGGTCCGCGGCTTCAGCAGAGCCCCAGAAAGCGCGCTACGTTGCGGGTGGTGGGCGACGCCACCGAGAACAGGCGTGCTGCCGCCTTCAGGTCGGTCACCATCTTTTCGACCGAGGCCGGCGTGAAGAACTTGCTGGAGCCGGTCAGGTGAATCGAGCCCAGATAGGTTCCGGGCTGGCCGGGAACGACGATGGGCGCGCCCACTGCGGAAAGTCCTTCGCAGGCTTCGTTCATGTTGATGGCATAGCCGCTGGTCGCGACGTCCTCGAGCTCGCGCCTGAATCGTCCGGGGTCCGTGATGGTGTTGGCGGTGAACGCGGGGTAAGGGCCCTCGCCGAGCACTCCGTCGGCTTCCTCCCGGGGCAGGGCGGACAACAGGATCTTTCCCGACGACGAGGCGTGGAGAAACGATTCCAGATGAATATCGAGAAGCCCGACGAAACTGTCGTCGCCGGGCTTGATCTCCAGCGCGAAGCGCTCGAAGCCGACGAAGACGATGATCGCCGCGGTCGGACCGTAGGTCTTCTGGAGTACCGACAGGACCTCGGACGCATCGCGCCGCATCGTATGCAGCGGATGATGCAGACTCAGTGGAACCAGCGATTTCGGTGACAAGGACAACTGCCCGTTGGGCATCCTCACGATACGGCGTGCCTGCACCAGGCTCTGCACCAGGCGGTGGAGCGTGCTCGGCGTCAACCTGGTCAGCGCGCTGAGTTCGCCCAGGTAGAGGGGGCGCTCGGCAGCGCTCAATGCGTCCAGAACGGCCAGGCCTCGAGCCAGGGCGCCCCCTTCGCCGGACTTGACGGCGAGTTCGCTGCTTTCCTCCGTGCCCTTGCCGTTTCCAGCCGGGCCCCTGGCCGGCCGTCCCGCGCCACGCCTGGTCTTCGGAGCGGCGCTGCTCGCATCTTGCCTCATCTCGCGTTGTCGGGTCGTATCGGCATGCGGACCACTCTATCAGAACGCGTATGCGGCGTCCAATCCGTTCCACTATTGAAGTGATTGAACGAAGAAAAATAGAAAAAGTTTTCCGACTAATGGTTGACACTGTTCCGAAATCTACATAGATTCACGCCAACCCCGACTGATCGACGCTGCCGACCGCGGAGGAATCGCCAGCGGTGTCCGGAGGCCGAAGGGTGTGCCGACGGACGAAGGGCGCGCAGGAGACGACACACGTGGACGTCACGTCATTCATGCGGCGGGCTGCTCGTCAGTTCGCGAAGCGGATCGCCGTCGTGCAGGACGGCCGGCAGTACACGTTCGAGCAGGCCTGGGATCGTGGCGTTCGTCTTGCCAATGCGTTGATCGGCATGGGCATGCGGCCAGGGGATCGGGTAGCTCAGCTGCAGAACAACACGATCGACGCGGCCGACGTTCTGCTGGCTTGCGCGATCGCCAATCTGGTCCGGGTTCCGCTGTACGCGCGTAACGCCAGGCGGGCGCACTTCGAGATGATCGAAGGTACCGGCTGCCGGCTCCTGATCACCAGCCCGGAGCTCGCATCGGAAACCACGGGAATGGTCGACGAAGTGCCGTCTCTGGAACGGATCTTCGTGGCCGACGGCGACTACGAGGACTTCCTCGTCCAGCAGAGCGACGTCGATCCGGAACTCGCGATCGACGAGAACGACTATCACATCATCCGCCATACCGGCGGGACCACGGGGCGATCCAAGGGCGTCACGTTCAGCCATGGCAGCTGGCTTGCAGTGGCGCGTGACTGGTGGGTCGCGCTGCCGCCGATCGACCTGGGCGACAAGTGCATCCACATGGGGCCGATTTCGCACGGTTCGGGCTATTTCTTCGTGCCGATGTGGATCAGCGGCGCAGCCAACGTTCTGCAGCGCAGGTTCGACCCGGCGCAGGCGCTCGAGATCATGGAGCGCCAGGACATCAACTTCGCCTTCGTCGTGCCGGCCATCATGAGCGCGCTGCTGGAGCAGCCGGACGTCACCCGCAGGGATTGGTCCAGGCTGAAGCTGATGTGCATCGGCGCGGCGCCGATTCCGGAGCGTCTCGCGCGTCGCGGCATCGAGGTCTTCGGACCGGTGCTCTACCAGACGTACGGCCAGACGGAAGTCACTCCGGCAACCGTCATCAGCCCAAAGGAGTGGCTGAGCGAAGTGCCAGGCTCCGCACCGATCCGTTCGGCCGGGCGCGCCACGCCTTATACCGAAGTGCGTATCGTCGACCCGGAAACGCGCGAGCCGCTGCCGATCGGCGCGGAGGGAGAGATCGCCGTGCGCGCGGCCGGCGCGATGAAGTTCTTCTGGAACGATCCGGCAGCCACTCGTGAGCGCTTGGTAGACGGCTGGGTCCTGACCAGCGACCTCGGCCGGATGGACGTCAACGGCTACCTGTACGTCCTGGATCGCAAGCAGGACATGATCATTTCCGGTGGGTTCAACATCTATCCGGCAGAACTCGAGAACGTCATTCTCGCGCACCCGCAAGTGATCGAGGTCGCGGTGTTCCCCATTCCGCACGTGAAATGGGGCGAGACGCCCGCGGCGGTCTGCGTGGTCCGGGATATCGCGGGCATCACGGAAGACGAGGTCATGGAGCTCTGCGGCACGAGCCTCGGTCGATACAAGCGGCCGGGCAAGGTCGTCATTACCACCGAGCCGCTTCCCCGCACGCCGGTCGGAAAGGTGGCGAAGAAGGTCCTTCGCGAACCTTACTGGGGTTCGCACCAGCGGCGGGTCAGCGGCGGCCAGGCATGACGCGGATGAGCGCCGACGCGCTGAAGCCCCGTCCGTTCGAGCCTTCCCGGCGAGACGGACCCCAGGCGCTGGTCGGGCGCCGATGCCGGTCGTGCGCCTATCCGACTGCGACGCATCGGCCGCGCTGCCCGATCTGCGGCGGCGACATGGACAGGGCCGAGTTCGCCGCCACCGGCACCGTCTGGGCCGCTACGGTGATCCGTACGCCGGTTCCCGGCTTCGAGCCGCCGCATGCGCTGGCCTACGTCGACATCGACGATGGTCCGCGCGTGCTGGCGAGCGTGGCTGGGGCGACGGCGCCGGTCCCGGGCTCGCGCGTGAGGCTGGCGACGGTCGCGGCCGAAACGTTGACCGTGGAGGTCCTGTGAGCGCGCACGTCTACGGGGTCGGCACGTCCAACTTCGGCAGGCAGCCCGACGTCCCGCTGCGCGAACTGGCGTGGGATGCCGTCCGGGAGGCGTTCGCCGATGCGCAGCACGATCGTCCCGAGGCGGTCTACGTCGGAACCGTGTTCGGCGAGTCCGGTATCGCGCAACGCACGCTGAGCGATCTCGGTATCGTCGGCGTTCCGGTGCTGACGATCGAGAACGCGTGCGCCAGCGGGACGACCGCGCTGCACGAGGCCGCCGACGCGGTGGAACGGGGCCGGTACCGGGTCGTGCTCGCGCTCGGCCTGGAGCAGCTGTCGACCCGGGGGCCGCTTCATCCTGAGCCGCGGGATCCGGAGGGCGGCAGGGGACTGTCCTTGCCGGGCACCTATGCAATGAACGCGAACCGCTACATGCACGTGTACGGGCTGACGCGTGAGCAGCTCGCGCTGGTATCGATCAAGAACCACAGGAACGCGATCGAGAATTCACGCGCCCAGTTCGCCGGAGAGTACTCGATCGCCGAGGTGCTGGAATCGCCGATGATCGCCGATCCGATCACGCGGCTGCAGTGCTGCCCGTTGTCGGACGGTGCCGCCGCCGCGGTCGTCGGTACCGACCGCGGACGCGCGCGCGACGTTCCCGTCCTGGCCCACGAACTGCGCAGCGGCTGGTACTGGGATCACCGAAGCACCTCCGCCTGCGGCTTCAAACTCGTCGAGCAGGTCGCGGTCGCGGCGCTCGGTCGGGCCCAGGTGCGTCCGGCCGACCTCGGCGTGCTCGAAGTCCACGACGCCTTCACGATCGGCGAGCTCGTGGCGACCGAGGCGATCGGGCTCGCCCCCGAGGGGCATGGTGCCGATCTCCTCGAGCGCGGGCATACCTGGCGCGACGGCGCGCAACCGGTCAATCCTTCGGGAGGGCTGCTGTCTCGCGGGCATCCTCTCGGAGCGACCGGCCTCGCGCAGGTCGCGGAGATCTGCTGGCAACTGCGTGGAGAAGCGGGACGCCGGCAGGTGAAGGAGACCTCGCTCGGGTTGGTCGAGACCATGGGCGGCGGCGTAGCCGGCATCGAGGGCAACGCCTGCGTCGTCTTCGTTCTCGGGCGCCGCCCGCGGCACGTGTTCGCCGGGACCGCGAAGCCTGTGTCCGCTTCGGGGAACGCGAATGGATAGGCCGGGCGACGGGGCCGGTTCGCCACGACCGGTGCGAAACGTCCTGGTCATCGGAGCGGGTCTGATGGGCAACGGGATCGCGCAGGTCGCCGCCACCGCGGGCTACACGATCGCGCTGGCCGACGTCGCCGAAGATGCGCTCGTGCGCGGGCGCGCCCGGATCGCCGACAGTCTGGGCCGGTTCGTCGCATCGAAGCGGTTGCCGGAAGGGTCGGTCGAGACGGTGACTTCGCGCATCGGGTTCGTGACCGATGCGCTGACCGCCGCGGCGAGCGCGGATCTCGTGATCGAATCGGTCGTGGAGGACCTGCCGACCAAGCAGGACCTCTTTGCGCGACTGGACCGAATCTGCGCCGAGGACGTCGTTCTGGCGACGAACACGTCGCAGTTCCCGATCGCGACGGTCTGCAGGTTTGCCGCTGCGCGTCAGCGGGTCATCGGCATGCACTGGTCCAATCCGCCGCCGATGATGCCGTTGGTGGAAGTTGTTCCGAGTGCTGCCACGTCGGCCGGCGTTCTATCCGCCACCTTGGACTTCGTCCATTCCTGCGGTCACAGGACCGTCGTCTGCCGCAAGGATGCGCCGGGCTTCATCTCGTCGCGTCTGTTTCAGGCTCTGGTGCTCGAAGGCCTGCGCATCGTCGAGGAGGGACTGGCGACGGCAGAGGAAGTCGACGATGTCGCCCGCTTGATGCACGGCCACAAGATGGGCCCGCTGGCCGCTCTGGATTTCGCCGGATTGGACACCGCGCTGCGCGTATCACGGGAACTCACCGCCGCCTATGGCGCACGCTTCGCCGCCCCCGCGCTGCTGGAGTCTCTGGTGCAGGCCGGACGCTACGGACGCAAGACCGGCCACGGTGTCCACGACTATCGCGAACCGGACACGCAACGACCCGCGTCACCGACAAAGGACCGCCATGGAATCTCTGGTTGACATCGCTCGTCGCTCGCTCGAACTCTGGACCCGACACGACATCGACGCCTATATGGATCTCTTCCACGAGGACGCGGTCTACTCCGGTCCTGGCCGCGTCTCCCGCGGCCACGACGCCTTCCGCAAGCACATGGAGATCTACGCCGAAGCGTTTCCCAGCGAGCGGCTCACGTTCATTCGGGGAACGCAGGTCGGTGACGACGTCGCGATGCTGCAGTTCCGCGTCGAAGGGCAGCATCTGGGCGTGATGCGCTGGAGCAATAGTCGCCAGATCCCGCCGACGGGCCGCTCCTATCGGCTGGACTGCGTCACCGTCTTCCATTTCAAGGACCGCAAGATCGTGCTGCTGGAGGACTTCTACGACCTGTACGACATGTTGTTCAAGCAACTCGCCTGGCCGTTTCCGCAGCGCCGGGCGGAGACGGCATCCGACTAGCGCCCGGACGCGGCGAATCGCCCCGCGCACGCATCGAGCGGGGTCGGCGTCAATCTCTCGTGTCATGTAGAAACCAGCTGATCGGCAAGAGTCCGAAGACAAGGAGACATCGGATGAACAAGTGCCTCGCTGCCCTCGTGGCGGTGCCCTTCGCCCTGTTGGATCTGTCCGGCGCTTCGGCGCAATCCGCGCAGCAGACCGAGTCGCTGCGGGTTGCCCAGATCGCTCCGCTCACGGGAAGCTCGGCAGACACCTACGGAGCCAGCATGCTGGCCGGGCTGAACTGCGTCTTCGACGAAGTCAATGCCCAGGGGGGCGTCCCGATTGCCGGTCGACGATACAAGATCGACTACAAAGTCTACGACGACAAGTTCCGGGCCGACGAGGTCCAGGCCGCGGCGCGGCGGGCGTTGAACGACGGCTACAAGTTCATCATCGGGCCGATCGGCTCCGGCGTGGCGTCGGCGGCCCAGCCGCTGATGGCGCGGTCGGACGCCTTCTGGATGATCTCGCCGCCGTCGGTTCCCGGTCCGACCCGCAATCCGAACGTGTTTCGACCCGCGGCGCTGATCAGCGCGTACTCCGAGGCGACGCTGGATTGGCTGAAGGCGCATCCCGAGCTCAAGCGCATCGCGCTGATCACGGACCAGGCGCACACCGGCCTCGTGTCCGCCGAGCCCGATCTCGTGGCCGGCATCAAGGCGCTCGGGCGCGAGGTCGTCATCCAGCAGAAGTCGAAGCTCGGCGATACGGACTTTCGCGCGCCGATCACGGAGGCGATGAGCGTCAAGCCCGATCTGTACATCCTGCGCGTCTACTCCGTCGAAAGCGCCTTAATGACGCAGCAGATCCGGGAACTCGGCGGGAAGATGCTGGTGCAGTGGAATGCGGGCGTCGGCACCGCGGACGCTCGCGCGCTGGTCAAGGATCTGAGCATCCTGAAGGATGTCACGCAGGTATCGCCGCTGCTGGCGCTCGACGTCTTCCTGACGGACGGCAACAAGCTCGCGGAGAAGGTGGCCGCGTGCGCGGAGAAGCGCAAGGGCAACGGCAGCTTCACGACCGCCGGTCACGATACCGCCGTGATCTTCCTGGAGGGCCTGAAGCGGGCCAGCGCGCCGACGCCGGACGCGATGATCAAGGCGCTCGCCGAGCTGAAGGCGGCCGACGTCGCCGGCAAGACGCTGAACGTCTACGAATCGCAGGACGGCGGTCTCGTCTTCAAGGACCGCGAGGTGCACGTCAGGGCCGTCATGCAGGTCTGGCGGGAAGGCGCGGGCTGGGTGCGGACCCGATAGTTCGTCGACGACAGCATCGCCAGCCCGGTTTGCCTCCGTGCCCGAGCCGCCCCGAGAGCCCCGATGAACGTACTGCTCCAGCAGATCGCCAATGCCGCGGTGCTCGCCGCCGCGTATCTCGCGGTCACCGTCGGCCTGTTCCTGATCTTCAACGTCCTGCACATCCCGAACTTCGCGCACGGCGAGATGTATGCGCTGGGCGCGTACTTCCAGTACACGCTGGTCGTACTGCTCGGTCTGCCGTTCTTCCCGTCGGTCGTGCTTTCGATGGCGCTGGTCGCCGTCACCGGATATCTCGTCGAGCGATTCGTGTTCAGGAGGTTGGTCGGATTCGGGCTGTTGTCGGTTCTGATGGGGTCGCTGGCGCTCGCGACCGTTCTTCAGGAGGTCATCCGGTTGACCTGGGGCGGCACGCCGATATCGGTACCGCTGCCGCTGCCCGCGGTGGTGGAGCTGGGCAACGTGCGCATCGGGATGTACCGCCTGCTGGTCATGGGCGTCGTGCTCGTCGCTTGCGCGCTGACGGGCTGGATCGTCTACTACTCCGGCTTCGGCCGGAAACTGCGCGCGCTCGCGCAGAACCGGGATCTGTCGGAATATGCCGGCGTCAACGTAACCGGCGTCGGTGCGCTGACCTTCATGCTGGGGTCCGCGCTGACCGGGCTCGCGGGAGCGCTGTCTTCGGCGGCCGGTTCCCTCGAACCTCATATGGGCTTCTATCCGACGCTCGTGGCGTTCGTCATCCTGACGATCGTCGGCGCGGGCGGACGCCTGCCGATGGTCGTGGCCGGCGGCATCGCGATCGCCATCATCGAGACGCTGACCGCCGGCTACATCAGCAATGCGATGCGTACGGCGGTCGTCTTCGCGATGCTCGTGGCGTTCCTGGTCTGGCGGCCGGACGGAGCGTACCGGGGAGCAGCCGTCGAACGCGCGAGGCTCTAGGATGAAGACGCTCCTCGAAGTGCCTGCGGCGGTGTCGCGAAGCGGCATGGATAACTGACATGCTGGAACGCTTCCTGAGCAACGGCGGATTGCGGGGGTGGGCTCGCGTCGGGCTGACGATCGGGATCGTCGCCGTCGGCTACGCCGTGTCCGGTACGCTGTCGATCTCGCAGATGCACGTGGCGACGGAGATTCTGTTCTGGTCCGTCGTCGCCGCCTGTCTCAATCTCGTGCTTGGATACGCGGGTCAGATGCATCTGGCGCTCGGCGCGTTCGTGGGATTCGGCGCCTATGTCGGGACGCTGGGAACCGGCTACTGGAATTGGCCGGGGTACGTCTCGATCGGCGTCGCGGCGATCGGCGCCTTCGCCGTCTCCGCAATGCTGAGCCTCTTCATCTTTCGCGCGAAGGAGCTGCAGTTCGCGCTCCTGACCGCCGGGATCGCCCTGGTCGCCTATGCCGTGATGGCGAACTGGAGCACGGTCACGGGCGGCTTCAGCGGCCTTTCGACCGGAGGACCGCTGGCGCTCGGCGGCATCCCCAAGCCGTTGACGCTCGGACCGCTGGAAGTCTCCACGGAAAGAGACTATCTGGTGCTGATGCTGGTTGCCCTGGCCGTCACGTTGTTGGGCACGACGTTCCTCGGGCGCAGCCGGATCGGGCGGGCATGGGTCGCGGTGCGCGACGACGAAGTGCTGGCAGCCTCGCTGGGCGTGAAAGTCGGCGCCGAGAAGCGCCGCGCATTCGTGGCGTCCTCGACGCTGGCAGCCGCGGCCGGCGTGCTCCTGGCTCATTGGCTCGGCTACATCAGCCCTGATCTGTTCTGGTTCAGCGATGCATCGATTCGTCCGCTGGCGATGCTGATGATCGGGGGCAGCGGCACGATCGCCGGGCCCGTCGTCGGCGCGATCATCGTCATCGGTCTGCCGGCTCTGCTGCAAAGTACGGGGCGCGAAGCCGTGCTGGTGTACGGCGTGCTGCTTCTGTTCGTGGTGATGGTCATGCCGCTGGGAGTCGTCGGCACGCTGAAGAGGAAGCTGCGCGCGCGACGCCCCGCGAAGGGTGCGGACGGCGACGGCCTCGCGCACGTCGCGGCGCGCGAGGTCGAGCGGTGAAGCGCGAAGCCCTGCTCAGAGCCCAAGAGGTCGTCGTGCGGTTCGGTGGGCTGACGGCGCTGGCCGGAGTCACGTTCGAGGTCGCCGCGGCGTCGATCACCGGCCTGATCGGGCCGAACGGCGCGGGCAAGACGACGCTCATCAACGTGCTCAGCGGAATGACGGCGCCGACGTCCGGTCGGCTGTGCTGGAAGGGGGCGGTGGTCGACCACTGGGGCCTGAGCAAGGCCGCGCGGGCCGGCGTCGTCAGGACGTTCCAGGGCACACGCGTCTTTCGCGACTTCACCGTCAGGGAGAACATCGGCTTCGGGGAGCTGAACACCGGCCGCCGGACCCGGGTGGACGACATTCTGGCGCTGTTGTCGCTGAAGCATCGGGCCGAAGAGCCGGCGGGCCTGCTGCCGTTCGGCGAAGCACGGCGGCTCGGCGTGGCGATGGCGCTCGCGGCCAACCCGGAACTGCTCCTGCTCGACGAACCCGGCGCCGGGCTCACCGGCAGGGATATCGAACTGCTCGGCGAGTCGCTGCGCCGGATCCGCGCGGAGGGAAAGACGATCGTTCTGGTCGATCACAATATGCGGTTCGTCATGCGCAACGTCGACCGCGTCGTCGCGCTCGAAAGCGGAAGCATCATCGCCGACGGCACGCCGTCCGAGATTCAGGTCGACGAACGGGTTCGCAGGGCGTACCTGGGCGGCACTCATGCTTGAGGTGCGGGATCTCGAGGTCGGATACGGCATCCGGACCGTGCTGCGCGACATCCACCTCTCGGTGCTCTCCGGCGAGGTGGTCGCGCTCCTCGGTACGAATGGCGCAGGCAAGAGCTCGTTGCTGAAATGCCTCGCCGGCACGGTTCGGCCCCGGCGCGGCGCGATCAAGTGGGAGGGTCGGGATGTGACCGGCGTGCCGGCGTGGCGGCGCGCGCGGAGCGGGCTCGCATTGGTGCCGGAGGGGCAGCAGACCTTTCCTTCTATGACCGTATGGGAAAACCTCTGGGTCGGGGCGCAGGCGCAGGGCATGAGCCGGTCGACGTTCGCCGGCGCCTGCGAGTCGGTATTCGATCAGTTCCCCCGGCTTGCCGAGCGTCGTGGTCAGATCGCCGGCACGCTGTCCGGAGGGGAGCGTCAGATGCTCGCCGTCGGTCGCGCGCTGATCGGTCGGCCTCGACTGCTGATGCTCGACGAGCCGTCCCACGGTTTGGCTCCGATGCTGGTCGAGCAGATCGCCGACATGGTGCAGCAGGTCGCCAGAAGCACGGTCGTGCTCGTCGCGGAGCAGAACCTGCTGATCCCGCGACGCTGCGCTTCCAGGGTGATCGTGCTGGAGAACTCCCGCATCGTGATCGAAGGCCCGGCGCAGACGGTGCTGGCGGGCGATTCGGTGGCGGCGAAGTATCTCGGCATGCAGACCGACTCGTCCGAGCGATCCGCGTAGTCGTCCGCCGGTCGCAGCGCTAGGCCGAGGCCGACGCGAGCGCGGCAGCCTGCTCGACGATCGCCTGCCTGAGGGCCTGCAGCGGCCCGCCGAGCTCCGACCGGACGCGATCGACCGCCTGCGTGCCGGAAACGCTCATGTTCAGCACATGCACGACCTCGCCAGGCACGATCAACGGCAGCGCGACCGAGACGACCTCGGGCTGCCAGGCCGCCGCGCAACAGCGCCCGGCGTCGATCTCTGCTTTCGACCGGGCGATCGCCGCGGCGATCGCCGGCCAGGCCGCCGCGGTTCTCCGGCCGCGAAAGAGCGCGATCAGCGCCTGGCGCTGGCGAGCCGGGGCGACCGCGAGCCAGGCCTGACCCAGCGCCGTCAGCTCCATCGGTACGCGCTGACCGGTCACCACGGTGCGCAGCGCCGGCCGTCCGCCATGGCGAATCGATTCGAGATAGACCATCTCGTCGCGGTCGGCGACGGCGACGCCGACGTTGATCCGGAGTCGCCGCGCGACTTCATGCATGCGCGGCGCGGCCACTTCCAGGATCCGGGAACTCTGGCGCATTGCGAGCGCCAGCGACAACGCCGGCGCGGCGAGGCGATACAGGCGGCGCTTCGGATCGCGATGCAGCCAGCCGGCGTCGACCAGGGTCTGGGCCAGCCGGCTGACGGTGGCGGGCGGCAGGCCGGTGCGCTCCACCAGCTCCGCGTTCCCCAGCGCGGACAACCCGGGACGGAACGCCCGCAGGACCTCCAGCCCTCGTTCGAGCGACCGGTTGGTGGCCGAACGACCGGTTCGCAGCGGCAGATAGGCCGGACGCACGCCGGCAGCACCCGAGGCCATCGCTTCACTTCCACTGGTTGGAATTGGAGCGTAACCGATCCCGCCCGGTCACGTATGTTAGCCCGCAGCGAATCTTTCGAAAGGCCTGCCATGTCCGCCGCCGAGAACACTATTGCCGTCGAGATCCGGGAACATACGGCGATCCTGCGCATCTGCAGACCCCGGGTGCGCAACGCGCTCGACGACGCAACCCGGATCGCGATGGTCGCCGCCCTCGACGCGGTCAACGCGAATCCGGAGATCAGGGCCCTGGTGGTGACCGGCGAGGGCCAGGCCTTCTGCAGCGGCGGCGACATTCATGCGATGCAGGAGCGGGCGCGCGCGCCCGCCAGCGAAGTCGCGTTCAACGGCTGGTCTCGCCAGCAGCGCACTCACCAGGCCGTCGCGATGCTCCATTCATTGCCGAAGACGACGATCGCGGCAGTGAACGGCGCGGCCGCCGGCCTCGGCGCCGATCTCGCGATCGCCTGCGACTTCGTCATCGCATCGCCTGCCGCGACGTTCGCGTGGAGCTACGTCCGCCGGGGGCTGACCCCCGATGGTGGGGGTATGTACTTTCTCCCGAGACGCATCGGGCTGTCGCGCGCGAAAGATCTGATCTTCACCGGTCGCACGATCGCCGTGGAAGAGGCGCAGGCCCTCGGCATCGTCGACCGCACGGCGGAGGCGGACGATCTGATCGACGAGGCGTGCAACTGGGCCGGTGATCTGAGCCGGTACCACGGGCCGGCGCTCGCGCTCACCAAGTCGATCATGACCCGCAGCTTCGAGTCCGGCGTCGAGGAGATCTTCTCGCAGGGAAGCCAGGCCCAGGGGATCTGCTACACCACGCGCGAGCACCAGTCCGCGATCGCGGCATTCCTCGCGAAGCGGAAGGCATGATGCCGGCCGGTCAGCGCGACTCGATCGCCCGCCTGCTGGCGCCGCGCAGCATCGCGATCATCGGTGCGTCGGAAGTGGCGAGCAAGACCTCCGGGCGTCCGCTGGAGTACCTGACCAAGCACCGCTTCGCCGGCCAGATCTATCCGGTCAATCCGCGCGTGTCCGAGATCCGCGGGCTGCCGTGCTATCGCGACGTGTCGCTGCTGCCGCAGGCGCCCGACGTCGGCATCGTTCTGCTGGGCGCCGATCATGCGGCGGCGGCGGTCGCCGCGCTTCGGACACGCGGCGCCGCGGCGGCCGTCGTGATCGCGGGCGGCTACGCGGAGATCGGGGAGGCCGGGGTCGAGCGCCAGCAGGCGCTGCGCGCGGCCGCCGGCACGATGCGCCTGCTCGGCCCGAACACGATCGGCCTCGTCAACCTGACCGACCGGGTCACGCTGTCCGCGAGCGGGGCGCTGGAACTCGACGAACTGGCGGTCGGCAACGTCGCCGTCGTCTCGCAGAGCGGCGGCATCCTCGGCTCGATCCTGTCGCGGGCGGCGGCACGCGGCATCGGATTCTCGAAGCTGGTCGCGACCGGTAACGAGATCGATCTCGAAGTGGCCGACTTCGTCGATTATCTGGTCGACGACCCGGCGACGCGGGTCATCATGCTTTACATCGAGACGCTGCGGCAACCGGAGAAGTTCGTGCGCGCAGCGATCCGGGCGCGTGCGGCCGGCAAGCCGATCGTCGCGTTCAAGGTCGGTCGCTCCGCGGCCGGCGCCGCTGCCGCCGTGTCGCATACCGGCGCCATCGCCGGTTCCGACCGGATGTACGACGCGCTGTTCGCCCGTACCGGCGTCGTGCGCGTGCTCGGGTTCTCCGACCTGATCGACGTCGCCGCCGGCCTGCAGGCCGGCCGGTCGCTGCGCGGGGGCCGCGTCGCGATCCTGACTTCGACCGGCGGCGCGGGTGCCCTGGTCGCCGAGGGCCTGGGCGTCGCCGGCTTCGAGATGCCGCCGCCCGATGCCGGGACCGCCGCCGCGCTGCGGGCGCCCGGCAGGATCGACGCGGCGGCATTCGACCGCAATCCGATCGACGTGACGCTGGCCGGCCTGCAGCCCGACGTGCTCCGGACCGCGATTCGCACGCTGCTCGCGAGCCCGGCCTACGATGCGCTGGTGGTGGTCGTCGGGTCTTCCGCGCTGGCGCAGCCGACCCTGATGGCCGACGCGATCGCGGAGGGCCTGCCGGGCACGGACAAGCCGGTGCTCGCGTACGTAAGCCCCCATGCACCGGAGGTCGCGCGGGTCCTGGCCGCGCGCGGCATACCGGCGCTGGTCGCGCCGGAGGCATGTGCGACCGTGCTCGATGTGCTGCGCCGCGCCGGAATGCCGCCGCCGGCCACCACGGCTTCGATCGACGGGGCCGGCCCGGTCGACAGGGCCGAGCCGATCGACCGGGCCGACGGATCCGACGCAGCCGACGAAGAGTCGGCGCGCGCCATCGCCGCGCTCCGTGCCGAGGTCGGGACGCTCGCCGCGGGTTCGATGGA
Organism: Lautropia sp.; assembly: GCA_050249335.1. Taxonomy (GTDB): domain Bacteria; phylum Pseudomonadota; class Gammaproteobacteria; order Burkholderiales; family Burkholderiaceae_E; genus Lautropia. The sequence goes on from JBFWQR010000017.1 coordinate 17,329, forward strand.
CGAGCATCGGGCCAAGGCGTTGTTCGCGCTCGCGGGAATTCCGGCAACTCGCGAGATCGAGATCACCGACCGGTCGGCCGCCGCGGCCGCGGTCGCGACCCTCGGCGGCGGGCCGGTCGTCCTGAAGATCCTGTCGCGGACCATCACGCACAAGAGCGACATCGGCGGCGTCGCGGTCGGAGTGCCCGCGTCCGAGGTCGAGGCGCGGATCGACGAGATGCGCGAGCGCGTCCGCGCGATGACCGGTTCGCCGCCATCCGCCTGGCTGGTTCAGGAGCAGGTCCGGGACGGGATGGAGATGATCGTCGGCCTGATCGCCGATCCTCTCGGCACCGGCGTGCTGCTCGGGATGGGCGGCACGACCGCGGAGCTGCTCGACGACACGGCGCTTCGGATGATCGATCCTGCGCGGGGACTTACCGCCCCGGAGGCGCTGGCGATGGTGCGCCAGCTCCGGGCCTGGCCGCTGCTCGACGGCTATCGCGGCCGCCGCCGCCATGACGTCGGCGCGCTGGTGCAGGCGATCGTCGCGTTCTCGCGGCTGGCCGCCGCGCTCGGCGACAGGCTGGTCACCGCCGAGATCAACCCGCTGTTCGTCCTGCCGGCCGGCCAGGGCGTCCGCGCGGCGGACGGTGTCATGCTGCTTCGCTGAGGATCCCGAACACCTCGGCGAAGTCCGGCATCGCCTCGAACCGGTCCAGCCGCCGGCACAGCAGGGTCGTGCTGCGCGCGCCGAGGACGGGGCCCGCGATCGAACGGAACTTTGCCAGGACCCGCTCCGACTGCAGCGCCTTGTCCGCGATCGGCGTGCCGCAGTCGCAGGTTCGCCGCAGCTCGCGGCCGTCGTCGAGCATGATGCCGACGGTGGCGTCGCTCAGGCCCATCTCCGGCACCAGCCGGACCCGCACGCGCTCGGTCAGCGACCGGACCTGCGGCTCCGACACCCGGTCCCAGATCTCCAGGCCGCTCGTATCCATCGCCAGCAGCGAGAAGGCGGCGCAGGCCCGCAGGCTGAACTTGGCCTCGAGCCCGGTCGTGGGTGACTGGATATTGCAGATCGAGCAGCCGTCGCCGGCGATCACCTCGATGGCCCGGACCGTGCGCGGATCGATCGAATGCTCGCGGCGCAGCGCTGCCGCCGCCTCGATCGCCGCATGGGTGCTGTAGCAGGCCGCATGGAACTTGAAGAGATTGCCGTAGAGGTGGAAGCCGCCGGGCGGGGCCGCCGTGGCGGCCTCGGCGAAGAAGTCGCGCCCGTGGACCGCCGCGAATCCCTGCCCGCATTCCAGCGCATCGTCGCGGCTGGTCAGGCCCCTGCGCGCGAGCTGCGCCGCCCTGAGCCCGGTCTGCGCGGCGAGTCCGGCATGCAGCGGCTTGGCCATGCTGCCGAACATCGCCTTCAGCCCGGCTGCCTGGGTCGCGGCGATGCCGATCGCGTGGCAGGCCTGGGTGCTGGTCAGCCCGAGCAGGTGAGAGCAGGCGACCGCCGCGCCGAGGCAGCCGATGGTCGCGGTCGCGTGAAAGCCGTTGGCGTAGTGGGCCGGCTCGACCAGCCGGCCCACCCGGCAGGCGAATTCGTACCCGGCGACGAACGCGGCGGCGAAGTCCGCGGCCGACGCATTGCGCTGCTCGGCCAGCGCGAGCAGGCCGGGAACGATGGCGACGGACAGGTGGCCCGGTACCGCCAGGTTGACGTCATCGTAGTCGAGCGCGTGGGACAGCGTCCCGTTCACCAGCGCCGCCTGTGCCGTGCTCCCTTGCCAGCCGCGGCCGAGAATGGTCGCCTGCGGATGTCCCCCTTCTTCACGCGCCGCGTCGGCGACGATGCGGCCGACCGGCTGGTCGAGCGCGGCGATGCAGCACCCGAGCCAGTCGATCAGGCAATCCCGCGCCACCCGGCGAGCATCGGCGGGTAGCGCGTCGAAGCGGACCGCGAGGGCGGCTTCGGCGAGCCGACGCGTCAGGCCGGCGCGCGCGGCACCTCCGACCCGGTCGTCGCCCCCGGCCCGGTCGCCGCCTGCCGCCACGCCGTCTATTCCTGGAGGCTGATGTTGGACGCCTTCAGGCGCTCGCCGAGCTTGCGGATGTCGTCCTTCAGCAGCGTGCCGAGCTGCTCGGGCGTCATGTAGGTCGCGACGTTGCCCTGGGATGCCAGCTGCTTCTGATAGCCCGGCTCCTCGGCCATCTTGGCCAGCTCGCCGCTCAGCCTGGCCACGATGTCGGCCGGCGTTCCCTTCGGCGCGAACAGGCCGTACCAGATCGGGAACACCATGTCCGGGTAGCCCTGTTCGGCCCAGGTCGGCACGTTCGGCAGGAACGGGAAGCGCTTGGCCGACGTGACGGCCAGCGCCACCAGCGAACCGGCTTCGATCGCGTCCTTGACCGAGCTGGTGTAGCCCGGGCCGGACAGCGAGACCACGCCCGACATCGTGTCCACCATCGCCGGCGCAGCGCCCTTGTACGGCACGTGCAGCAGCTTGATTCCGGCGCGATGCGCGAACAGTGCGAGCGGAAGATGCGTGGTACCGCCGACTCCGGAAGAACCGAAGCTCAGCGCGTCCTCCTTCTTCTTGGCGAGCTCGACCATCTCGGCGATGTTGTGGACGCCGGCGGACTTGCTGGCGACGATCACGTGGGCCGACTCCGCGATGCCGGCGACCGGCGCGAACTCGGTCGGATCGAACGGCAGCGGATTGCTGGCGGGCCGGGTGAACGGGAAGATCGCCATCGAGTTGACGCCGAACAGCAGCGTGTAGCCGTCGGGCTTGGCCCGGCTGACAAAGGCCGTGCCGAGCGATCCGCCGGCGCCGGGCATCGACTGGACCACGACGCTGCTGCCCAGGCGCTCGGCCAGCCGCTGGGACATCAGCCGCGCGACCACGTCGGTCGGGCCGCCGGGCGAATAGGGGACGACGACCTGGATCGGCCGCGAGGGGAAATTCTGGGCGGACGCGGGCGCGACCGCGGCGATGCCGGCGATGGCCAGCAGCAGGCGGCGCAAGGGGGACTTGATCACGATCGATCTCCTGGTGTCGTTGTGCGAAGTGATGCGCGGGCGAACGCGGCCCGGCTCAGCGGGATCCGGCCGCGTGCTCGCCGGCCCGGCGGCCGAATACGGCGCCGCGCAGGACCGACGTCGCGCCGGGATAGCGGCCGTAGTACAGGCCGATGGTCTCGCCCGCGGCGTAGAGGCCCGGGAGCACGCAGCCCTCGTTCTTGATGACCTGCGCGTTCGAGTTGACCTTCAGGCCGCCGAGCGTGAAGGTGTTCGCCGAAATGATCGGATAGGCGTGGAACGGCGGGGTGTCGAGCGGCACCGCGTAGTTCGACTTGCGCGGCGTCAGGCCGGTCGTCGCCAGCCCGTCCAGCGTTTCCGGGTCGAACCTGCCCGAGCCGCAGCAGCGGTTGTACTCGTCGATGGTGCGCTGCGCCGCCTCACCGTCGAACCCGAGGCTGCGGCCCAGCGACACGACGTCCGGCATCGTCACCGGCGGCTGATCGGTCCGGACGCAGCGGCGCCAGTTCCGGATCCGGTTCAGCTTGTCGTCCAGGATGCAGAACGCGATGCCCTTGCGCTGCTCCGAGATGATCCGGATCGTCTCTTCGTAGTGCGCGTCGATCGTGCCGGGCGCCTCGTCGATGAAGCGCCGGCCCTCGCGATTGATCAGCACGCCGTACGGGTACACCATCACCAGCGCTTCGGATTCGCTCGAGCGCGGATCGACCGGCTGGCCGTGGTATTCGGCATAGTCGCCCGACGGCGCGGCGCCGAGGCGCAATGCCATCCGGATGCCCTCGCCCTTGTTGTAGTAGCCGCCGCGGCAGACCGGCCGCAGATAGCGGCCCTTGGCGCCGATGTAGCGGACGACCATCTCCGGGTTGCCCTGGAAGCCGCCGCAGGCGAGGATGACCGCGTTGCCCTCGAAGCGGTGCGGCCGGTTGTCCAGGGTGGTGGCGACCAGTCCGCAGACCTTCCCTTCGTCCGACTGGATCAGCTCGCTGGCGGCGGTCTGGTAGAAGAAGCGCACGCCGGCCTTCTCGGCGCAGGCGGTCAGTGTCTCGATCAGCTGCAGCCCTCCGCCGTTCACCGCGATCCGCGGCGACGGACGCGGCGTCAGGCCGTAGAAGCCGGCTTCGCCGAACGTGATCCCGTGCGCCTTCAGCCACGCGATCGCGCGCGGTACCGCGTCGACGAAGGTGGAGATCAGTTCCGGATCGGTGAAGGGCAGGGCGCGAACGATCGGAGACCAGTTCTCGTAGTCCAGCACCGTGGATTCGATGAAGTCGGGGGCGATGTAATAGCCGCTGTTGTCGAGCAGCAGCGATTCGAAGTCGTGCGACAACTCCGTCTCGCTCTTCATCCGCAGATACGCTTCGGTATAGCGGGTGTTGCCGCCGCGCTCTTCGAAGGTCGAGCGCTCGAGCAGAGCCACCCTGGCGCCGGCTTCGGCGGCAGCGACCGCGGCGCTCAGGCCTGCAACGCCGCATCCCACCACGATCACATCGAATTCCAGCTCGGTCCGCGTCCCCAATGAATTCTCCGAATGTCGACTGCCCGGCCGCGGCGCGATCATAGAGATTCCGTCTGCAGACTCAATCGACATTTTGGTTGGAATTCATGAGTCAGAGTCATGCATCCGATGCATCGATCGTTCTCATGGATCGGGCGTTGCGCTAACATTTTTTCCATCGATCGAATCGCGGAAGGAAGTCGGCGTGGGTGGAGATGCTGTCGGGTTGGGGGAGCGGGTCGCAGCGGCGGACATCGCTCGCGAACCCGAGCCCTCGCGGCGCGCGATCGACCAGGGCATCCGCGCGTCGCTGCTCTGTACCCTGCTCGGGGTCGAGCGCGAGCAATGGGCGTGGCCGTTCCCGTCGCTCGCGTCCTCGCCCGAAGGCGCGTCCGGTGCCGTGAAGATGCTCGCGACGCTGCTGGAGCCGCTCGGCGGCATCGGGCACCTCGCCACGGCCGCCGGTGCGTCGGATCTGGATCCGATGGATCCCGGCCCGTCCCACACGGTGCTGCCGGCCACGCTAGCCGCCTGCGTGGTCGATGCCGCGTGCGGCGACCGCGGCGCGGGCCGCGGCGGCGCGGGCGACAGCGGCGGCGCGGGCGACAGCGGCGATGGCAGCGGCGACGACGCGATCGCGACCGCGGTCCTGGCCGGTGTCGAGACCGGCTGGCGGTTCCGGCGCGCGCTGACCGCCGCGCGTCCCGGTGTCGGCTTTCACAGTCCGGGCGTCTTCGGCACGCTCGCGGCCGCGGCCAGCGCAGCGCGCCTGCTTCGCCTCGACGCGCAGGCCTGCACCGCTGCGCTCGCGATCGCGCTGACGCGCGCATCGGGGCTGGCGATCAACAGCGCCGCGTCGATGATCGGCATGACCCACTTCGGCTGGGGGGCGGCGCACGGCCTGGAGGCCGCGCTGCTCGCCTCGCAGGGCTGGGACGCGTCCCGCGATTTCGAGCGCGGCCTGTTCACGCTCTTCGGGGAAGGCCGGGTCGACATGGACCGGCTCGCCGATCCGGAATCGAACGCCGCCGCCAGCCTCGTGTTCAAGCGCTACCCGTGCAACATCTACCTGAACCTGCTGGTGGCGATGTTCGAGGACGTGCGCGGCGGCCCGCCCGACCGGATCGAGATCACCATGCCGTGGGTGCCGCACCTCGACTGCCCGCGGCCGCTGGACCTGCGCCAGGCGCGCAACAGCGCGCAGGCGGTCGCGGCCATCGCCGGCGCCGGCGACATCTCGTACGCGGCATTCTCCGGTCCGCCCGGCCCCTGGCATCCTGCGCCGGAAGTGGTGCGGCTCCTGCCGCTCGTCGAAGTCCGGATGGACAAGGCGTCGCCGACCAAGCTCAGCGAAGCCGTGCTGGCGCTCCGCGTCTGGCGGGGCGGCCGCATCGCCCACGAGTCCGAGGGATCGGTGGCGAGCCTGCGGGGATGGGGCGTGGAGCACGCCTGCCGGTTGCTCGGGGCCGGTCCGGATTCGCCCGCTGCCCGGGCCCTGTACGCCGGCAGCTATCGCACCGGCTTCGCCTACGTCGACGCCCGGCGCCGGTCGCCGCACCGGTAGCGCGACGCCTGCTCGAACCCGCCGATGGAGTGAACAGGCCTAGATCATCTCGGTCAGCGCGTCTTCGCTCGCGGTCGAGGGCCCGCCGTGGCGGTTCAGCGGCAGGGCGGCGATCACCTCGCGCCGGATCAGCCGCATCGCCTGCTCTTCGGGCAGCAGGTTCATCGCATCGCGGCCCAGCATCTCGACCGCGGCATGGACCGGCCAGTTCGGATTCCACATCAGTTCGCGGGCCAGCGCGACCAGATCGGCCTGGCCGGCCTGCAGGATGGCTTCCGCCTGCCGTGCCTCGGTGATCAGGCCGACCGCCATGGTGCGGCAGCCGGTCTCGCGGCGGATGGTGTCGGAGAACCCGACCTGGTAGCCGGGGACGCGTCGCACCACCGGCATCTTCGAGTTGCCGGCGATGCCGCCGGACGAGCAGTCGACCACGTCGACGCCGCGTTCCTTCAGTGCCGCCGAGAGGGCGACCGAATCGGGCAGGTCCCACAGCCCGCCGCGGCCGTCGACGGCGGAGATCCGGAAAAAGAGCGGCAGGTCGCCCGGCCAGGCGGCCCGGACCGTCTCCGTGACCTCGAGCGCGAGGCGCATGCGGCCTTCCAGCGATCCGCCGTAGCCGTCGCTGCGCCGGTTGGTGACCGGCGAGAGGAACTGGTGGATCAGGTAGCCGTGGGCACCATGGATCTCCAGGATCCGGTAGCCGGCATCGAGCGCCCGCGCGGCCGCCTCCCGCCAGACCTGCAGATGCCGCCGGATGTCGTCCGCATCCATCTCCCGGACGCGCGGCAGCGGCGGCGCGGGCTCGCGGATGCTCGGCACCAGGCAGGTCCACGGCGCCAGGCCCTGTGCGGCACTCTCGGGCGTCAGCGGCGCCCATTTCTGCAACGCCGTATGGCAGGAACCCTTGCCGCCGGAATGGCCGAGCTGCACCGCTGGAATCGCGCCGTGCGCCTGCAGGAAGTCGTTGATGCGCCGGTATGCCGCCACCTGCTGGTCGTTCCAGAGGCCGGCGCAGGCGTAGGTCTTGCGGCCCTCCGGCTCGATCGCCGTCTCCTCGCCGAACACGATCGCGGCGCCGCCGACCGCGAACTTGCCGAGGTTGACCATCTGCCAGTCGCCCGGCGTGCCGGCGACCGAGTGGTACTGGCACATCGGCGATGCGACGATGCGGTTGCGCAGCGTCAGCGAACGCAGCGTCAGCGGCGTAAAGAGCAGCGGCTGCCCGGCTTGTGCCGGACCCGATGCGGCCGGGGTCGGAGTGCTCGTCATGTCCTACCAGTGCAGCGACTTCGCCTGCTCGAGGTCCCACAGGCGTGCGAGCAGGCCTTCTGCGCGTTCGGGTCCGAGCCTGGGCGCCGCCAGCTCGAGGAACTTGCCGGCCACCTCCCGATCGGTCAGCGGCTCTTCCGGGTCGCCCTTGCGGTTCGGTTGGAAATGATCCAGCGTCCGCCCGCCGGCCGTAGTGACCTCGATGCGCGCGGCCCGCCGGTCCGGGAACGCGCGATCGATCTCCGGATCGACGGCGACCTCGATCCGCTCCATCAGCGCCCGAGTCTTCGGATCGTCGAGACGGGTCGGCTCGTAGGCGGTGAGGCGCACGCTGCCGTGGACCAGCGCGGTGGCGACGACGTAGCGCAGGCTGAAGCGGGCTTCGTTGGCAGTGGCGGGGTTCAGGTAACAGGCGATGTCCAGGGCCGGCTTGTAGGTCGAGACCCGCACCGCCGCGATGTCGTCGACCGCCAGCGCGTGCCGGCGCTGCAGCGCCAGGGCGCCGTCGATCGCGGCGAACGCGTGACCGCAGCCGATGTGATTCTTGAACGTCAGGCGGGTGATGTGGAAGTCCTCGCCGAGCGTGGCGCCGACGCCGGCCCATGCGACGTCGTCCGACATCGCCCGGCCCAGGCCGTCCTCGCCGTCGAGCACGTCGAGCGAGCCGGTCACCCCGCGAGCTGCCAGCGTGGCGGCCAGCACGCCGGCTTCGGCGGCGCGGCCCGCATGCAGCGGCTTCGACATCGAATCCATCCGGAACGCCTGCTGCAACCCGGCCGCGAAGGTGGCGGCGGTCGCCAGCGCATGGGCGAAGCGGCGGGCGTCCAGCCCGAGCACGCTGCCGACGGCGGCGGCGGCGCCGAACGTGCCGACCGTGCCGGTGTTGTGCCAGTACCGGTAGTGCGCCCGGCCGAGGGCGACCCCGATGCGGGTCGACACCTCGTAGCCGGTCACCACGGCGCGCAGGAACCGCAGGCCGTCGGCGTCGGCCTGCTGGCCGGCGGCCAGCGCCGCGGCGATGGTCGCGGCGCCCGGGTGATACATCGCGTCGCGAAAACTGTCGTCGATCTCGGCGGCATGCGCGGCGGTGCCGTTCACCAGCGCCGCCGCCCGGGCGGTGGCGCGGCGGCCGCCGACGATGGTCGCGTCGCCCAGATCGAGATTCTCGGCCACCACCTCCTGCAGCAGCCCGACGACCGCGCAGTCGAGGCCCGGGTACACCGACGCGTACCAGTCGATCACCGCCCGCTTGGCGTGGTGGATCACGGCCGCGGGCAGCGCCGCCTGCTGCAGGGCGGCGGCGCCGCCGGCAAGGATCTCGGTCGCCAGCATCGCAGGCCCTCGGCTCGGGGCGGTCACGTGCCGGCGAAGATGCGGGGGATCTTCAGGTCGCTGGAGATCCACACGCTCTTGGCCTCCATGAATTCCTTGACCGATTCGATGCCGCCCTCGCGCCCGATGCCGCTCTGCTTGAAACCGCCGAACGGCGTCATGTAGCTGCTCGACCGATAGTTGTTGATCCAGACGGTGCCGGCGCGGAGCTTCTCGGACATCAGCATGGCCCGGTGCAGGCTCGAGGTCCAGACCCCGGCGGCGAGACCGAACCGGATGTCGTTGCCGATCCGGATCGCATCCGCCTCGTCCTTGAACTTCAGGACCGAGAGGACCGGGCCGAACACTTCTTCCTGCGCGATCCGCATGTCGTTCCGGACGTCGACGAAAATGGTCGGCTCGACGAACTGGCCGGCGCCGTAGCCGGGCCCGGACAATGACCGGCCGCCGACCACGCACCGCGCGCCTTCGCGCTTGGCGATCTCGATGTAGCCCAGGATCTTCTCGAACTGGGGCCGGGTCGTGACCGGACCGATCTCGCTGGCGGGATCCGCCGGGTCGCCGATCTTCGCGGACCGGGTGATGCGGGTGATCCGCTCCACCACCTCGTCGTGGATCGATTCCTGCAGCAGCACCCGCGATCCGGCGACGCAGGTCTGCCCGGTGGCCGAGAAGATTCCGGCGATGACGCCGTTGACCGCCTGATCGAGGTCGGCATCGTCGAACACGATGTTCGGCGACTTGCCGCCCAGCTCGAGCGAAACCCGCTTGAGGTTCTGCGCCGCGGCCGCATAGATTTTCCGGCCGGCCTCGTCGCCGCCGGTGAAGGCGATGCGATCGACGGCAGGATGCTTGACCAAAGCATCGCCGATCTCCGCGCCGAAGCCGGTCACCACGTTGAACACGCCGGGCGGAAACCCGGCCTCCAGCGCCAGCCTGGCCAGCTCGAACATCGATGCCGACGTGAACTCGGACGGCTTGCAGACGAGCGTGTTGCCGGCGCACAGGGCGGGTGCCGCCTTCCAGGTCGTCAGCGACAGCGACGAATTCCACGCCGTGATGCAGAGCACGACGCCCATCGGCTCGTAGCGGATGAAATTGAAGACCTTGGGCCGATCGATCGGTACCACCGCGCCCTGGATCTTGTCGGCCAGGCCGCCGAAATAGTAGAAGTACTTCGCCATGTACCGCATCTGGGCACGGACGTCGTTGATCAGCTTGCCGTTGTCGCGGCTCTCGATCTGCGCCAGGTGCTCGACATCGCGTTCGATCAGCGAGCCGAGCCGGTGCAGCAGCATCCCGCGCTCGCTCGCGGACATCTGTCGCCATGGCCCTTCGGCCGCCCGGGCCGCCGCCTGCACGGCCCGATCCGCGTCGGCGGCGTCGCAGCGCGGAATCTCGGCCCAGGCTTCCCCGGAGAACGGATCGACGGTCTCGAACCAGGCGCCCGAGTGCGGGTCCTGCCACTGATTGTCGATGAACAGCTGGTATCGCTTCATGGGTGCGTCGGTCTCGCGGGGCCCGACATTTTCGGACGCCCGCCCGCCGACATTCAACCGACTTCTTTTGCTAGGATGGATGAGTCTGACTCATGGATGGCGCCGATGACCCGACTACCGCCGCTGACCGCCCTCAAGGCCTTCGAATCCGCCGCGCGCAACCAGAGCTTCACCAAGGCCGCCCAGGAACTGTTCCTGACCCAGTCGGCCATCAGCCGCCATATACGCAATCTCGAGACCCTCTACGGCGTGCCGCTGTTCTACCGGGACCATCGGGCGGTCACGCTGACGCCGGAAGGAAAGGCCTACATGCGGGAAGTCGTCGAGGCGTTCTCGATCATCGACCTGGCAACCCGGAAGCTGAGATTCTCCGGCCGGCAGAATGTCCTGAACCTGCAGGTCTACTCGACCTTCGCGATGCATTGGCTGATCCCGCGGCTGGGCAAGTTCCTGGAGATCAACCCCGAGATCGACCTGCGCCTTACCGCCTCGGTCGCCCCGGTGGATTTCGAGCACAGCGACGTTCACGCCTGCATCCGGACGATCGTCGGGCCGCCCGACGAATCGATCCGCAGCGACCGCCTCTTCGACTACAGTCTGATCGCCGTCGGCGGCCCGGACGCAGCTTCCGGCAAGTGGTCACTGCGCGACCCGGCCGACCTGCGGCACGTGACCCTGCTGCACTCGCTGGCGCGCCCTCGGGATTGGGAGGTCTGGCTTTCGGCCGTCGGCGTGGCGGGCGTGAGCCCCGATCGCGGCATGAAGTTCGAGTCGTCGGCGATGGCCTATCTCGCGGCGCAACAAGGCCTCGGCATCGCCATCGCCCAGAGCTTTCTGATCCAGGAAGAAATGCGCAAGGGCCTGCTGACCCAGGTCTTCCCCCACGAAGTCCCTTCCGAGCGTACCTACTATCTGCTCACGTCCCCGCGGCACGTCGGTGACACGGCGCTGGAGCTGCTCCGCGACTGGCTGTTCGCGCAGCTGCCGGTCGAGCCGCGGGCGGGGCACACCGGCCCGGGCCTTCCGGGAGAAGCGCGAGCCGGTCTTCAAGGGGCGGCGATCGGAGGCGGGTCGTCCCCGGCCATCGCCCGTTCGAACGCCTCGAGCAGTGCCGCGCTGCCCTGAGCGCCGCTGACCGCGAGCCGCGCGCCGCCCGCGCTGCCGACGAGGAACAGCGGCACGCCGTCGACGCCGTATTCGCGCAGCTCGGCATCGGCCGCGGCGACCAGCCGGGTCACCGCGTCGCCGTTCAGCACCGCGTCGATCAGATCGGCCGGTACGCCGGCGCCGGCGGCGATCTCGCGCAGCACCGCGTCGTCCGACAGATCCCGGCCATGCAGGAAGTACGCGGCGAACAGCGCCTCGACCAGCGCGGTCTGGCAGCCAGCCTCGGCCGCGACCTCGATCAGGCCGTGGCATCTGAGCGTGTTCGGCTGGATCCGGATCGCCTCCAGCGCGAGCGTCAGGCCGACGTTGCGGGCGGCGTCGCGGACGCGCTGGTAGGCCGCCGCGCCGCCGCGGTGGCCGAACTTGCGCAGCAGATAGTCCTCGCGCAGCATGCCGGCGCCCGGCAGGTCCGGATTCAGCTGGAACGGCCGCCAGCGCAGCGTCGGCGCCGGCTGCCGCGGATGACGCTGCTGCCACTGCGCAACGGCCTGGTCGAGCTGGCGCTTGCCGACGAAGCACCATGGGCACACCACGTCCGAGACGACATCGATCTCGAGAACCGAGGGCACGATGGCGTTCATGTCGAGACCTCCGAGGCGAGACGTGTATCCTGGACGTCCATCCTAACAGCCCGTCGGCCGCCGCCGGGTTCAAGTCCGGGCGATCGCGGCCGATAATCCCGGCAGGGCGACCGCGATCCCGCGCGGCCGCCGACCGAGCACGCCATGCTGACCAAGGCTCCGTCGTCATTGCCCGTCTGGGCATCCTACTTCGCTGCCGAGCCGATCCCGGTGCTCGAGCGGACCGCGACCGCGCTGGCGGCGCTGGCGCCGGAGCAGGATACCGTTGCCGTCAGTCAGCTGGCGCCGCTGGTACTGGCCGATCCGATGATGACGGTCAAGCTGCTCGCGCACGTCGCGCAGCGCCGTTCGAAGCGGGCCGAGACCGGCTCCGAGACGGTTGCGCAGGCGATCCTGATGATGGGGATCCCGCCGTTCTTCACGGCGTTCTCCAGCCAGCCGGTGATCGAGACGGTGCTGGCGTCGTGGCCGCAGGCACGCGCCGGCGTCCGCCGGGTGCTCGACCGCTCGTACCGCGCCGCATTGTTCGCGCTGGCATTCGCGGTGCATCGGAAGGATCCGGACGCCGAGATCATCCATGAAGCGGCGCTGATGCACGACTTCACCGAGACGCTGCTGTGGACCCATGCGCCGACGCTGGCGCTCGAGATCGAGCGGCGCCGCAGCGCCGATCCGACGCAGCACACCGGCGCGCTGCAACGCGCAGTGCTCAACATCGAGCTCTGCGATCTCGAGCAGGAGCTGTTGCGCGCCTGGCGGCTGCCGGAGCTGCTGGTGCGGATCACCGACGACCGCTCGGCCGACGACCCGCAAGCGCGCACCGTGCTGCTGGCGCTGCGGATCGCGCGCCATTCCGGCGACGGCTGGGACCATCCCGCGCTCGACGCCGATTTCGCCGCTGCCGGCGACCTGCTGTCGCTGACGCCGGGCGCAGTGCGGGACAAGGTCATCGATCTCGACGCCGAGCCGGACCCGGCCGAGCCGTCCTCCTGATCCCCCGAGACGGGCGGTCGACCTCTATTTGAGCTCTCGGGTCGCGATCCGGCCGGAGATCGCCTCGATCGACATCGGCCGCTCCGGGCTTGCCGCGGACTTCAGCGCCTGGGCCCAGTCGAGCAGCTGCGGCAGGTCGCCCTGCAGGGTCAGGTCGAAGCGCGTCGCGGCGTCGTCGCCGTCCTGCCGCATCTTGAAGTCGATCAGGACCAGTCGATGCGCCTGCGCGGCGCGGCGCAGTTCGGGCAGCGCCTCGGTGCCGCCGGCGGTCCGGACCACGACGTGATGCGCATGGCCGTGCCGGAAGAAGCGCTCCTCGAGCGGCCGGATGCCGGCCAGGATCAGCAGCGCCAGCGCCGTGGTCGCCGCCGCAGGACCGAGCAGGCCGCCGCCGCATGCCAGCCCGATCGCGGCGACGGTCCAGATGCTCGCCGCCGTGGTCAGCCCGCGAATGAAGTCCTTGCGCAGCAGGATCGCGCCGGCGCCGAGAAAGCCGATACCGCTCGCGACCTGCGCCGCGATCCGCGACGGGTCGAGTGCGACATGGTCATGATCGAGGACGTCGGCAAAGCCGTACGCCGAGGTCAGCATGAACAGGCAGGAACCGACCGACACCAGCATGTGGGTACGCAGGCCGGCTGTCCACGTATGACGCCGCTCGCGTTCGATGCCGACCAGTCCGCCGAGCGCCGCCGCGGCCAGCAGGCGCAGCGCGATCGCGCCGGTCAGCGTCATGGCACGACTCCTGCCGCTGCGCCGCGGTCACCGGCTTTCCCGGCCAACCCCGCGACCCGGGCCATCCCTGCGACCTCGGTCACCCCTGCGACCTCGGTCACCCCTGCGACCTCGGTCACCCCTGCGACCTCGGTCATCCCGGCAGCGCTTCCTCGTAGTGGACGACGGTGCCGCCTTCGTCGACGGTATCGAGCCGGACCTTGAAGCCCCAGAGCCGCTGCAGATAACCGAGCACGCGCGCCGCTTCGTTCGACAGCGGCCGGCCGCGGTGGCGGCGGTGCTGCACGCGCAGGCTGCGGTCGCCGTCGCGGTCGAAGTTGACGATCTGGATGTCGGGCAGCAGGTAGTCGCGGTTGTACTGCTGCGCCAGCAGCTGCCGGACCCGGCGGTAGCCGGCCTCGTTGTGGATGCTGTCGATGAGGATCGCGTCCTCGGTCTGATGGTCGGCGACCGCGAACAGGTGGAACTCGCGGATCAGCCGCGGCGACAAGAACTGCGCGATGAACGACTCGTCCTTGTAGTTGCGCATCGCGAAGTCGAGCGTCTTGCGCCAGTCCGACCCGGCGATATCGGGGAACCAGAAGCGGTCCTCGTCGTCGGGGCGTTCGCAGATCCGGCGGATGTCGGTGAACATCGCGTAGCCGAGCGCGTACGGATTGATGCCGCCGTAGCCGCGCTGGTCGTAGCCGCGCTGCGTGACGACATTGGTATGCGAGGTCAGCACCTCGATCATGAAGCCGTCGTCGACCAGGCCGCGATCATAGAGCCGGTTCAGCAGCGTGTAGTGCCAGAAGGTGGCCCAGCCCTCGTTCATGACCTTGGTCAGGCCCTGCGGATAGAAGTACTGGGCGACCTTGCGGACGATCCGGACCAGCTCGCGCTCCCAGGCCTGCAGCTTCGGCGAGTGCTTCTCGACGAAATACAGCAGGTTCTCCTGCGGCTCCTCGGGAAAGCGCGCCGCCTTGCGTTCACTGGTATCGCTCGCCTGGTTGGCCGGCAGCGTCCGCCAGATCTCGTCGTACTGCTGCCACGAGTATTCCTGGCGTTCGCGATGGCGGCGCAGCTCGTCGGCCGGCGACAGCGGCTTCGGATGACGGTAGCGGTTGATGCCGAAATCCATCAGCGCATGGCAGGCGTCGAGCAGTGCCTCGACCTCGGCGACGCCGTACTTCTCCTCGCAGTGGCGGACGTACTGCCGCGCGAACACCATGTAGTCGATGATCGCGTCGGCGCTGGTCCACTGGCGGAACAGGTAGTTGCCCTTGAAGAACGAGTTGTGCCCGTAGCAGGCGTGGGCGATCACGAGTGCCTGCATCGGCATCGTGTTCTCTTCCATCAGATACGCGATGCACGGGTCCGAGTTGATCACGATCTCGTAGGCGAGGCCGCGCATCCCGGTCCGGTACATGTGCTCGTTCTGGATGAACGACTTGCCGAAGCTCCAGTGCGGATAGCCGATCGGCAGCCCGGTCATCGAATAGGCGTCGAGCATCTGCTCCGACGAGATCACTTCGATCTGGTTCGGATAGCAGTCGAGCCCGAACTCGCCGACCGCGATCTCGGCGATCGCGCGGTCGTACTTGGCGAGCAGCTCGAACGACCATTCGGCCCCGGTCGATAGCGGCCCGACCCGCGCCCGCGCGTTGTTCACGGCGCCGTGGGCGCCGAGCACGACGGTATGGTCCTTGCTCATTTCGCCGCCTTCTCGGAGGAGAACAGCTCGCGGAAGACCGGATAGATGTCCCGGCGCTCCCGCACCTGCCGCATCGCGAAGTGATCGCTGTCGATCCGCCGGTACGCCGCAGCGAGCCGCGACGGCCGGCTGTCGGAGTCGGGCACCTCGACGTAGGCGAAGTGGCGCAGCCCCGGCAGGATCTTCTCGGCGAGGAAATCGCTGCTCTTGTCCGGGTCGGCGCCGAACGCGTCGCCGTCGGATGCCTGCGCGCCATAGATGTTCCATTCGGTCGGCAGGAACCGGTCGGAGATGATCTGGTGCATCAGCTCGAGCGCCGAGAACACGACGGTGCCGCCGGTCTTCGGGTCGTGGAAGAAATGTTCCTCGTCGACCTCCTCGGCCTCTTCGGTATGGCGGATGAAGATCACCTCGACCTTGCGGTACTTGCGCGACAGGAACAGGTAGAGCAGCGTGAAGAACCGCTTGGCGAGATCCTTCTTGCGTTCGTCCATCGAAGCCGAGACGTCCATCAGGCAGAACATCACCGCCTGGCTGATCGGCTGCGGCACCGGCACGCGGTGGCGGTAGCGCAGGTCGATCTCGTCGATGAACGGGGTCTTGGCGATCCGCGCCTTCAGCACCTCGATCGCGGCGAGCAGGCGGGCGCGTTCGTCGGCGTCGCCGCGGGCCTCGTCCGCATCCGGCGCGGCGAACCCGACCGGCTCGCGCCGGGCGCCGGACTCGGCCGCGTCGAGCTCGGCCAGCCGCGCCTGCAGCGCGCGCAGCTCCCGCCGGGCGCTGCCGGACAGCGCGATCCGCCGACCGAGCGCGTTGCGCAGCGAGCGCGGCACCGACAGGTTGGTCGGCGAGCCCTGCAGCGTATAGCCGGCGCGCTGCATCTTGTATTCGAAGATGTCGCCGACCTGGGTGCGGGTCAGGTGCGGCAGCTCGAGGTCGTCGAAGAAGAGCTCCATGAACTCCTCGCGCGACAGCGTGAAGGTGAAGCTGTCCTGGCCGTCGCCTTCGCCGCCCTCGCTGCCGCTGCCGTCGCCCTCGCCGCCGCCTTCGGGCCGCGGAATCCGGTCGCCCGGATTGAACTTGTGGTTGCCCGGGTGGACCGCCTCGCGATCGCCGCCTTCGCCATGCCGGAAGGTCGGCTCGGCGATGTCCTTGACCGGAATCTTGACGTCGCCGCCGCGGTCCATGTCCTTGATCGACCGCTCCGACACCATGTCGGTCACCGCATGCTTGATGTGACTCTTGTAGCGGCGGATGAAACGCTCCCGGTTGACCGAACTCTTCTTCCGGTCATTCAGGCGGCGGTCGATGATGATGCTCATGACGCCCCCGTTGCGCCGAAGGCGGAGCCCTCGGCCGGAGGACGAGGGCGCTCCGCTGGCACGAGCAGTCCGCAGGGACTGCTCGTGTCCCGCTGCGCCCCCCCACTGGGGGCGCCGCCAGCGGCCGGGCGGAGCCCGATCCGCGGCGACTGCTGGGATCGCTTCGGTGACAGGCCCGTACCGCAGCGAAACGAAAGCGTTTTCACTGTGATTTTCTGACTCGAAGATACCACTCGCAGAGCAACCGGACCTGCTTCTCGGTATAGCCCTTGGACACCATCCGCGCGACGAAGCTCTCGTGCTTGTTCTTGTCCTCGGCCGAGGCCTTGGCGTTGAACGAGATCACCGGCAGCAGCTCCTCGGTGTTCGAGAACATCTTCTTCTCGATCACCTCGCGCAGCTTCTCGTAGCTGGTCCACGACGGGTTCTTGCCGTTGTTGTTGGCGCGCGCCCGCAGCACGAAGTTGACGATCTCGTTGCGGAAATCCTTCGGATTCGCGATGCCGGCCGGCTTCTCGATCTTCTCGAGCTCGCTGTTCAGCTGCTGGCGGTCGAAGCTCTCGCCGGTTTCGGGGTCGCGGTAGTCCTCGTCCTGGATCCAGTAGTCGGCGAAGGTCACGTAGCGGTCGAAGATGTTCTGGCCGTACTCCGAATACGACTCGAGGTAGGCGGTCTGGATCTCCTTGCCGATGAATTCGGCATAGCGCGGCGACAGCCAGCCCTTGATGAAATCCAGGTAGCGGCGCATCTGCTCTTCCGGCAGCTGTTCGCGCAGCAGCCGCTGCTCGAGCACGTACATCAGGTGGACCGGATTGGCCGCAACCTCGGTCTGGTCGTAGTTGAAGACCGCCGACAGCACCTTGTACGAGAAGCGGGTGCTGGTGCCGGTCATGCCCTCGTCGATGCCGGCGTACTCGCGGTACTCCTGCACCGAGCGCGCCGACGGCTCGACGTCCTTCAGGTTCTCGCCGTCGTAGACCCGCATCTTGGCGTAGATGCTCGAGTTCTCCGGCTCCTTCAGCCGCGACAGCACCGCGAACTGCGCCATCATCTCGAGCGTGCCCGGCGCGCACGGCGCCTTGGCCAGCGAGCTGTTGGCGAGCAGCTTGCGGTAGATCTTGACCTCTTCGGAGACCTGCAGGCAGTACGGCACCTTGACGATGTAGATCCGGTCGAGGAACGCTTCGTTGTTCCGGTTGTTGCGGAACGCCTGCCACTCCGATTCGTTCGAGTGCGCGAGGATCACGCCCTGGAACGGGATTGCCGAGAAGCCCTCGGTGCCCTTGAAGTTGCCTTCCTGGGTCGCCGTCAGCAGCGGGTGCAGCATCTTGATCGGCGCCTTGAACATCTCGACGAATTCCAGCAGCCCCTGGTTGGCCAGGCACAGGCCGCCGGAATAGCTGTAGGCGTCGGGATCGTCCTGCGACAGCAGCTCGAGCTTGCGGATGTCGACCTTGCCGACCAGCGACGAAATGTCCTGGTTGTTCTCGTCACCCGGCTCGGTCTTGGCGATCGCGGTCTGCTTGAGCACCGACGGCTGGATCCGGACCACCCGGAACTTGGTCAGGTCGCCTTCGAACTCCTGCAGCCGCTTCAGCGCCCACGGGCTCGAAATGCCGGTCAGGTAACGCGGGCTGATACCGTATTCCTTCTCGAGCATCCGGCCGTCGCGTTCCGGATGGAACAGGCCGAGCGGCGATTCGTTGACCGGCGAACCCTTCAGCGCGTAGATCGGGAAGGCCTCCATCAGCGACTTCAGCCGCTCGGCGATCGAGGATTTGCCGCCGCCGACCGGGCCGAGCAGATAGAGCACCTGCTTGCGCTCCTCGAGCCCTTGCGCGGCGTGCCGGAAGTAGGACACGATCTGCTGGATCGCGTCCTCCATGCCGTAGAACTCCTTGAAGGCCGGATAGCGCTTCAGCAGCCGATTGGAGAACAGGCGCGAGAGGCGCGGGTCATTGCGGGTGTCGATGACTTCCGGTTCGCCGATTGCCGCCAGCATCCGCTCGGCGGCGCTCGCATAGGCCATCGGATCGCGCTTGCACAGCGCCAGATACTCCAGCAACGACATTTCCTCGTCGCGGGCCGCCGCGAAGCGTTCGCGGTAAGCGTCAAACAGGTTCATTGGGACCTCCTCTGAGGAAATGTCGCTCGCGTACCCGGTCTATCGCTCGCTGCCATGCTGGCACCTGCGGACTTGCCTCGAACAGCGCCCGGACGGACGCCGACGAGGTGGCGACGGATGGCAACCGTTCGACGTTTGCGATACAACGGGTCACGGCAATCACGGCGCGCACGAGCCGGTGCAGCGCAAGGTGTCTCGTATGTCGAGACGCAATCGGCGCGAAGACGCGCAGTCGGTCGATTCGAAAACTGGATCCCGCCGGTCGACGAAGAAAGCATCCGGAGATTCACGCTGTGCTTCAGGCGACACGCGTACCCTACCATATGCACTCCACTTTGCGCCGACAACGCGACGGGGACGATCACAAGAAACGTCGTTCGCCGCCCGCCGTTGACCTTAGCGTCACAAACGCCACGGTAGATGCCGAGGCCGCTCATGCCACGGCAGACGCCGAGGCTGCTCGCGGCGACCCGACCGAGCTGCGGATACCCGGGCCGCGGATGTCCGGGCTGCGAGTATCCGAGCCGCGAACACTGCTGATCGTCTGGCACTCCCGGACCGGAACTGCCAGGCAACTGGCGCGCGCCGCGGAACTGGGCGCCCTGGCGGGGCTGCGCGAAGCGGGTGGAGAGGATGGTGGCCATGTCGGTCATGCCGGTGCGGCCGGCGTCACTGCCTCATCGCAAGGTTCGTGCCGGGTGCGCCGGGTTCCGGCGGCGCGCGCCGCGGCAGCGGATCTGCTGGCCGCGGCGGCCTATCTGTTCGTCGCGCCGGAAAACCTCGCCGCGCTGTCGGGGACGATGAAGGAGTTCTTCGATCGCACCTACTACGACGTGCTCGATCGGATCAACGGCCGGCCCTATGGATTGATCGTCGCGGCCGGCAGCGACGGCCACGGCGCGGTCCGCCAAGTCGAGCGGATCGCGAACGGCTGGCGCCTGCGCGCCGTGGCCGCCCCGTTGATCGTCGTGACCGGCGCGCAGACCGCCGCCGCGATCCGGGCGCCGAAGCGGGTCGGTCCGGTCGAGCAGGCACGCGCCGGCGAATTCGGCGCCACGCTGGCCGGCGGGCTGGCACTCGGCATCTTCTGAGCACGCCGTACCTGCCGCTACCGTTACGCGCCCCCGGGCCCGGCCTGGCGGGCGGGTCGTGGCGCCGCAACATGGCGTCACTCATGCGGCACCGCAGGAGGGCATACTTGCACAGCGTTGGCGTCCAATTCCGTCGCCAATTCAATGGCTTGCCGGCCGCTGCCGGCGGCCGGCGATCGGCCGGCGACGGCTTTCCGGAGCGACCACCGGGTGCTTTCTATAATTCCGGGCGGCGTGGCGGGGCCCGCGACCGATACTCGGAGGCTCGGTGAGTTCGCAATCGTCTGATTTCCGTCCGCATGTCCAGTTCGGCGGTTGACCGTCCCTCATGACCATCTCGACACGTATTCGCGCCCCTGCGTATGCGGCGCTGGTGATGACGCTGCTGACGACGCTGCCGGCGGCCATGCCGGCGCGGGCCGACGAGATCGAGGACGACCGGGCACCGCCGGTCTGGGAAGCGGGCCTCGGCATCACCGCATTGACGCTGCCGGACTATCGCGGATCCGACAAGTCACGCAGCTATCTGCTGCCGCTGCCGTACCTGGTCTATCGCTCGCCGCGGCTCAACCTCGACCGCAGCGGGCTGCGCGCGGAATTGCTCGACCGCGGCCGGCTCGAGCTCGACTTCAGCATCAACCTGTCGGTGCCGGTTCGCAGCGACGACAACCCGACCCGGGCCGGCATGCCGCGGCTGCGGCCGGCGCTCGAGTTCGGCCCGCAGCTCAAGTCCGACCTGTGGCGCTCGGAGGATCGCCGCCAGCGGCTGCAGTTGCAGTTGCCGCTGCGCTACGGGATGACGTTGTCGGGCTCGTCGCGCAACGTCGGCTTCGTCTTCCATCCGCGGCTCGCCTGGGATCTGCGCGACTTCGCCGGCCTGCCGGGCTGGAACGTCGGCTTCATCGCCGGACCGCTGTTCGCGACCGCGCGCTTTCACGATTACTTTTACACGGTCGATCCGCAGTACGCGACCGCGAACCGGCCGGCCTACCGGGCCGGCGGTGGCTATAGCGGCATGCAATGGACCGTGGCAGTCAGCAAGCGCTTCGCGCGGCACTGGTTCGGCGGCTTCGCTCGCATCGACCAGGTCGGCGGCGCGACCTTCGCCGACTCGCCGCTGGTGCGCAAGCGGACCAACGTCTCGGCCGGCGTCGCATTCACCTGGATCTTCGCCGAATCCGCCGAGCGGGCCGCCCGCCGGCCGTCGCAATTCCCGGCTGGTCGCTGACGCGATGCGACTGCCTTTCGACGATCCGACGGCGCAGCGGCACGACCGGCTCGCGGCCGATCCGCCCGATGTCCGGCGGGTGCCGCCGGCCCGTACCAATCCGCTGCGCGCCGCGTTCGACTCGATGCGGCTCGGGCTGGCGTGGCTGGCAGTCGGGACGACGTTCCTCGGCTGGTGCCTGGCTGCCTGGCTGCTGCATCCGCTGCTGGCACCGGCGGTGCGCCGCCGCATCGGCCGCCGCGTGATGCATCGGGGCTTCGCCGGCTGTCTCGCGCTGTGCGAGCGGCTCGGCCTGCTGTGCGTCGACAACGCCGCGCTCGACGCGCTGCGCGGCGAACGGCGGCTGATCCTGGCACCGAACCATCCGACCATGATGGACGTGATGCTGGTGATCGGCCGGCTCGACGACGTCAACTGCATCATGAAAGCGGATCTCTGGGACAACCCGTTCCTCGGCGCCGGCGCGCGGATGGCCGGTTTCATCCGCAACGATTCGGCGCGCAGCATGATCCGGCTCGCGGTCGACGATCTCGCGCGCGGCAGCCGGCTGCTGGTCTTTCCCGAGGCGACCCGGACCGTGCGTCCGCCGGTCAATCCGATGTCGAGCGGCTTTGCGCTGATCGCCAAGAAGGCGCGTGCGCCGGTGCAGACGATCCTGATCGAGACCGATTCGCCCTACTTGCGCAAGGGCTGGCCGCTGCTGCGCCGGCCGCCGTTGCCGATCCGTTTCACGGTCCGGCTCGGCGAGCGCTTCGAAGCCGATGACGACACCGATCGGCTGGTCGCCGCGGTCGAGCGCCACTATCGCGAGGCGCTCGGTGAGTGACGACTGTCCGCCGGCGGCGGCCGATCCGCGGCGGCTCGTGATCATCCCGAGCTACGACAGCGGGACCCTGCTGCGGCCGACGGTCGAGCAGGCGCTGGCCGCCTGGTCGCCGGTCTGGGTCGTCATCGACGGCAGTACCGACGGCAGCGCCGGGTCGCTGGCGCCGCTGACCGATCCGGCGTCACCCGAGCATCGGCCGGGGCTGCGGGTGATCACGCTGGCGCACAATCAGGGCAAGGGCGCCGCGATCCTCGCCGGCCTGACCGCGGCGCTGCGCGCCGGCTTCACTCATGCGCTGACGATGGACGCCGACGGCCAGCATCCGGCCGACCGGATCGGCGCGTTCATGGCCGAATCGCAGCGCGCGCCGCGCGCGATGATCCTCGGCCGGCCGGTGTTCGACGCCAGCGCGCCGGCGCTGCGGGTCCGCGGCCGCCGGATCTCCAACTGGTGGGTCAATCTCGAGACCTTCGACACCGGCATCGGCGATTCGCTGTTCGGCTTCCGGGTCTACCCGATCGCGCCGCTGGTGCAGATCATGCTCGGCACCCGCTTCATGCGGCGCTTCGACTTCGACGCCGAGGCCGTGGTCCGGCTCTGCTGGCACGGCGTGCCGGTCGTCAATGTCGATGCGCCGGTGCGCTACCTGACCGAAGCCGAAGGCGGCGTCTCGCACTTCGACTATTTCCGCGACAACGCGCTGTTGACCGGCATGCACCTGCGGCTGTTCGGCGGCTATCTGCTGCGGCGGCTGACCGGCCGGGGCCGGCGCTCTGCCGGCATGCCCTGAGCGGACCGGGCCTCGCCGGATGCCGGGCAGGCAGCACGGCTGCGCGTCTCCCGCCCGGGTTCACTCCGCCGTCACGCGCGCCGCGCGCGCCACCTCGCCCCAGCGCTGCCATTCCGACGCTGCCATCGCGCCAGCCTCGGCCGGCGTCGACTGGACGGCCCGGACCCCCTGTTTGTCCAGGCGCGCCGCGTATTCCGGATTGCCGGTCACCGCATTCAGTGCCGCGTTGAGGCCGTCGACGATGGCCGCTGGCGTCCCCTTCGGGGCGGCCAGCAGATGCCAGCCGCCGAAGACCACCGGCACGCCCTGCTCGGTCGCGGTCGGAATGTCCGGCGCGCTGCGGTCCCGCGTTTCGCTGGTGACCGCGATCAGCTTCACCCGCCCGCTGGCCGCCTGCGGCCGAGCGACCGACAGCGGCACCATCAGCGCCTGCACGTCGCCGGCCACGACCGCGGTGATCGCCGGCGCTGCGCCCTTGAACGGCACGTGGGTCAGGTCGATGCCGGTGGCCTGCTTCAATTGCTCGAACGCGATCTGCGACGTGCTGCCGACGCCCCAGGACGCATAGTTCAACTTGCCGGCCTGTTGCTTCGCATAGGCGACGAACTCGCCGAGCGTCGCCGCCGGCAGCCCCGGACTGATGACGAGCGCGAACGGAAAGCGGCTGACGATGCCGACCGATACGAAGTCGCCGCGCGGCTCGTAGGGCAGCTTCGCGTAGATGTGCGGATTGATCGCATGCGTCTCGGCGGTGGCGAACAGCAGCGTATGGCCGTCGGGGGCTGCCCGGGCGACGTACTCGGCACCGATGATGGCATTGGCGCCGGCCCGGTTCTCGACGACGACGTTGCGCTTGAGCTGATCGGTCAGCCCCTGGGCAATGATCCGGGCGACGTTGTCGACATTGCCGCCGGCGGTGAACGGCACGACGATCTGCACCGGCCGGTCGCCGAGGGCGGGTGTCTGGGCTGCGGCGGCGGTCGTGAGCAGCGCGGCGCCGAGCGCCAGTAGACGAAGGAATCGCACGGGGTCGTCTCCGAAGTGATCAGGCCGTCAGGGCCGGGCCGTCAGCGCAACTGCCCGAGCAGGCGGCCGAAGCCGGCGACCGGCGACGGCCAGCCGCCGGTCCGCAACGCATTCCACATCATCGCGACGGCGCTGCTGATGACCGGCTTGCCGAGCTCGTCCTCGAGCGCCTGCAGCACGCCGACGGTCGGCATGCCGACGCCGCTGAGGAAGACCGCTTCCGCCTGGGGCGTATCCACACGCCGCGCCAGCGCGGCGGCCCGCTCGGGCGTCTCGTCGTAGATGTTGGTTACGCCGTCGAGCCGGCCGAAGCCGGTCACCGCGAAACCATGGGCGATCAGGTTGTCCCGGCACTGCAGCGTCGCGGCCTCGCCGTACGGCGTGCCGAACGCGACGCGGGACACGCCGAGCTGCCGCAGCGCCGCGACCACGCTGCCGAAGGCGCTGATGAACGGAATGCCGTGAGCCGCGACCAGGCGCTCGGTCAGCGCGCGTTCGCCGGCCGGCCCGAGCGTATAGCTGGTTGCCGTATGGGCGAGGACGATGACGGCCGGCTTGACCATCGCGAGCAGCGCGACATTCTCGGGCAGGTGCGCGATCTGGGTGCGATTGCGCTCCTCCTGGCCGTCGAGGCTGCCGGTCGTGCCGTGCGCGACCATTCGCGTGAAATGAACCGAGACGCCGGCCGGCGTCATCGCGATCACCTCGGGCTCGGTGGTCGGGTTGCCGGGCGGCACGAGAAAGCCGAGCCGCAGCGGTCGCTTTGTACCATCGCTGTTCATGCGGCGGAGCGTACCACCATCAGGCGGCCCGGGGCCAGCGCGCTGCCGACGGAGCAGCTGATCGAGCGTGGCGAAAGCGCCTGCTCCGACGCGCTGCGCGCGCTCTGTGAACGGATCGGAGCGAGTTGCGTGCAGGCGTCGCGGCGCTGATCAGGCCATGCCGCCGTTGACGGAAACGATCTGTCCGGTGATGTAGCCGGCGTCGTCGGAGGCGAGGAAGGCGATCAGCGCAGCGACCTCATCGGCGCGGCCGGCGCGCTTCATCGGCACCATCCGTTCGATCAGATCCGGTTCGATGGCGCCGTCGGACATCGGCGTCGCGATGATGCCGGGCGCGACGCAGTTGACGGTGATGCCGCGGCTCGCCAGCTCCTGCGCCAGCGCGCGGGTCGCGCCGTGCAGCGCCGACTTGGCGGCCGCATAGTTGACCTGGCCGCGGTTGCCGATCAGCGCGGCGACCGACGACAGGCTGATCACGCGGCCCCAGCGGGTCCGGATCATCGGCAGCGTCAGCGGCTGGGTGACGTTGAAGAAGCCGTTCAGGTTGACGTCGACCACCCGCGACCACTGCGCCGGACTCATGCC
The DNA here is from genome assembly GCA_050249335.1 of Lautropia sp. GTDB lineage: Bacteria > Pseudomonadota > Gammaproteobacteria > Burkholderiales > Burkholderiaceae_E > Lautropia. Next base: position 42,448 of record JBFWQR010000017.1, read on the forward strand.
GGGGAACACCGCGTCGTCATGGATGCCGGCGTTGTTGACGACGATCTGGATCGCGCCGCCCTCGAGCAGGCGGGCGCAGGCGGCGCCGGTGGCGGCGGCATCGGCGACGTCGAACGCGATCGCTTCGGCGCTGCCGCCGGCGGCAACCAGCTCGTCGGCGAGCGCCTGCGCGGCCGGCAGCTGCCGGTTCGCATGCACGATCAGATGATGGCCCTGCGCCGCCAGCCGGCGGGCAATCGCCGCGCCGATCGCGCCGCTGGCGCCGGTGACCAGCGCGCGCCGCCGGGCTGCGGTCATGACGGCAGCCCCGTGGCGTCGAGCACGACCACCGCACGGCCGTGCGCGATCGGCTGGTCGGCGTCGACCGTGAAATCGTAGATCACCTGCCGCGCGTCGCCGGCGAAACGTGCGACGCGGATCGTGAGCGGCGGTGCCACGTCGTCGAGCCAGCGCCGTGTCAGACGGACGCCGCGCAACCCGACCAGCAGGCCCTGTGTCGGCGCGGCGTCGAGGGGCGCGATCAGCGCGCCGTGCAGCGCCATCGCCTGCGCGGCATATTCGATCGCCGCGGTCGCCGGCAGCCGCCCGTCGCGCGCCAGCGGATGCGGATCGCGCCGGTGCCCGTCGCTGGCGGCGACCAGAGTCTGCGGGTCCCAGGCCAGCACCCGGTCGAGCAGGCACATCGCGCCGGCGTGCGGCACGCGGGCGGCGATCGCGGCGCGGTCGAGCAGCGCCGCCGCGGCGGGCGTCGTGGCGGGTGTCGCGGCAGGCGCTGTGGCGGGTGTCGCAGCGGGCGCCGTGGCAGGCGCCGGTGCGGCCGTCTGCGTCATCCCACCACCTCGATCCGCAGCCGGGTCGGCGCGCTGTCCGCGAGCACCGGCGGCAGATAGTCGAGCGTCACCAGGCCGGGCGCGCCGAGCGCGAGCTGGCGCAGCAGCGGCAGCGCGCGCGCGGTCGGAATGTTCCGGCGCAGCGCCTCGAGGGCCGGGTCGGCGAGCGTCGTCGGCTCGCCGGTGCCGAACTGCAGCGACAGCCCGACGGCGTCGGGCCGCGATCGGGTCGGCGCCAGCACCAGCGCCAGGCCGAACGCGTCGGTGATCGGCCGGCAGCTGCGCAGCGGCTCGGGGTAGGGGGCGTCATAGGCGATCAGCAGCACCGGTTCGGCACGGTCGGCCAGCAGCGCCATTGCGTCGATCAGCCCGGCGGCGAAGCTGGCGTCGTATGCGCACAGACTGGTCGAGCAGGTGGTCGCATGCATCGCGATGCCCCAATAGCCCGACGGCGCATTGTGCACCGAGTTGTGGAACTGGGTCGGCGAGACGCGGCGGTCGGCTCCGGCGAGCGCCTCGCAAATCAGGTGACAGGTGACTCCGTCGCCGCCGGAGGATGCGAACACCGAATGCAGCTGCGGTGCCGCGAAGCTCGATGCGGCGATCGCCTGATGGCCGCTCGCCAGCGCGACGCGCACCGCGAGACTGGTGCGCCGGCGCTCGGCCGGCGGCAGGATCGGCGGCAGCGTCGCCGCGGTCGGCGCCGGCGCGAAGCGTTCGGCAGCGAGCAGCGCTCGACGGGCGGCCGGCCAGTCGGCGAGACCGGGACCGATCAGCCCGACCGCGTCGACCCAGGCGACCAGGCCCGATCGGCCCGGCCCGGCCGCACTCGACGGACCGCCCGCGGCGGCGCTCGATGACCTGCCCGTGGCAGCGCTCAATGGACCACCCGCACGTTCGGCAAGCTGTCGGCGCGGCCGAGCACCATCGCACAGTTGGCGCCGCCGAAGCCGAACGAATTCGAGACGACGCGGTCGATCCGGGTCGTCAGGTTGGCGAGCAGATAGCGGCTTTTCAGCGCCGGGTCCGGAGTCGCCGTATGCAGGCCGCCGGGCGCCAGGCCGTGCTCGATCGCGAGCAGCCCGATCAGCGCTTCGACGATGCCGGCGGCGCCGAGGGTATGCCCGGTCGCGCCCTTGGTGCTCGAGGCCGGCACCGTGTCGCCGAACACGTCGAACACCGCGCGATCCTCGGCGGCGTCGTTGCTCGGCGTGCCGGTGCCGTGCAGGTTGATGTAGTCGATGTCGCGCGGCGCGAGGCCGGCGCCGGCGAGCGCGGCCTCGATCGCGGCGCGGGCGCCGGTGCCCTGCGGATGCGGCGCCGACATGTGGTGGGCATCGCTCGATTCGCCGATGCCGGCGAACAGGACCGCTGCCGGATCCGGGCGGGTCGTGACCCGTTCGAGCAGCGCGAAGCCGGCGGCTTCGCCGATCGAGATGCCGTTGCGGTGGAGATCGAACGGCCGGCAGGGTTCGCGCGAGACCAGCTCAAGCGAATCGAAGCCGTACAGCGTCGTCAGGCACAGGCTGTCGACGCCGCCGACCACAGCCGCGTCGATCAGGCCGCAGGCCATCATCCGCGCCGCGTTGCCGAATACCTTCGCGCTCGACGCGCAGGCGGCCGAGACCGCGACCGCCGGCCCGGCGATGCCGAGGTAGCGGCGGGTGAAGTCGGCGACCGAGAAGCTGTTGTGGCTGCCGGCGTAGTGGAAGCTCGACGGCAGCCGGCCGGCGCCGTCGCGTGCCCGGTAGGCGAGCTCGGCCTCGAGAATGCCGGAGGTGCTGGTGCCGACGAAGACGCCGACCCGCGCCGCGCCGTAGCGTGCGACCGCGGCGCGAGCTCGCGCGGCGAAGCCGTCGCGATCCAGCGCCAGTTGCGCCAGCCGGTTGTTGCGGCAATTCCAGTCGGCGAGTCGCGGATCGAGCGCGACCGCGTCGACCCCGGGGACTTCACCGACCCAGGTGTCGAGCTCGACGGTCTCGAAGCGGCAGGGTGCGAGCCCGGTGCGGCCCTGACGCAGCGCGTCGAGCGTCGCGGCGCTGCCCGAACCGAGCGCGGTGACGAGGGTGTGGCTGGAGATCAGCAGCGGTTGCATGCAGTGGCAGCGGTAGGTCCGGTTGCGATGGCTTCCGGACGAGTCTAACCGTCCGTCGCCGGCGCGGCGACGTCGGGTGCGTTCGCAGGCTCCGAGGCGATCGGCCGCGCCAGCAGCAGCACGTTGGCGAACGGCGTGCCCTGCGACAGCGGCATCGTCTCGACCGTGAACCCGGCCGCCGCGAGCGCCCGGCGCCACTGCGACAGCGGCCGGCAGTAGAGGCGGCCGAGCCGGTGACCGCGGACCCGCGTGACGACCCGATCGACCCAGTTGCTGAAGCGAAACGGCAGGCCGCCGTCGGCATCGCCGACCCGCAGCAGCAGCAGGCCGGCCGGTGCCAGCGCCGCATGCAGCCGGGCCAGCACGCGATCCTGGTCGGCATAGTCGAGGTAGTGCAGCACGTCGAGGATCACCGCGACATCGGCGCTGCCGAACGGCACCTCGCGGATGTCGCCGCAGACGATCTCGGCGGCGTCGCCGAGCGCGATCCGGCCGCGTTCGGCATCGGCCGGCATCAGCTCGATGCCGCGAACCCGGCAGCCGAGGCCGGTCGCGAGCAGCAGCGACGCGAGCAGCCCCTGACCGCAGCCGAGGTCGAGCACGCGGCTGCCCGGCGCGATCCAGCCGAGGTGCGCGATCGCGCCGAACGCCGGGTCGGCGCCGAGCTTGCCGCGCGCGAAGTGATAGGCGAAGCGGCCGGCGGGCCGGTAGCGTGCGGTTGCCGCGTCGAGCAGCGCCGTGCCGAGCGGCGGCGGGGTGGCGGTCGGCCGCGGCGGTGCGGGAGGACGGTGCGGCGGCCCGGCGGCGGGCTCCGGGGCGGCGGTCGGCGGAATCGTCATCGTGGGGGCGTCGTCGGCGCTGCCGTGGAGCGCGCGGCGCAATGGTACCGGCCGCAACCCGCCCCGGAGGCACAGCGCCAGCAGCTCGGGCAGCACCGCGACGATCATCGGCGTGCCGTCGGCGGTCAGTGCCGGGTTGCCGTCGTGCAGCAGCAGGATGTCGCCGGCCGCGAGCCGGCTACCCCCCGGACCGGCGAGCCGTGCGAGCACCTTGGCCGGATCGCGCTCGACGGTATCGAAGCCGCGCCGGGTCCAGCTCGCCAGTGTCAGTCCGAGCCGGCACAGGACCGGTTCGAGCAGCGGATTGCGCAATCCGGCCGGTGCGCGGAACAGCGCCGGCGGCCGGCCGGCGAGCCGGGTCAGCCGCGCCTGCGCCGCGGCGATCTCGGCCGCGAGGCGGCGCGTGCCGCCGAACGCGAATGTCGGCGAATGACGATCGGTGTGATTCTCGATCTCATGGCCTTCGGCGACGATCCGGGCGATCAGCTCGGGGTGGCGCTCGGCGCGTGCCGCGATCACGAAGAAGCTCGCGGTGGCGCCATGCCGGCGCAACTGGTCGAGCACTCGGGGGGTGACCGCCGGGTCGGGGCCGTCGTCGATGGTCAAAGCGATCAAGCTTGCGCCGGCTGCCGCCGGCGGCAGCCGCGTCAGGTTCGGACCGAGCAGCGTCGAGCGCGGCCAGAGGCCGGCGGCGGTCAGCAGCAGATGGTTCAGCAGCAGCACGCCGAGCGTCGCGAGCAGTGCCGGGCCGAACGGCGCACCATCTACGCCGGCGAGCGTGAGCCCGCCGGTCGCGGCGAGCACGACGGCGGCGATCGCATGCAGCGCGATCGACGCCCGGATCGTCGGCGACGGAATCCAGCGGCGCGGCGGGTTCATCGCTGGTCCGCCGCCGCGATGGTCGCGGGGTCGTGGGCGTCGCTCCGGCTGCCGCTTCGTCCGTCGCCTCGGCCGCGACTCGATGCCGCCGCGAACAACAGGCTCAGCACGGCGCCCGGTCCGACGGTCTGGCCGATCGCGGCGAGCACCGGAGCGGCGGCGAAGCCGAGGATGCCGAAACCGATCACCGTGGTCGTGTTGGCGAGCGCGAGCGAGGCGAGCAGCGCCGGGTCGTCGTCGTCGGTGACGAAGAACAGCGTGTAGTTCGAGCCGACCGCGGCCGTCAGCAGCAGGCCGACCAGATGCAGCATCGTCAACCCGACGCCGGCGGCCGCGAGCCCGGCGACGACGCAGAGCACCGCCGCGGCGATCGGCAGCACGACACGCGCGAGCCGCGCGGCGACCCGGCCGGTGCCGTCGTGCGCGAGCAGCAGCGTGATCGCGATGACGATCAGCGCGACGCCGATGCCGGCGGCGACGATCGCCTCGTGCAGGTAGCCGGCGTAGAGGCCGTCGGTCTCGGCCTTGATGTCGATCAGCCGCATCCCCGGCGCGGTGACTGCCGCCTGGATCGCCGCGATCGCGCCGTCGGGCGCCTGGGCAGGTGCCTGGGCAGGTGCCTGGGCAGGTGCCTGGGCAGGTGCGTCGGCGGGCGCGTCGGTACGCAGGCGCAACGGCAGGATCGCGGTGGCACGCCCGGAGCCGGTCACCAGCAGCGCGTCGAGCGCGAGGCCGAGCGCACTGCCGGCGAGTGCCTCCGGCTGCAACGGCGCGAGCGTGCGCGATTGCGCGACGTCGGCGTAGAACGGCTCGAGCCGGTCGGCGCGCAGCGCGGTGCCGTGCGTCGCGACTGCGGCCGTCGCGCGCAGCGTTGCGTCGTCGGGCAGCGCGGCGCGCCGGCGCAGCTGGGTCGCCTGGTCGGGCAGTATCCGGGTCGGCGAATCGAAACCGGCAAGCACGCCGCGGTCGACCAGCGGCTGCAACCGTGCCGCCGCCTGTGCGGCGCCGGCCAGCGCCTGCTCGGCATCGGCGGCGGTGACCGCGACGACGTGGCGCAGGTCGGGCGCCTTGAGGTCGGCCCGCAGTTCCGCGTCGAGCGACTTGGCAGCGTCGGCGACCGGACTCAGCGCTGCCAGATCGGACTGCCACAGCGGCCGGCCGACCGCGGCCGCGTGCACCAGCACCGCCAGCGCCGCCAGAGTTGCCAGCAGCGGCACCAGCCGCAGCCGGCGCAGCAGCGTCAGCATTCCGGTCAGCCGCGCTGCGACCGCCGCCGGGACCGTGACCGGCGCACGCTGGAACGCCGGTCCGAGCAGGCCCCAGGTCGTGACCGCAGCGACCGCAATGCCGGTGGTCGCGAACACGCCGAGCTGCGCCAGCCCCGGAAAGCCGGTGAACAGCAGCGCGCAGAAGCCGATCAGCGAAGTCAGCACGCCGAGCCGCAAGGTCCGCCAGAGCCGCGGCCCGCTGCCTTGCAGGAACACGTAGATCGCATAGTCGATCGACTCGCCGAGCAGCGCGACGCCGAAGCCGAGCGTGACGCCGTGGACCGCGCCGAACGCGAGCGACACCACCGCGATGCTGGCGAGCGTACCGGTCGCGACCGGTACCAACCCGAGCAGCAGCAGCTTCGGCGAGCGATAGACGATGCCGAGCAGCAGCACGATCAGCGCCGTGCCGAGCAGCGACAGCCGCTCGACGTCGCCGCGGATCCGCTCGCGCGATTCGACCGCGAAGCGCGCCGCACCGGTCACCGCCAGCGTCGCGCCGGCCGCATCGGCACCGGCTTCGCGGCGCACCGCGCCGAAGGTCTGTTCGATCGTCGCCAGCGCCGCCTGCTGCTCGTCGAGCGCGGCGCCATCGGCCGCGAGCTGTACCAGCAGCAGCGCCCGGCGGCCGTCGGCGGAGCTCCAGACGCCGTCGGCGAGCGCCGGCATCTCGGCGGGCTCGAGCCGTTCGACCAGCCGCAGCGTCTCGCCGCCCGGATCGCGGACCAGCAGATCCCTGAGCGCGAAGCCGGCCGGCGAGGCCAGGCCGAGCAGGCTGTCCTCGATCGCCGCACGCAGGCCGTCGGGCTGCAGCCGGCCGGCTTCGATCGCGTCACCGAGCAGATAGCGATAGCGCAACAGCAGCGTCTGATCGGCACTGCCCGGCACGATCGCGCCGTTCTCGACCGAGGCGAACGCACCGCTGGCTCGCAATCGCGCCGCGAGCTCGCGCGACAGCCGGCCGCGGATGCGCGCCGCGGCGGCAGCGTCGCCGCCGGCCATGACATCGCCGCCGGAGGCGACGCCGCCAGCAGCGACGTCGCCGCGGGTCGCCGCATCGCGGGTCTCGATCGCGAGCAGCAGCAGCCGGGCGACCGGGCCGTGGCGCAACTGGTCGACCAGCACCTGCTGGGCCGCGGTCGGCTGCGCCGGCAGGAACGCCGACATGTCGGCGGTGAACCGCGTCGTCGCCACGACCGCGATCGCGGCGATAACCAATGCCAGCCACAGAGCGATCCGGCCGGTCATCGGCGCCGGCTCACTGGCTTGTCCTCCGCCCGCCGCCCGGCCTGCCGCCCGCTGCCCGGCCCCGGGCCAGCCCCGGACGCCGTTGCCCCGCCGCTCATTCGATTTGAAGCACCGACCGGTCGCCGTCGGCCTGGAAGGTTTCGATCTCGGCGAGCTGGTCGCCGCGGCCGCGCAGCGTGATCCGCGCGACCAGCTCGGCGGCGCTGGTATCGGACGGCAGCAGATCGATCTGCCAGGCCTCGTCGCTACCCTGGACCACGACCCGGAACAGCCGGCGCAGCGCCTGCGCGTCGCCGGCGAGCGTGTCGCGCAGCGCACCGACCAGTGCGGCGACACCGGGCAGTTGTGCTGCGGCGATGCTGCGCCGGCGGCCATCGCGTTCGACCACCAGCGTGTCGCCGTCGAGCATCATCAGTTCGCGGCGCGGCCGCTCGGTGATCCGCTCGAGCCGTCCGGGCGCGGTGAAACGCAGCACGCCACTCGACTCCACCGGCCGGTCGAGCACGGCCATGAACTTGCGTTCGCGAAAGCGCGCCTCGCGCTGCGGCTTGCCGCCGATCCGCGCCAGCAGCGACTCGAGCGTGGGCACCGCGCCGGCGGGCGCCGGTGCCGCAGTTTCGGCAGATACCGGAGCGGCGGTCGCGGCAGGTACGGGTGAGGCAGTCGCGGCTGGCACTGGGGCGGCCGTCTCGGCCGGCACCGGACGCCGGGCCGAAGCCGGCTGCGCGGCCAGCAGCACCGCCGCCAACGGCAGCGCCGCCACTACACGCAGCGCGGCGTCATGCCGGCTGTGCATCGTCGTGCGCCGTCGCCACCGCATTGCCGGCATCCCAGACGTCGAAGAAGTTGAACCAGTTGTACGGATAGGCGCGGCAATAGTGTTCGAGCCGCGCGACGTAGTGCCGCAGTGCCGCGTCGACCGCCTGGTGGCGGTCGACGGTGTCGTCCGTGAAGTCGTGCAGCGTCTCGAACACCAGCCGGTAGCGATTGCCGCCTTCGTAGATCCCGAGCATCAGCAGCACCGGCCGGCGCATCAGCGCGGCGAGCCGGAACGGTCCGGCCGGGAATGCCGCCGGGCGGCCGAGGAACGGCACGAGCCGGCGGTCCTGGCTGCCCGCGTCGTGGTCGAGCAGCCGATCGGCGAGCACGCCGACGATCGCGCCGTCGTCGAGCGCGACTTTGACCCGCAGCATCGAGTCGCTGCGGCCGAGGCCGATGATGTCGTCGGCGAGCTTCGGGTTCAGCGCCGCCAGCGCGGCGTTGATCATCCGCGCATTCTCCTCGAACATCACCATCACGATCCGCATCGGCGCGCCGGCACGCGCGCCGGCGTCGCGGCCGAGCGCTCGCAGCGCTTCGAAGCTGCCGAGATGCGCGCCGATCAGGAACCCGCCCCGGCCGGCAACCCGGACCGCCTCGATCCGCTCGCGGCCTTCGAGTTCGAAGTCGAAGGCCGCGAGATCGTCGCGGACCAGGTAGGCGCGGTCGAGCACGACGGTGGCGAAGGTCATGAAATGGCGGAAGACATCGGCCAGCGACGGTGGCCGCGGCAGCGCACGCGCGAGGAACTGGCGCGACGACCGCCGTGCCGCCGCCGAGGTCGCGACGAAATACAGCACCGCCGGCACCAGCAGCGCGCGCGCGACGCCGCGCGGCAGCCAGGTGGTCAGATGCCGGGCGAGGCCGAGCATCCGGTGGTTGCTGCGTTCGCGGTGGTCCTTCCAGTTCATGGCGTGGCGGGTCGGTCGGCGGCAGCCGATGGCGGCAGATCGATCGTACCGGACGCGACTCGGGTCGTGCCGGCGCGGACCTCGAATCCGGTCACCGGCGCCGGTGTGAAGGCGATCGCCAGCATCGTGCCCGGCGCCACCGTCGCATGGAACTTGGCGTTGCGGATCGTCGCGGTGGCAAGCGGCCGGCCGATCGCCTGCTCGATCGCGGCCAGCACCTCGGCGAGCAGTACCACACCGGGCAGGATCGGGCGTCCGGGAAAGTGGCCGTCGAATGCCGGATGGTCGGCGGCGATCGTCAGCGCGATCTCGATGCGTCCGCCCGCACAAGGAAACGCCGGGCCGCCCCAAGTTTCCTTGACCCCCTCGGGGCGCTCGGTCGTCATCGCCGGCGTCGCGCCGCACGCTCGGTGGCGAGCCGCATGGCAAGCTCGGCGAGCGCCGCCTGCGGCAGCTTGCCCGACGCCGAGCGCGGCAGCCGCTCGACGCGGTGCAGCGGCCGCGGCAGGAACACCGGATCGGTCCGCTCGCGCAGCGCCGCGAGCACGTCGCGCTCGCTCAGCGTCGCCGAGACGAAGAACGCGATCAGCCGCTCGACATCGCGCCCGACCGCGGGTTCAGGGTTGAAGAACGCGCCGTCGGCGACGCCCGGCAGGCCGCACAGCAACTGGTTCAGGTGCGCGAGCGAGGTGCGCTTGCCGGCGACGTTGACCATGTCGGCACCGCGGCCGAGCAGCCGGAAGCGCTGCGGCGATTCCAGCTCGAGCAGATCCGACAGCGGCGTCGGCACTTCGACATGACCGCCGTCGGCGATCCATTGCTCGGCACCGTCGGCGCTGCGCCGCTGCGTGATCCGGACACCGCGCATCGTCTGCCAGCGCTCGTCCGCGACCGGACGGCGCGTCGCCAGCTGGCCGGCTTCGGTGCAGCCGTAGATCTCCAGCAGCGGCGCGCCGAAGCGCTGCTCGGCCGCGCGTGCCAGCTCCGGCGCGAGCGGCGCGGTCGCGCAGAGCACCAGTCGGACCGGCGGCAGCGGCAACTCGGCCGCCAGCAGCGTGCGCAGATGGAACGGCGTCGTCACCAGGACCCGCTCGCCGGGCACCGCGGCCAGCGTCGCGACGACGTCGGCCGGATAGAACGGGCTGGCACCGCTGAACGCGATCCGGTTGTGCAACGCCAGCAGCACCGACGACTCGAAGCCGTACATGTGCTGCGGCGGCACCGTCGCAACCAGCGTGGTCGCGCTGCCGGGCGTGAGCCCGAGCGCCAGTGCCTCGGATTGCACGTTGTGGACCAGCCGGCCCCAGGTCTTGCGATGCGCGGTCGGCAGGCCGGTCGAGCCCGACGTGAAGACATGGGCGACCACCGCGCCGGCGGCGATCCGCGGGATCGCGCCGGCGCCGAGCGGGGCGTCGTTGCCGGCCGTGTCGCTGTCGTTCGCCGCGCTGCCGTTCGCCGCGTCGCCGCCGTTCGCCGTATCGTCGATGCCGGCCGGATACCGGAACAGCCGCGTGCCGGCCGGCGCGACGGTCGCGTCGTCGCAGATCGCGAACACGTCGCCGTAGAGCCGCTGCAATCGCGCGATCAGTTCGGCCGAATGGTTCGGCGGCAGCAGGCTGATCCGGCCCGCCAGCACCGCAGCGCAGAAGGCGACCGCGAACCGATAGCGATCGCCGCACAGGTTCAGCAGGTGCTGCCCCGGCGGCAGCGCAGCGGCGAGGCGCTCGACCTCGGCGAGGAAGCGCCGCGGCGGGACCGGCCGGCCGTGCCGCCAGGCGAGCGGATGCAGCGCCGGCGGCGGCCGCCGGTCAGCCGAATCCTCGGGTGTCTCGGCGAACAGCGGCAGTGCGGTCATTGCAGTTGCAGCGCGGTCATTGCAGTTTCCGTGCCGTCTCGCGCTAACCGCGCCGCATGAAGGCGCGAATGCCGGCGAGGATCGAGACATGCTCGAAATCGGGGTGGCGCCGCAGCCGGACCGCGTATTCGGCGATGAACAGCGCGATGATGATCGGCAGCGTCAGCAGGTTCGCCAGCGTCGACCAGGCAGCCAGCGAGCCGAACGCGAACAGCAGGCACGACGCCAGCGCCATCAGCGCGAAATATCCGGTCCACATCACGGTGACCGCGCCGGTGTAGCGGCGGATCGCCGGCGGCAGCGGGCCGTGCACCCGGGTCGCCAGCCGGGTGATCAGCGGATCGCCGCGGCCGCGCCGCGCGCCGAGCAGCGTCGCACCGAACCACGCGCCGAGCAGCGCATGGCTGCCGGCATGCTGGGCCAGGTAGACATAATCGACCCGGCCGACCAGCCAGCCCCAGTGCGCGCCGACCGCAACGAGCGCGGCGGCGGTCAGCAGCAGCGTGGCGACCGGACGGCCCGCGCCGAAGCCGGCCATCAGCGCGCAGCCAGCGAGCCACGCGATCGCGATCAGCAGCGCCGGTGCCTGGCCGCCGGCGGTCGACAGCTGCCGGTGGATCACCGCGAACAGCGCGAACCCGGCCGCGAGCAGCAGCGCGAACCCGAGCGCCGGCCGCGAGGAAACAATGCGCCGGACCTGCCCCGGCGAGGCGGCGGTCAGGTCTGGCGGTTCTGCGCGATGTGCTGGCACAAGCTTCGCAGCGACTGGAAGATCCGCGTGTTGTCGTCGTCGTCCGACCGCAACTGGAAACCGTAGCGTTTCGATACGACCAGCGCGACCTCGAGAATATCGATCGAATCGAGCCCGAGGCCGTCGCCGAACAGCGGCGCCTGCGGGTCGATCTCGGCCGCGGTGATCTCGAGATTCAGCGCTTCGACGATCAGTTGCGCCACTTCGCGTTCGAGCGCGGGATCGCCGTGGTCGGCGCCGGAGGCCGGATTGCCGGGTTCTGCCACGGGCGTACGCGGTGTCGGTTGCGATTGCATGGGATGATCTGGATACTTCGGCTGCTTGCCGGTCAGCCGTTCGATTCGCTTTCGCATTCAATGATACCAATGGACCAGAACCTGGACCCGCAGGCAGACCCGCAGTCGGCGCCGATCGGCCCGATCAAGGCACCGCATCGCGTGCTGCCGGCCTATTACTCCGACGAGGCCGAGCGGCACCGCTATCTGAAGCGGGTATTCGACTCGACCGCGGCCGACTACGACCGGATCGAGCGGATCCTCGCGTTCGGCTCCGGCCCCTGGTATCGGCGGCAGGCGTTGGTCCGCGCCGGCCTGCGCGGCGGCGCCACCGTGCTTGACGTCGGCTGCGGCACCGGCCTGGTCGCGCGCGAGGCGCTGCTGTTGATCGGGCCGGCGGGCCGGCTGACCGGCGTCGACCCGAGCCCCGGCATGTTGGCGCAGGTCGACCTGCCGGGCGCGGCCTTCATCGAGGGCCGCGCCGAGGCGCTGCCGTGCGCCGACCAGAGTGTCGACTTCGTCGTCATGGGCTATGCGTTGCGCCACATCGGCGATGTCGGCGCTGCGTTTCGCGAGTTCCACCGGGTGTTGAAGCCGGGCGGTACCGCGCTGATCCTCGAAATCACCCGGCCAGCCAGCCGGATCGGCACGCTGCTGTTGAAAGGCTACATGCGCGGCTTGGTCCCGCTGCTGGCGCGGGCGGCGGCGCGCGGCGCGGCGACGCCGGAGCTATGGCGCTACTACTGGGACACGATCGAAGCCTGCGCGCCGCCGCAACGGGTGCTGGATACGCTGCTCGACGCCGGTTTCGACGACGTCCGCCGTCATGTCGAACTCGGCCTGTTCTCCGAGTACGTCGGGCGCAAGCCGGCCGACGGCAGCGGCGTGAAACCGACCGGAATCTCGACCGGAATCTCATCGGCCGCGGCGTCCGGCGCAGCCGGCTGATGCGGCGCCGGTGCGCCGGCAGGCGTGGCCGGAGAGACGATCGGAGCAGCGGCCGGAGCGGCGGCAGCCGGAGCGGCAGCCGCAGCAGCCGGAGCGGCCGCCGCAGCCGCAGCGGCGGCCGGTGTCGTTGCCCGCGGTGCCGCCGCAGCGGCCGCCCCGGTGGCGGTGGTCACGGCAGCCAGCGCCCGTTCGACTGTCCGCAGGCGGTCGCGCAAGGCGATTGCCCGGGCCTCGGCGACGGCGTGCGCCCGCTTGGCGTGGTCGAGCGCGCCGGTCAGCGCGCTGAGCGCCGCCTGCAGCCGGTCGCCCCGGCGTTCGGCTTCGCTCGGACCGAGCGCGCACCGGATCAGCCGGGCTTTCTCGGCACCGATCCGGCGCAGCTCCTCGACTTCGTCCTGCAGCCGGATCAGTTCTTCGCGATCACGCCGTGCGACGCTGGCAGCGCGGCCGATCAGCGCATCGCGTTCGCGCTGCTGCTGGCCGAGCTGCTGTTGCAGCCGTCGCAGCTCGGTCCGCAGCTGGTCGGCTTCGTTGTCGAGCGCTTCGGCATTGGCGAGGGCTTCCCGCAGCCGGCGCCGGACTGCCGGATTCCCGGCCGCGGCGGCGCTGCGCTCGGCGGCGGCCCGTTCCGTGGTGCGGCGATCCAGCCAACTCCAGGTGACGACCGCTCCGACCGCCAGGCCGAGCAGGACCAGCAAGGTCAGTCCGACCCAGAGGCCGGCGCCGCTGGACAACGGCTCGATCAGGCTGCTCATCGGGTCGATCGGCTCGGTTTCGGTTCCGTTTCGGCGATCCGTCCGTTTCGAGCCGGGAACTGCCGGCTTTCCCGGCGAACCGGCTCAAAAAACGTTTGCTATCGGATTTCGGGGATCGCGCTATCATATGCGAACGCTCTTGCCTAGTGCTGGTGTTGTGTGTCGGCATCGGTGACAGCTGCACGATCATCCGCGGATCGTGCCTCAGGTTCGTCGCGAGATCGCCGCAATGACGCGGGTTTTCCCGCGCTTCGGCTTCTCCGGGGCAGGGGGCGTTGCTATATTTGCCAACCAGCAAATAAAGTAAAACGAGGCGGAAGCCTTGGATTGAGTTGACGTCCGAGGTGATAGCGGACGCACGGGGTTCGAAAGGGTCCACGTGCGCATCGCATGGCCCGGTCGGGAGAGCGAAGATGTCGGAACAACCGAGCCGGTCGGTCTGGGGACGGCCGTTACAGTTCGTGTGCAACGTCTGCGCCACGCTGGCGAGCGCCGGTCGCCTCGGTGAGGCGCTGGTTCAGCGGACGCTGGGGCACTGGCGGCAGTCGGCGCTGCGGCCTTCGCCGCCGCTGGTGCATGTCGTCTCGGGCGGATCGTTCGGCGCTCAGGGCAGCGGCGACACGCTCGGCAGCCGCGAGCCGCATGTGCCGTTCGCGCAGGTAGCGCTGCCGGCGCTGACCCGCCAGCGTCTGCAGGCGTTCATGCTGTCGTTGCCGGCCTGGCTGCCGCGTCCCGAGCAGCGTCGCCATGGCCACGGCCAGGTCGCGCTCGAGTGGGTCGGCGACCAGTCGCGCCGCTTCAGCGTCGTGATCGGCCAGGACGACATGATCATCTACACCGCCCGGCTCGGTGTCCGCGGCCGGTTCGACGGTGCCGAGCCGTTCGGCACTCAGATCTCGCCGATCGTGATCTACGCCCTGCAACAGCTCCACGACTGACGAGACCGCCGGGAAGCCACTGCCGCGGCGCTCCCCGGCCGCCGCGTCGCCTCGCTGCGCGGCCCGCCGGTCATTGGTAGCTCGCCAGGCCGGGGACGTCGAGTACGGTCACCGAGCGGTAGTCGAGCTTCAGCAGGCCGGCGCGTTCGAGGGTCTGCAACGCCTGATTGACGCGCTGGCGCGAGATGCCCGACAGGTAGCCGATCTCCTCCTGCGACAATTCCAGCAGCGGCGCCGCACCCGGGTAGAGGTGCGGGTTGTAGAGGTTGGCGATGCAGCGCGCCACCCGCGCATCGGGATCGAGGAAGCGCTCGAACTCGACGGTGCCGATGAACTGACCGAGCCTTTCGTTGAGCTGGATCAGCAGGAAGCGGTTGAACGCGATGCTGTGATCGAGCAGCCAGCCGAACGTCGCCGCCGGCATCAGCGCGACCACCGAATCACGCAGCGCGACCGCATCGTACTTCCGCGCATGGCGCTTGAGCAGCGAGCCCTCGCCGAACCAGCCGCCCGATGGGACGCCGGCGAAGGTCAGCGACTTGCCGTCGGGCGAGACGCTGCTGACCTTGACCAGTCCTTCGACGACGCCGATCCATTCGGCGACCGGCTCGCCCTTGCGCAGGATCACGGTGCCGCCCGGGCATTCGCGGAACGCCAGGTCACGCTCGACCCGAGCGAGTTGATCGGCGGTCAGCCCGTTCGTCCAGAGCGATTTGCGCCAGGCGTTCGGCGTTGCGGCCGCCGCTGGGCTCGGTGCTGTCCCTGGGGCCGGCGCCGCCCCTGGGCTCGCCGGCCTCGGCTGCGGGTTCGCCTTCGCCTTCGGCTCGGTCGGATTCATGATGCGCGTTGTGGATCCTAAGGGTAAGCGATGATGAGGGATCGCCTTGGGTGCACCGCACAATGTCGCCGCAGCGACAGCTTCGGCGGTGTCGATCGATAGAATCGGCACATGCCGCGCGGCCATGCCGGATTGGCGATTTCGACGGCTTTCGGAGACATGAGTCCAGTCGCATCTTCGCTCACCCCTGCCGATCGCAGCATGCATTTCCCCGGCCTGATGCTGGCGCACGCCGAACGACGGCCGCACGCGGCAGCGCTGCGCGAGAAGGATCTCGGCATCTGGCAGACGATCACCTGGCAGCAGCTGCGTGACGAGGTCGAGGTGGTCGCCGGCGGGCTCGCGGCGCTCGGGCTCGAGCGCGGCCAGCATCTGGCGTTGATCGGCGAGAACCGGCCGCGGCTCTATGCCGCGATGATCGCGGCCCAGACGCTCGGCGCGATCCCGGTGCCGCTTTATCAGGACGCGGTCGCGAACGAACTGGCCTATGTCTTCCGCGACGCCGACATCGCGCATGCGCTGGCGGAAAATCAGGAGCAGGCCGACAAGCTGCTCGAGATCGCGCAGTCGAATCCGCGGCTCGCGCGGATCATCTACGACGATCCGCGCGGGCTGCGCAACTACCACGATGCCGCGCTGCTGTCGTACGACGCGCTGCTCGCGCGCGGACGGGAACACCTGGCTGCGCACCCCGGCTTCCTGGCCGCGCAGCTTGCGCGAATCTCGCCCGACGATGTCGCGGCGATGTTCTACACCTCCGGCACCACCGGCAACCCCAAGGGCGTCGTCCACAGCCACCGCAACCTGATCACGATGTCGGCTGCGGCGTCGCAGCTCGACGGGCTGCGCGACGACGAGGAGGTGCTCGCCTATCTGCCGATGGCCTGGATCGGCCAGAACATCTTCTCGTATTCGCAGTGGCTGGTCTGCGGCTTCACCGTCAATTGCCCGGAATCGGCGGCGACGGTGACCAACGACATGCGCGAGATCGGCCCGACCTACTACTTCGCGCCGCCGCGAGTGCTGGAGGCGATGCTGACGCAGGTGACGATCCGGATGGAAGACGCCGCCGCGGTCAAGCGCGCGCTCTATCGCCGTGCGATGACGGTCGCCCGGAGCATCGGCAGCCGCCTGCTCGACGGCGATCGCGGCGTCTCGTTCTGGGAGCGGATCCGCTACCGGTTCTACGACCTGCTGGTCTACGGTCCGCTGCGCAACGCGCTCGGCATGAGCCGGGTCCGGGTCGCGTACACCGCCGGCGAGGCGGTCGGGCCCGATCTGTTCGCGTTCTACCGCTCGCTCGGCATCAACATGAAGCAGCTGTACGGCTCGACCGAGACGGCAGTGTTCGTCTGCGTCCAGCCGAACGGCCAGGTCCGCGCCGATACCGTCGGCCCGCCGGTGCCCGGCGTCGAGTTGCGGATCGCCGACGGCGGCGAGGTCCTGATCCGCAGCCCCGGCCTGCTGTGCGAGTACTACCGCAACCCGGAGGCGACCGCGCAGGTCAAGGACGCCGACGGCTGGTATCACACCGGCGACGCCGGCTATCTCGACCCGCACGGCCACCTGAAGATCATCGACCGCGCCAAGGACGTCGGCAAGCTCGCCGACGGCAGCCTGTTCGCGCCGAAGTACATCGAGAATAAGCTCAAGTTCTTCCCCTACGTGAAGGAGGCGGTCGCGTTCGGCGGCGGCCGCGACCGCGTGATGGCGATGCTCAACATCGACTTCGAGGCGGTCGGTGACTGGGCCGAGCGGCGCGGCCTCGCGTTCGCCGGCTACACCGATCTCGCCGCCAAGCCCGAGACGATCGCGCTGATGCGCGAGTGCGTCGAGAAGGTCAACGCCGACCTCGCCGGCGACCCGATGATGGCGGCCAGCCAGATCCACCGCTTCCTGGTGCTGCACAAGGAGCTCGACGCCGACGACGAGGAGCTGACCCGCACCCGCAAGGTCCGCCGCGGCGCGATCGCCGACAAGTACGGCGTGCTGGTCGAGGCGCTCTACGGCGGCCGCAGCGAGCAGTTCATCGAGACCCGCGTGCGCTTCGAGGACGGGCGCATCGGCTCGGTGTCGGCGACGCTGCCGATCGTCGATGCGACCATCCATTCCCGCGCCGGCGGCGCGGCCGATGCGCCGCGATCGGCAGATCGTGCGCGGATGGAGACGGTCTGATGGCCGAGCGGCGTATCGGCGAGGTGATGCTGGCGGTGGAGAAGGTCTCGCTCGCCTTCGGCGGCGTCAAGGCGTTGACCGACATCTCGTTCGACGTGCGCGAGCACGAGATCCGCGCCATCATCGGCCCGAACGGGGCAGGCAAGAGCTCGATGCTCAACGTCATCAACGGCGTCTACACGCCGCAGCACGGGCGGATCGTATTGCGCGGCCAGTCGTTCGCGCGGATGAACTCCTACCAGGTCGCGCGGGCCGGTGTCGCCCGCACCTTCCAGAACCTCGCGCTGTTCAAGGGCATGAGCGTGCTGGACAACATCATGACCGGGCGCAGCCTGCGGATGACCTGCAACCTGTTCCAGCAGGCGCTGCGCTGGGGCGCGGCCGAGCGCGAGGAGATCGCCCATCGGGAGCGGGTCGAGTGGATCGTCGATTTCCTCGAGATCCAGGCCTGGCGCAAGACGCCGGTGGGCCGGCTGCCCTACGGCCTGCAGAAGCGGGTCGACCTGGGCCGGGCGCTGGCGATGGAGCCGCAGGTGCTGCTGCTCGACGAGCCGATGGCCGGAATGAACGTCGAGGAGAAGCAGGACATGTGCCGCTTCATCCTCGACGTCAACGACGAGTTCGGCACGACCATCGTGCTGATCGAGCACGACATGGGCGTGGTGATGGACATCAGCGACCGGGTCGTCGTGCTCGACTACGGCCGCAAGATCGGCGACGGGGCGCCGGACGACGTCCGCGACGACCCGGAAGTGATCAAGGCCTACCTGGGCACGGCCCACTGAGCCGGGGCTGGCGATGGGATTCTTCCTCGAAGCGTTGTTCGGCGGCCTGATGGCCGGCATGCTCTACTCGCTGATCGCGCTCGGCTTCGTGCTGATCTTCAAGGCGAGCGGTGTCTTCAACTTCGCCCAGGGCGCGATGGTGCTGTTCGCGGCGCTGGCGATGGCCCGCTTCGCGGAATGGCTGCCGCGGCTGCTCGGCTTCGACAGCCGGCTGCTCGCCAACCTGCTGGCGATCGTGCTGGCGATGCTGGTGATGATCGCGGTGGCCTGGGTGATCGAGCGCCTGGTGCTCGGCAAGCTGGTCAACCAGGAAGGCATCACGCTGTTGATGGCCACGCTCGGCATCGCCTATTTTCTCGACGGCTTCGGGCAGACGCTGTTTGGCAGCGACATCTACTCGATCGACGTCGGCATGCCGAAGGAGCCGATCTTTCTGTTCGAGAACCTGTTCGAGGGCGGTGTGCTGATCAACCAGGAGGAGCTGGTCGCGGCACTGGTCGCCGCGGCGCTGGTCGCGGTGCTCAGCCTGTTCTTCCAGAAGACCAAGACCGGGCGCGCGCTGCGGGCCGTCGCCGACGACCATCAGGCGGCGCAGTCGATCGGCATCCCGCTCGACCGGATCTGGGTCATCGTCTGGAGCGTCGCCGGTTTCGTCGCGCTGGTCGCCGGCGTGATCTGGGGCAGCAAGCTCGGCGTGCAGTTCTCGCTGTCGCTGGTGGCGCTAAAGGCGCTGCCGGTGGTGATCCTGGGCGGCCTGACCTCGGTGCCGGGCGCGATCATCGGCGGATTGATCATCGGCGTCGGCGAGAAGCTGTCCGAGATCTACATCGGTCCGATGCTGGGCGGCGGCATCGAGATCTGGTTCGCCTACGTGCTCGCCCTGGTGTTCCTGCTGGTCCGGCCGCAGGGCCTGTTCGGCGAGAAGATCATCGACCGGGTATGAAACCGACCCTCCCCGGCAAGGCGTGCGGCAGCGCCGTGGACGACTGAGACAGGCCGATGTTCTATCGCGAGAACGGTCAGTTCAAGACCAGCTACCGGGCCGACCAGCAGATTTTCCCGGTGCGCCAGGACCGGCTCCTGATCGGCTTGCTGCTGGTCTTCGCCTTCGTCGGTGTGCCGCTGCTCGCCGACCAGTATCTGCTGCGCGCGATCCTGATCCCGTTCCTGATCCTGTCGCTGGCCGCCCTCGGCCTGAACGTGCTGGTCGGCTATTGCGGACAGATCTCGCTCGGCGCCGGCGCCTTCATGGCAGTCGGCGCCTACTCGGCCTACAACCTGTTCGTCCGCATCGACGGCATGCCGATGCTGGCCGCGGTGCTGCTCGGCGGCGTCTTCGCCACCGGCGTCGGGGTCGTGTTCGGCATACCGTCGCTGCGCATCAAGGGCCTGTACCTGGCGGTAGCCACGCTCGCCGCCCAGTTCTTCACCGACTGGGCCTTCCTGAGGATCGGCTGGTTCACCAACCACTCGCCGTCCGGCTCGGTGTCGGTCGGAGCGCTCACCGTGTTCGGCGTGCCGATCAGCTCTCCGATCGAGCGCTACCTGTTCTGCCTGACGATGGTGGTGGTCTTCGCGCTGCTGGTCAAGAACCTGGTGCGCGGTGCGGTCGGCCGCCAGTGGATGGCGATCCGCGACATGGACGTGGCCGCTGCGGTGATCGGCATCCGCCCGGTCTACGCCAAGTTGACGGCTTTCGCCGTCAGCTCCTTCATCATCGGCGTTGCCGGCGCGCTGTGGGGCTTCATCTACCTCGGCTCCTGGGAGCCGGCGGCGTTCTCGATCAATCGCTCGTTCGATCTGCTGTTCATGATCATCATCGGCGGCCTCGGCTCGATCATGGGCAGCTTCTTCGGCGCGGCCTTCATCGTCGTGCTGCCGATCGCGCTGGACCAGCTGCTGCCGTGGCTGGGCAGCGCGGTCGGCATTCCGATCGACACCGCGACGGTGTCGCACATCGTCTTCATGATCTTCGGCGCCCTGATCGTGTTTTTCCTGATCGTGGAGCCGCACGGCCTTGCCCGGCTCTGGTCCACGGGCAAGGAGAAGCTCCGTCTCTGGCCCTTCCCGCACTAGCGCAGACTCACCACGCGCACAGACTCACTCACCCCGAGCCGCAGACTCATCACTGGAGGTAGACAGCATGAAACTCCGATCCTTCGTTCTCGCCGCCGCGCTCGCCGCCCTGGCGGGCGGTGCCATGGCCCAGGCCAAGGGGCAGTTTTTTCCTGGCCTGCCTTATCGCACCGGCCCCTATGGCCCGAACGGCGCGCCGTGGGCCAACGGCTTCGCCGACTACCTGAAGCTAGTCAACGCCAAGGGCGGCATCAACGGCGTCCCGATCATCTACGAGGAGTGCGAAACCGGCTACGACACGGCGCGCGGCGTCGAGTGCTACGAGCGCCTGAAGGGACTGCACGGCGGCGCGACGATCGTCCAGCCGCTGTCGACCGGCATCACGTTCGCGCTGACCGACAAGGCGCCGGTCGACAAGATCCCGCTGATCACCGCGGGCTACGGCCGCAGCGAGTCGCAGGACGGCACGGTGTTCGGCTGGAACTTTCCGCTCGCCGGCACCTACTGGGTGGCGGCCGATGTGCTGATCCAGCACATCGCCAAGCGTGAGGGCGGCTTCGACAAGCTGAAAGGCAAGAAGTTCGCACTGGTGTACCACGACAGCCCGTACGGCAAGGAGCCGATCCCGCTGCTGCAGGAGCGCGGCAAGATGCACGGCTACGACCTGCAGCTGCTGCCGGTCACCCACCCGGGCGTCGAGCAGAAGGCGACCTGGCTGCAGATCCGCCAGTCCCGCCCCGACTACGTGCTGCTGTGGGGCTGGGGCGTGATGAACTCGGTCGCGCTGAAGGAGGCGCAGGCGACCGGCTTCGCGCGCGACAAGATGTACGGCGTCTGGTGGTCGTCGGCCGAGCCGGACGTCAAGGACGTCGGCGCGGGTGCGAAGGGCTATCACGGCGTGGCGATGCAGCATGGCGCCCACCCCGATGCCAAGGTCACCCGCGACATCCTCGAGCTGGTGCACGGCAAGGGGCAGGGCACGGGGCCGCGGGAAGAGGTCGGCTCGGTGCTCTACATGCGCGGCGCGATGAGCGCGATGCTCGGCGTCGAAGGCGTCCGGCGCGCGCAGGAGCGCTTCGGCGTCGGCAAGTGGGTGACCTCCGAGCAGGCCCGCTGGGGGCTGGAGAATCTGTCGCTCGACGCCAAGAAGCTCGCCGCGCTCGGCTTCGGCGACGTGATGCGACCGGTCTCGACCAGCTGCGCCGATCACATGGGGCAGGCCTGGGCGCGCATCCATACCTGGGACGGTGCCAAGTGGAGCTTCACCTCCGACTGGTACGAGGCGGATTCGGCGGTGATCAAGCCGATGGTCAAGTCGGCCGCGGCCCGCTACGCCGCGGAGAAGAAGATCACGCCGCGCACGCCCGAGCAGTGCCAGAGCTGAGCAGCCCCCCGGAGGCGCCGCGGGCCGGGCGAGGCCCGATCCGCGGCGGCCGACGGACGACGATCGCGGTCGACATACCAGGGGGACATCGATGCAAGCCACACTGCTCGCCGTCAACGGCATCGAGGTCATCTACAACCATGTGATCCTGGTGCTGAAGGGTGTATCGCTGCAGGTGCCCGAAGGTCGCATCGTCGCGCTGCTCGGCGGCAACGGCGCCGGCAAGACCACCACGCTGCGGGCGATCAGCAATCTGCTCGCCGGCGAGCGCGGCGAGGTGACCAAGGGCAGCATCGAGCTGCGCGGCGAGCGCACCGAGTCGCTGAGCACGGCGGCGATGGTCGCGCGCGGCGTCGTCCAGGTGATGGAGGGCCGGCACTGCTTCGCGCATCTGACGATCGAGGAGAACCTGCTGGCCGGTGCCTACACCCGCACCGACGGCAAGCAGGCGATCGCCGAGACGCTCGAAAAGGTTTACGGCTACTTTCCGCGGCTGAAGTCGCGACGCACCAGCCAGGCCGCCTACACCTCCGGCGGCGAGCAGCAGATGTGTGCGATCGGCCGGGCGCTGATGGCGAATCCGAGAATGGTGCTGCTCGACGAACCGTCGATGGGGCTCGCGCCGCAGATCGTCCAGGAGGTCTTCGAGATCGTCAGGGATCTGAACCAGCGCGAGCAGGTCACCTTTCTGCTCGCCGAGCAGAATACCCACATGGCGCTGCGCTATGCCGACTACGGCTACATCCTCGAGAGCGGCCGGATCGTGATGGACGGGCAGGCGCGGGCGCTTGCCGAGAACGACGACGTCAAGGAGTTCTACCTCGGCGTCAACAAGGAAGGGCGGCGCAGCTTCCGTGACGCGAAGTTCTATCGGCGGCGCAAGCGTTGGTTGAGCTAGGGCCCTCGGGATATCGCCGAAACCCGCGAAACGGCCAAGCGCGGCAGCCATCGGCCGCGGCGCCAGGAGCATACGATGAAACAGGACCCGTCAGGCAGGCAGGACGAGCGCTACTTCGACGATCTCGAGACCCGGTCGCCGGAGGCGCGCGAGGGTGCGCTGCTGGCGCGGCTGCCCGGCCTGCTCGAGCAGGCGATCGCGCATGCGCCGGGCTGGGCTCGGCACCTGGCCGGCGTCGACCCGCGCGCGATCTGCTCACGCAAGGCGCTGGCGGCGCTGCCGCTGCTGCGCAAGCGCGATCTCAAGTCGTTGCAGCAGGCCGAGCCGCCGTTCGGCGGGCTCGCGACCGTGGCGCCGGGCCGGCTCGGCCATGTCTTCATGTCGCCGGGGCCGATCTTCGATCCGGAAGGCACCGGCCCCGACCCGTGGCGCACCGCGCGGGCGCTGTGGGCGGCCGGCCTGCGGCCCGGCCACCTGGTGCAGAACTGCTTCAGCTACCACCTGACGCCGGGCGCCTGGATGGTCGACCATGCGGCGCGGCGGATCGGCTGCGCGGTGATCCCGGCCGGTACCGGCCAGACCGAGCAGCAGATCGAGCTGCTCCGCGCGTTGCGCCCCGACGCCTATGTCGGGACGCCGAGCTTCCTGCGTGTCATCGTCGAGCGTGCGGCGCAGGAAGGGCTGTCGCTCGCCAATCTGAAGCGGGCCGTGGTCGCCGCCGAGGCGCTGCCGGCGAGCCTGCGCAGCTGGTTCCGTGACCAGGGCATCGCGACCGTGCTGCAGTTCTACGGCACCGCCGACGTCGGCCTGATCGCCTACGAGTCCGAGGCCGCCGACGGCATGATTCTCGACGAGGACATGCTGCTCGAGATCGTGCGGCCCGGCACCGGCGAGCCGGTCGCCGACGGCGAGGTCGGCGAGGTCGTCGTGACCCGCTTCGACGCGACCTATCCGATGATCCGGTTCGCGACCGGCGACCTGTCGGCGATCGCCGATGGTCCGTCGGCCTGCGGCCGCAGCAACATCCGGATCCGCGGCTGGCTCGGCCGCGCCGACCAGACCACCAAGGTCCGCGGCCTGTTCGTGCATCCCGAACAGGTCGCCGCGGTGATCGCGCGCCACCCGGAAATCGTCCGCGCGCGGCTGATCGTCTCCGGCGAGATGGCCGACGACCGGATGACGCTGCGCTGCGAGAGCGCGGTCGTCGATGCCGACGCGGCCGCATTGGCGACGCGGATCGGCGAGTCGGTCCGGGCGCTGACCAAGCTGCGCGCCGAAGTCGAGCTGGTCGCGCCGGGGAGCCTGGTCAATGACGGCAAGGTGATCGAGGACGTGCGCAAGCTCGATTGACGGATCGAGCTTGCGACGGTGTGACGGGAGCGGGTCGGGAGCGGGCCGGGAGCGATTCCGTCACTACAGCCTTCGCCGGACCGGACCACGGGAGGGACCGGATGGACGACTTCTCGCCGTCCGACCTGATGACGATCCTGCACTCGAAGCGGGCCAACATCTACTGCCTGCAGCATTGTCGGGCGCTGACGTTGGTGTCCAGTACGACCATCAGTCGAACGCCGGTGGCTCTCGCATTGGACTGCGCGGTGGAAGCTTCAGTTCGACCCCACCGTGAGCTTCCACCAGAGCACGAATATCCGCTACCAACTCGTTCTCGCTCATCGGTTCAGCCTTCAGCACGGTCCGCAGGATGCTGCGAACCTCCTCTTCCATCGAGCGGCCGTGCCGGGCGGCGCGAATGCGCAGCAGCGCCTTCAGGTCGTCGTCGAGGTTGCGGATGGTCATGGTGGCCACGGGTAGACGCTATCGCTGACTGGGGTGCATGCATTCTAGTGACCCGGATTCAAGTGCCGCACGCCGATTTCGCGGGCGGCCTTCAGCAGCGTTTCACTGGATCGCGCCCTCATCGGACGTCGAGCCCATCTCGCCGCGTTCGGTGATGACGGGGTTGGCGATATCGCCGGTCATCTCGAAGACCGTCCACAGGTTGCCGGGCTGGTTCGGCACGTGGAAGGTGTAGGTGCGTGCCCCGGCGATGACCTGCACGGTCGCGCCGGAGCGGCCGAGCTCCTCCGGCCTTGCCACGCCGCCATTGGTGTAGTCGTGCACCGAGTAGCGGTACACGCCGCCGTTGAGCCGGGTGAGCGTGAGCGTCTCGGGCCCGTTGCCATCCACGTCGTCGCGGTCGAGCCCCGCGTACGGCGCCGCGCCCGGATCGAGCCGGTTCGACCAGTACACATGGAAGCGGCCGGACACGCCGGGCGCGTTTGGGCCCGTGAGATGCGCGTCCAGATCGGCTGGCACGGAACCCCAGTTGAGAACGATGCGAACCTCGGGCTCGGCGCCGATTGGCGACAGACCCACGTTCTGATCGCGAACCGTACCGCCGGCCGGCACCGTGATCGCGGTGCGCGTACCGGAGGCGTAGCCGCTCGCCTGGGCCAGGACGGTGTACGTGCCGGCTGCAAGCCCGGTGAACGAGTACCGTCCCTGCGCATCACTGGTTGCCGTGGCGACGACCTCAGGGGTGAGCGCGGTGCCTTGCCCGCGATCGAGGCGCACCGTCGCCTGCGCGATCGCGTTGCCCTGGCGGACATCGAGCACCGCGCCGGAGATCGTGCCGTCGGACACTGCCCGCGTGCGCACCAGCAGGATGCTCTCGATCTGGTGGCCCGGCGGCCGGACCGGCGCACGAGCGAGCAGCGTGGTCACGTAGCCGTCGGCGCTGGCCGTCGCGTCCAGCAGGTACGGATCCGTGCGGAGGTCGCTCAGGAAACCGAGCGAGAAGCCGCCGTCGCTTGCGGTGGCGACGGCACCGGTCTGCCCGTGGTCCGTTCGGTAGGACACGACGGCGCCGGCGATGCCCGTCCCGGTCTCGCCGTCGACCACGCGGCCCGTGACCTGGATGTTGTCCTCGGGTCTCGCGGTGGTCACGGTGATGCCGGCCGCGGCGGTCTTGCCGCCCGCGTCGGCGGTGACCGTCGCGGTGCCGACGCCGATGGCCTTGACCGTGACCGTGTCGCCGCTGGGGCTCACTACGCCGGAGGTCACGCTGGCGACCGCGTCGTTGGAGGAGCTGAACACGAAGCTCCGGCCCGGCAGCACCGAGCCGTCGGCAGCCAGCGCTTCGGCCTTCAGCACCACGGTCTGCCCGACCCCGAGCTGCACCGCGGTGGGCGTGAGACGCACCGAGGCCACCGGGTTGGACGAGGCCGGCGGGTCGCCGCCTCCGCACCCGGTGAAGAAAAGGGAGACCCACAGCAGGGTCAGCAGTTCGAGCAGGCGTCGCATGGTGTGGCCCTCCTTCGGCTCAGGAGCCGGGTCTGACCATCGGGCCACACTCGGCTGGCGTGGGAGAGGATCGGCGTGCAGCGTTGGAACGAGCGTTGTAGCCAGCGTGGGCGCCGCCGCAGCGGCGCTCGGGCTGCGCGACACACCCGACGTTCGGGCGGCGCGCGACGGATCCGTGCGTTGCCGGACGAATCTCGCCCCGGGCGTGACCGGGGCGCCGGCTCAGCCGGCGAAGCCGCCGCTATCCAGAAACGCCTGTTCGGCGGATGTGGTGTCACGGCCGAGCATCGGGTTGCGATGCGGGAAGCGTCCGAAGCGGCGAATGATGTCGCGATGGCCTGCGGCGTGCGAGCGTGCGTCGGCCCCCAGGCGCGTGTTCAGCGTGACCGAGCGGTCCTGATCGGCCAGGTCCTCCGAATGCGCGAACGGCAGGCAGAAGAAGAGCCGCAGCGCAGGCTCCACCCGGTCGATGAAGCCGGCCGCATCGGCCGCCCGCGCGAAGTGGCGCGCGAGCGCATCGGTCGCGTACATGTGGCCGGTGCCGCGAAAGGCGTTGCGCGGAAACTGGTCGAGCAGGATCAGCAGCGCCAGCGCCCCTTCCGGCGTCGCGGCCCAGTCGTCGCGCTCGCGACGCGCCGCCGCCATGTGCGCGTCGAGAAAACGCTCGCGGAAACCGTGGTCGAAGGCCGTGTCCTTGCGAAACCACTGACCGTGTTCACCGGCGATTCGCCAGAAGTCGATGATGGCGAGCGCTTCGGCAGGAATCGTCGTGGTCACGGGATATCGCTCCTTTCGATGGGCCAGGTTCCAGCGTACGGCGCGCCGGCATGCAGTGCGCCGGCATGCGGTGCGTCGGCGTACCGTGCACCGGCGTTCAGTGTGCCGTGTCGCGGTTGCCGATGATCCGGTCGCGTCCGGCCAGGAGGCCGCCGGCCAGCTCGAGATCGAAACGCTCGCTGTCGCGGCGACGGACTTCGGCATCGATGCGCGCGCTGATCTCGGGTGTCGCGCCCAGCGCTCGGGTCGCCTCCCGGCCGATCGCCATCGCCGACTCGAAGGTCTCGCGGACCTGGGCATCGGCACCGACCCCGATCAACGCGATCGCGTGCTCCCGATCGCGGGAACGGACGATGACCTTGGCTTGGTGGAAGGTATGCTTCGCCTGCTCGGCGATGCGCGTGGCCGCGGCCGCATCGTCGATGCAGACCAGGATGGCGACCGCTTCGTGCGCGCCCGCGGCATGCAGCACGTCCATCCGCGTCCCGTCGCCGTACCAGACCTTGAAGCCGAACTCCTCGGCATCAGATC
>JBFWQR010000018.1:0-69236 GCA_050249335.1 Lautropia sp.
AAGGAACACGCAGGCGTGTCGTTCAAGCTGATCACCGACATGACCCAGGAGACCGAGGACTCCTACACCTCGTCGATGGAGATGCTGTGGGAAGGCGCGCTGCTGGCGCTGGCGGTGGTGTTCCTGTTCCTGCGCGACTGGCGCGCGACCTGGGTTTCCGCCATCGCGCTGCCGCTGTCGATCATCCCCACCTTCGCGGTGATCTATTTCCTGGGCTTCTCGCTCAACATGATCACGCTGCTGGCGCTGAGCGTGGTGGTGGGCATCCTGGTGGATGACGCGATCGTCGAGATCGAGAACATCGTCCGCCATCTCGGCCTCGGCAAGACGCCGTACGAGGCGGCGATCGAGGCGGTCGAGGAGATCGGGCTGGCGGTGGTCGCGACCACCGCGACACTGATCGCGGTGTTCCTGCCCACCGCGTTCATGTCCGGCGTGCCGGGGCTGTTCTTCAAGCAGTTCGGCTGGACCGCGGCGCTCGCGGTGGCGGCCTCGCTGCTGGTCGCGCGGCTGCTGACGCCGATGATGGCGGCCTACCTGCTGAAGCCGGTCACCGAGGAGCCCGAGGACAGCTGGCTGATGACCCGCTACCTCGGCTGGGTCCGCTGGTGCCTGCGCCACCGCTGGCTGACGGCGCTCGCCGCGGCGCTGTTCTTCGCCGGCTCGGTCGCGCTGATCCCGCTGCTGCCGACCGGCTTCATCCCGCCCGACGACCTGGCGCAGACGCAGGTCACGATCGAGCTGCCGCCCGGCAGCACGTTCGCGCAGACCGAGCGCATCGCCGAGCAGGCGCGGGTCGCCTTGATGCAGGACCGCGACGTCAGGCAGATCTATACCGCGATCGGCGGCGGCGCGACCGGCAGCGATCCGTTCGCGTTCGGCGGCGTGCCCGAGGCGCGCAAGGCGACGCTGCTGCTCAACCTGTCGCCGCGCGAAGGCCGCGAGAGCAACAAACAGCAGATCGAAGGGCGGCTGCGCGACGCGATGGCCAGGATCCCCGGCATCCGCGCCACCGTCGGTTTCGGCGGCGCCGGCGAGAAGCTGGTGATCGCGCTGACCGGCGACGACGCGCCGTCGCTGACCGCGACCGCCAACGCGGTGCTGCGCGAGGCGCGCCAGATCCCGGGCATCGGCAACGTCACGTCGACCGCGGCGCTGACCCGGCCGGAGCTGGTGATCCGCCCGGACCCGGCGCGCGCTGCCGACCTCGGCGTCACCGCCGACGCGATCGCCGATACGCTGCGGATCGCCACCTCGGGCGACTACGACCAG
This sequence comes from Lautropia sp., assembly GCA_050249335.1. Classification (GTDB taxonomy): domain Bacteria; phylum Pseudomonadota; class Gammaproteobacteria; order Burkholderiales; family Burkholderiaceae_E; genus Lautropia. Next base: position 1,273 of record JBFWQR010000018.1, read on the forward strand.
AGCCTCGCCAAGCTGAACCTGTCGCAGCGCCAGGTGCCGATCGTGGTCAAGCTGCCCGACGCGGCGCGCGACGATCTGTCGCTGCTCGAGCGGCTGGCGGTGCCGGCGAAGAACGGCCATGTTCCGCTCGGCAATGTCGCCCGGCTGTCGATCGACTCCGGACCGGCGCAGATCGATCGCTACGACCGCAGCCGCAACGTGCTGATCGAGGTCGAGCTGAACGGCCAGGCGCTCGGCGACGTGCTGACCAAGGTCGACGCGCTGCCGACGATGAAGAACCTGCCGCCAACCGTCAAGCGCGCCGAGCTCGGCGACGTCGAGGGCATGAACGAGCTGTTCGCGAGCTTCGGCCTGGCGATGCTGATCGGCGTCGCCTGCATCTACACGGTGCTGGTGCTGCTGTTCAAGGACTTCATGCAGCCGGTCACGATCCTGGCGGCGCTGCCGCTGTCGATCGGCGGCGCGTTCGCGCTGCTGCTGATCACCGGCAAGGGCTTCAGCATGCCGTCGCTGATCGGCCTGATCATGCTGATGGGCGTCGCCACCAAGAACTCGATCCTGCTGGTGGAATACGCGATCGTCGCGCGCCGCGACCACGGCATGAGCCGTACCGAGGCGCTGGTCGACGCGTGCCACAAGCGGGCCCGGCCGATCATCATGACCACGATCGCGATGGGCGCCGGCATGCTGCCGATCGCACTCGGCCTCGGCGTCGACCCGAGCTTCCGCTCGCCGATGGCGGTCGCGGTGATCGGCGGGCTGATCACGTCGACCTTCCTGAGCCTGCTGATCATCCCGGTGGTGTTCACCTTCGTCGACGACATCATCGGAATCGGCCGCCGCCTGCTGCGGCGGTTGACCGGGCACGGCGGCGAGCCGCGGGCGGTGGCGGAGCGGGGCTGAGGCATTCGGTTTCGACGACGCGGCGTGCGCATGCGCCGAGAATCCGAGCACCGCGCTGCCGCTACAGCACCGCGAACAGCCCGAGCGGACTCTTCGTGACGGCGACCGAGACGATCCAGCCCGCCGTCGCGAGCGCCGCCAGCAGTGCGGTGGCGCGCACCGGCCAGGACCCGCCGGCGCGCAGCGCGACGATCCCGAGCGCGATATAGACGACCAGCCCGATCAGCTTGGCCAGGATCCATGGGGCATTGCCCGGATGCAGTCGCAGCATCCAGGCCAACACCACGGCCGACGCCAGCAGCACCGTATCGACGATGTGTGGCAGCGTCCGGGCGGCTCGACTCCTGACCCAGGCGGCATCGGCGAGTGCGGCGGCCCCGCGGACCAGGAATCCGGTCAACGACAGCGCGACCGCGCCCTGGTGGATCAGCTTGACGGTCGTGTAGTCCATCGCATCAGCCCGTCACGTCAGCCGGCCCGGCCGTCGAGCCGCGCTCGCGTCAGGACCGGCCAGTAGCGCACGACGAACAGCCCGAAGCCGGCCGACCAGAGCACCGCCGAGATCTGCACCGAGCGCAGCAGCCAGGCCGCGTCGATCAGCGGCAATCCGACGCGTACCACGCCGGCCGCCAGCACCAGCAGATAGCAGGCGGTGTCGAAGCGATCGGCGCGCAACGGCCGTGCGGTGTGCCCGCGTGCGGTCCGCGTCATCATCCCGATGATCATGCCGGCGATCGCTCCGGTCGTCAGTGCATGGGTCGCGAGCGACGACGCGGCGAGGTCGAACGCCGCCAGGCAGCGCAGCACCAGATGGACCGGGATCCACGCGTAGCTGGCGTGCAGGACCCAGACCAGCGGGTTGCGCGTCGTTCTCCAGGGTTGCCAGAGCAGCCAGCGCAACGCATGCGCGACGCCGGCCGCGGCGGCGATGGCACCGGTCAGGCGCGCCGGTGCGCCGAGCGCGTCGGCGGTGGCGAGCACGATGATCAGACCGAGCGCGGCCCGTTCGACCCATGGATGACGGCGCGCCTGCGCGCCGGGCACGCCGTTGTTGGTGAACATCGGAATGACCCGGCCGCCCATCACGCAGACGATGAACAGCAGCACGTCGAGGCCCAGCGTCAGTCCGGCCCAGGCCGGCACCGCGACCGCATCCGAGCGGGACAGGTGCACCAGCGCGGCCGCGACGGCCATCAGCGCCAGCAGGCCGACGAAGAAATAGTTGCGCGAGTTGCGTGCCTTGCGCAACGGACCGATCAGGCCGGCCGCGGCGGCCAGCGGGAATCCGACGTTGGCCAGCGCGGCCGCCCAGTCGAAGGGGGTCAGGATCAGCACGCGCGCCGCCAGCCACAGCGCGCAGATGGCGGCCAGCGCGGCACCGGTCGGCGTCGGCTGGTTGGTCCAGTTCCTGGCCGCGGTGAACAGGAAGCCGACGACGACCGCAAGCGCGAAGCCGAACAGCATCTCGTGCGCGTGCCAGACCGGCCCGGTCAGGTGGGCGCCGCCGATCAACCCGGAGAACTGCAGCGCCCACAACGGAATCGCGAGCGTCGCGAAGATGCCGGCGAGCAGATAGAACGGACGGAAGCCGAGCTGCCACAGTGGATATCGTTGCATGACGGCCTCACGAGGTCCGGGGCGCCCGGTCAAAGGGGCCCGCGAGCACGACCCCGAGCAGCTGGCGGTTGGCGGCGATATCGGCGAGCGTCCAGCGGTCCAGCACCGCATAGAACGCCTTGACGGCGTCGTCGAGCGCGGCTCGCAGCCGGCACGCGCCGCTGAGCACGCACTGGCCGGCCGCCTCCCGGCATTCGGTCGCGGCGACCTCGCCTTCGGTGTCGCGGATCACGCGCCCGACCGAGATCTCCTCGACCGGCCGGGTCAGCAGCAGGCCGCCGCCCCGGCCGCGCATCGTTTCGATCCAGCCGTGCCGGCCCAGGAAGTGCACGACCTTGACCAGGTGGTTCTCGGAGATCCGGAACACCGTCGCGATCTCGGCGATGGTCGCGCGTCGCGTCGGTTTCTCCGCGAGGTAGATCAGGACTCGCAGACTGTAGTCGGTGAAGTTCGTCAGTTTCATCGCCGTGCCGTCGATCGCTTCGGAAAGATGTATTTTGAATGCATCGATTGATTGTTAGGCAGCCGGCCGGTGCCCGCCTTGATCCGCGTCAAGCGATCGGCCTGCTAGCATCGCGGGCATGAGCAGTACCGCGGCGCATCTGGCGGTCGTCGACGACGAGGCCGACATCCGGTCCATGCTGGCCGGCTACTTCACCCGCAGTGGCTTCCGAGTCTCGGCGCTGTCGACCGGAGCCGCGCTGTTCGAGCTGATGGAGCGGGATCCTCCGGTCCTGGTCCTGCTCGATCTCGGCCTGGCCTCGGAAGACGGCTTCGCGATCGCGCGGACGCTGCGCGAGCGCTGGCAGTGCGGCGTGATCTTCGTGACCGGACGGCAGGACGCGGTCGACAAGATCGTCGGCCTCGAGGTCGGTGCCGACGATTACGTGACCAAGCCGTTCGATCTGCGCGAGCTGCTGGCGCGGGTCAAGGCCGTGCTGCGGCGGATCACGGCGGTTCCCGAGCAGCGGGCGGCCGAGCCGGCGTCGGGGCCGCCCCGGCGGGTGCAGCTCGAGTTCGACGGCTGGTGCCTCGACATCGATGCCCGCCGGCTCCGGCATCCGAGCGGCCGCGAGGTCGCGTTGTCCGGCGGCGAGTTCGACCTGCTGGTCGCGTTCGCGCGCGCCGCCGGGCGGGTGCTGTCACGCGACTATCTGCTGGAGCAGACGCGCGGCCGGCAGGCCGGCCCGTTCGATCGGACCATCGACGTCCAGGTCGGCCGGCTGCGCCGCAAGCTCGAGGACGACAGCGACGATCCGCGGATGCTGAAGGCCGTCCGCGGCGTGGGCTACGTGTTCACGCCGAGCGTCACGACGCGCTGACCGGACCATGCGCGGCGCCGGTGCCGGCGCCGCGGCCGCTCAATGCAGCGGCGCCAGCGACTGCGCGACGAACGCCGACAGCGCGCCCGGCGCCGGGATCTCGATATCGCGCCGGCCGCCGGCGGCGAAGCGGATCACGTCGCGGCGTGCCAGCTTGCAGAGCGCCCGGCTGACCGATTCCAGCGTCATGCCGAGGAAGTTGCCGATCTCGGCGCGGGTCATCGGCAGCTTCACCGAATCGGCGCGCAGGCCGCGCTGTTCGAGCGCGTCGGCCCACCAGCGCAGGAACTCGGCGACCCGTGCATCGGCCGGCAGCGTGCACAGCGCCAGCATCGCGGCTCGCTCGCGCAGCAGTTCGCGGCTCATCGCCTCGTGCACGAAGGCGAGCAGCGTCGGCGTCCGGCAGCAGGCCGCGAGCAGGTCGTCGTAGCGGACGCTCCAGATCTCGCCGGTGTCCATCGCGATCGCGTCGCAACCGTAGCGGCCGGCGGCGATGCCGCCGATCCCCATCCAGTCGCCGCGAAAATGCAGCGCCGCGACCTGCTCGCGGCCGTCGGCGGAGATCTGCACGGTCTTGCAGAGCCCGGCGTTGACGACATGGAGCCGTTCGAACGCGTCGACCGCGTGATAGATCCGATCGCCGGCATGGACGATCCGGCGGCTGATCGGTACGCGGCGCGCCAGCAGCGCCATCTGCTCGCCGATCCGGGTCGCGAGCGGCGGTTCGGCAGCCGTGAAGCGATCGGGTCCCGCGGCGGGTTCGAGATGTACGCCGCCGGCAAAGGCCGTGTCGGCGAACGGAGCGGATGTATCCAGCAAGCTCATGGTCTTCGATCCGTCGGAGTCGATATCGTCATCATGGCGAGCGCGGGCAAACCGACGACGACCGGCCCGACTACCCCGGCAACACTCGGTAAACGGACGGTAAACGACGGCGGTGCAGCGCCGAGGCTTGATCGCCGTCAACGCGGACGCGGCGGCTCCGGCCGGACAATCTCCGCGAAGGAGAGTTGCCGATGCGCGCACTGGTCCCCGAGACTCGCCTGCCGTCGCGGCCCGATCCTGCAGCCGACAGTGATGCGGACGATCGGCTGCAGGCGCTGGCGGCGCTGGTCGAACAGATCGACGCGTCCTACGACGCCGGCGATGTCGACCGGCTGCTGTTCGGCGTCAACGTCGCGCTGCTGGCCCTGCCGGCGCCGGCCGGCGCCGAGGATCCGTTGGCGCCGATCGAGCTCGCGCTGACGGAGGTCGGCGCGCGTGCGGTCCGTCCCTCGCTGTTCACCGAGGTCGATCGCGGGACCGCGGCGTTGTTCGGCCAACTCTATACCGTGCTGTACTGCGACGACTCGGCCGCAGCCAGCGTGCCGGTGCTGGCGCGCGCCAGCGGGCGGCCGGTCGTCTGCGGCCTGATCCGGCCGGGGCACCGTTCCCGCGTGCTCGCGCAGTTGCTCGCGTTGCGCAGCTGGGGCCGCGCGATCGGCCACGACGTTCCGCTGCTGCCGGGCGGTCCCGGCGATGCCGAGGTCCAGTCGCAGCTGCTCGCGGTCGCGGCGGCGAGCGGCCTGGCGCTGCCCTGGCCGCCGTCGCCGCAATCGCACGACCAGCGGGCGCTGCGGATCCGCCGCGGCAGCGGCGGCGAGCCGAGCCTGGTGATGACCGGGCTGTCGACGCTGGAACTGGGCGCGTGGCGCCGCTGCGTCGAGCGCTACCGACGCCGCGTGATCCAGGCCGCGTTCCTGTTCGCGGCGCGCTGACGCCGAAGCGCGGCGATCGTGCGCAGCGCTCAGGTCCGCCGCGGCAGTGCCCGCAGCACCGCCGCATGCAGCTCCGTCCGGTCGAACGGCTTGGCGAGCAGGCCGAACTGCGCGGCTGCCGCGGCGTCGGGCCCGAGCAGGTCGGGCGAGTAGCCGGACATCAGCAGCGCGGCGACGCCCGGAAAACGCCGCATGACTTCCCGGGCGAGTTCGGTGCCGCGCAGGCCGGCACCGAGCACGACGTCGGTCAGCAGCAGGTCGCAGCGCGGGTCGCGCTCGAGTGCCGACAGCGCCTGCTCGCCGGTCGGCGCGACGATGACCCGGCATCCGAGCGCCTCGAGAAAGCCGCGCGTCACCGCGCCGACGTCACGATCGTCCTCGACCAGCATGACCCGCAAGCCGGGCGGCAACGGCGTCAGTGCGCTGGCGGGGCTGGCGGCGGGCTCGGCGGCCGCAGCAGTGGCCCCAGCGGCAGCCGTGATGGCGGTCGAGCCGATGCCCGGCGAGAGGGTGCCCGGCGAGAGGGTGCCCGGGGAGAGGGTGCCCGGCGCAGCGCCCCCCGGCGTGGCAGCCGGCACGGCTCCGGCCAGGCTGCCGCTGTCGGGCCGCGGTCGCGCAGCCGGAGCGCGGTACGGCAGGTACAGCGTGATCGTCGTGCCGACACCGAGTTGGCTGTCGAGCCGGATCGCCCCCTGCGACTGGGTGACGAAGCCGTAGACGGTCGACAGGCCGAGGCCGGTGCCGCGGCCGACCGGCTTGGTCGTGAAGAACGGCTCGAACGCGCGTTCCTTGACGTCGTCGGACATGCCGGTACCGTTGTCGCGGATCGCGATCGCGACGTAGCGGCGCGGCATGCCGTCGGCCGCTGCGTGATCGGCCGGCAGCGCCTTGTCGGGCAGTCCGTCGGTGCGCCAGGCGCGGATCGACAGCGCGCCGCCGTCCGGCATCGCATCGCGGGCGTTGATCGCGATGTTGAGCACCGCCGACTCCATCCGGGCCGCATCGACGAATGCATGCAGGCCGTCGGCCGGGCAGTCGAGCGTCAGCGCGATCCGGCGGTCGACGGTCCGGCTCAGCATGTCGGCGAGCGAACGCAGCATCGGCGCCAGGTCGGTCGCCGCCGGGCGCAGCATCTGCCGGCGCGAGAACGCGAGCAGCTTGCCGGTCAGTTCGGCGCCGCGGCTCGCGGCGCGGCTGGCCGCGCCGACCATCTCGAGCGCGTCGGCATCGGCTGCCACGCTCGGCAGGTCCTCGAGCATCTGCAGATTGCCCTGGATGATCGTCAGCAGATTGTTGAAGTCATGAGCGATCCCGCCGGTCAGCTGGCCGACGGTCTCGAGGCGCTGCGCATGGTTCAGCGCATCCTCCGAGGCGGCCCGTTGCAGCGCGGTCGCGAGCAGGCTCGAGAGCGACTCGAGGAAGTGCGTCTCGGCCTGGCCGAAGTGTCCGCTCCGGGTCGCCACCACCGACAGCGTGCCGATGATCCGGCCGCGATCGAACAGCGGCACGCTGAGGCCGCTCTGCAACCCCACGGCGACGAAGCCGGCGGCCGCCGGCGTCTGGTCGTGGCTGCCGAAGTCGTCGACCACGATCGCCTGCCCGCCGGCGAAGACCGCCGCGGCGAGCGGAGCGGCAGCGGCCGGAATGACGCTGCCGACCACCTGTCCGGGAACCGTCGCGGTGCCGGCAGCGACCCGCAGCGACAGGCCGTCCGGTTCGAGCAGCAGGACTCTCGAAGCGGCGGCCTCCAGCGCATCGGCTGCCAGCGCCGGCACCCGCTCGAGCAGCGACGTCGGATCGCGGGTATCGGCCGCGAGCCGGCCGAGCTGCGCCAGATGCTCACTGCGGCGGGCGCGCTTCAGCGCCTCTTTGACGCGCGGGAACTCGGAGATCGCACGGATCGCCGCGACCGTGTAGGCCTCTCCCCGGTGGGTGAGCGGACTCAGCGCGATCTCGACGACGACTTCGCTGCCATCGCGCTTGAGCGCCGCGAGCTCGTTCTTGGTGCCCATCGGGCGCGGCCGTGGGTCGAGCGCATATCCGGCGCGGTAGCGGGCATGGCGTTCGCGGGCCGACTGCGGGACCAGCCGGTCGACCGGCATCCCGGTCAACTCTTCGATCGTGTAATCGAGCAGCATCGCGGCCGCCTGGTTCGCGAGCACGATACGGCCCCCGGCATCGCTGACGATCAGCGCATCCGGGTACGCGCCGAACAGCCCTTCGAACAGTGTCCGTTCCGTCATCGGCGCCTCGCCTGTGCCCGTTGCAGGCCCCAAAGCGGGGCGGTCCTTGCTGCCGCGCATTCTTCTAGCCTACTACAGCCGGCCGCCGTCGCGGCGGGTCGGGTGCGACCGGCTGCTCAGCTGCAGAACGGATGGGTGGCGCCGACCAGCGCCGCACCGAGGCCGACGGCGGCGGCGACCGCCAGCAGCAGCCCCTGGATGCGGTATGCGCCGGCGGCGCCGAACCGGCGCGCGATGGTGTCCCAGCCGGCATGCGCCGCCGCGAGGCCGGCCGAAGTGCCGAGCCCGAACGCGAGCATGACCGCTGCTGCGCCGAGCGGCGTGCCGGCGAGCAGCGCCAGCGCCAGCGCCGAGTACAGCGTGCCGCAGGGCAGCAGCGCCCAGGCTGCGCCGCGCCGCCAGGCCGCGATCGCGCGCGAGCCGGCGCGAGGCGGCGCGGCGCGCCCGGCCCGCGCCGGCAGGCGTGCCAGCCATGTCGGCTCGCGGCCGGACAGCAGCATCGCGATCCCGCCGATCAGTAGCGCAGCGTTGAGCGCCGCCCAGGCGGACTCGAACAGCCCCTGCCAGGCCGCGACCGCCAGCCATTGCTGTCCGACCGCGCCGGCCAGCAGGCCGAGCATTGCGTAGCCGGTCACGCGGCCGCCCTGGAACAGCCACCACAGGCCGGCATCGTCGCCGGCCGTCGTGCCGCAGCCGAGCGTCGCGCTGCCGCCGGCCGGCTCGGCGCGGACGATCGGGATGCCGCGCAGCGCCAGACGCTGGGGCGCCTGGCACATCGCTGCGCAATGCAGCGTCGCGGCGCCGCCGGCCAGAGCGCCGGCAACGATCAGCGGCCAGGCGCTCACCGGACTACCCTCCGGTCGTGAAGCGCGACCGGCCCTCGGCCGGAGGCCGAGGGCGTGCGGCCGCCGCCGTTGCCGTACCGCTCGGTCTCATGGCGTCTCGGCGAGCCGCCAGGTCACGTAGCCGGCGAACGACGTGATGACCCAGAACACGATGAACGCGACCGTCAGCACCGTTTCGCGTGACCAGTCGACGGCGGCGCCGAAGCCGTGGAAGTCGTCCGGATCGAACGCCGCGAACACCACCATTTCCAGTGCGCAGGCCGCGACGAACGCGGGCCACATCACCGCCAGCCAGCGGCGCGCCGTCGGCTTCACGGCCGTTCCGCCGGCGCCGGGCCGGCCGGCCGCTCGATCGCGAGTCCGCTCTTGATATGCGCCTCCGGCGCGATCGCGTCGGCGCCGGCCGCGGCGATCCAGAGCGTGACGGCGCCGGCGACCAGCGTCGCTGCCGGGATGCCGAACACCAGTGCGACATAGCATGCGGTCGCCCGCGAGGATCCGGTCGGTTCGCTTCGATTGCTCATGGTCACCTCGGAATCAGGAAGGTCGCGGTTTCCTCGATCGGCCGCAGCGTCCGCGGTGCCGTGTCGGCCGGCGCGTCGGCGTCCGCCAGCTCGGTCGCCTCGATGTGCAGCCGGACCGGATGTGCGCCCGGCGGCAGTCGCGCTTCGGCCGGCAGCTGCAGGTTCAGCGCCACTGCGCGGTTGCTCGCGGCCGGCACCTGGTATTCGGCCGGCCCCGCGACGACGATGCCGTTGCCGCTTGCCGAGACCCGGACGCGCAACGGCCGCTCGCTCGCGTTCATCAGCTGCAGCCGGTAGGTGTTCTCGATGCCGCCGTCGGCGAGCGGACGGCCGAGCGCATTGCGATCGCGGATCACGTCGGCGCGCAGCGGATTGCGCAGCGCCAGCGACGATGCCAGCCCCACCGTCAGGGCGGCGAGCAGCGCGCCGTAGATCAGCACCCGCGGCCGCAGCGCTCGGCGCGCAATAGCGGCGGGCGCCAGCCGCTGCGCCAGCGCGTTGCCGGTGGTGTAGCGGATCAGGCCGCGGGCATAGCCCATCCGGTCCATCACGCCGTTGCAGACGTCGACGCAGGCGGCGCAGCCGATGCACTGGTACTGCAGGCCCTCGCGGATGTCGATGCCGGTCGGACAGACCTGCACGCAGAGCGTGCAGTCGACGCAGTCGCCGAGCCCGCGCGACGCCGGGTCGACCCGCCGCGGCCGCGATCCGCGCGGGTCGCCGCGGCCCTGGTCGTAGGTCACGATCATCGTGTCGTTGTCGAACATCGCGCCCTGGAAACGCGCGTACGGACACATGTAGGTGCACACCTGCTCGCGCAGGAAGCCGGCGTTGCCCCAGGTCGCGAATGCGTAGAACAGCCACCAGAACCATTGCCACGGACCGAGCGACAGCGTCGCGAGCTGGCCGCCGAGCTCGCGGATCGGCGCGAAATAGCCGATGAAGGTGAAGCCGGTCCACAGCGAGAGCGCGATCCAGACGCCGTGCTTGCCGGTCTTGCGGGCCAGCTTCGAAAGCGACATCGGCGCCGCGTCGAGCCGCAGCCGCCGGACCCGGTCGCCCTCGAACCAGCGCTCGATCCACAGGAAGACCTCGGTGTAGACCGTCTGCGGGCAGGCGTAGCCGCACCAGACCCGGCCGGCCAGTGCGGTCACGAAGAACAGGCCGAGCGCCGAGATGATCAGCAGCCCGGCCAGGTAGATGAAATCCTGCGGCCACAGCACCAGCCCGAACAGATGGAACTTGCGCGCGCCGAGATCGAACAGGACCGCCTGACGCCCGTTCCATTGCAGCCACGGCAAGCCGTAGAACACCAGCTGGGTCAGCAGGACCACTGCGATCCGCAGCCGCGCGTAGCGGCCGGTGACCGCGCGCGGATAGACCTTGCGGTGGGCGACGTAGTTCGACAGCCAGCCGCCGTCCTCGTCCGCGCTGCCGTGGTCGTCGGCGGCGCTGATCGGGATGATCCGCCGCGGCCCGGCCTTGCCCGATCGGGCGGCCGGCCGAGCCTGGTCCGCGTCCGATGACGCCTCGGTGCCCATCGTCAGCGGCGCGACAGCGACAGCACGTAGCCGGTCAATACGTGGATCTGGCCTTCGGTGAGCTTGTCCGCATGCGCCGGCATCCGGTTGCTGCGGCCGTTGACGATCGTCGCGACGATGTCCTCGACGCTGCTGCCGTACAGCCAGACGCGGTCGGTCAGGTTCGGCGCGCCGAGCGCCGCCATGCCTTCGCCGCGCGGACCATGGCAGGCGGCGCAGGCGCCGAACGACTTCTGGCCGAGCTCGCGCTTGACCGGGTCGACGGCCAGGCCCGACAGCGACCGCACGTAGTGGGCAAGCCGCTCGACGTCGACCGCGCTGCCGACCGCGGCCGCCATCGGCGGCATCGTGCCGTTGCGTCCGACGGCGATCGATTCGCGGACCGCTTCGGCGCCACCGCCGTAGAGCCAGTCGGCGTCGGCCAGGTTCGGGAAGCCCTTGGCGCCGCGGCCGTCGGAACCGTGGCACTGGGCGCAGTTGTTCATGAACAGCCGCTCGCCGATCGCCATCGCCCCGGGGTCGTCGATCAGCGCCTCGGGCGACTTCGGCAGATACGCCGCGAAGATCCGCGACTGCTCGGCTTCGAGCGCCGACCGTTCGGCCTGATACTGGCCGGTCGAAGTCCAGCCGCCGGTACCCGGCCAGCTGCCGAGGCCCGGGTACCAGAGCAGATACACCGCCGACAGCGCGACCGTCAGCACGAACAGCCCCATCCACCAGAGCGGCAGCGGGTTGTTGGCCTCACGCAGATCGTCGTCCCAGACGTGTCCGGTGGTGTTGTCGGAAGTCGCTGCCGGCCGCCGGCTGTTGGCGAACAGCAGCACCAGACAGAACAGCAGCGACAGGATGGTGATCGCGCCGATGTAGAGCGACCACCCCGGGCTGGTGAAATCAGGCATGATCGGCTCCTGCGGCTCGTGCCGCCCCTGCGGGGGCGGGGGGGCCGTCGGCATCGAGCAGCCGCCGGGCTTCGCGATCGAAGCGCGCGCGGTTGGCCGTCGACCAGGCGTAGCGGACGATCAGCAGGAACGTGATCAGGAAGGCCAGCGTGATCAGGCCACGCAGCGTCTGGAGATCCATGGTTGCTCCGGTGGAACCGTTGTGTCTGCGGTCGTGTCTGCGCCGGCGTGCGCTACTTGCGCGCGGTGCCGAGGCTCTGCAGGTACGCGATCAGCGCGTCCATCTCGCTGCGGCCGCGCACCGCTTCGGCGGCGCCGGCGATCGCCGCGTCATCGAGCGGGACGCCGGCGGTGCGCAGCGCCCGCATGTGCCGCGCGATGCTGCCGGCATCGACCGGCTGACGGGTCAGCCACGGATAGGCCGGCATGTTCGATTCGGGCACGACGTCGCGCGGGTTCTCGAGGTGCAGCCGGTGCCACTCGTCGGTGTAGCGGTTGCCGACCCGAGCGAGATCGGGGCCGGTGCGCTTGCTGCCCCATTGGAACGGATGGTCCCAGACCGATTCGCCGGCAACCGAGTACGGACCGTAGCGCAGCGTCTCGGCACGGAACGGCCGGATCATCTGCGAATGGCAGTTGTAGCAGCCTTCACGCAGATAGATGTCGCGGCCGGCCACCTGCAGCGCGGTCGGCGGCTTCATGTCGGGCAGCGGCTCGGTGGTCGAGCGCTGATAGAACAGCGGCACGATCTGGACCAGGCCGCCGACCGAGACCACCAGCAGCACCAGGACGATCATCAGCCACGGATTGGTCTCGATGCTTTCGTGCGAGAGTTTCATGTTGCGTTTCCGAGGTCAGGCGGTCTCGATGGTCAGGCGGCGGTTCCGGCGGTCGCGGCGGCGGCCGGCGTCGCGGCCGGGCCCGGCAGCGTGGCGGCGCGCGGCTCGCCGCGAATCGTCCGCCAGACGTTCCACGCCATCAGCACCATGCCGATCAGGTACAGCACGCCGCCGAGCAGCCGGATCAGGTAGTACGGATAGCTCGCCTTGACCGATTCGACGAAGGTGTAGGTCAGCGAGCCGTCGGGCTCGAGCGCGCGCCACATCATTCCCTGCATCACGCCGCTGACCCACATCGACGCCGCGTACAGCACGATCCCGATGGTCGCCAGCCAGAAGTGGACTTCGATCAGTGCCGTGCTGTACATCCGCTCGCGGCCCCAGAGCCGCGGCACCAGGTGGTAGAGGCTGCCCATCGTGATCAGGCCGACCCAGCCGAGCGCGCCGGAGTGGACGTGGCCGATGGTCCAGTCGGTGTAGTGCGACAGCGCGTTGACGGTCTTGATCGACATCATCGGCCCCTCGAAGGTCGACATGCCGTAGAACGACAGCGCGACGATCAGGAAGCGGACGATCGGGTCGTCGCGCAGCTTGTGCCAGGCGCCCGACAGCGTCATGATCCCGTTGATCATGCCGCCCCAGGACGGCGCCAGCAGCACCAGCGAGAACACCATGCCGAGCGACTGCGCCCAGTCCGGCAGCGCGCTGTAGTGCAGGTGGTGCGGGCCTGCCCACATGTAGGTGAAGATCAGCGCCCAGAAGTGGACGATCGACAGCCGGTACGAATAGATCGGCCGGCCGACCTGCTTCGGCACGTAGTAGTACATCATCCCGAGAAAGCCCGCGGTCAGGAAGAAGCCGACCGCGTTATGCCCGTACCACCACTGCACCATCGCGTCCTGGACGCCGGCGTACAGCGAGTACGATTTCATCGGACCGGCGGGGATCGCGGCGCTGTTGACGATGTGCAGCAGCGCGACCGCCAGGATGAATCCGCCGTAGAACCAGTTCGCGACATAGATGTGCCGCACCTTGCGGATCGCCAGCGTGCCGAAGAACACGACCGCGAACGCGACCCAGACGGCCGCGATCAACAGATCGATCGGCCATTCGAGCTCGGCGTACTCCTTGCCCTGGGTGTAGCCGAGCGGCAGCGAGATCGCTGCGGCGACGATCACCGCCTGCCAGCCCCAGAACGTGAAGGCCGCGAGCCCCGGCGCGAACAGCCGGGTCTGACAGGTGCGCTGCACGACGTGATAGCAGGTGGCGAACAGTGCACTGCCGCCGAACGCGAAGATCACCGCGTTGGTGTGCAGCGGCCGCAGCCGGCCGAAGCTCAGCCACGGAACGCCGAAGTTCAGCGACGGCATCGCGAGCTGGGCGGCGATCAGCACGCCGACCAGCATGCCGACGACGCCCCAGACGACGGTCATCACGACGAACTGGCGGACGACGCGATCGTCGTAGACGACGGCGGAGGGAGCAGGGTGGTCGGACATTGCGAAGGTTCTCGGTGCGGTTGATTTCAGGATGCTGAAGGAGGGCGCCCGGCCGGCGCTTGCGTCAGATCAAGCGAACCGCCGGCCGGCGCTCGCCGCGCCGGCAGCGCGGCCGGGTCGTCGCGGTCCGGCGACGGTTCGTCGAGGATTCGCGCCGCCTCGATGTCGAGATCCTCGAGCTGGCCGGCGTGCACCGCCCAGCCGAGCACGACCAGCACGGCGAAGATCAGCACCACCGACAACGGAATCAGCGTGTACAGAATGTCCATTTCAGATTTCGGTTCTCTACGCCGCTTAGCGCCGCCTGCGTCGCATGAAGCCGATCGAACCAGGCAGTCGCCGCGGAACGGGCGCAGCATGGCCGCTGGCGGCGCCCCTCTTAAAGGGGAAGGGGGATTGATCTCATCATCTTCCGGCGCGCAGCGCGTTGGCGACCACCACGAGCGAGCTCGCCGCCATGCCCAGACCGGCCTGCCACGGGTTCAGCGCGCCGGCCACCGCGAGCGGAATCGCGATCACGTTGTAGCCGATCGACAGCGCCAGGTTCTGGTCGACGATCGCCAGCGCGCGCCGCGCGATCCGCCGCGCCGCCACCAGTGCGTCGAGCCGGTCGCCGAGCAGCAGCACGTCGGCATGGTGCCGGGCCAGCGGCGCCGCGCCGGCGAACGAGACCGAGACGTCGGCGGCGCCGAGCACCGGCGCATCGTTGATCCCGTCGCCGATCATCAGCACCCGATGGCCGTCCCGCTGTGCCTGCGCGACCCAGGCGAGCTTGTCCTCCGGCCGGGCACCGGCCTGCACCCTGGTCGCCGGAACGCCGAGCGCCGCGGCGACCCGGGCGACCCGCGCCGGATGGTCGCCGGACGCGATCCGCACCGCCAGGCCTTCGCGCGCGAGATCCGTCACCACCGACCGCGCATCGGCGCGCAACGTCTCGATCAGTTCGAACTCGGCCGATGCCGAGATCGCCGCTGCCGGCCGATCGGATTCGAACAGCTCGAGCCGCAGCCGTTCGCCGCGCGGCTCGAGCCGTGCCGACCGCGGCACGCCGTCGAACTCGACCGTCGCGCGGACGCCGCCAGACGGCAGCGCGGCGACGTCCCGGACCGCGATCGACGCCGGCCGCCCGCCGATCGCGGCGGCTTCTGCTGCCGGTGCCGCCGCGGCTGCCGCGGCCGCGTGGCTCGCCGGTAGGGCGCCGGTCGCGTCGCACCCGGCGCCCGCCTGCACGAACGCTCGGGCGACCGGATGCAGCACGCGCTGCTCGATCGCGGCGGCCAGCGCGAGCGCGTCGGCGGCACTGATGCCATGGCTGCCGAGCAACTGGACCTGGGGGATCGCGGTCGTCAGCGTGCCGGTCTTGTCGAACACGGCGAGATCGGCCCGCGCCAGCGCTTCGAGCGTGTCGGTGGCCCCGATCGCGACGCCGCGCCGCGCCAGGTTGCCGATCGCCGCCAGCAGTGCCGAGGGCGCCGCCAGCGCCAGCGCGCACGGGCAGGTGACGATCAGTACCGCTGCCGCCGCCCAGGGGGCGCGGGCCGGATCGACCCACAGCCAGCCGAGCCAGGTCAGCGCCGCGATCACCAGTACCGCCGCCAGCAGCGGCCCGGCGAGCCGGTCGGCACGGCGCAGCACCGCCGGCTTGACCGCGCCGGCGCGCTCGATCAGCCGCTGCAGTTCGGCGAGCCGCGATTCGACCACCCGGCGGGTCGCGAGCACCTCGATCGGATTCGCCTGGTTCAGGCTGCCCGCGACCACCGGATCGCCGACCGTGCGCGCGAGCGGCCGGCTCTCGCCGGTCAGCAGCGATTCGTCGACCCGGGTCGTCCCGGCGGCAACCACGCCGTCGGTCGGGATCGTGGCGCCGGCCGCGACCCGCAGCCGATCGCCGGGTTCGACGACCCGCCGCGACACGGTCTCGATCGAACCGTCGCCGCGCAGCCGGTCGGCGGTCTCGGGCAGCCGCGCCAGCGACCCGGCCAGGCCGGCGGCGGCGCGCGCGCGGGCTGCCGATTCGAGCCAGCGCGCGATCAGCAGCAGCGTCACGAACATCGTGACCGAATCGAAATAGACGTCCTCGCCGCGATCGAGCGCGACCAGGCTGGTCGCGATCGTCACCGCGATGCCGAGCGCGACCGGCGTGTCCATGCCGATCCGGCGATGCCGCCAGTCGGCCCAGGCGCCGGTGAAGAACGGACCGGCGGCGAACGCGAGCACCGGCACGGTCAGCATCAGCTCGGCCCAGATCATCAGCGACCGCAGATCCGGCGGCAGCGCGTCGCCGGCCAGGTAGCGCGGCACCGCGAACATCATCACCTGCATCATGCAGAGCAGGCCGACCAGCAGGCGCCACAGGGCGCTGCGCCGGGCCGCCAGATCGACATGGTCGAGCGCGTCGAGCGGCACCGGCCGCGGCGCGTAGTCGAGCCGCGCGATCGTGCGCAGGATCTCGGAGAGCGCCGCGCGCGCCGGCCGCCAGACCAGCCGGGCGCGCCGCGCGACGACGTTGACCTCGACCGATTCGGTCAGCGGCGCCAGCGCGGTCGTCAGCGCCACCGTACAGGCCGCGCAATGCATGCCGTCGATCGCCAGGAACACCTCGCGGCGTTCGCCGGCCTCGTCGAGCGGGCGCGCGATCAGCGCCAGCTCGGCCGGCTCGTCGACGGCAGCGTACGCGTCGGCCATCCTCAGCGGATGATCAGCACCGGGATCCGGACCCGCGCGATCACGCGCGAGGTCACCGAACCGAGCAGCGCGCCGACCACCGGCGAGTGGCCGTGCGAACCCATCACGATCAGGTCGAACCGTCCGTCGGCGGCAACATCGGCGATCGTGTCGGCGGCGTTGCCGACCCGCGAGACCTCGGCGATCGACCAGCCCTTGTTGCGGGCGAATTCGGCGACCGGCGCGAAGATCTCGGCTGCGGTCGACTGGTAGTAGTCGTCGACCACCGACCGGGCCAGGTAGCCGCGCGCATGCGGCGTGATCGGCACGAGCGAGGTCACGGCGGTGAATTCATGCGATCCGGTCAGGAAGCCTTCGTGGCCACCGAGGAACTCGAGCATTCGGCGGGTGTACGGGCTGCCGTCGACGGCGAGGAGCACTTTCATCGGTTTTCTCCGGTGGGGGTCGCAGCCCGAACGGCTGCACCGGCAGTATCGTCGCAAGCCGATGACAATCGTCGATCAACGGCGCCAGCCGGATGGTTCGAATCGGTAAACCGTCGGTATCGGTCGGTACCGGTTCGGTAACAGCGTGACGCCGATCACACCGGCACCGCGCCGACCTTGCGCCGGATCAAGGCAGGCCGCGGCACCGCGGCCAGAATCGGAACGGATCGGCAAGCCCGCCGGTCGCTGTCGGAGCGCACCATGTATCGAAGAATCCTGCTCGCCTATGACGGCAGCGCGGCGTCCGAGTCGGCGCTGACGGAGACGATTCGCGTCGCCGGGGCGGCCGGTGCCAAGGTCCGGCTGCTGCACGTGGTCAGCCATGTGACGATCGCGACCGGCATCGAGGTCGACGGCCGCCATCTGGCGATGGCGGCCGAGTCGACGCGGCTCACCGGCGAACGGGTCGCGGCAGAAGGCGTGCAACGGCTGCGCGCCGCCGGCATCGATGCGCAGGCGGCGGTGGTCGACAGCTACGACACGCCGCTCGCCCACCTGGTCGTCGAGGATGCCCGCCGCTGGCAGGCCGATCTGGTCGTGATCGGTACCCACGGCCGGCGCGGCCTGCGCCGCGTACTGCTCGGCAGCGACGCCGAGGAGATCCTGCGCCGCGCCAGGACGCCGGTGCTGCTGGTGCGGCTGGCCGATCCGGCGGCCGACACGGCGGCCGGGAAGGCGTCGGGCCCCGCGGCCGATGCGGCATCGGACGCGGCGCCCGATCCGTCGGCTGGCTTGGCCACGGATGCGGCGGGCGCGGCCGCAGGTGCGGCGGGCGAACGGCGGTGACGGCCGCCTGCCTGGCCGACCCGCGCGCCGACGGCGGTGCGGTCCCGCTGGCGGCGGCGCGCCAACGCGCGCGGCCGATGCCGTCCGAGGCGCTGCTGCGCCAGTACGATCGGCCGGGGCCGCGCTACACGTCTTATCCGACCGCCGACCGTTTCGGTCCGCTGGCACCGGCCGATCTCGACGACGCGTTCGCCGGCCGGCGCGCGCGGTCCACCGCGGGGCCGGCGACCGCTGCGGCGGCGATCGGTCACGCGGCGGGGCCTGACTTCACTGCGGAGTCCGGCTTCGCGGCGGAGCCGCCGCTGTCGCTCTACGTCCATCTGCCGTTCTGCGCGTCGATCTGCTACTACTGCGGCTGCAATCGCATCGCGACGCGTGATCCGCGCCGCGCCGCGCGCTACCTGACCTACCTGATCCGGGAGATCGAACGGACCGCGGACCGGCTCGGCGCCGCGCGCCGGGTCGCCGATCTGCATCTCGGCGGCGGGACGCCGACGTTCCACGACGATGACGCGCTGGCGGCGCTGCTCGCCGCGCTGCGAATGAGCTTCGCTTTCGACGACGACGCGGAACTGTCGATCGAGATCGATCCGCGGACCGTCGACGCAGCGCGGATCGCGCGCCTGCGCGCGCTCGGTTTCGACCGGATCAGCTTCGGCGTCCAGGACTTCGATCCGGCGGTCCAGCAGGCGATCCATCGGATCCAGCCGGTCGCGGCGGTCGAGGCGTGCATCGCGGCGGCGCGGACGTCCGGCTTCGCGTCGATCAACGCCGATCTGATCTACGGCCTGCCGCGCCAGACGCCGGAGTCGTTCGGACGGACGCTCGACGAGACGATCCGGCTGCGGCCGGACCGGATCGCACTGTACGGCTACGCGCATCTGCCGGCCCGCTTCAAGCCGCAGCGGCGGATCGATCCGCGCGAGCTGCCCGATGGCGCCGGCCGGGTCGCGCTGCTCGCGCAGGCGCTCGAGCGCTTCGTCGCAGCCGGCTACGAGCCGATCGGCATGGACCATTTCGCGCTGACCGGCGATCCGCTCGCGATCGCGCGCCGGACCGGCAGGCTGCGCCGCGACTTCCAGGGCTACACCACGACGCCGGGTGGCGACCTGCTCGGCTTCGGCGTCTCGGCGATCAGCCGGATCGGCGATCTGTATGTGCAGAACCTGAAGACGCTCGACGCGTACTACGCCCGCCTCGACGCCGGCGCGGCGCCGGTCGAGCGCGGCGTCAGGCTGACCGCCGACGACTGCCTGCGGCGCGACGCGATCGCGGCGCTGATGTGCCAGGGCCGGGTCGATCTCGACCGGCTCGCCGGCGCCTACGGCCGCGAGTGCGGCGAGGCGTTCGGGCCGGAGCTCGCCGGTCTCGCGCCGCTGGCCGCGGCCGGTCTGGTGCGCGTCAGCGGCGCGCTGGTCGACGTCACCGACACCGGGTGGTTCCTGGTGCGCAACGTCGCGATGCAGTTCGACCGCTACCTCGGCCGTCCGGCCGACCCGGCGGCGCCGCCGATCCGGCGCGCGATCCCGATTCTCCCCATCCCTGATCACCAACACCCCACTGGCGCGAGACTGCCATGACCACGCTCTACTTCGACCGCAAGATCGACGACGAATCCCGCCGCGCCCGGATCCTGCGCAACGGCGATCTGTTCGTCTATTCGCCGAACCGCCATTCCGAGGCGCTGATCGCGCTGGCGCGCGAGCTGCTCTGGGAGGCGTTCGACGATACCGACCCGGAGACCGCGCAGTACCGCTATCCGGTCGAGACCTACGCGCAGATCCTGGCGCGGGTCAAGCCGCAGTTCATCCATCATGCCGAATGCAAGCGGATCCTGCCGGCCTTGCTCGAGAGCCACGGCTGCGACCCCGACACCACCTATTTCGACGTGCCGCGGATGCGCAGCTCGACGGCCGGCAACTACCTGACGACCGGCATCGCCTACGCGTTCCATTCGCACCGCGACACCTGGTATTCGGCGCCGCTGTGCCAGATCAACTGGTGGCTGCCGATCTTCGACGTCGACAGCGACAATGCGCTGGCGTTCCACCCGGCGTACTGGAACAAGCCGATCGCCAACAACTCGGAGATCTTCAACTACCAGGACTGGCACGGCAACAACCGCTTCGACGCGGTCCGGCATCTGAAGCAGGAGGACCGGCCGCACTCGCGGCCGACCGAGCCGGTGGCCTGGGAGCCCTCGATCGTCGCGATCACGCCGCCCGGCGGCGCGCTGCTGTTCGCGGCATCGCACCTGCATTCGTCGATCCCGAACACCAGCGACCGGACCCGCTTCTCGATCGACTTCCGCGTCGTCAACCTCGGCGACCTGAAGTCGCTCGACGGCGCCCCGAACCTCGACTGCAAGTGCACCGGCTCGGCGATCGACGACTACCTGAGGATGCGCGATCTGGCGCACGTGCCGGCCGCGGTCCAGGCGCTTTATCGGAAGGGGCATCCGCAGCCGCTGATCGCCTGAGACCGGCACCGGACCGCTGCGAGCGGATGAACCGGCCTTGCGTATGATGATCCGGGCGCCGGTTACGTTCCCAGCGGGCGCCGAGCCTTGACCGATGCCCGGGCCGAGAGCCCGCTTCGAGGAGGTCCTTTAGAATCACGGTGCGCAATGCGTCGGGGCATGCCCCCGTTTTTCCAACAACCCCATACGAAAAGCATACATGGCAACTGCAAAGAAAGCCGCCAAGGCAGCACCCGCCGGCAAGGCGGCACCGGTCCTCAAGCCGGTCAAGGACACCTTCAACAGGTCGGCACTGGCCGCGCATCTGGCCGAACAGGCCGGCGTCGAGCCCAAGGCGGTGAAGGCCGTGCTCGCCGCGCTCGAATCGGTCATTCTCGGCTCGGTGAACAAGAAGGGTGTCGGCGAGTTCACGCTGCCCGGCCTTCTCAAGATCGGCGTGCAGAAGGTACCGGCCAAGCCCAAGCGCAAGGGCATCAACCCATTCACCAAGCAGGAGCAGGTCTTCGCCGCCAAGCCGGCCACGGTCAAGATCAAGATCCGCTCCCTGAAAAAGCTCAAGGATGCGGCACTCTGAGGCTTCGAGAGTCGCGACGATACCGTAGGGCTCTCGAAGCAGGCCGGTATCAGACGCCTGGCCGTCGCCTTCCGGGCGACGGCCTCGGCGCTCGGCGCTTGTGGGACTTGTCGCGCGCAGGCCCTGAATCCGTCAGCCTTGCGCCCGCTGGATCGTCTCGCCCTTCAGCAGCCCGTAGTCGCGGATGTTCGTGCGGTGGCGCCAGAAGCCGCGCCAGGTGCGCATCGGGTGAAGCAGCGACACGACGTAGTAGACGACCTTGAACATGAAGAGCGATCGGCGGAACCGTGGGCCGTGCTGCAGGTCCGCCGCGAGCAGCGACATCAGGCCGCGCTTGACGTCGAACATGTTCTTCGGATGCATGAACATGTCGCGGATCGTCGGGTTGGTCGCCCGGTAGATGAACCATGAGTAGTCGCTCGGGCCGGCGCGCAGATCGGCCTCGAAAGCCTGGCGGGCGACCGGGTACTCGGCCGGCCGGTCGAGCGCGGTGGCCACCAGCTTCGCGCCCATGAAGCCGCCCTGCATCGCTAGGAACACGCCGGACGAGAACATCGGGTCGATGAAGGTGAAGGCGTCGCCGATCATCAGGTAGCGGTCGCCGGTGGCGTGGGTGCTGGCATACGAGAAGTTGCCGGTCGCATGGATCCGGTCGTCGACCAGGGTCGAGCTGCTCAGCCGGTCGTGCAGTTCCGGGCACAAAGCCAGCGTGTCGTAGAAGAAGTCCTTCAACGGCTTGTCGCGCCGCTTCAGCCAGTAGGCCCAGCAGACCGCGCCGACGCTGGTGGTGCCGTCGGCGAGCGGAATGAACCAGAACCAGCCGTGCTCGAACCAGCAGATGCTGATGTTGCCCTCGCGCTTGCCGGGCAGCCGGCGGACGTCGCGGAAGTGGCCGAAGATCGCCGTGCTGTTGTGGTCGGGGTTCTTCGACTTGCAGCGGAACTGGTTCGCCAGCACGGTGTCGCGGCCGCTCGCGTCAACGACGAAGCGGGTCCGCCAGGTTCGGGTACTGCCGTCGTCGTGGGTGACGTTCGCCGTCGCGCCGTCGTCGTCGAACACCATGTCCTTCGCCTTCGCTCCTTCGAACGCCTGCGCACCGGATCTTGCGGCATGGCGAAAGAGCACCTCGTCGAACTCGCTGCGCCGCACCTGCCAGGCCATGTCCAGCTTCGGATCCCAGCCTTCGGCGAAATCGACGTAGCTGCGGTAGTCCAGGTCGGGGCGGACGAACTCGATGCCGTACTTCGGCATGCCGATCTTCGCGATCTCGTCCTTCACGCCGAGCTGCTCGAACAGCCGGAGGTTGCCGGGCAGCAGCGATTCGCCGATGTGGAAGCGCGGGTGGTGGTCCTTCTCGAGCAGGACGACCTGCCGGCCCTCGCGGGCGAGCAGGGTGGCGATCGTGGAGCCGGCGGGGCCGCCGCCGATAACGACGACGTCGCAGGTGTCGGGCTGGATGTCGGCCTTGTCCATGCGGCGGATTATGCCGCGACGGCGGGTCAGGATGTGTTCTCGCGATCGGGAACCGTGCGCCTCGGATACGATATATTCATCCGAATATAACGAGAGAGGCACTCCATGAAGCGAACGAAATCCGCAACCTACGGCATCAGTGCCCTGTTGGCCTTGACCATCGCCGTGGCGGGCTGTGGCAGCAGCGATGACTCGCCCGCGCCTGCGCCCGTTCCCGCGCCGACGCCTGCGCCAGCCCCCGCTCCCGGCATCAGCCTGTCGGGCGCGGTGGCCAGACCGGCCGACTTCACCAGTGCCAGCCTGAAAGCGGGCTATGCCGAGGTCACGCAGGACGTCAACTACCTCGCCGGCAGCAACCCGCAGAGCAAGACCTACCTGGGCGTGCCGCTGTTCGACGTGGTGCAGGACGCGCTCGCCGCCGACAACAACACCCCGGGGGCCACCAACACCGGGAACGCGGGCCGGAGGCTGATCGAGCACTACGTGCTGTCCACCGCCACCGATGGCTACCAGGTCGTGTTCGCATTGGGCGAGCTGAGTCCGAACTTCGGCGGCAATTCAGCGCCCAATCAGCCACTGATCGCGTATGCCGAGAAGGTCAACGATACGGTGACGCCGCTGGACGACAGCACCGACGGGCCGTTCCGCATCACCGCGCCGGGTGATACCCGAGGCGGGCGCTATGCGTCCGGCGTCACCAAGCTCGAAGTCGGGGTCCCGCCCGCGACGCCGGTGTCCGGCAGCAATCCGGGAGGACAGTCGTCCAGCCTCGTCGTCAACGGCAAGGTCGCGAACGGCCGCACGTTCACCGTGAACGAACTGAAGGCGCTGACCGCGAGAACCGCGACCTACAGCGGCACCACCTACCGGGGCGCGGGGCTGTACGACTTGCTCAACACCACCGTGGGCCTGACGACGTCGAGCACGGGCCGCAACAACGCCGTGCTTTCCCTGTACGCCGTGGCGACCGCCACCGACGGCTTCCGTGCCGTCGTTTCGCTCGGCGAGATCCACCCCAACTTCGGCAACCGGCCGGCGATCGTGGCCTATGAGACGGAGAGTGGCGATGGGCTGGGCAACAGCGGCGAGCTGCGGCTGATCATTTCCAGAAACGCCACGACCCCCGAGACCGCAGGCGCCCGCCAAGTCTCCAACCTTGCTGAAATCCAGGTGTTCGAAGCCGGCACGCCGTGATCCGCTGGTGGCTGGCGCTGGCGGCGGCCGCCCTGTCGCCGGCCTGCGGCGGGGACGGCGGCGGTGCCGTTTCAGAGCCGTCCGATCCGGTGGCCGCGTGCCGCGCCAAGCCTGGCCCGGACGAGCAACTGGCCTGCTTCACCGCGCTGCATGGCGTCACGCCGCTGGAAGCGCCGCCGGTGGTGTCGGACGCGCGCTTTGCCGCCGGAGTCAGCCTGTTTACCAGCACCAGGCTCTCCGGCACCGGCAAGGTGTCCTGCAGCTCCTGCCATGCCAACAACAACGCGGGGGTCGAGAGCCTGGCCACCATCGATGGCCGCTCGCTGGCGCGCGCGCTGCACCCCGGCCTGCGCGGCGGCGATGCGGACGACCCGGCCAACACCACGTCGATCCACCGCAACGCGCCCGATCTGGTGAACCGGCTGCTGGGCGCGCCGCAGTTCATGTTCCACGACGGACGGGTGGCGGTCGACGGCAACGGCGGCTTCATCACGCCCGTGGGCGACAAGCTGCCCGCCGGGCTGGAGAACCTGCTGGCGGCGCAGGCCTTGGTGCCGCTGCTGCAACGGGACGAAATGCTCGGCTACGCGCCCGGCAGCAACGGCGGCCGCTCGGAGAACGCATCGGCCGCACTCGCCAGCGACCCGGTCGAAGCCGACCCGCAGCCGGTGTGGAACGCGGTGATGCAGCGCGTGCGGGACGATCCGAATCTGGCCAGCCAGCTGGCGGCGGCTTTCCCCGAGGTGCCGCCGGCCGACCTGGGCATCCAGCACGTGGCCAATGCACTGGCTGCCTTTCAGACGCGGCGCTGGAACGCAGGGCGCTCGAGCTACGGCTTTCATGGCTGGCTGCGCGACCGTGAGCGCTGGCCGCTGGCTGCAGACGAGCTGCGCGGCGCACTGGTGTTCTTCGACAAGGGACGCTGCGCCCAATGCCACAATGGGCCGAAGCTGACCGACTCCAGATTCCACAACCTTGCCGTGCCGCAGATCGGCCCCGGCTTCGGCAGCGGCGCCGGCGAAACGCCGCGCTCGGACAAGGGGCGCTACGAGGTGACGCAGCGCGACGCCGACCTCTACGCTTTTCTGACGCTCTCGCTGTGGGAAGTGCGCGCCACCGCGCCGTACTTCCACAACGGCGTCTATGACAGCCTGGAAACGACCATCCGCCATCATCTCGACGCGGCGGGCCATGCCCAGGCTTTTCGCTGCGCCGGCGACGCGCCGCCACTGCAAACCGGCGTCCGGGTCGAATGCCGCGACAGCCAGAATGCCCCCGCGCTGTACGCCGCCATGGTGAACCGGCTGGCGCCGGAACTGAAAGCCTTGCCCGCCCTGAGCGACGCGGAAATCGCCGACCTGATCGCCTTCCTGAAAAAAGTGACGAACGGAAACAACGGGGGCGGTTGAGCAGCAGTCCAGTTGGCAGCTGCCTCGCGCAACCAGACATCCGGTCGGCGCCGCAGCCATCGCGTACGGCCCCGCAATGGGAGGCGGCCCAGCGCTGTCGATCCCACTCACAGCCCGACGAAAATGTTTCGCTTCTCGTGACGCCGCGTCGCCTGCACAGTACCGGCTGTCGGGGCCCCGCCCCGCGCATACGGAGAGGCGCAGATGTCCATCGACGATGGCTGGATCTCGAAGCTGCGGGTGGCCATGCTGATCGAGAACATCCACCAGGATCTCGAGGTCTGGTATCCGATCTTCCGCTTCCAGGAGGCCGGCGCCGACGTCGTCGTGGTCGGCCCCTCGGCGGGCTGCTATACCTCGAAGCTGGGATACCCGATCGACGCGCGGATGGACGCCGCGCAGGCGCTGGGTCAGCGCTTCGATGCCGTCATCGTGCCGGGTGGCTACGCGCCCGACCTGATGCGCCTTTGCCAACCGATGGTGGATCTGGTGCGCCAGGCACACGAGCAGGGCGCGGTCGTGGCGGCGATCTGTCATGGTTCGTGGCTGCTGGCCTCGGCCGGCATCATCCGCGGCCGTCGCGTCACCGGAGCCCCTTCGATCCGTGACGACCTGGTGAACGCCGGCGCCACGTTCGTGGACGAGCCGGCCGTCACCGACGGGCGCCTGGTCACCAGCCGCAAGCCCGCCGACATCCCCCAGTTCTCCGCGGCCACGCTGGCCGCGTTGCAGGCACGGCAGGCCGCTTCGAAGGCTTGAACCGCGCCGATCTCCTCTCGGCTCCCGATCCCGGGCAAGGACCATGCAAGAAACCACCACCGTCGCTCCTCCCTCGACCGCGCTCCGGAGCAAGGGCAGCAGCCGCACCGCGCAGGCGTGGCAGCAGCGTCCGGACCTGCCGGATACCCACTACCTCGACAGCCGCGTCTACACGGACCCGGCGCTGTATCGCGAGGAGGTGGAGAAGATCTGGCGCAAGATCTGGATTCCGCTGTGCCACGAAAGCGAGCTGGCGGACCCGCTGGACTATCGCGTACTCGGCACCGTGGACCACACTCCGCTGGTCGTGGTGCGCGGCAGCGACCGGAAGGTGCGCACGTTCCTGAACATCTGTCCGCACCGGGGCAATCGCATCGTCCGCGCGCCGGCCGGGAACCTCGGGGTGGCCGCGCCGTCCGGCAATCCGAAGCACATGACGTGCATGTTCCACGGCTGGCAGTTCGACGCGCAGGGCCGCTGCGTCGAGATCCCGCGCGAGAAGGCCGGCTATCAGGACCGCGTCTGCAAGGCCGGTGTGGGGCTGCAGGAGATCCGCACGGAAGTGGCGCACGGCGGCTTCGTCTGGATCACGCTGGATCCTGCGGCCGAGCCGCTCGCGCGCTTCACCGCCGGCGCCTTCGATTTCATGGCCGACGCCATCGACAGCGAGCCGCTGGACATCTTCCACTACCAGAAGGCGATCGTCCGCACCAACTACAAGCTGTGGCACGAGACCAGCCGCGAGTTCTATCACGACTATCTGCACTTCCATAACCGCGCCACCGGCATGCTGCAGCCGGGCTACTTCGACCGGAAGTACAGCGTGTTCCCGAACGGCCATGCCGTCACCGGGCTGACCCAGGTCAACTACGACGCGTACAAGGGCGCGAAGGAGCGCAGGCTGACCTTCCCCGGCATGCCCGCCAACGGCTGGAAGCAGCTCAACATCTTCCCGGCCTGCACCTACAGCCTGCGGGCCTCCTGCCTGCGGGTCAGCGTGATGACGCCGCTCAGCGAGAATGAGGTGCTGATCGAGATCCGCGGCCTCGGGTTGAAGCGCGATACCGGGCAGGAGCGCGAGGAGCGCATCAAGGACCATGACACGATCTGGGGGCCGTTCGGCCGGAACCTGCACGAGGACCTGCTGGTGGTCCAGCAGCAGATCGTTGCGATGCAGCCGGGCTCCGGCTCCAGGTACCTGCTGATGGCCCGGGAAGAGAACGACACCATCCATGACGAGATCGGGCTGCGCTCCTACTACGAGGAATGGAGCCGCCGGATGGGCCGTTCCGCCAGCAACCCCTGACGCGCGAAGACCAGGCGCGCCACCCGAGCACCGTCACATGTCCGTCATCGAAACCACTTCCGTCGAAGCCGTCGTCGACCTCGTCTACGAGAGCTGCCTGGCCCTGGACAACAGCGCGTGGGGCGCGTTCCTCGCGCTGTGCGACCCCGAACGCTTCCGGTACCGGATCAAGAACTTCTGTCCGGAGATCCGCAAGGAGCAGACGTGGATGGACCAGACCCACGAGCAGCTCCGCCACCTGTTCGAGCTGCTGCCCAAGCACAACTCGGACAGCCCGAAGCTGACGCGTCACGCCACCGTCTATCGCAAGCGCAGCGACGGCGAGGATGCCTTCACGCTGACCTCGCACCTGACAGTCTACCGGACCGAATGGGACGGTGGCGATTCGCACCTGCAGTCCGGTATCACGTCGCTGTACGTCGTGGGCCGCTACGTCGACACGGTCCGCGTGACCGAAGACGGCCCACGGCTGACCAGCCGCGTCGTGGACCTGGACACCCGGCAGGTCGGCATCGGCCTGCACTACATCCTCTGAGGCGCCGCCTCGGTCGAACCTCGCCGAAGATTCCGCATGTGGCACAAGGTCTGTGAAGTCGCCGGGCTGGCTCCGGCCTCGCTGACGGAGACGGTCGTCAACGAGATCCCGGTGCTGGTGATCAATGGGCGGAATCGCTGCCTGGTCGTTCCGCGCAGTTGTCCGCACATGTCCGCATCCCTCGCCGAAGGCGTCTTCGACGGGCAGGTGCTGACCTGCACCAAGCATCTCTGGCAGTGGTCCATCGATGATGGCGGCAGCGAGATCGGCGAGGCCGAAGCGCCGCTGCTCTGCTACGAGACGCGCGAGTCCGATGGTGTCCTGTGGGCGAGGGCGGAGGCGCCGCTGATCTACGAGCACGAGAGGGACGAGTGAGCGCGGAACGGCCGCCCGAGATGATCGCGCCAGGGTCGTCCGACACGGCGCGGGTCGACATCGACTGGAAGGACGCGACCGGCCATTTCCACGGGCAGGCCGGTGACCGTGTCCTCTATGCCGGGCTCGCGGCCGGCGTGCCGCTGCCCCATGAGTGCGCAACCGGTACCTGCGGTTCCTGCAAGGCCACGCTGGTGCAGGGCCGGGTGGATCCGGCCTGGCCGCAGGCGCCCGGCGCCCAGGCATTGCGGGCCGCGCACGGCGAGATCCTGCTGTGCCAGTCGCGCCTGGCGGGCGACTGTCGTGTCCGGATCGGCAAGTCCCGGCCGCCGGCTGCTTCGATCACGCGCCCGCGGTTCACCGAAGGGCGCGTCGTCCGTTCGGGCCGGCTGACCCATGACGTGGTTCTGCTGCAGATGGCGCTGGACGCGCCGATGCCGTTCCTGCCGGGCCAGTTCCTGCTGATCGCTGCGCCGGGCGTGCCAGGGTTTCGCGCATACTCGATGGTCAACGCGCCGGACGGCGGCGACCGGGTCGAGCTGATCGTCAAGCGCAAGCCCGAAGGGGCGCTCTCGGCCGTGCTGTTCTCGCGCAGCCTGCACCGGCTGACGTTCCAGGTCTTCGGGCCGCTCGGCCGCGCGTGCCTGCAGCTGCATGCACCCGGCGACGCGCTGTGCATCGCCGGCGGCACCGGCATCGCCGGCCTGATGTCGGTGCTGGAGGCCGCCTCCCGCGACGGCTGGCTGCGGGAGCACCGGGCCAGCGTCTATTTCGGCGTCCGGCATGTCCAGGACCTGTTCTTCCTGGACCGGTTGAGCGCATTGCGCGAGCGGCATCCGGACCATCTGGACATCACGATCGCGATCTCGGACGAACCCGCGCCGGCCACCGTG
The DNA here is from genome assembly GCA_050249335.1 of Lautropia sp. Lineage (GTDB taxonomy): Bacteria > Pseudomonadota > Gammaproteobacteria > Burkholderiales > Burkholderiaceae_E > Lautropia. The sequence goes on from JBFWQR010000018.1 coordinate 30,215, forward strand.
GCGTTCAAGCACGACGGACTGCGCTTCTTCCAGGGCATGGTGCACGAGGCGCCCCAGAGCCATCCGCCCATCCTCGGCGAGCAGCCGCTGGCCTACATCGCCGGTCCGCCCGCCGCCGTGGCGGCGGCCACCCGGGTGGCCTTGCTGAACTACCGGATCCCGAGCGGCCGAATCCTGTTCGACCGCTTCGGATGACAGCGAGGCGGCGCCTCGACGCGCCGCCCGGACATCACGAGAACCAACGGAGATATCGATGTTGAGACTGGCCTTGCTGTTCCTGTGTCTCTCGATCTTCAGCCTGGACGGCTGGAGTCAGTCGTGGCCGAATCGCTCCGTGCGCATGATCGTGCCGTTCCCGGCCGGGGGTGCCACCGACGCACCGGCGCGCCTGCTCGCCGAGAAGCTCAGCGAAAAGTGGAAGCAACCCGTGGTGGTGGAGAACCGGACCGGCGCGGGCGGCTCGATCGGCGCGGGCGAGGCCGCGCGCTCGGCGCCCGACGGCTATACGATGCTGATCCCGTCCGGCGCGCTGCTGACGGCCAGCCAGTACGTGCAGCCCTCGCTGCCGTACGACCCCGAGGCGGATTTCGAGCTGATCACCAAGCTGGTGGCCGGGCCGCAGGTGCTGGTGGTGCCGGCGCGATCACCGTTCGGGTCTACCGGTGCGCTGCTGGACTTCGCGCGCCAGAATCCGCGGAAGCTCTCGTACGGCCACGCCGGTATCGGTTCGCAGTCGCACCTCGCCGGCGAATATTTCCTGCTGGCGTCGGGCGTGGACGCGGAGCAGGTGCCGTACAAGGGCGATCCGCCCGCCGCCGCGGACCTGATCGGCGGCGTGCTGGACTTCGGCGTGCTGAACCTGGCGGCCGTGGCGGGCCACATCGAGAGCGGCCGGATCAAGGCGCTGGCGCTGACCACGCCTTCGCCGCTGCCGCAGCTGGCCAAGGTGCCGCTGATCGCCGACACGATTCCCGGCTTCGACAACTCCGGCTGGTTCGGCCTGGTGGTGCCCAAGGGCGTGCCGCCGGACGTTACGCGCCGGATCGTGCAGGACACGCGCGCCGTGCTGGCCGACGCCGCGGTCCGCGCGCGGCTGGAGGCCCTGGGGTTCACCGTGATCGGCAACTCGCCGCAGCAGATGCGCGCGGAGGTGGAGGCCGAGCGCAAGCGTTGGGAACGCGTGGTCCGCGAGCGTAAGATCAAGAGCTCGCCCTGACGACCGGGCGAGGCGTTGCCCGCCAGGAACATGCGTCGGAGACTGCCCCCGCTCTACTGCCTGACGGCGCTCGAATCCGTGGCCGAGCTCGGCAGCTTCACCCGTGCCGGAGAGGCGCTGGCGCTGACCCATAGCGCGGTGAGCCACCAGATCCGGCAGCTGGAGGAGCACCTGGGCGTCCGGCTGCTGGAGCGCCTGCCGCGCCGGGTCGTGCTGACGCCGGAGGGTGCCATCTACCTGGCCGAGGTCAAGCGTGCACTGAAGCAGCTGGAGGCTGCCGAGCAGACCCTGAAGGACCATCTGGGGACGCGGCCATTGCGAATCGGCGTCCTGTCCTCGTTCGCCGGGAATCTGCTGGTCCCCGAGCTGAAGTCTTTCATGACCCGGCATCCGGACATCCGCGTGGAGATCGACGCGAGGCCGGACATCGAGCGCGACGAAGATGCCGACATCGATGTGTTCATCCGCTACGGCAAGGGCGACTGGGCCGGCTTCCAGGCCGTCAAGCTGCTGCCCGTCTCGCTGTTCCCGGTCTGCAGCCCGGCCTATCTGGCCCGCCACGGTCCGTTCGACGACGTGGAGGACCTGTCCCGCGCCGTGCTGCTGCGGCATACCCGGGAACCGTGGGACGCCTGGCTGGCGGCCGTGGCCGCCCGCGGCAACGCGATCGTGGATGCCGTGATGCCGGCCGGCCCCGTCTATACCGATGCGCGCCTGATGCTCGATGCCGCGTGCGACGGCCACGGCGTCGCGCTGGCGCGCAGCCCGCTGGCCGCGACGGACCTGCGCGAAGGGCGGCTGGTCCGCATCTGTGACGTGGAGGTGGCCTCGACGGACGCCTATTTCGCCTACCACCGCCCGTTCAATCGCCACCAGGAGGCACTGCAGCTGTTCCTGGACTGGCTCGTGCACATCTGCGAGCGAGTGCACCGCAATTGCTGACGGCGTATCAGCTCGCCGCGCTGCTCGCCGCTGCGACCCTCGGCGGCACGCTGTTCGGGATGACCGGCTTCGCATACGGCGTCGTCACGTCGCTGTTCCTGCATCACGTCTTCCCGCCGGCCGACGTGGTGCTGATCGTCGTCAGCGGCGGGACGGTGCTGAACCTGCTCGCCTTGCCCCGCTTCGCGCGCGAGGTGAGGCTCCGGCTGGCGGGCCCGTTCCTGCTCGGTGCGGCGCTGGGGCTGCCGCTGGGGCTGTACGTGCTGGCGTCCATGCCGATCCGGGCGGTGCGGCTGGCCGTCGGCGTGCTCATCATCGTGTACTGCGCGCTGGCGCTGCGGCAACGCCATCAGGCGAGCGTGCAGCTGTCCCCGGCAGCGGCACCGAAGGTGGATGCCCTGGTGGGGTTCGTCGGCGGCGTCGTCGGTGGCGTTTCGGGCCTGGGGCCGCTGATTCCCGGCGTCTGGTACGGGCTCAGGGGCTTCACGAAGCTGCAGCAGCGCGGGCTCGCGCTGGCGTACGGACTGTTCATGCAGGGCGGGATGACGCTGTGGATGCTGCGGGGAGGCAGTGCCAGCGCGGCGGCCTACACCGGGGTTGCGCTGGCCGTTCCGCTGCTGGTGCTGGCGTCCTGGCTGGGCATGCGTGCGTTCAATCGGTTCAGCGCGCAGACGTTCCAGCTTGCCGTGGTCTGCATTTGCCTCGTCGGGGGCGTGGTGCTGGTGGGGCGGCAGTTGGCGGAGTGACCGTGGCGGTGCTCGATCAGCCGTCGATCTCCCCGCGCTCCGCCAGCGCCTGCCGCACCAGCTTCTTGGTGACCTTGCCGTATCCCGACTTCGGCATCGCGTCCCAGAACACGTAGCGCTTCGGCTGCTTGTAGCGCGCCACCCGGCCGGCGATCCAGCCGGCGAGCTCGTCGCCGTCGACGGTCGCGCCGTCGCGCAGCACGCAGACCGCGAGCCCGACCTCGCCCCAGGTCGGGTCGGGGATGCCGAGCACCGCGACTTCGGCGAGCGCCGGGTGCATCAGCAGCTTCTCCTCGATCTCGCGCGGGTAGACGTTGGAGCCGCCGGAGATGTACATGTCGGACGAACGGCCGGTGATGTAGACGTAGCCTTCGGCATCCACGTGGCCGAGGTCACCGGTGCGGAACCAGCCGTTGCGGAACGCCTTGGCGTTGGCGTCGGGGGTATCCGGATTCTCCAGATAGCCGGCGAACACCGCCGGGCCGATCACGCAGATCTCGCCGGTGGCGCCGGCCGGCAGCTCGTTGCCGTCGTCGTCCTGGATCGATACCTGCATGCCGACGCGTTCGACCCCGCAGGTGCCGATCCGTACCTGCGGATCGTCGTCGTCGAGCCGGTGATCGCGCGGCGACTGCACGGTGATGTTGCCGGTGACTTCGCCGAGCCCGAAGTACTGGACGATCACCGGCCCGAGCTTCTGCAGCGCGCGCTTCTGGTCGGCGCGGTACATCGGCGCGCCGGCATAGATCACGTAGCGCAGCGACGAATGATCGTGGCGGTCGACCGCCGGATGCTCGATCAGCAGTTTCAGGATCGTCGGCACCGTGAACGCATTGGTGATGCGCCAGCGTTCCACCAGCGCCCAGGCGGCTTCGGCGTCGAAGCGGTCGCCGGGCAGCAGTACCGATTTCACGCCGCGCGCGACCTGCGCCAGCGCATGGATGCCGGCGCCGTGCGACAGCGGCGCGACCACCAGCGACGCGTCGGTCTCGGCATGGGTGTCCGGCATCAGATCGCACAGATGGTTGGTCACGACGAAGCCCATCTGGCCGTGCGTCAGGATCGCCGCCTTCGGCCGGCCGGTAGTGCCGGACGTGAAGAAGAACCAGCACGGGTCGTCGCGGTCGACCGGGCAGAGCGGGGCGGCGGCGCCGTCGTGGCGTGCGACCAGGGCTTCGTAGTCGTCGCCGAACGGAGCGGGCCCGATCGCGATCGTGAACCGCAGCGCCGGGCACTGCGCCCGGCACGCCGCCGCATGGTCGGGGAAGGCGGTCTGGCAGATCAGCCCGGCCGCGCCGCTGGCCCGCGCCAGATAGGCGACCTCGTCGGGCGTCTGCCGGTAGTTGCTCGGCACCCAGACCGCACCGAGCCGGAAGCAGGCGAACATCGACTCGAACATCGCCAGGCCGTTGCTCGACTGCACCAGCACCCGGTCGCCCTTGCGCACGCCGTAGGTCGTCGCCAGCGCGGCGGCGAACGCGTCGACGCGCCGCGCGATCGCCGCCCAGGTCCATTCGCGGTCACCGTGGACGAAGCCGATCCGGTCCGGATGGCGCCGCGCCGCCTGAGTCAGGAAATGCGCGAGGTTCATCACCCGGGTCGCGTACGGGTAGGCGCCTCCGGTGGCGGGGCGCGCGGGGGCGGGGTCGGTCTCCATCGGGGCTCCGGTGTCGGTCACGAGTCCGGTGATTCACGAGTCCGGTCATTCTAGGCCCCTCTAGTGCGCCGGCAGCGCGTCGCCCGACGCGATCGCCGCCGGCCATCGCCGCGCCACTGTCAGGTACAGCACCGGCAGCGCGATCAGCGTCAGCAGCGTCGCGCTGACCAGGCCGCCGATCACGACGATCGCGAGCGGGCGCTGGGTCTCGGCGCCGATGCCGTGCGACAGCGCCATCGGCAACAGCCCGAGCATCGCCAGCAGCGCCGTCATCATCACGGTCCGCAGGCGCGTCAGCGCGCCTTCGCGGACCGCCGCCCGGATCGCGTCGATGTCGACCAGGCCGGCGCTGCGGGCGTTGAAGTCCGACACCATCACGACGCCGTTCAGCACCGCCTGGCCGAACAGCGCGATGAAGCCGATCGCCGCCGACACCGACAGCGGAATGCCGGTCAGCCAGAGCGCGACGATGCCGCCGATCATCGCGAGCGGAATGTTGGCGATGATCAGCGTCGCGCTCGCCAGCGACCCGAACGCATCGAACAGCAGCAGGAAGATCAGCAGGATCGACAGCGGCACCACCCAGGACAGCCGGGCCATCGCGCGCTGCTGGTTCTCGAACTCGCCGGACCAGGAGATGGTGTAGCCGGGCGGCAGCGTGATGTCGGCGTCGACCAGCTGCTGCATGTCGCGGACGACGCTGCCCATGTCGCGGTCGCGGATGAAGATGCCGATCGCGGCGAGGCGCTGGCCGTTCTCGCGCGAGATGTTCATCGCGCCCTCGGTCGCGTGGAACTCGACCAGCTGCGACAGCGGGATCGCCGCGCCGGTGGCGCTGCCGACCAGCACGTCGGGCAGCTTCGGCAGGTCGCGCTGCTCGGCGCGCAGCCGGACCACGACCGAGAAGTGCCGCTCGCCCTCCCAGAGCTCGGTCGTCGCCTTGCCGGCGAGCGCCGATTCGACGACTTCCTGCAGGTCGGCGACGTTGACGCCGTAGCGGGCCGCGGTCGCCCGGTCGATGTCGATCCGGAACTGCGGCAGCCGGCCGTCGCGGTCGACGAAGCTGCGGATCACGCCGGGCACGCCGGCGATCCGCTGGCGGATCTGCCGCGCCAGGGTCTTGAGGACGTCGAAGTCGTCGCCCTGGACCTTGATGACGATCTGGCCGTCGATCTGCGAGATGCTCTCGAGCACGTTGTCGCGGATCGGCTGCGAGAAGCTCGGCTCCAGGCCGGGAAGCCGGCTGACCGCCGCGTCCATCTCCGCGATCAGCGATGCCTTGGTCTTGCCGGCGCGCCACTGATCATCCGGCTTCATCTCGACGAAGAACTCGGCGCTGTTGAAGATCTTCGGATCGGTGCCGTCGTCGGGGCGGCCGACCTTCGAGATGACCGAGGCGACCTCGGGCACCGAGGTCAGCGCGGTGCGGATCGCGCGGGCGGTCTTCTGCGCTTCTTCCGGCGCGACCGACGGCGCCAGCGTCACGTTGACCCAGATCGAGCCTTCGTTCAGCTCCGGCAGGAACTCGCTGCCGAGGCGGGTCGAGAGCAGGCCGGCGCCGGCGAGCGTACCGAGCGCGAGCGCGATCACGACGCCGCGCCGGGCCAGCGACCAGTCGAGCACGCGGGCGTAGCGCGCCTTGCAGAAGCGCACGACCGCATTGTCCTCGTGCGGGACCCGGCGCAGGAACCACGCGCAGGCGAGCGGCACGACCGTCAGCGACAGGATCAGCGAACCGACCAGCGCCGAGCTGACGGTCCATGCCATCGGCGAGAAGATCCGGCCTTCGTGCCGCTGCAGCGTGAAGATCGGCACGTGCGCGACGATGATGATCAGCATCGAGAACAGCGTCGGCCGGCCGACCTCGACCGCGGCCTCGAGCACGGCGCTGCGGCGCGCGGCGGGATCGTTGATCCGGCGGTCGTCGAGCTGGCCGAGCCGGCGGAAGATGTTCTCGACGACGATCACCGCCCCGTCGACGATGATGCCGAAGTCCATCGCGCCGAGCGACAGCAGGTTGGCCGGAATGCCGACGAAGGTGAGTCCGAGGAAGGTCGCGAGCAGCGACAATGGAATCACCGCCGCGACGATCAGCGCCGCCCGGACGTTGGTCAGGAACAGCACGAGCACGGCGCAGACCAGTATGGCGCCTTCGAGCAGGTTGCCGAACACCGTGCGCAGCGTCTTGTCGATCAGCCACGATCGATCGTAGTAGGGCACGATCTGCACGCCGCGCGGCAGCTGCGAGCGGTTGATCTCGGCGATCTTCTCCTTGACGCCGGCGAGCACCTGCGACGGGTTCTCGCCCTTGCGCATGACCACGATGCCGTTGACGATGTCGTCGTCGTTGCGCTCCTCGAACGTCTGGCCGACCAGGCCTTGTACCGGCGCACCGCCGACCCGCACCTCGGCGACGTCCTTGACCAGCACCGGCACGCCCTTGTTGACCGCGATCATCACGTTGCCGATGTCGGCCGAGCTGCGCAGCTCGCCGATCGAGCGGATCAGATACTGCTGCGCTCCGTGCGTGACGGCGCCGCCGCCGGCGTTCGAGTTGGCGCGCTGCAGGGCCGCGAACAGCTGGCCGAGCGACAGGCCGTAGTCGCGCAGCCGGGCCATGTCCGGATTGACCTCGTACTGCTTGATCGTGCCGCCCATCGTGACCAGGTCCGCGACCCCCGGCACCTTGCGCAGCTGCTTCTCGACGACCCAGTCCTGCAGCGTGCGCAGCTGTTGCGGCGGGTAGTCGTCGCCGCGCAGCCGGAAGCGGAAGATCTCGCCGATCGCGGTCTGCGGCGGCTGGATATGGACCTCGACGCCTTCGGGCAGGTTGAGCGACTGCAGGCGCTCGGAGACGCGCTGGCGCGCGAGCTGGTCGTTCGGCCGGTCGTTGAACGTGATCACCGTGAACGACAGGCCGAACTGCGTGTGCGAGAACAGCCGGACCGAGTCCGGTACGCCGGACAGCGCGACCTCGATCGGCAGCGTGACCTGGCGCTCGACCTCTTCGGCGGCACGGCCCGCATGCAGCGCGATCACCGTCACCTGCGTATCGGAGACATCCGGAAACGCCTCGATCGGCAGCGCGCGGAACGCGACCAGGCCGCCGCCGATGAAGACGATCAGCGACAGCACGACCAGCAGCGGCTGGTGCAGCGCGAACCAGACGACGCGGCGGATCACGAACGGGCCTCGCGGCGGTCGGCCGGCGCGCCTGGGGTGCCGGGGCCGCCGGGGGCTCCGGAGGCGCTGCCGCTGCCGCGTTGCGCGCCGAGGTCGCTGGCCCGCGACAGGATCTGCTGCAGGTAGAGGATGCCGTCGGTGACGACGCGCTGGTTCGGCGTGAGGCCGGTCACGCCGACGCGATCCGGCAGCTCGCTGACGACCTTGACGTCGACCCGGGTGAAGCCGGTGTCGCTGTCCTCGACGAACACGCTGCGGCGGCCGTCGACCAGCAGGATCGCCGCGACCGGGACGTGCTCGATCGGCTGATTGCCGATGTCGTTCGGCAGCGTGATGACGCCGGTCACGTACATCTCGGCCTTCAGCTCGCGGCCGGGGTTCGCGACCGCGACGCGCAGCCGGAAGGTCCGGCTGGTCGCGTCGATCGCGTCTTCCTTGCGCAGCAGCAGCGCGTCGAAGGAGCGGTCGCCCCAGGCGCCGCTGCGCAGCTTCAGCGCCGAGCCCTCGGTCAGCGGCCCGAGCCGCGGCAGCGCGCTTTCCGGGGCGTCGAGCCAGGCCCAGAGCCGGGTCGGGTCGGTGATCGTGAACAGCGCCGGGCCGGCCGAGTCGGGGCGGACCTCCTGGCCCGGGTTCAGCGCACGCTCGACGACCACGCCGGCGAGCGGCGCGCGCAGCACGAAATTGGGGCCGCCGGCGCCGCCGAGCTGCGCCAGCCGGGTCTGTGCCCGCTGGCGGTCGATCTCCGCCTTGGCGGCGCCGGCCTCGGCCTCGCGCAGGTCCTTGCGCGAGACCAGGCCGGCCTGGAACAGGTCCTTCACCCGGGCCAGCGTCTCCCCGGCCAGGCGGCGATCGGCCTCGGCCTTGCGGGCATCGGCCAGCGCCTCGCCGTAATCGGGCGAGGCCAGCTCGGCGAGCGGCTGGCCGGCCTGGACCGTGTCGCCGACCTGCACCAGCGAGCGGACGACCCGGCCGGCGAACGGCGAAGTGACGCGTACGGTCCGGTCCTCGTCCCAGACGAGCCGCCCGGGCAGGCTCAGCGTCGTGTCGCCGGCATCGAGGACCGGCTCGCTCCGGATGCCCTCGGGCCGCCGCGCGAAACGGACCGTGTTGGCCGTGACCGACGGGCCCGGGTCGGGCGCGGCCGGCGGCGCTTCGCGGCTGCACGCGGCCAGGGCCAGGGCCAGTGCCGCGGCCAGCACGGCGGTGACTCCAGAGCGGGCAAGAATTCGAGTCGCGGACATCGCGGGGACTTCCTTCGGTACGGGCGATCGGGATCGGTACGGGCGGTCGGGATCCGAGCGGTCGGGATCAGTTCTGCAACCAGCGCAGCACCGCGCCGAACACCGGGTCGGCGGCGGCGGTCCGGGTCAGCATTTCGGCGCGGGCGGCGGCGTTGGCACGGTCGTCGTCGAGCCGCGCGTCGAGCGCTGCCAGCTGCAATGCCCGCAGCTGGCGCAGTGCGTCGAGCAGATCGAGGACGGTGCCGGCACCCTTGCGGTAGGCGAGCTCGGCATCGCTCGCGACCTTCTCGGCGAGCGGCAAGGCATCGCGCTGCAGGCGATCGCGGCGCGCGCGCGCGGCCGCCTGGGCGGCGAGCCGGCGCCGCAGGTCGGCCCCGGCCTCCTGCTCGATCCGGGCGCGCGCCTCGTCGGCACTGGCGTGGTCGGCTTCGGCGCGGGCGATCTCGCCTTCGTTGCGATGATGGAGAAACAGCGGGATCGAAACATAGACGCCGAGCGTCCAGCCGTTGCCGGACGGCGGCGCGAAGCGGTCGGCAGCGACGCCGACGCTGACGTCGCGCGTCTGCAGGCTGCGCGCCAGCCGGCGCTGTGCCTCGGCGCTCGCGACCTGGGCCCGTGCGGCGAGCAGGTCGGGCCGGTCCGACTGTGCCGGCGCGACCGGTTCGACGCCGCTCAGGTCGAGCGCCGGCCACGGCTCGGTCGCCTGCAGCGCGGCGGCGTCGCCGTCGAGCGCGAGCAGCGCCGCGAGCGCATGCCGGGCATCGGCGAGCGCACCCTCGGCGAGGGTCCGTTCGCCTTCGGCCCGCTCCACGTCGAGCCGGATCCGCGCGACGTCGGCGGCCGCGATATCGCCGGCGCCGAGCCGCCGCCGGGCGCCGTCGAGTGTCCGCCGGAACAGGCCGATCACGTCCTGCTGCAGCCGGACGCGCTCCTGCGCGCCCCACAGGTCGACCCAGGCATCGGCGAGCAGCAGCTGCTGCTGGCGCAGCGTATCGGCGGCGCTCCAGCGCGCGGCGGCGAGCGTCTGCTCGGCGGCTTCGGTGCGCAGGCCGCGCTTGTTGCCGCGTTCGATCGGCTGGTCGAGCCGCGCCTGGTAGTCGAGCTGCTTGTCGAGCAGTCCGCCGGCGCCGAGGCCGCCGCGTGCCCCGAGGTTCTCGACCCCGCCGCTCAGCGTCGGATTCGGGATCTGGCCGGCGATCCGGACGTCGGCGCGGGCCACCTCGACGGCGCGCTGCGCGCCGCGCAACGCCCGGTTACAGCGCAGCAGCAGCTGCTGCGCTGTAACCCAGTCGAGCGTCACCGCGTCGGACACGCTGCAGCCGCCGACGGACGGCGACGGCGCGGCGACCGCCGGGGTAGCCGCTGCGCCGCCCCCGGCCGGGCTCCGTGCCGCCGTTGGCGGCGGCACGGCGGCCAGCGTTACCGCCAGCGCCAAGGCCGCACGCGCGATCGCCGCGCGTCCGATCGCCACGCGCGCCGTCGCCCCATGCGTCATCACCCTATGCGCCATCGCTGCACGCGGCGCGTCGGATCGGATCGTCGTTGGTGTTTCCATCCACGGCGGAATAGACTGAGGAGGAATCGCATCCTGACGTCGCCACCTTTCAATATGCTTCCAGTCGTCCGATTGCCGACACCGGGCGGCCTAAGAGCCTGTCGGAGTATGGGAAGGGGTCGCGTCCTAGTCGGATGAAGGTCCTGCTGGTCGAAGACGATCCGCCGATTGCCCGGGCGATCCTGCGAGCGTTCGAGCGTGCCGGCCTGCAGGTCGAGTGGCTCGCGCACGGCGACGCGGCCGATGCGACGCTCGCCGGCCCGGCGGCGTTCGACGCGCTGGTGCTCGACATCGGCCTGCCGGGTCGCGACGGCTTCGACGTGCTGCGCCGGCTGCGGGCGCGCGGCGATCCGCTGCCGGTGCTGCTGCTGACCGCGCGCGAGGAGCTGTCGGACCGCGTCCTCGGGCTCGACAGCGGCGCCGACGACTATCTGGTGAAGCCGTTCGAGCTCGCCGAGCTCGAAGCGCGCGTGCGGGCGCTGTTGCGGCGCGGTCATGGCACCCGGGCGCAGCCGGCGCCGCTGCGGCTCGGCCGCCTCGTACAGCAGCCGGGCGAGGCGGGGGTGCGGCTCGACGGCACGCTGCTCGATCTGTCGCCGCGCGAGGCCGGCGTGCTCGGCGTGCTGCTGCGCCGGGCCGGCCGGGTCGTCAGCAAAACCGTCGTCCTGCAGGAGCTCGCACTCGGCGATTCGTCGGTGCTGGACCTTTCCGACCCGGCCGTCGAGGTCATCGTCCACCGCCTGCGCCGCAAGCTCGAAGCGAGCGACGTCGAGATCCACACCGTCCGCGGCTTCGGCTACCTGCTGCGCGAGCGCGATGGCTGACCCCGGCGCCGGGCGCGCGTCCCCCGCGGGGAGGGTCGGGAGCAGTCCGAGAGCGCAACCGAGCCGGGCGTCGCACCGCAGCCTGCGCTCGCGGCTGCTGTCACGGCTGCTGCCGCCGCTGCTGCTGCTGTTCGGACTCTCGGCGGGGCTGTCGTATTTCGGCGCGCGCTACTACGCCGACCAGGTCCTCGATCGCTGGCTGGCCGACACGGCAGAGGCCCTGGCGCAGCGGATCACGCTGATCCGGGGCCGTGTCACGCTCGACCTGCCCGAGGCGGCGCGGCAGATCGTCCAGTGGGATGCCGCCGACACCACCTGGTTCGAGGTCCGTGGCGATCGCAGCGGCCACATCGCCGGCCATCCGGCCATTCCGCCGCCGCCGCCTGGCGAGCTCGGCCGACTGCGCGGGACCAAGCTCTATTCCGGCTCGATGCTCGGCGCACCGGTACGGATCGCGAGCTACGCGGTGACGCCGCCGGAAGGCGCCGAAGAGGTGATCGAGGTCCGGGTCGCCGAGACGGTCCGCAAGCGCCAGGCGCTCGCTGCCGAGCTGCTGCTCTCCGTGCTGCTGCCACAGCTGCTGCTGGTCGTCGTCGCGGGCGTGGTGGTCTGGTTCACGTTGCGCAAGCTGCTCGCGCCGATCGGCAGCGTCGCCGAGGCGCTCGAGGCTCAGACCCACCATTCGCTCGAGCCGGTCGACGACCGCGCACTGCCGAGCGAGGTCGTGCCGCTGACGCATGCGGTCAACGCGCTGCTGCTGCGGCTCAAGGACGCGCTGGCGGCGCAGCGCCATTTCATCGCCGACGCCGCGCACCAGCTGCGCACGCCGCTGACGGCGCTGAAGCTGCATGCCGACGAGGCCGCACGCGAGACCGACCCGGTGCGGCTCGCGCCGGTGATCCGCGAGGTGCAGCAGGCGGCTGATCGCGCGGTTCGGCTGTCCAACCAGCTGCTGACGCTGGCACGGGCCGAGCCGAGCGCGCGGATCGCCGAGCCCCATCCGTTCGCGTTGCGCGAGGTCGTGTTCGAGGCGGCCGGCCGCTGGGTGCCGGCCGCGTTGCGTGCCGGCATCGACCTCGGGTTCGATGCTGCGCCGGCCGCCGCCGCGCTGGTCGTCGCCGGCGATCCGGCGCTGTTCGCCGAGGCGATCCACAACGTGATCGACAACGCGCTGAAGTACTGCCCGCGCGGCACCCGGATCACCGTCGCGGTCGAGCCGGCCGGGCCCGGACAGGCACGCATCGACATCGACGACGACGGCCCGGGCATCCCGGCCGCCGATCGCGCGCACGTGCTGCAGCGTTTCCACCGCGCCGGCGCGGTCGCCGCGGATCGTTCGGCCGGCCTCGGGCTCGGCCTCGCGATCGTCGCCGAGATCGTGCGCGGCCACGGCGGCGAGGTTCGTATCGAGGATGGTGCCGGCGGCCGCGGTACCCGGGTCGCGATCGTGCTGCCGACGGCTTAGGGCCTGTCAGCGCTCGTCCTGCAGGTAGTACCACTTGTAGAGCGCGCGCTGGCCGATCCGCCGGAACGGCGCGAACAGCGGCGATTCGATCTTGCCGAACGCCATCGGGTACGGCAGCGGCGACTGGTAGATCGGCAGGTCGAACACCTCGCGGCCGGCATCCTGGCCGGCGATCCGCTCGGCGAGCCGCTTGCCGGCCCAGGTCGAGAACGAGACGCCGTTGCCGCCGTAGCCGAGCGCGTACCAGATCGGCCGTGCCGGGTCGGGCCGGACGATCCGCGGCATCATGTCGTGGCTGACGTCGACCCAGCCCCACCACGAGTATTCGATCGGAATGCCGGCGAGCGGCGGGAACTTGCGCGCGATCGCGTCGGTCAGCAGCTTCAGGTGGCGCGGATGCTCGGCGTCGGCGCCGTTGATCGAGCTGCGGCTGCCGATCTGCAGCCGGTTGCCGGCGAGCAGCCGGTAATAGAAGCGCAGCGTCCGGGTGTCGGTCAGGAAGGTCTGCGAGCGGAAATTGGTCGCCGCGATCTCGGCTTCGGTCAACGGCCGCGTGACCACCGAGTTCGACAGGATCGGCATCACCTTGCTCTTCAGCGCCGGCGTCAGCTGCTGGCCGGTATAGCCGCCGGTGCAGACCGCGACCCGCTTGGCGCGCACCACGCCGCCCGGCGTCTGCAACCGGTTCAGGCCGCCTTCGATCTGCCAGCCGCGCACCGGGCTGCCCGGATGGATCCGGACCCCGAGCGCCCGCGCCCGCTGCAGCAGCCCGAAGGTGAACTTCAGCGGATGGATGCCGACGCCTTCTTCCTCGAACAGCGCGCCGACGGTCTCGCGCTCGTCGCAATAATCGCGGCGCACCTCGTCGGCGGACAGCATCCGCGTCCGGTAGCCGAACTGCTCGCGGGCGAGCCGCGCTTCCTGGTCGAGCACCGGCAGCTTCTCGGGCCGGTGCGCCAGATAGAGATGGCCGCCGTCGAACGCGTCGCAGTCGATCTCGCGGGTCAGCTGCCGGAAGTTCTCGAAGCCGGCGCGGATCTCGGCGTCGAGCCGCTTGGCGGTGGCGAGCCCCCAGCGCTCGATCCACTGCGAGCGCTTGAGCCGGCCGCTGGCGTTCTGTCCCTGGCCGCCGCTGCGGCTCGAGCAGCCCCAGGCGGTCTGGTTGGCCTCGAGCACGACCGCGCGGATGCCGTGCTCCTGGGCCAGGTAGAGCGCGGTCGAGACGCCGGTGGCGCCCGAGCCGATGATCGCGACGTCGACATCGATGTCGCCGCGGACCGGGCCGTCATCGGCCGGCGGGTTGCCGGCGCTGGCGACCCACCAGGTCGGCGCGTAGCCGCGGCCGGCGCCGGGATCGGCGGCGACCAGCGGATCGTAGCAGGGGTCGTAGCGCTCGCTCGGCGCGGTCGCGGCGCCGGCAGGGGCGCCGGCAGCCGCCGGCGCGGCTGCGTCGGAACGGTTGATCAGGGTGTCAGCCATGGCCGCGCGTCCGGCTAGCGGGCTGCCGGCAGGTTCGGGCGGGCCTTGCGGAATGCGTTCTTCAGCTGGATCTTGCCGTTCCTGAAGGTGAACACGTCGACGCCGTCCGCCTCGATCCGGCTGCCGTCGGCCGCGGTTCCGGTGAAGGTCCACAGCGACGTGCCGAAGTCGCCCTGGACGAAGTGACGGCCATTGCGCCACTGCGCGTCCGGCACCGCTTCCCAGGCCGCGGCGAACGCCTTGCGGACCGCAGCCGGGCCGACGTGACGGGTGCCGCAGGCGTCGGGGCCGGCGGCGGTCTGGAACACGCAGTCTTCGCTCATGAAACTCATCAGCGCGTCGACGTCGTGACGGTTCCAGGCGTCGCTGAACGCTTCGAGCGTGGCGACGGTGACGGCTGCTGGGGCGGTGGCTGCGGGCACGGCGAACTCCTCGGGGCTGGTCGGCTGCCGGACGGCGGCAGCCCGATCTGCAAGGGTAGGCGCCGCCGCGCCGCCGGGCTAGGGCCAGATGGCGGCGACCGAGCGAACCAGCGGCGCGGCGGTCGCGTAGACTCCCGGGGATGACCTTGCTGGGGCCGATTTCCGCCAACTCCGGGGGCCGATTCCGTCAATGCCGCATCCGCGACCGTTCCAGTGGGCCCAGCTGTTCGCGCTGTCCGACCGCCAGGCCCTGCCGCTGCAGGCCCGGCTGCGCTCGTCGATCGTCCAGGCGATCCTCGACCAGCGGCTCGACGGCGGCGCCCGGCTGCCGTCGTCGCGGGAGCTCGCAGCGCTGCTCGGCCTCAGCCGCAATACCGTCAATGCCGCCTATCTGCAACTGATCGACGACGGCTATCTCGAGGCGCGGCCGCGCAGCGGCGTGTTCGTCGCCGCCCAGGCGCGGCCGCCGGCTGTGGGCGCCACGCTGCCGTCGCCCGACCGTCTCGCCACCAATGATCCGCAGCCGGTCGCGCCGCCGGGTCCGGATTGGGCGCGACGGGTCCTGCGTTCGCTGGCCGACCGGCCGATGCTGTCGAAGCCGCAGCGCTGGCGCGACCATGCCTATCCGTTCGTCTACGGCACCTATGATGCCGAACTGTTTCCGTGCGAGGACTTCCGCGAATGCTGCGCGCGCAGCCTGGCGCGGGCGCAACTGCCGCACTGGACTCCGGACTTCGAGACCGACGATGTGCCGGACCTGATCGAGCAGATCCGCACCCGGCTGCTGCCCAAGCGCGGCGTGTTCGCGCTGAAGGACGAGATCCTGGTCACGCTCGGCGCCCAGCACGCCTACTACCTGCTCAGCGAGACGCTGCTCGACGAGCGGATCCGGCTCGGCATCGAAGAGCCCGGGCATCCGCATGCGCGGCACAGCTTCGCGCTGCGCTGCCCGCAGTGGGTGTCGCTGCCGGTCGACGGCGACGGCGTCATCGTCGATTCGCTGCCGGAGTTCGACTATGCGTTCGTCACGCCGTCGCACCAGAGCCCGACCACGGTGACGTTGCCGCTGGCGCGCCGCCAGCAGCTGCTGCGTCATGTCGAGCAGCACGACGCGATCGTCATCGAGGACGACTACGAAGCCGAGAACCTCTACGCCGGCACGCCGCTGCCGGCGCTGAAGAGCCTCGACCGCAGCGGCCGCGTCATCTATGTCGGCTCGGTCTCGAAGGACCTGTCGCCGGCGCTGCGGCTCGGCTTCATCGTCGCGCCGCAGGCGGTGATCGGCGAGCTCCGGCTGATCCGGCATGCGATGCTGCGCCACCCGAGCGCGTTCCTGCAGCATGCCTATGCGCTGTTCGTCTCGCTCGGCCATCACGACTCGCATGCCCGTCGGGTCAACAAGGCGATGCGCGAGCGGGTCGACGCCGCGGCGCGGGCGCTGGCCGAGTACCTGCCCGACTTCGCGTTCCGGTCGCCGCAGGGCGGCGCGTCGATCTGGGTCGAGGCGCCGCCCTGGGTCGATGCCGCCGAGCTCGCCGTCATGGCGCGGGCGCGCTCGGTGCTGATCGAGGCCGGCGACGTGTTCTTCGCGCAGCCGCCTTATCCGTGCCGGTATTTCCGGCTGCGGCTGTCGTCGATCCCGACCGCTCAGATCGACGCCGGCATCCATGCGCTGAGCCTGGCCGTCGCCGACCTCGCGGCGGCACGCGGCGGCATCCGGAAGCCGGACGCCGCCGCTCGCGCTCGAGTCATCCGGCGTTGAGCGCCACCCCGGGGTCGGGCTTCACTCCGGGTCGAGCGTCATCCCCAGCTCGCGCGTTACTCGGGCTTGATCTTCGCGTCGCGGATCACCCGGCCCCAGCGCGCCGATTCGTCCTTCATGAAGCGGCCGAACGCCTCCGGCGTGCTCGCCACCGGATCCATGCCGAGCGCGAGCACCTTCTGCCGGATCTCCGGGTCGGCGAGCGCGCCGGCAATCGCCGACTGCAGCGCGCGGATCGCCGACGGCGGCGTCGCGGCCGGCACCACCATGCCGTACCAGTTGACCACGTCGAAGCCCGCGATCGTCTCGGCCACGGTCGGCACGTCGGGCAGCAGCTCGAGCCGCTTGGCGCCGGTGGTCGCCAGCGCCCGCAGCTTGCCGGACTTGATGTGCGGCAGGCCGATCGCCGGCGCATCGATGAAGAACGGCACCTGTCCGCCCATGACATCCGCGAGCGCCGGCGCGCTGCCCTTGTACGGCACGTGCACGGCTGCCATGCCGGCCTGGTCGCTGAGCAGTTGCGCGGCCAGGTGCGGCAGGCCGCCGGTCCCGCTCGAACCGAAGCTCGATTTGCCCGGGTTGGCCTTCGCATAGCGGATCAGCCCGGCCAGGTCGCTCACGGGCAGTGCCGGGTCCGACATCACCAGGAACGCCAGCGATACCAGCTGCGTGACCGGTGCGAAGTCGCGATCCATGTCGAACGGCGGGTTGGTGATGAATACCGGATTGACGCTGAGATTGCCGGTGGTGCCGAGCAGCACCGTATGCCCGTCGGCCGGCGCGGCCGCGACCGATTGGGTCGCGAGCACACCGTTGGCGCCGGGCTTGTTCTCGACGACGAACGATTGCTTCAACTGTTCGGCGAGCTTCGGCGCCAGCAGGCGGGCGAGGGTATCGATGCCGCCGCCCGGCGTGAAGCCGATCACGATCCTGACCGGCCGCGTCGGCCAGGCGCCGTCGGCCGGGGTGGTCGCTGCCGGTGCGGTTGCCGGGGACGGCGCCGGCTGCGCCGCCGCCGCCCCGGCAATGCACAACGCCGCGGCACAGGTTGCGCGCAGCAGCGCGTGCCCGAGGCGGCGCGGCGCGCTCGCGACGCTGCCGGCCGGCCCGGAGCGATGACCTGGATAATGCCCGCGAGACGGTGCGCGAGCGGATCCGATCACTGGCATGAGTGTCTCCAATGGCATCAATGTTTGCCATAAAGTAGCATCTTTTGACGAGGAGCGATCCGTGGCGGAATCGATTTCACCGGAGCGTCTGCGGGTCGGGCTGCTGGTGCCGGTCAACAATACGACGATGGCCGGCGAGCTGGCGGCGTGGCTGCCGCCGGGGAGCACGGTCGAGGTCCGGCGCATTCCGCGCGGCAAGGGCCTGCTGACCGCAGCGACGATCCCGGCCTACCGCGACGCGGCGCTGGCGCTGGCGCGCGACTTCGCCGATCCCGCTTTCGATATCGTCGCCTACGGCTGCACCGCTGCCAGCTTCATCGCCGGGCCCGAGCTCGACGCCGACTTGCGCGAGCGGCTGCAGCAGGTCACCGGCCGGCCGGTGGTGACGACGGCGCAGTCGATGGTCGACGCGCTGCAGGCCGAGCGGGCCCGCCGGATCACCGTGGTGACTCCGTACCTCGAAGCGGTCAATACGCAGCTGATCGCCTATCTGGCGGCCTTCGGTATCGAGACCGCGTCGTTCGCGAGCTTCTTCGCGCCGGACACCGACGCGCTCGGCCGGATCACCGCCGCCGAGGTCGCCGGGCTGGTCCGCGCTACTCATGACGCCGGCAACGACGCGGTCTTCATCGCCTGCTCGCAGCTGCCGACCTTCGCGATCGTCGATCCGCTCCGGCTCGCATTCGAGCGGCCGGTCTGGTCGTCGATCCGGGCGACCGCCTGGCAGGTGCTGAGAAGCCGGCGCTGAGAAGCCGGCGCCGAGAAGCCGCCGCATCGAGCGCCCGGTCCGGGCCTGATCGTCGAGCGCCGCCGAGAACGCGAACGCGTTGTCGGTGAGTCCCATTCCGGTGAGCAGCGTCGGCCGACGGCGCATGCGAGAATCCGCCGCCATGAAGAGCCTGGACCGCATGCTCGCGCTGCTCGATGCGTTCACGCCGGAGTCGCCGGTATGGTCGACCGACGCGCTGATCCGCCAGTCGGGGACATCGGCGTCGACCTGCTACCGCTATCTGCGCTCGCTGCACGGCGCCGGTCTGCTCGCCCGCGTCGCCAATGGCTCGTACATCCTGGGGCCGCGGGTGCTCGAGATGGACCGGATCACGCGGCTCTGCGATCCGGTCTATCTGGTCGGGGGGCCGGTGATCGAGCAGCTCAGCAGCCGGACCGGCCACAGCGTGATCCTCTGCATTCTCTACAGCAACACCGTCATGTGCGTCCGCGAGGCGCTGGCGGCGGGCTCGCCGCCGGAGCTGTTCAGCCGCGGCCAGCGCCGGCCGCTGTTCCGCGGCGCTTCGGCCAAGGCGATCCTCGCGTGGCTGCCTGCGCACCAGCTGCGCACGTTGTTCGGCAAGCACGCCGACACGATCGCGCGGGCCGGACTCGGCGCCGACTGGGTGACGTTCCGCCAGTCGCTGCGCCAGATCCGCGAGGCCGGCTACGCCGTGAGCAGCGGCGAGGCGAATCCCGGCATCGCGGCGATCGCGGCGCCGATCTTCAATCGCGACGGCGACGTGCTCGGCAGCCTTTCGCTCGCGATTGCGATCGGCAACGTCGACGCGCATTTCGTCGACCTGGCCGGGCCGGTGGTCGCGGCGGCTGCGGACGTCACTCGTCGGATCGGCGACACGCTGCAGCTGCTGGGGTTTCCGGCCCGGGCCGTCGGGTAGGCTCCTGCCGTTCGACCTCGGCGAGATCGGCTGCGGCGCTGCCGCGGCAGCGCCGGGTGTTCGCTCAGGCCGGAGCCTGGAACGCCGCGTTGATCCGGCGGACATCCTCGCGGGCCGCGGCCATCAGGTAGCCGGAGTCGTTGCCGGCGATCAGCAGCCTGGCGCCGAGCGAAACCAGCGAGCGCTGCAGTTCGAGATCGCCGCGGATGCCGCCGATGCCGAGCACTCGGTCATGCCGGCGGCAGGCGTCGGCGACCGTCCGGTAGGCCTGCTGCAGCCGCGGGTCGTGCAGCTGGCCGGGAATGCCGAGCTCGGTGCAGAGGTCGTTCGAGCCGATCAGCAGCACGTCGACGCCGGGCACCGCGGCGATCTCGTCGGCGGCTGCGATGCCGGCCGGCGTCTCCAGCATCACGGTCACGATCACACCGTCGTTGCCGCTGCGATTGATCTCGGCGAGCGTCGCGTTGCGGTAGCCGTTGCCGGGGCCGGCGCCGCCGACCGAACGGCGACCGACCGGCGGGTACTTGGCTTGCTCGACGATCGCCCGGGCCGCTTCCGGCGATTCGACGTGCGGCACGATCACGCCCTGGGCACCGCCGTCGAGCACCCGGCCGATCCAGCGTCCGGTCGCTTCCGGCACCCGTACCAGCGGGGTCACGCCGAGCGCGCGCGCCGCGACGCAGATCGTCGCGGCAGTGTCGAGCGGCGTGGTGCTGTGCTCGAGATCGACGTAGAGCGCATCGAAGCCGCACGCGGCGGCGATCTGCGCGATGTCGGGGGTCCGTGCCTGGCGCACGCCGATGCACAGGCCGACGCGGTTGTCCTGCCAGGCGCGTCGCAGTCGGGTCGGCGGTTCGGAATCGGTTGTGGTCA
Source organism: Lautropia sp. (assembly GCA_050249335.1). Taxonomy (GTDB): domain Bacteria; phylum Pseudomonadota; class Gammaproteobacteria; order Burkholderiales; family Burkholderiaceae_E; genus Lautropia. Next base: position 50,416 of record JBFWQR010000018.1, read on the forward strand.
TCGGCTCTCCGGCGGGTTCAGTGTTCGCAGCGGCGGGGCGGCGTCGGGCGGCAACGGGCCTTGTGCGGTGTTCAGCACCATCGCCAGCATCGTGTAGTAACCGCACAGCGCCAGCAGGTCGAGCACGCCGGCGCGGCCGAAGCGGGCGGCCGCGCGTTCGAAGGTCTCGTCGGCTGGCGCGCCGCCGCGCTGCGTTTCCTGGGCAAAGCGCAGCACCAGCGCCTGGTCTTCGGTCAGGCCGGGCGGCGGCTGGTCCGCCGCGATCGCGTCGATCGCGTCGTCGCCGATGCCGGCCAGCCGCGCCAGCCGCGCGTGCGGGATCCATTCATGGCGGCACTGCCAGCGCTGCGCGGTCGCCAGCACCGCCAGCTCGATCAGGTCGCTGGACAGCGTGGTGCCGAAGCGCAGATGCTCGCCGAGCGCCTGCACGTGACGCGCCAGCGCCGGCTGGTGCAGCAGCGCGACGAACGGGCCGCGGACGCCGCCGCGCGGACCGGCCGCGATCTCGGCAGCGACCGCGCGCTGCTCGGGCGTCAGATCGGCGTCGGCGATCGGTGGAAAGCGCAGGGCGGGCGTGGTCATGCCGGCGCACCCGCCGCCGCTGCTCCTGTTGCCGCGGTCCCTGTTGCCGCAGTCCCTGCTGCGGCCGCCGCCGGCCGCAGCGTCAGCGAATGCTCGCCCTGCCGAACGCCGGCCGGCAACCGCCGCCAGTGCAGCGCGCGGATCTCGCCGAATTCGCGGGCGAGCCGCTGCCAGCGCTGGCCGCCGTCGTCGCTCCGGAACAGCTGGCCGAGGTTGGTCGCGGCGAACAGCACCTGCGGCACCGCCGGATCGGCAGCGACGCACCAGACGGTGCTGTTGAGCGGGCCGGGCAGCGCGACCGGCGCGAACGTGCGCCCGTGGTCACGGCTCCTCAGCAGCCGGCCGTCACTGCCCGGCGGGCCGTTGCCGTTGGTGACGAACAGGGTCGCCGGGTCGGCTGGATGCGGAACCACCGCCCGAGTGTACTGCCACGGCGAATCGAGTGCTTGCAGCACCCAGTGCGCGCCGTCCTCGCTGCGGTGCAGGCCGCGATTGGTGGTTGCGAACAGCAGCGGCGCGCCGTCGGCGCCGCGGACCGAGGCGATCCCGTGGACGTCGCGCGAGATCAGGCCGGCGTCGCAGGCGCGCCAGCTCGCGCCGCGATCGTCGCTGCGGAAGATGCCGCCGATTTCGATCGCCGCCCAGACGCAGTCGGCGCGCAGCGGATCGAACAGGATCTGGGTGACGCGCGTCGGCCCGCGGTTGACCTCGGAGAACGCCGCGATGCCCGGTACCGCGAGCGGCGCCCAGGTGGCGCCGGCGTCGGTCGAGCGATAGAGGCCGGCGGGGCGCGTGCCGGCGATCAGGAAGTCGGGATCGGCCGGGTCGATCGCCACGGCCCAGACGTCCTGCATCGGCGAGGCGAGGGCGGTCCAGCGGGCCGGCGCTTCGTCCCACCGGTAGATGCCCATGTCGGTACCGGCGAACAAGCGATCCGGCCGTGCCGGGTGGCTCGCGAAGCTCCAGACGCGCGCCTCGAGGTAGAGGCCCGAATGGCTGTTCGGATGGACCCAGCTGGCGCCGCCGTCCTCGCTGAACCAGGCCGAGTGGCCGGCGGTGCCGGCATAGACGTGCAGTGAATCGGTCACGGGCGGCGAGTCGGTGTGGATGGCCATCGTTCGGAAGCGGGGCGCCTCGGCCGCCGGTGCGAGCGACCGGCAGCCGGGTCGCGCCGATCGGGTCGAAGCGCGGTATCGCTGTAAAGTATGTTGCCATTCGAGAATTTTTTGTCAAACCGGTGGCTGCCCCCGCGACTGCCTGCGCGCCGGGCCGGCGGGCGGTCGCAGTCGAGCGACAATCGCTCGCCGATCAGTCCGGAGCTCTCCGATGTCCGTTCAAACCCGTTCGCCGCTCGAGCGCGGCCTCGCCATCCTCGATCTGCTCGTTCGCGCTCCGGCAGCCATCTCGCTCGATGCGATCGCGGAGGCGCTCGAGGTCAACAAGAGTTCGGCCTTCCGGCTGCTGGAGGTCATCGAGGCGGCAGGCCTGGCGACCCGCCCGGCCGACGGCAACGGCTACCTGCTCGGTTCCAAGGCGCTCGGCCTCGGCGAGGCGTTCCGGCGCCAGTTCCGGATCTCCGGTATCTGCGACGAGAGTCTGGTGCAGTTGCGCGAGGACACCGGCGAGTCGACCGGGGTGTTCGTCCTCAGCTATCCCGAGCGCGTCTGTATCGCGGCCGTCGAGAGCCGTGCCGTGGTCCGGCGCACGCTGACGGTCGGGCAGTTGATGCCGTTGCATTCCGGTGCCGTCGGCAAGGTGCTGCTCGCGCATCTCGATGCGACCGTGCGGCAAGGCTACCTCAATGCGCTGAAGAGCCCGTTCAGGCGTGGCCGCCGCATGGTCACGCGCGACGACATCCGCAAGGAGGCCGAGCAGGCGCTGGCCGATGGCTATGCAATCAGCAGCGAAGAGACGCTCGACGACGTCTGGGGCATCGCGGTGCCGATCGTCGCCGGCGAACTGGTCGCCGGCATGGTGGTCAGCGGCCCGATGTCGCGGTTTCCGTCGGCGCCGGGCCGCGTCGTCGGCGTGCTGAAGCAGCAGGCGCGCAGGATCGTTTCGCAGCTCTGACCCGCGCTCGGGGCGCCGGCCCTGCTTGCGCCGGAGCACTGGGTTGCCTATGATTGCAACTTGAGTTGCAATATTGGGTCGGGTGATGCATTGCTTCATGGCGGGTCGGATGCCGGACGCCGCACTGGCGCGGCTGGATGCCGAGCCGGATCTGACGTACGAGGTGGCCGACGGTCCGGATGCGGAGCAGATGTCCGCCGGGCTCGCGCGAGCCGACATCCTGCTGCTGCGGGCTACGCCGCGGCTCACCGCCGGTCATGTGCGCGCAGCGCCGCGGCTGCGGGTCGTCTCGCGCTATGGCGTCGGCTATGACAACGTTGCTGTCGACGCGCTGACCGAGCGCCGCATCCCGCTACTGATCGTCGGCGACAACAACAGCACGTCGGTTGCCGAGGGGACATTCGCCTTGATGATCGCCTGCGCCCGCCGGCTGCTCGAGTACGACAGGGCCACCCGTGCCGGCGACTGGCGCCGGCGTGACAGCCTGCAGGCCGGCGAACTGGCCGGCAAGCGACTGCTGGTCGTCGGCTTCGGCAAGATCGGCCGCAAGCTCGCTGCCCGGGCGGCCGCCTTCGAGATGACGGTCCACGTCTTCGATCCGGGCGTCCCGGCCGCCGATGTCCGCGCCGCCGGCGCGGTGCCCGAGGCGGATCTGGACGCGGCGCTGGCCGTCGCCGACTTCGTCAGCCTGCATGTGAACCTGTCCGACGCGACGCGCCGGATGATCGATGCGGACCGGCTGCGCCGCATGAAGCCGCATGCGGTGATCATCAACGCGTCCCGGGGCGGGGTCGTCGACGAGGCCGCGCTCGCGCAGGCGCTGCACGCCGGCACGATCGGCGGCGCCGGCATCGACGTCTTCGAGCACGAGCCGATCCGCCGGGACTGCCTGCTGCTCGCGGCGCCGAACGTGATCCTGAGCCCGCATGCGGCGGGGCTCACGCGGGAAGCCGGCGACCGGATGGCGATCGCCACCGTCGAGAACGCACTCGCCGCGTGGCGCGGCGAGGTCGATCCCGCGCTGGTGGTCAATCGCCAGGTCATCGGATAGGCCGATCGCCAGTGCAGCCGGCGGCGCCGGCGCAATTCAAGGAGGAGGAGAAATGCCAAGGATATTTGCGGCCCTGTTCGCGCTGTCGCTGACTGCATTCGGTGCCCAGGCGCAGGCGCAGACGGCGAGCTATCCGGATCGGGCCGTGCGCATCGTCGTGCCGTTCGCGCCCGGCGGGCCGACCGATCTGCTGGCGCGGCTGCTGGCGAAGAAGCTGCAGGACGAGCTGTCGCAGAACTTCGTCGTGGAGAACCGGCCGGGGGCCGGCGGCGTGATCGGCACGGGTATCGTCGCCAAGTCGGCACCGGACGGCTACACGCTGCTGCTGGTCGCGAACAACCACGCGATCAGTCCGAGCACCTACGCCAAGCTGACCTACGATCCGTCGCGCGATTTCGCCGGCGTCGGCATGCTCGGCACGGCACCGTACGTGCTCGTCGCACGGCCCGATCTCGCGGTCGCGACGCTCGACGATCTGCGCAAGCTGGCACGCAGCCGCGGCGCGCCGATGCTCTACGGCACGCCCGGATCCGGCACCGCGAATCACCTCGCGGTGCAGCTGCTGTCCGATCATTTCGGCGTCAAGATGCAACAGGTCGACTACAGCGGCGCCGCGCCGGCGACCCAGGGGCTGCTGTCGGGCCAGGTCGACTTCATCATCAACAACCTGACCTCGTCGCTGCCGCTGATCCAGTCCCGTCGCCTGGTCGCGATCGGTCTGACCGGGCCGAACCCGAGCGACGCGCTGCCGGGCGTGCCGCCGATCGCGTCGACCATTCCGGGTTATGAGGCGCTCGCCTGGTACGGGATCGTCGCACCGGCCGGAACCCCGCGGGAAGCCCTCGACAAGCTCGGCGGCGTCATGGCAAAGGCGCTCGACGATCCGTCCTTCCGCGGCAGCCTGGCCCAGCTCGGCGTCGATGCCCGCAAGATGAGCGGCGCCGAGTTCGATCGATTCGTCGTGGCGGAAATCGGCAAGTGGACCGATCTCGCCCGTCGAGCCGGCGTCAAACCCGAATAGTCATCAAGGAGTCCGCAACGTGCCGTTCCTCGAGCGCCCTGGCAAGCCGACCTTGCACTACTGCATCGACGATTTCACCGACCCGTGGAAGAACCGGCCGTATCTGCTGCTGCAGCACGGCTACTCGCGGTCCGGCAAGTTCTGGTACAACTGGGTTCCCTACCTGTCGCGCTTCTTCAAGGTGGTGCGGCCGGATCTGCGCGGACTCGGCCAGTCGCCGCTCGATTTCGACCCGAAGCAGGGCTACACCGTCGATGGCTTCCTCGAAGACCTGGTCGATCTGCTCGATCACATCGGGATCGACAAGGTCCACTACTGCGGCGAATCGCTCGGCGGCATGATCGGCATGGGGTTCGCGGCGCGCCATCCCGATCGCGTGAAGACGCTGACCTGCGTCGCGTCGGGCGTCTGGCACAACAAGTTCGTCACCGACACGTTCTCGTTCGGCCACCCGTCCTGGCAGGAGGCGTTGCGCAAGATGGGTGCACGCGGCTGGTCGGCCGCGGCCAACAGCGGCATGCGGTTTCCGCCGGGCACCGAACAGGGATTGCTCGACTTCTATGCCGACGAGATCGGCAAGTCGCCGCTCGAGGCGATGATCGCGCTGTCCGAGCTCGCCGAGGTGGTCGATCTGTCCGATGCGCTGCCCGGCATCAAGGCGCCGGTGCTCGGCATCTATCCGGCGGGCGCCAAGGTTGCGGACGACGAACAGATGAAGCGCCTGCAGACGCAGGTCGCGGACTTCACGCTGGTCCGGATGAAGAACTCGACGCACACGATCATGTCGCTCGAGGGCGCCGCCTGCGCCAAGACGCTGCTCGCCTTCGCGGCGACGCATGAAGGGTTCTCGTTCGTCGAGTGATCCGTTCCGATCCGGGGAGCCGCGATGCCCGAAGTGATCCATGACCCGAGCTTCGAGACGCTGGTGGGAACCGGCCTCGAGATCCAGCGGATAGCCGACGGCTTCCAGTTCCTCGAAGGCCCGGTCTGGCACGAGCGCGGCCGCTACCTGGTGTTCAGCGACATCCCGGCGAGCCGCCTCTATCGCTGGGACGAGGCCGGCGGCGTCCGGCTGCTGCGCGATCCGAGCTCGATGGCGAACGGCAACACCCTCGATCGCGAGCGGCGGCTGCTGAGCTGCGAGCATGCGACCAGCCGGCTGGTCCGCGAGGAGGCCGACGGCTCGCTCACCGTGCTCGCGTCCGAATACGACGGCAAGGCGCTCAACAGTCCGAACGACGTCATCGTCGACCGGGCCGGCCGGGTGTTCTTCACCGATCCGAACTACGGCCGCACGCACGAGCGGGTCGGCGTGCGCCGGCCGCAGGAGCTGCCGTGGCAGGCGGTGTTCCTGCTCGAACCTTCCGGAAGGCTCACCGCGATCGCGACCGATTTCCAGCAGCCGAACGGCCTGTGCCTCGACCGCGAGGAACGGCATCTGTTCGTCAACGACACGCTCGCCCGCCACATCCGCCGCTGGCGCATCGACGGCGATCGCTGCTCGGGCGGCGAGGTCTGGGCCGAGGTCGGCGGCGACGGGCCCTGCGTGCCGGACGGCATGAAGATCGACTCCGCCGGCACGCTGTTCTGCACCGGCGGCGCCGGCATCCAGGCATTCGCGCCCGACGGCCGCTGCCTCGGCGCCATCGTGATGCCGGAGAAGACCGCGAACTTCGCGTGGGGCGACGACGACCTGAAGACGCTCTACGTTACCGCATCGACATCGCTCTATCGCATCCGGGTCCGGGTCGCCGGCCGACCGGCCTGAGCCGCGCCCGGCTCAGCGCCAGGCCGCCGGAGCGCTGCCGAGCGGTGACGGAGCCAGCGTGTAGTACGCCGGCGTCCGGCTGAGCGACGCGACCGGGGCGAGCTGCTCGAGGAGGCCGAAGACGCTGTCGCGCTGGATCATCCGCGGCGCGAGCTTCTTCGCATCGATGTCGCGCGGCTCGGCCGTCGGCCGGCCGAGCGACTGCACCCACATCGCGGTACCGGCCAGCGATACGCGGACGTGATAGCTGCCGCCCTCGATCGCACGGCGCGAGAGCGCGGCCAGCACGCCGGCAGCGCCGAGATAGGCGGTCAGGTAGTCGTTCAGCAGATGCGTCGGCACCAGCCTCGGCTTGCCGTCGACCGCTTCGGCCACCGCCACGCCGCTGACTGCCTGGGCGACCGGATCGAAACCCTTGCGATCCGCCCACGGGCCCTCGCTGCCGTACATGCTCACCGACGCGTAGATCAGCCCGCGATGCGAGCGCGCCAGCTGCTTCGGGCCGAGCCCGAGCCGTGCCATGCTCTCCGGTCGCCAGGATTCGACCACGACGTCGGCGCCGTCGACGAGCGTCTTCAGCCGGTCGGCATCGGACGCCTGCTGCAGATCGAGATAGGCGTTGCGCTTGCCGAGCCCGGTGTCGAGGATCTGCAGCAGCGAATCGCCGTGGGTCGGCGACGAGATGCGCAGTACGTCGGCGCCGTGTTCGGCCAGTGTCCGCGCCAGCACCGGGCCGGCAATCACATGCCCGAGGTCGATCACGCGGAGATCGTCGAGCGGCCGCAGCCGTGCGCGCGGCGGCTGCGGCGGCCCGTCGCCGAGTTTCTCGATGGTCACGAGCGGCTGGCTGTCCAGCATCGCGCCCTGCGGATGCGCTCGCCATTCGGCCGCCGTGCGCGCGATCGCCGCCGTCAGCCCGCGTTCGAAGAAGCGTTGCTCAAGATCCTCGGCATCGAATCGTGCGGTGGCCTTGCCGATCGCCGCGACGGTGTTCGGGCAATCGAGCAATTCCAGCACGCCGTCGCGCAGGTGCGCATACGCGCCGGCGATCAGGAACCAGCGCTGATCGCGGGTCGGATAGAAGCCGAGCTTGAACTCGCGGCCGGTGTCGATCGTGAGCGGCACCGGATGACCGCTCTGCCGCTGGTACCAGACCGGGCACAGGCCGCAGGTGGCCTGCAGCGCGTCGATCGCGATTTCCTGGCGCTCTCCGGTCGCTTCGAGCCAGCGGTCCGAGATGCCGAGCGATGCAGCACCGACCGCGGCGACCGCGGCGAGCGTCAGCCGGTGCGGTGACCGGAACGGCACCTCGTCGCCCTCGCAACGCAGCGGCGTGCGCTCGCGCCACGACTGCGTGCCGAGCGGTGCGAGCAGGGCATCGATCGACGCGTGGGCCGCCGGGCCGAGCGAGTTGGTGGCGGAATCCGGAGCCATCTCAGTGGCGCCCGGCCGCCCGAAGGTCCGGGGCATGCCCCGGACGAGACGCCCCCTCGGGGGGCAGCGAGCGTGGGGGTCGTTTCATCCTAGTGGCGCCCGGCTGCTTCGGTGCCGGCCACGCGCGCGTACTTCTGCAGCGACCGGACCGTCTTCGGCCGCTCGATGCCGGGGAACACCTGCGGCCAGGCGGTGTAGCTGACTTCACCGATGTAGATGTCGCCGCGCGAATCCATCGCGACCCCGTGCGGCGCGATGAACGAGCCGGGCTTCACGCTTGCGCCCGCCGGATCACCGATCCGCGCCACCACGCTGCCTTCGTCGTCGAGCACGCTCAAGCGCGGCCCGATGTTCGGATGGCGGATGTTCAGCGACTGGAACGGACCGAGCTCGCCGACCAGGAATCTCGGACGGGGCCCGCGGCAGCAGTAGAGGCCGCACGGGCGGTGCAGGTTGTGCCACTGGGTCTGGTAGCGGCCGTTGCCGTCGAACACCTGGATCCGGTGATTCTCGCGATCGGCCACGTAGACCCAGCCGTCGGCGTCGGTCACGATGGTGTGGACGATGTTGAACTCGCCCGGCCCGGTGCCCGGCTCGCCCCATGAGCTCAGCAGCTTGCCGTCGGGGGAATACTTGTGCACGCGGGCATTGCCATAGCCGTCGGACACGTAGATGTCGCCGGTCGGCGCCAGGGCGGTGTGCGTGCAGCGGTGGAAGGGCTGGCCGCTCATGTAGCCGGCCGGCTTGCCGTGGGTGCCGATCTCGAGCAGCACCTTGCCTTCGGGAGTGCACTTGCGGACCGTGTGCGAGAGATCGTCGGTCAGGTACAGATGATCGTGTTCGTCGATGTGGATGCCGTGCGCCCGCGGGAACATGCCTTCGCCCCAGGAGCGGAGGAAGTTGCCGTCGCGGTCGAAGACGATCATCGGATGCTCGCCACGGTTGAAGACGTAGACGTTGTCCTTGCTGTCTACGGCGACGCCGCCGACTTCCTTGTAGTCCCAGCCGTCGGGCAACATGCCCCAGCCTTCGACAACGCGATAGCGGTATTCGCCTTCTCCGACCACCGTTGCCATGATGAGTCCTTCCGGTCAGTCGGTGGCGAGCCCGGCCTTCTTGATGACGGCGGTCCACTTCGCCGCATCCGCTGCGATCTGGCCGGCGAATTCCTTCGGCGAGTTGCCGACCACCTGCGTGCCCTGTTTCTCCAGGTTGTCCCGGACGGCCGGCTGCGCCAGCGCCTTCGCGGCTTCCCGATGGAGCCGATCGACGATCGCCGCGGGCGTGCCGCGCGGCGCCGACAGGCCGAACCAGGTGTCGACATCATAGTTGCGGACGCCCGATTCGTTGATCGTCGCGACATCCGGCAACAGCCGGACCCGCTCGGTGCCGGTGGTCGCGATCGCCGTCACCTGCCCGCCCTTGATCATCGGGATCGCCGTGACCGGGCTGGCGAACACGAAGCCGATATGGCCGCCGAGCAGGTCGCTCATCGCCTGCGACTGGCCTTTGTAGGCGACATGCCGGATGTCCACCTCGGCGAGCTGCGCGAGCAGTTCGCCGGCCAGATGCGACGAAACGCCGATACCGGCCGAGCCGTAGGTCAGCTTGCCCGGGTTCTCCCTCGCGTAGCGCATCATCGATGCGAACGAATCGATCGGCAGCTTCGGGCTCGCCACGACGACGAACGACGTTGCCATCAGCTTCGAGACCGGCACGAAGTCGCGCTCGAAGACATAGGGAAGCTGCTTGAAGAAATGCGCGATCCAGGTCTCGGCGATGTTCGAGATCAGCAGGGTATGACCGTCGGCCGGCGCCTTCGCGACCATCGCGGCACCGAGCGTGCCGCCGGCCCCCGGGTGGTTCTCGACCACGATCGATTGCTGCATCGACTTCTGCATTTCGGCCGCGACGACGCGCCCGATCATGTCAGCCGGGCCGCCCGGCGAGAACGGCACGATGATCCGGATCGGCCTGGCCGGAAACTCCGCACCCGCCTGCTGGGCCGTCGCGGCGAACGGCACCATGCAGACCATCACTGCCAGCCAGAAACGCAGGCGATTCATCATGTCCCCTCATGGAATGCAACTTAGGTTGCAAAGTATAGGGGGCGCGATTCGGACGTGTCAAAGCGCCGCGCAGGGTCCGACCGTCACCGTCATGACGGTCTCCGTCCGCCGTCTGCGGCTGCCGGAGGTACCGGAACCGGCTACCGGTCCTGCGCCCGGATCATGTCGGCCGCCTTCTCCGCGATCATCACGGCGGCCGCGTTGGTGTTGCCGGAGGGCAGCGTCGGCATCATCGAGCAGTCGATCACGCGCAGCCCCGCGAGCCCGCGGACGCGCAGCTGCGGGTCGAGGACCGCAAGCGGGTCGTCGCCGGGTCCCATCTTGCAGGTGCCCGACGGATGGAAGATGGTCGCGCCATTGTCGCGGCAGAACTCGAGCAGGTCGTCGTCGCTCTGCGCGTCGGCGCCCGGCTTGACCTCGCGGGCGACGTACGGCTGCATCGCCGGTGCCGCGGCGATCGCCCGCGCGGCCCGGACGCCGGCGACCGCGGTGCGGCGGTCGAGCTCGGTCGACAGATAGTTCGGCTGCATGCTCGGCGCTGCCGCGGCGTCGAGCGAGCGGATCCGCAGCCGGCCGCGCGATTCCGGGCGCAGCTGGCAGATCGACAGCGTGAAGCCCGAATACGGATGGACCTTGCCGCCGGCCATGTCGGCCGACAGCGTCGCGACATGGAACTGGATGTCCGGCGTCGCCGCAACCGGCTCGCCGTCGGTGCCGCGCAGCGCGCGCATGAAGCAGCCGCCCTGGTTGATCCCGATCGCGAGCGGGCCGCTGCGCCGGAGCAGCCATTCGAGCCCGATCCGCGCCTGCCCGATCCAGCTGTTGAGCTGGTCGTTGGTGGTGATCGGCCGCGTGCACTGGTAGCCGAGCCGGATCTGCAGATGGTCCTGCAGGTTCTCGCCGACGCCGGCCAGTGGCAGCACCATCGGGATCTGCAGTCGTTCGAGCAGCTCGGCCGGGCCGACGCCCGAGAGCTGCAGCAACTGCGGCGACTGGATCGCGCCGGCGGCGAGCAACACCTCGCGATTGCACCGCGCCGTCACGATCCTGCCGCCTTGCTGGTAGCGAATGCCGACCGCCCGCTGCCCTTCGAACAGGATCCGCTCGGCAAGGGCACCGGTCTCGATCCGCAGGTTGGCGCGCCGCTTCGCCGGCTTCAGATACGCCTGCGCGGTGCTGCAGCGCAGGCCGCGATGCGTCGTCAACTGGTAGTAGCCGGCGCCTTCCTGGTTCGCGCCGTTGAAGTCGTCAGTGCGCGGTACGCCGATCTGCTCGGCGCCGGCGATGAACGCCTCGATCAGCTCGTGCTTGGCGCCGATGTCCGAGATCCTCAACGGCCCGTCGCCGCCGTGGAAATCGCTGGTGCCGCGCTGGTTGCCCTCGGAGCGGATGAAATACGGCAGCACGTCGTCGAAACCCCAGCCGGGGTTGCCGAGCGCCGCCCAGTGGTCGAAATCCTGGCGCTGGCCGCGGATGTAGATCAGGCCGTTGATCGAGCTCGAGCCGCCGAGCGTCTTGCCGCGCGGCCAGTAGATCCGGCGTCCGTTCATGCCGGGATCCGGGTCGGTCTCGAAGCGCCAGTTGTAGGTCGGGCTCCACATCGTCTTGCCGTAGCCGATCGGCAAGTGGATCCACGGCGAGCGGTCCGGCGGCCCGGCTTCGAGCAGCAGCACGCGGGTCGCCGGGTCCTCGCTCAGCCGGCCGGCCAGCACGCAACCGGCCGAGCCGGCGCCGACGACGATGTAGTCGTATGTCTCGCTCATTGAATCGCTCCACCCCGGTCGATCGAGGGCGGCGCGGCTGCCGCCCGGTTGGCTGGGATCATACCGGCGTCGGCGAGCACTGCACGGGCGTCGCGGCGGCCGCGTCCGACGAATCGCATCAGCAGCCGGCGGATATCGACCGAATGGCTCGGCCATGAGACCGATGTACGAACTGCAGCGTTGACCGGCATGATCGTGGATGTCGTTTAACGCCATCCGTTATATACTGATCATGATCCGGTCATTCAAGTGCCGCGATACCCAGGCATTGTTCCAAGGGCTCGCCGTGGCGCGGTTCGCGAATTTCCGGTCAGTGGCCGAGCGCAAGCTGGCGATGCTTCACCGTGCGCACCGGCTGAGTGATCTGCGTGTTCCGCCGAGCAATCGGCTCGAGTCGCTGCAAGGAGACCGAAAGGGCAGATACAGCATCCGGATCAACGAACAGTGGCGCATTTGCTTCCGATTCGACCGGGCTGACGTGTTCGAGGTCGAAATCGTGGACTATCCTGAGAGAAAGAGAAGAGGCGATACGTGAGCGCTGTCGTCAATGGAATGCGGCCGATTCACCCGGGCGAGATCCTGCGGGAAGAGTTTCTGATGCCGCTGGGAATCACGCCACATGCACTGGCGCTGGCGCTGCGGGTGTCGGCTCCGCGCGTCAACGACATCGTGCGCGAACGCCGCTCGGTCACGGCGGACACGGCGCTGCGCCTGTCGCGCTTCTTCGGCACCACCGCAGAGTTCTGGATGGGGCTGCAGACTGACTACGACATGGCGATCACGCGGCCGGCGATCGCAGAGGCGCTGGCCTGCATCCAGCGCTTCGAAGCGGCACCGTGATCGCAATCATCCAGGTGACGTCGCCGCGAGACGCGGCCGACGCGGCCGAGCTCATGAGAAAGTTCGTCGCGTGGTTGCGCGTGCGCTATCAGCATGAATGCGCCTCGATACCGGTCCGTTGCAGGTCGAGGCCCAGGCGCCGGTTCGGCGCTGTTCGCCGCTGTTCAGCCTCAGCCGTCCCGGTCCCCGAGAAACCCGCCGCTCTGACGCGCCCACAGCCGTGCATAGAGCCCGCCGCTCGCCAGCAGCGTCCGGTGATCGCCCTGCTCGACGACGCGGCCTTCGTCGAGCACGATCAGTCGGTCCATCGCGGCGATCGTCGACAGCCGGTGCGCGATCGCGATCACCGTCTTGCCGCGCATCAGCTCGTCGAGACTGCTCTGGATCGCCGCCTCGACTTCGGAGTCGAGCGCGCTGGTCGCCTCGTCGAGCAGCAGGATCGGTGCGTCCTTCAGCATGACCCGCGCGATCGCGATCCGCTGGCGCTGCCCGCCCGAGAGCTTGACGCCGCGTTCGCCGACATGGGCGGCGAGCCCGCGCCGCCCCTGCGGATCGGTCAGCAAGTCGATGAAGTCGGTGGCCTCGGCGCGCACCGCGGCGGCGCGGATCTCGGCCTCGCTGGCGTCGGGCCGGCCGTAGGCGATGTTGTCGGCGAGCGAACGGTGCAGCAGCGAGGTGTCCTGGGTCACCATGCCGATGTGCTCGCGCAGCGAATCCTGGGTGACCCGCGCGATGTCCTGGCCGTCGATCAGGATCCGGCCGCCGTCGACGTCGTGCAGCCGCAGCAGCAGATTGACCAGCGTCGACTTGCCGGCGCCGGAGCGGCCGACCAGCCCGATCTTCTCGCCGGGGCGGACCACCAGGTCGAGATCGTCGATGACGGCGCGCTTGCCGGCGCCGTAGCTGAAGCGGACGCGCTCGAAGCGGATCTCGCCGCGCGGCACCGCGAGCCGGGCGGCATCCGGCGCGTCGACCACGGTGCGCGGCCGCGACAGCGTGCTGATGCCGTCCTGCACCGTGCCGACGCTTTCGAACAGGCTGGTCATCTCCCACATGATCCAGTGCGACATGCCCTGCAGCCGCAGCGACATCGCGGTCGCCGCGGCGACCGCGCCGACGCCGACCTGGCCATGCGACCACAGCCACAGCGCGGTGCCGGCCATGCCGGCGGTGAGCCCCATGCTGAGCGCATGGTTGACGATCTCGAACGCGCTGACCAGGCGCATCTGGGCATAGCCGGTCACGATGAATTCCTGCATCGCCATCCGCGCGAAGCCGGCCTCGCGCTGCGCATGCGAGAACAGCTTGACCGTGGTGATGTTGGTATAGGCGTCGGTGACCCGGCCGGTCATCACCGAGCGCGCATCGGCCTGCGCCTTGCCGATCCGGCCGAGCCGCGGCACGAAATACACGAGCGCGGCGATGTAGCAGACCAGCCACGCCAGGAACGGCCAGATCAGGCCGCGATCGAACACGCCGGCGAGCACGATCATCGTCACGACGTAGACCGCCATCGTCACCAGCACGTCGGCCATCACGAAGATCGTGTCGCGGACCGCGATCGCGGTCTGCATCACCTTGGTGGTGATCCGGCCGGCGAACTCGTCCTGGTAGAACGCCATGCTCTGGCCGAGCATCAGCCGGTGGAAGTTCCAGCGCAGCCGCATCGGCAGGTTGATCGCGAGCGTCTGGTGCTTGACGATCGTCTGCAGCGCCACCACGCCGACGCTGGCGGCGAGCGCCGCGCCGAACAGCAGCAGCAGCACGCCGCGCTCGGCCCACAACCGGTCCGGCGCGACCTCGGCGAGCCAGTCGACGATGCGGCCGAGCATCGCGAACAGCAGCGCGTCGAACGTGGCGATCGCCGCGGTCAGCGCCGCCATGGTCAGGATCGAGCCGCGCAGGCCGTCGGTGCAGGCCCACAGGAACGCGAAGAAGCCGCGCGGCGGCGCCGGCGGTTCGGCAACGGGGTAGGGGTGGATCAGGCGTTCGAAGAAGCGGAACAAGGCGGGAACTCTCCGGCGAGCCCCGCAATGTAGCGCTTGTCGCGGCTGGCTGCAGCGGCGGCCTTGCCAGCCGGGTCAGCTCGACGGCGGCGGCATCGCCGGCGCTATGGGAGACGGGCCGCGTCGCGCCGTGCTCGCGCCGGCGATTGCCGCCCGGCAGACCACCAGCCCGCCACGGTGTAGAGCAAGATGGCGGACCCGGCCAGGCCGGCTACGAACACCAGAGCGATCAGGAACCAGTCTGCCGGGCCGCCGGCGTCGGTGAAACCCGAGGACGACACCTTGGCCATCAGGACCAGTGCCAATGCCCCCCCGACGATTCCCAGCGCCTCCGCGCGTACCAGGCGGCGTGACACGAGACCCCGCTCGCGCACCAGCAGCGCAGCAAAGGCCAGCAGCCCCACGACGACGACGGCCGACAGCAGCCACAGCAGGGGGCCCAGCATCTCCTGGAAGACGGCCAGCAGGACCAGAGGA
This sequence comes from Lautropia sp., assembly GCA_050249335.1. Taxonomy (GTDB): domain Bacteria; phylum Pseudomonadota; class Gammaproteobacteria; order Burkholderiales; family Burkholderiaceae_E; genus Lautropia. Next base: position 65,497 of record JBFWQR010000018.1, read on the forward strand.
TCGAGTTCTTTCATGGCAGCGTCTCCTTACGCGCGGCCGCGCAGCATGCTGATGTAGGTGGGCTTGAGCGCCATGGTCTTCATGACCCAGCTGATCCACAGCTCCTCCAGCGGCGCGATCACGCCGGGGAAGGATGGCACCAGATTGTTCTGATAGTCGAATTCCACCAGCATGGCCCGGCCCAGCCGCGTGATCAGCGGGCACGAGGTGTAGCCCGTGTAGAGCGCTTCCGAGGTCTTGCCGGCGATCTCGGCAACGAGATGGTCGACCGCGACCGGCACCTGCCATTTCACGCTGGCGGCGGTCTTGCCCTTGGGCACGCCGGCGATGTCGCCGACGCCGAAGACATTGCGGTAGCGCAGGTGGCGCAGCGTTGCCTTGTCGACTTCGATCCAGCCTTCGGCGGCCCAGGCGCTCGTCTGCCATGGCAGCGGGCTGTTGCGGATCGCCTCTGGCGCACGCATCGGCGGAATGACATGGATGAAGTCGTAGCCTTGCTCCTCGGTCCCGTTCGGCGTGCTGAACGTAGCGATGCGCCGGCCCGGATCGATGGCCTTGAGCACGCGCTCGTAGTTCACCTGGATACCCCGCTCCTGGAAGAGCATGCGCACTTTCTCCGAGACGATGGGTACGCTGAACAGAGCCTTGCTGTTCGAGTTGTAGACGACCTCCGACTTGCTGCGCCGGCCGCGCCGGCTCAGGTAGTCGTCCGTGATGAAGGTGTACTTCAGCGGCGCGCCTGCGCACTTCATCTCGGTGCCGGGGCGCAGGAAGACGCCCCGGCCGCCCTTGTCCGCGAACGCCGACATGGCCTGCCAGGTGGCCTCCGCCTTGGCCGGGCTGTGGTAGATGCTGCCGACGCCGTTCCTGCCGATCAGGTTCTCGTCCATGCCTTCGATCAGGCCGTACTCCAGCTTCATGCCGATGGCGACGATGAGGAAGTCGTAGGCGTAGGCCTTGCCGCTTTCCGTGACGACCCGCTTTCCTTCCGGGTCGAACTCGGCCACGCGTTCCGGCACCAGCTCGACGCCCTCGGGCACGTAGTCGGCAGTGGCGGACACCACGTAGCTCGCCGGTTTGATGCCCGAGCCCACCAGCGTGAAGCCGGGCTGGTAGAGATGCTCCCTGCGTGCATCGATCAGCGTGATCTTCGCGCCGTCCAGTGCTCGCGCCAGGCGCGATGCCGCCGCCAGGCCTGCGGCCCCTGCGCCTGCGATGACGATGCGGGCCGTGGTCCTGACCTGGTTCGTCGCGCCGGCGAGGCCCGGCGTGAGCGCGATGCCCGCGGCGCCGGCCGCGCCGAGCATCAGCAACGCCCGGCGTCGATCGAGCGGTTGAATGCGCGGGCCGTGTCGCGCGATGGAGCGCGGGTTGTCTCGCGAGACGGAGTTGTCGTCGTGTTCCATGGTTTCCAACCCTGGTTGCCTGCGCACGTCCGGTCCTACGGCGTGACGGTCGCCGGCGGCGAGGCGCGCCGGTTGTACAGCGCCAGCAAGCCCAGCATCAGCAGAACCACCGCGATCAGCGGCAGCATCAGGCCGTTGATGGTTTCCCATCCCGAGGTATTGAGGAGGTGCCCCGAGCCAAAGGACGCCATGGCTACCGTGCCGAACACCAGGAAGTCATTGAGCGCCTGCACCTTCGCGCGCTCTGCCGGCGTGTAGGTATCGGTCACCATGGCCGTGGCGCCGATGAAACCGAAGTTCCAGCCTACGCCCAGCAGGATCAGCGAACCCCAGAAGTGCCACAGTTCCAGACCGGCCAACGCCAGCAGGCCCGAGCCGGCGATCAACGCCAGACCCAGCGCGGTGATGGCGATCTTGCCGAAGCGCGCGATCAGGTGGCCGGTGAAGAAGCTCGGCGCGAACATCGCCAGCACATGCCACTGGATGCCCAGCGCGGCTTCGCCGACCGTGTGGCCGCATCCGACCATGGCCATGGGCGCAGCGGTCATGATGAAGGCCATCAAGCCATAGGAGACGACGCCCGCGGTGACCGCCACCACGAAGCCCGGGCGGCGGGCAATCCTGCCCAGCGGCCGCGCGGCACCTGCAGCCACTGCCGACTGGGGCGGCGGTGCCCGCAGCATCCACAACAGCGGCAACGCCAGCAGGGCCAGGCCGGCCTGGCCGATGAAGCTGCCGGCGAACGGCGCCATGGGCCAGGCATCGCGCGTCCAGATGACGACCTGCGGGCCGATCACGGCGGCGATCAAGCCGCCGACCATGATGCGAGAGATGGCGTTGGCCCGTTGCGACGGCTCGACCGCATCGGTGGCGGCGAAGCGGTAGCTCTGCACGCAGGCGCCGTAGAAGCCGGCCATGGCGGTGCCGACGCAGAAGGTGGCGAAGTCGCTCTGCAGCACTCCGAAAGCGGCGATCAGCCCGGAGACGATGCCCAGCAGCGCACCCAGCACATAGGCCGCGCGCCGGCCCAGGCGGCGCATGAGCATCGCTGCGGGAATGGTCGACAGCGCGAGCCCCAGCTGATAGAGGCTGACGGGCAGTGTCGCCAGCATGGGGTCACTGGCGAGCATCTGCCCGACGATGCCGCCCAGGGAGATGATGATGGGCGGGGCTGCGCCGCCCAGGGATTGCGCCGCTACCAGCAGCCAGAGATTGCGCTGGGCATCGGCGGTATTCGCAGCGGCTGCGGCGGTGATGGAGTTCGTCATGGCATCGGGAACGGCAAAGGGCTACGGTTCGACTCGACTCCTGGCAGGAGGGCGCGTCTTGAATTCTTTTTATATTAGCATATACTAAATTAGTAGACTCGAAATCGAGGGCATCCGTGGCATTGAGCAAGAAAGATCAGCGATTCATCCGGGAAGGTGCGGCCAAGGCGGCGGCGATGTTGCGCGCCATCGGCAACGAGCACCGGATGCTGGTGCTGTGTCTGCTGATCGAGCACGAGGAACTGACCGTTGGTGCGATGCTGGAGCATGTGCCGCTGAGCCAGTCGGCGCTGTCGCAGCATCTGGCGAAGATGCGCGAGGAGGGGCTGGTGACGTTCCGCCGTGAATCCCAGACCTTGCACTACCGCATCGACAACCCCGATGTGGAGAAGCTGATGGTGACCCTCAAGGCGATGTTCTGCCCCTGACCGTCGGTCGCCTTTTTTTCTCGAAGAAGGAGCTTGCAGATGAAAACCAACGTTGGTGGTGTCGACAAGGGCCTGCGCATCGTGGTCGGCATCGTCTTGATTGCCTTGGCTGCGACGGGGACCGTAGGCTGGTGGGGCTGGCTGGGGCTGGTGCCCCTGCTGACCGGCCTCGCGGGCTCTTGCCCGCTCTATTCGCTGCTGGGCTTCAACACCTGCCCCATGAAGTCCGGCAAGCCTTAGGGCCTGTTCGCACTACGGACGCGCCCGCGCCGCCGCCGCCGAAGCCCTCTGGCTAGGCGCAGCCGAAGCCGCGTACCCTCGGTCCGCAATGAGGCTGCAACGACGCCAGAGGGCTTCGGCGGCGGCGGCCCTTCGGGTGGGGCCCTGTCCGGGCGTGCAGCCGCGTTGCAAATGCTCGCCATAGCAACCGCAATATCTGCGCTTTGCGCCTTGCTGCACGCCCGGACAGGGCCCCACGCGGGCGCGTCCGTAGTGCGAACAGGCCCTAGTATTCCGTTCCGGAAATAACCTTACTAATTCTAGTGAGCTTTTCAAGGATGGAATCGGCAGTGGCGGTCCATTGGAAGGGTGATGGGTGCTGGTTGTAGTGGGAGACGAAGTCGTTGATCTTGCGCTTG
>JBFWQR010000019.1:0-68196 GCA_050249335.1 Lautropia sp.
GCGACCAGGCCCGGCACGCCGGTCGAGGTCTGGGAGGAGCAGACCGGCCTCGCGATCCTCTCGCAGACGCTGCTGCCCGACAGCGGCGGTGCCGGCGAATCCCGCGGCGGGCTCGGCCAGCGCATCGAGATGCGCAACGACAGCGCCGGCCCGATGTCGATCGCGTGCCTCGCCGGCCGCACCGAGTTCGCGCCGGCCGGCGCCCGCGGCGGCCGGCCGGGGCGGCTGCGCGAGATCCGGATCAACGGCCGCACCGTCCATCCGAAGGGCCGCTACGTGCTGCAGCCCGGCGATCGCGTCACGACCTTCGAGGCCGGCGGCGGCGGCTACGGCGACCCGGCGAAGCGGTCGCCGGCGCGGATCGCGGCTGATCTCGCGGCCGGCTATGTGACGGCGGAAGGTGCTGCGCGGGATTACGGCTATCGAGCCGCCTCCGGCGGCAAGACCTGATCCGGCGCCCGGCGTTGATCGGCGCTCGAACGGAATGCCGGGGGCAGTCGGCATTGCCGACGACTATGGCAGGCCTGATCAACGCGAGGCCGGCGAATCGGCTGGGTCGGAGACCAGAGCCGTTAACGGCACAGCCTCGACCCGATCCGCCAGAGGGTAGCGGAGCGCTCCCGGGTAGACAACATAGAGCGCATCGAGCTTCAGGTCGGCGAGCGCGACATGCATCGAGCGCGTCATTACCGGACCGTCCGTTCGCTTGAACTCGATGCCGACCCGCCGCTCGCCCCGCATCATCAACAGGTCGAGCTCGGCGCCGCCATGGGTTCCCCAGCTCCACGCCGTATCCGGTTGAGCATGGCGCAGCGTCTGCTCCAGCGCAAACCCTTCCCAGGATGCCCCCACTTTGGGATGGCTTTCGAGCGCCAGCGGCCCACTCAGGCCGAGCAACGCGTGCAACAGCCCCGAATCGCGCAAATAGATCTTCGGTGCCTTGACTTGTCGTTTTCCGAGGTTCTCGTGCCACGGTGCAAGCTGGCGCACCATGTAGGTGTCAGTCAACCAGTCGAGCCAGCTGCGCACGGTGGGTTGCGATACGCCTAGTGCCCGGGACAGCTCCGCACCGTTCAGCACACCGCCATGGTAGTGGGCCAGCATCGTCCAGAAACGTCTCATTGACGTCGGTGGCATACGGGCACCGAGTTGCGGCAGATCACGTTCGACGAAGGTTTGAATGAACTCGTGGCACCAGCGGGAAGCCGAGGCATCATCCTTCGCCCGCCAGGCACGGGGGAAGCCGCCTCGGACCCAGAGCCGGAACTGTGCATCGCGGCCGACTTCTTCGAGCGAGAAGGGGTTCATTTCGATCGCCTCGATGCGACCGGCGAGCGACTCGCTGGTTTGTCGTAGCAGCGCCGGAGAGGCGCTGCCCAGGATCAGGAAGCGCGCATCCGCTCCGGGTCGATCGACCAGAACCCGAAGCAGCGGAAAGAGCTCCGGCTGTCGCTGCACCTCGTCGATCACGACCAGCCCAGACAACGCCTCGAGTGCCTGTTGAGGGGTTTGCAGTCGAGCCAGTGAGCGCGGGTCTTCGAGATCGAAATAGTTGGGCGAGTCAATCGGAACGAACTGGCGCGCCAGCGTCGTCTTGCCGACTTGCCGCGGCCCGAGCAAAGCGACGATCGGCGCGCGGTCGAGAGCCACCTCGATTCGCCGGGTCAGTCGCGGTCGCTCTATCATGCCGTGAATATACTATTCATCATTGAAATATCAAAGTGACACTTTCGATTTTCAATCTTTCGGCCCCTCCGACTCCGACCGTCACACAGGCCGCGCGGGAGCTGCGACGAGCGGCGGTGCCAGCGCGCTGGCCATCGCGCGAAGTTCGGCCTTCTGGATCTTGCCGTTGGCGTTGCGCGGCAGCGGTTGCGCGCCGATGACGACGTGGTCGGGCACCTTGTAGTCGGCCATGTGCTCGGCGCAGAAAGCACGCACTTTGCCTTCCTGCAGGCGGGCATCGCAGTTGAGGAACGCGACCACCGTTTCTCCCAGGATGCTGTCCGGGAGGCCGACTACGGCTGCCTCGGTCACCCCATCGATCGCGGTCAACACGCTTTCCACCTCGGCAGGGTAGACCTTGAAGCCGCCACGGATAATCATGTCCTTCTTTCGGTCGGCGATGCGCACATAGCCCCGTGCGTCGACTGCGCCGATGTCACCGGATTTCCAGTAGCCCCCGACGAAGGAAGCCTCGGTAGCCTGCGGCTTGTTCCAGTAGGAGCCCACGACCATCGGGCCGGCAATCCACAGCTCTCCCTCCTCGCCTGGCGGCAGCTCGCGCCCCTGCTCGTCCATCACCCGCACGTCGCCGCAGCCGACCACCTTGCCGACACTGTCGGAATGGGAAACGCCGTCGCCCGGCGGCATGATGGTCGCCGGAGACGTCGTCTCCGTTGCGCCGTAGGCATTGCACATCTGCAGGTTCGGGAAGGCCTGTGCGAAGCGTCGGATCGTAGGCTCGGGCATCGGCGCACTGCCATAGACGCCCAGACGCCAGCTGCTCAAGTCGAACTGCGCGAGGTCGGACTCCAGCAGGCATAGACCGTACATGGCGGGCGCCATCAGCGCATGAGTGATCCTTTCGCGCTGCGCCATCTCCAGGAAGTCGCGACGCTTGAATTCGGTCAGCAGGCACAGTGTGCCTCCCAGGCTCAGGAACGGCAGCATCACACCGCACAGGCCGGCGACGTGCGACCAGGGAATGGCGAGGATGGTGCGCTCGTTTTTGCCCATCGCATGCGCATCCTGCCAGTGCAGGCATGAGTGCACGACGTTCAGCTGCGACAGCACGGCACCCTTGGGCTTGCCAGTGGTGCCGGAGGTGTAGAGAATACCGAAGGCGTCTTCCTCGGAGATCGCGGCAAGCCGGGGCGCATCGGCTGCTCTCGCTGCCAGAAGCGCGGCCCAGGCCGGACTGCCGAATGCGAAGCGCATGCCGGGAGCCGGCCCATGCTCCGGCAGTTCGGCGCCGAAGTCAGGATCGTGCAGGACTACCGTCGGCAGCGCATCTTCAAAGATGTAGCCGATCTCCGGTCGCTTGAGCCGCGCACCGATCGGCACGATGATCGCGCCCATGCGCGCCAGCGCCACCACGGCCACCACGGCTTCGTAACGATTGGTCGCCATCACAGCGACTCGGTCGCCTTTGCCTACACCGCGCGCGGCCAGGCCGCTGGACAGGGCCTCGGCGACGGCATCCAGCTCGCGATAGGACAGACGCAGCGCACCATCCACTACGGCAGTGCGATCGCCGGCCACGGCGAAGCTGGCATCGAGCATCTGCATGACTGCTGCAGGCCGCGCGACGTAACAGCGCGTCACGCGGCCGCCGTGTGCCTCCAGGCGGGTGCGAGAATCCCTCATGCCATTTCCTTGGCGCCGCGCGCGCCACCGCGGCCTTGTCGTTCCTTCCCTGATGCAGTACCACGACCGTGAGGCCGCGGGACCGCGCGGGCGCTTGCCTACTCTGCGGTGGCGCCGCTGGACTGCACCGCCGCCGCCCAGCGCTTGATCTCGGCGGCAATCATCTCGCGACAGCTTTGCGGCGTGGAATCGTCGACCGCAGCAATGCCAAGTTTGAACATCTGTTCCGTGACCGACGACTCGCGCATCACCTCATTGATCGCGGCGTTCAGCCGCGCGACCACCGGCGCCGGCGTGCCGGCGGGCGCAGAGACGGTGTTCCACGTGGCAGCCTGGAAGCCAGGCATGCCGGCTTCAGTGAAAGTCGGCACCTCGGCGGCTGCGCTGGATCGCTTGTTCCATGCCACGGCGATCGCGCGCAGCTTGCCCGATTGCAGGTGTGGCAGCGCGGTGCCGAAAGTCTCGAACATGAAGCTGACCTCGCCGCCCAGCAGACCCTGGAGCGCAGGCGCCGCACCTTTGTAGGGGATGTGACGAGCCTTCAATCCCTCTGCCGCGTTCAGCATTTCACCTGCCAAGTGGTTGACCGTGCCGACGCCCGAGGAGGCGAATGTGTAGCGGTCCGGGCTGGCTCTGATCTGCACCACGAAGTCTTTCAGGTTGTCTGGCATCCGAGGAGGGGCCAGCAGCACCAACGGCACCACACCGACCAGCGCGATCGGATCGAAGTCGCCCAGCGAATCGTATGGCAGCTTCTTGTACAGCGACGCATTGATGGCGTGGGCTGCGGTACCGAACAGAATCGTGTAGCCGTCGGGCCGGCTCTTGGCCACGAAGTCGGTGCCCAGAATGCTGCCTGCGCCTGGCCTGTTATGGACGACCACCTGCTGGCCCAGGTGCGCGCTCAGCTTGGCTGCGATGATCCTGCCGAAGATGTCGGTGGGACCGCCGGGCGGGAATGGAACGACCATCCGCAGCGGGCGATCAGGGAAAGCTTGCGCCCGCGCGCCAGCGCAGACCAGGGCCGTCGCGCCGGCCAGGCCCCGCGCCAGGTACTCCCGTCGTGTGCAGCTCATTCAATGCTCCAGTTCAAATTCGATTTCGGACATGTCGAAGACTGGCGGGCGTGGATTGCGCTGCCAGCGCAACATATCGGAATTTCGGTCATCGAAGGCCGGCGGCAGCTTGGCAAAAGCAGCTGTGCGCAGCCATAGCCGCAGCAAGTGGCGCTTGCGCTGGGGTTCCGGCCAGTCTTCGTAGTCGGTGCGCGAATGCAGGACCACGTAGTTGCACAAGAACTGCATGTCACCCGGTTCAAATGACATGTCGAGGTAGAAATCCGGATCGTTGCAGATCGCATCCATCAGATCCAGCGCTTCGCGATCGGTGGCGCTCAATCGGGGAGCCTCCGAGAAGCGCTGGGCGGACTCGACATAGTCCCGGTTATATTTGACCCACATCCTGCCGTCGAAGTGGATAAAGAAGGGCGTCACGAAGTACGGCTTCTGGCCTGGATCGTTCTCACCCCGGCGATCGATGCACCAGTCGTGCTCCATCACCCGCGCCAGGTCGGGCCTGCGCCGCGCCATCTCGTTGTAGACCGCGGTCGAACTGACGATGCGCGACAAGCCGCCCGATTTCGCCTTGGCCAGGCACAACAGGCCGACCACATCGGTGGAATCGTTGTGGAAAGGGAGCGCGTCGCGCGTCTGGTAGCCGCGCGCCCTGAGGTTGTTTTTCTGTGTGGAACCGAGGTCGCGCACGTGACCCAGCAGGTCGCCCTGTGCATTCTGCGCAAAAGCCGGCCCGAGGTAGGTGCCTATGCCCCAATAGATCAGCGCAGAGTCGGCCTTGCTGTAACGCTGCACCGGAAGGCCACGGATCAGCACGAACCCCCGGCCGCTCTCCAGCTCGCGCCGCACCTGGTCCAGTCTGGCGGCCAAATGCTTGAGCGGAAACCCATCGCGCCCGAGCGCCGGAATGCCCAGCCGGGCGGCCTTGGCGTAGGCTAGCGCCGCTTCCAACTCTGCCACGTCCTGCGCGCTCAACCGAATGATCCAGTCGTTGCGGCGCGCCATATCCGGCCCTCGCCACACGCAGGGGAAATCATAAATCGGCAACTCGCCGTGCTGCCCGGACCGGGCATCGAACGATGTCTGCATGTCTTTTCTCACCGCTTACCGACTATTTCGCTTCCACCAGCTTTACATAGCCTTCCACCCGCATGCCGTCATCGCGAACAAAATCAGTGAAGGCGGCAGTATCCAGAAAGGCACTGGTCGCACCCAGCTTTTCGAGCTGGGCTTGAACTTCCGAGTTGGCAGCGGCGAATTTGACCGCGACGGCCAATCTGTCGACGACGTCGCGTGGCGTGCCGGCCGGTAGGTGCAGACCGACCCAACTCTCCATCGTGGCCTGCGGGAACCCGCTTTCCGCCATGGTGGGTATCTCGGGTAAAAGAGGTGAGCGCTTCGCGCCGGTAATCGCCAGCGCCTTGAGCTGCCCGCTGCGCACCATGCCGAGCACCAGGTTCACCGGGAGGATCGCCATTTGCAGGGTGCCGCTGACCAGATCCGGCAGATAGGAGACCCCTCCCTTGTAATAGACCGACAGGAATTGCACATTGGCGGCACGCTCCAGCATCGCCTTGGACATGGTTTGCGGCGCCCCCACGCCACCGTCGCCGAACGGCATGCCCGGCTTGATCCGGGCCGCTGCGATGAAACCGTTCATATCCGAATAGGGTGCATTGCCTGGCACTACCATCAGGCTGGGCGAGGACGCGAATCTGGCCACTGGCGCAAGCGCATCGGGGCGCCATTGAAGATTCTTCTCGATCCGCGGATTGATGGTGAAATAAGAGGCGCTGGCCAGCAGCGTGTGCCCATCGGGTGCTTCGTGCACGACCAGTACCGGCCCGAGGTTGGCGTTCGCGCCGGCGCGGTTTTCCACCACCACCGGCTGGCTTAGCGCCTGGGTCATCTGGCTGGCCAGAATGCGGCTCATCACATCCACCAAGCCGCCCGGACCGTAAGGCACGACGATGCGGATCGGCTTGCCGGGCTCGAGCGCAGACGCGGCAGATGCCCCCAGGAAAGCGATCAGCAACGCTACGAGGCGCAGGATTTTCATGGCTCTTTCCTCAAGTGGGCTCGAGCGAAGCAACCAGCGGCACACCGGGCACCTTGATTCCGTCCGGCCTGCCGGTGGCGGTAGCACCGGTTCTTTCAAGCATGAACTGCGGTAGCGGTGGCCCGTCCTTGCAAGCAAGCCAGATCCGAAGCAGGTGCCTCCGCTTTTCCAGCTCGGGCCAGTCCTCAAAAGAGGTGCGCGAATGGAAAGTGGAGAAGTTGCATAGGAGCTGAATGTCGCCTGGCTTGAATTCCATCTCCAGATGCAATTGCGGATCGGCTGCAAGCGCGTCTACCAAGTCCATGCCTTCGATCTGCTGCGCAGTCAGAGGCGGGACGCCCGCCAGCGCCTGGGCCTTGTTGATCGCACTACGCACATAGGTCGCGATAACCCGACCTCGGTAGGAGCAGAACATGGGAACCGCGTCGTAATGCAGCTTGCCTTCGGGGATCTCGCCCCAGCGGGTGTAGTACAGCGGCTGCGTCAGCGCACGGGCCAGATCGGGCCGGCGCTGCAGCAGCTCATTCCAGATCGTCGTGGAACTGACAATGGAAGAAAGTCCTCCCGACTTGCTGGAGCGCAGGCTCAGGAGGCCCACGATGTCCGAGTAATCACAGTGGTAGTTCAGGCGCGCACTGGTCTGGTACCCGCGTGTGTCAGGGTCTGAATAGTCCAAGCCCAGATTGACGATGTGACCCATCACATGGCCCTTGCCGTTTTGGGACAGCGCTTCGTCGCCCAAGTAAAGCGACAAGCCCCAGTAAGCAATGGCCGACTGTCGAATGCTATAGCGCTCCACTGGCAGGCCGCGGAACAGGTAGAAGCCGCGGCCATGAAGCACTTCCCTACGCACCCGCTCCAGCACGGTAGCCAGCCGCGGCAGAGGAAAATCTTTGCGCTGTATCTGGAGAATGTCGCGACCAGTCGGCTGGTCCGCAAGTGACACGGCGCGATCGAGCTCCTTCACTTCCTCGCGCGAAAAGACATGGATCCAGTCGCGCCGCCTCGCCATGTCGTGCCCACGCCATGCTTGCGCATTGTGAACGGGCGCCAAATGGGGCACTGCGATCGTCTCGCTTTCATTCATTCGATCTTGTCTCCTTCATAGAGCCCAGAGCCAATTCCGCCCGCTGCTCTATTCAGTATCAGATGGACGTTCTAAACATGTCCAATAGAGAAATATCAGCGATATGCATACCCAAAATGTTATGCTGGACGAATGAATCAACTGTCGCTGAAGCACTTGCGCGTCTTCTGCGCAGTGGCCGAATGCCTCAGCATCACGCAGGCTGCCCAGATGCTTCACCGCACACAGCCGGCGCTGTCGCGGCAGCTTGCGGAACTGGAGGCACATTTCGGCGTTGCGCTATTCGAACGGCGCGGTCGAACGCTGTCGTTGACGCCGGAGGGCGACGATCTCTACGGTCGCTCTCGTACATTGCTGGGCGGCGCCAAAGATCTGGAAGCTCGCGCACAGAGGTTGGCGGCCGGGGATGCCCACACGCTGCGCTTGGGCGCGATGACGTTGACACTGGAAACCATCGTGCCGGCGATATTGGCAGCCTACCGGAAGACGCAGCCCCACGTAGACGTAAGGCTGATAGAGGCAGACATCGGCGACTTGATGCGCTACGTTGAGGCAGGCGAACTCGATCTTGCGGTTTCGCGCGAGGTCAACAGCGATGCCATCTTGTCATCACGACTGTTTCCGATGCACATGGTGGCCATCATGCATGCCGGCCATCCGCTTGCACGGAAGAAAAGGCTGGAAATATCCGACTTGGAGAAGGAGCCGCTGCTATTGACGCCTCCCGACTCCGGCAGCCGCGTGCTGCTGGCGCGGGTATGCCAGGCTGAAGGCCTGAGGTTGCGCGACATTCGCATCGAAAGCCGCTCCTATGGGGGCTTGGCTGCGCTGGCCGAGACGGGCTATGGTGTCGCACTGATGCTATCTACCGTTGCGCTCGGGCGGCCCGATGCCAAAGTGATTCCGGTGCGCCATCGAGGGGAACTGCTGCACATCTGGTTCTCTTCGATCCGGCACCGCCGGCGCGAACTTCCGCCCCATGCCCAGGCCTTCGTCAAGACCGCGGAGGAAGTAACCCGGGTCTATTACCCGCGCAGAGTAGGCCGCTTGAATAGCTGAAACCGCCCGCCTATGCGCGTTGAGCATGCGGCTTGTACGCTCGGCTGAATGGCGCAAGCCATCGGGGCAGCCCGGCGTTTCCGCGACAGCAAGCCGACCGGTAGCGAAGTGAAGCTTCTTCCGATCAGCCCCGAATTGGCGTCCACTCCGCAGGTCGGGGACTCCGGATTCCTGACGTGTGTGTGCCTCGACCCTGGATTGCCTATTTCATATTCCCTGAGCATGAGGGGCATGACATTGCAACCAGCATGGCCGAAAAGCTCGTCGCTCTCGCATTTGCAAACGGTGCCTCTCGGATAACGGCCCAGACACTTCCCGAGCCCACTGCCTCTACCCGTATTCTGGAGAAACTCGGGTTCAGCCTTGCTGGCTCGATCATCCATCCGGAAGACGGCAAGGTTTGGGAGTGGCAGCTACGGGCCTGACCCGATCAGGGGCGGCCGACACGCCGGGCGGCCTCGACACGTCGATGCGCGAGATGATCTGGCCGCCGGCTACCTGACGGCGGAGGGCGCTCGGCGCGACTACGGCTACGAAGCCGTCCCCGGCGACGAGACCTGATCCGGCGCCCGGCGCGTCCCCCGGCGGGAGGCAGGCGCCGGCGCGGCGGCCGGGCCATCGATCAGATTGCGCTCCATGTGGCGCAGGCCGCGCACGACGGCCCGGATCTCCCCGGCGGAAAGCCCGCGCAGCAGGGTGCCGATAAACGCCTCGCGGCGTTCCATGCCGGCGCGCACCGCGATCTTGCCGGCACCCGTGAGGCGTACGCGCGACAGGCGGTTGTCCGCGGCGTCGCGCTCACGCGCTACCAGGCCGAGCTTCTGCAGCGTGTTCAGCGGCCGCGTGATGGAAGCCGGGTCGATGTTCAGCATGGCGGTGAGCTCCTTCTGCGTGCTCGGGCCGTGCCGGTTCAGCAGGAACATGAGGCGCCAGCGCGGATTCGGTATGCCGACGTGATGCTGCAGCGACAGCGCGCCGCGGTGATAAACGCGCGACAGGACCAGCATCACGTCGAGCCCGTCCTCATGGTCGTAGCCTGCGGCTTCCGGCTGCTTCATCGTCACCTTTCTTGACTAGCCCGGGCCGGTGTGCAATTCTTTGCCGACGGCAAAGATCGTGGGAGGAGACCCCGTGACCCTGTCCCGTATTCTGACATCCGCGGTGCTCGCGGCGATGGCGTCCTGTGCCATGGCGCAGCAGTATCCGGTCAAGCCCATCCGTTTCGTCACCTCCACTCAAGGCTCGGCGTCGGATGCGATCGCCCGAATCCTCAGTGGCCCGGTGGCCACCGCGCTCGGCCAGCCGGTGGTCGTCGAGGCGAAACCGGGCGCCGACGGCGCGATCGCCGGCGCCGAAGTCGCGAAAGCGGCGCCCGACGGCTACACGCTGCTGTTCGGCAGCGGCGGGCCGATCGCTTCGGTGCCCTCGCTGCGCAAGCACCCGCCCTACAACCCGATCACCGACTTCACGCCGGTCGTCGACCTCGGCCGCTTCACCATCTTCCTGTATGGCCACGTCGGCCTGCCGGCGAAGGACTTCGGCGAGCTGGTCGCCTACGCCAAGGCGAACCCGGACAAGCTCACCTTCGCCTCCGGCAACGTAACCGGCATTGTCACCTTCGCGCAGATGAACATGCTGGCCGGTGGCCTCAGGATGCTGCACGTCCCCTACAAGAGCGAGGCCAGCGCTATCGCGGACGTGGTCGCTGGCCGCGTCGACCTCATATGGGCGACGCCGACGGCGGCGCTTGCCTTCGTCAAGGCAGGCAAGCTGCGGGCATACGCGACGCAGCTCAAGGAGCGCTCGAAGCTGCTGCCGGACGTGCCGACACTTTCCGAATTGGGCCTGACGTCCTTCTCGATCACGTCCTTCGCCGCGATCTACGGACCGGCCAACATGCCGCGCGACGTCGTCGAGCGCCTGAACCGCGAGTACATCGCCGCAATGAAGCGCCCGGAGATCATCGAAGCGGTGGAGAAGCAGGCCTTCGTCCTGACACCGGGTTCGCCCGAGTCGCTCGCGCGGCTCACCAAGGAGCAGGTCGAGGACTTCGGCCGCATGATCCGGCAGGTCGGCATTCAACCGGATTGAACGGGGCCCTGATGGAACCGTCGATGAAGGAAAAACGCGCGGAGCAGTTCAAGCGGCTCACTCAATGCGGGCCGGACACCGACATGGGTCGGCTGCTCCGCCTGTTCTGGCATCCGGTCGGGCTGTCACGCGAGCTGGCCAAAGGCAAGGCGAAACCGGTGCGCATCCTGGGCGAAGACCTGACGCTGTACCGCGGCGAGAGTGGCCGGGCGCACCTCGTCGGCGGTTTCTGCCGGCATCGCCGCACGCGGCTGCACACCGGCTGGGTGCAGGGCGAGCGCATCCGTTGCGCCTACCACGGGTGGCAATACGACGGCACCGGGCGCTGCACCGAGCGGCCGGCCGAAAGGGGCGAGGTTCCCGCCGGATGCCGCATTCCCGGCTATCCGACGAACGAATACTGCGGCTTCATCTTCGCCTACCTGGGCGAAGGCGAAGCGCCCGCGTTCGAACTGCCGCGCAAGGATCCCTACGAAGAACCGAACGTGATCATTGCTGCACTGCATGAGACCTGGAACATCAACTGGTTCCAGATGGTGGAGAACCAGCAGGACGGTGTGCACATCAGCTTCCTGCACAAGACGCTGCGCGAAGGCAGTTTCATCAACATGGTGACCGACACCATCCCGACGCTGGAGCATACGGAAACCGACTGTGGCATCGAGCAGAAAGCCATCCGCTCGGAGAACAACATTCGCATCGGCAACTGGACCTTCCCGAACAACAGCCATGTCATGGTGCCGGGCCTCACGCAAGCCGATCCCTGGATGAACAGCGGCCTGTGGGTAGTACCCAGCAGCGATCGCACCACCGAGCGCTTCACCATCTACTCGCTCAGCACCGAAGACCAGGCCGCACGGGAACGTTTCCTCGCTTACTTCGAGAAATTCGGCAACCCGATCTACCAGTCCGCCGAGCACCATGACGAGCTGATGCTGCACGGCGAGGGCCCGAGCGAGGAGGACAGCCTCTTCGGCCTGATCCCGGCGCAGGACTACCTCGGCATCGCGGGTCAGGGGGTGGTCGCCGACCGCGAAAACGAAATGCTCGGCAGGTCCGACGCCGGCATCGTGATGCTGCGGCGGATCTTCTGGCGCGAAATGGACGCGCTGAAGGATGGCCGGCCGACCAAGCGCTGGAAGCGGCGCGAGAACCTGGCGCCGCTGCCCACGCAGCCTGGCAGAGCCTACGCCGACTGAACCGTTGCAGGCGCCGCCGGGCGCGCGATTGCCGTCGGCCGTGCGTTCCGTACGGCTGATTTAGGTCAAACACCGGCTCGGCGACCCCGCCGGACAGCAGGTATTCGCTGTCGCGACCGCTCCCCATCTCGTATGATGGACTGCATGGCTGCGCCGACCAACCCGCCCCACCAGGTCCTGCGGTCTTCGTCGTCGCCGCGATCGCTCGCGGCGGTCGTCGCACGGCCGGCGTCGATCGTCATGCTCGCGGCCGTGGTTCTGCTGGTCGCCGTGGCCCTGCTCGCCACGGCCCGGGCCGGCGCGATCGGCGTGGCCGCTGCGCAGCCGGCCGGCGGGTCGGCTGCGGCTCCAGCCCCAGCTGCAGCCGCAGCTCCGGCAGCGAATGCCGTCGCCACGCGGCAGGGGCCGATCATCGACATGACGATCGACGGCGCGATCGGTCCGGCCACCGCCGAACACCTGCGCCGCGCACTCGCCCACGCCGCCGATGTCGGCGCGTCGGCGCTGCTAGTACGGCTGGACACGCCGGGCGGTCTCGACACGTCGATGCGCGAGATGATCCGGATGATCCTCGCAGCGCCGCTGCCGGTGATCACCTATGTGCATCCGGCCGGCGCCCGGGCGGCGAGCGCCGGCACCTTCCTGCTCTATGCGAGCCACTTCGCGGCGATGTCGCCGGGCACGAACGTCGGCGCGGCGACGCCGGTCGCGATCGGTGGCGGCGGCGGCGGCAAGGAAGGTAGCGGCAAGGAAGGCAGCGACCGGCCCGCCGCCGATCCGATGACGTCCAAGGCCGTCAACGATGCGGTCGCCTATCTGCGCTCGCTCGCGGCGCTGCGCGGGCGCGATGCCGACTGGGCCGAGCGCGCGGTCCGCGACGCAGCGAGCCTGCCGGCCGACGCGGCGCTGGCGCAGCGGGTCGTCGACGTCGTCGCGACCGACGTCGACGACCTGCTGCGCCAGCTCGACGGCCGATCGACCCGGATCGCCGAGCGTACCGTGACGATCCGCACCGCCGGCGCCGAGCGGGTCGAGTACGGGGCCGGCTGGCGGGTCCGCGCGCTCGCCGCCATCACCCATCCGCACATCGCGCTGCTGCTGGTGATGATCGGCTTCTACGGGCTGTTCTTCGAGTTCACCAGCCCCGGCGCGATCTACCCGGGCACGATCGGCGCGGTCTGCCTGCTGCTCGGCCTGTACGGGCTCGCGGCGCTGCCGATCTCGTGGGCCGGCGCCGGCCTCGCGCTGCTCGGTCTCGCGCTGCTGATCGCCGAGGCCTTCGTGCCGTCCTTCGGGGTACTCGGCATCGGCGGCCTCGTCGCCCTGATCGCCGGCCTCGCGCTGCTGATCGACACCGACGATATCCCCGGCTTCGAGGTCGGCTGGCCGTTCATCGCCGGCCTCGCGCTCGCCGCGGCCGGCCTCGCGCTGATCACCGCGCGCGCCGCGTTCCGCTCGGCAACGCGGCCGATCACCGCCGGCGCCGAAGCGATGCTCGACGAGGCGGCCGAGGTCGTCGACTGGAACGGTCTCGCCGGTCACGTCTTCGTCCATGGCGAGCGCTGGCGCGCCCGCGCCAGCGAATCGCTCGAGCCCGGCCAGCGCGTGCGCGTGCTGGCGATCGACGGATTGACCGCCGTCGTCGCTCCGGCCGGAGCCGCCGTAACCTCGGGATCCGTGCCGTATCGCGGCTCCGCCCCGTCAGCCGCGACGGCTGCCCAGCCCGCGGAGCCCGTCCCTGCCCCAGGAGAACCCATCCGATGAACCTGCTGATCGTCCTCGGCCCGCTGCTCGTCATCATCGCCATCCTGCTCGCGCTGGCGATCCGCATCCTGCGCGAATACGAGCGCGCGGTCGTCTTCACGCTCGGCCGCTTCACCGGCGTGCGCGGCCCCGGCCTGATCCTGCTGATCCCGATCGTCCAGCAGATGGTCCGCGTCGACCAGCGGATGCTGGTGCTCGACGTCCCGGCGCAGGACGTGATCTCGCGCGACAACGTCTCGGTCAAGGTCAACGCGGTCATCTACTTCCGCGTCGTCGCGCCCGACCGCTCGGTGATCCAGGTCGAAAACTTCACGCTCGCCACCAGCCAGCTCGCGCAGACCACGCTGCGCTCGGTGCTCGGCAAGCACGACCTCGACGAGATGCTGTCGGAGCGCGACAAGCTGAACAACGACATCCAGGAGATCCTCGACCGGCAGACCGACGCCTGGGGCATCAAGGTCGCCAACGTCGAGATCAAGCATATCGACCTCGGCGAGAGCATGGCCCGGGTCATCGCCCGGCAGGCCGAGGCCGAACGCGAGCGCCGCGCGAAGGTCATCACCGCCGAGGGCGAGCAGCAGGCGGCGCAGAAGCTGCTCGAGGCCGCCGAGGTGCTGGCGGGCCGGCCGGAGGCGATGCAGCTGCGCTACCTCGGCACGCTCGCGCAGATCGCCGGCCAGAACAGCTCGACGATCGTGTTCCCGTTCCCGACCGAGCTCGCGACCGCGCTCGGCAAGATGGTCCCGCCGCGCGCCGGCTGACTGCAGCGTCCGGGCGCGGCCTACCGGCCTCGCTTCACGCCACCGGACGCATCCGGCCGTTGCGCCATCAGCAGTTCGCCCAGCCGCGCCGACAGCGGCGAGACATACCCGCCCTTCCGACGCATCAGCGCAACGTGCCGATCCAGCTGCAGGCCGGCGACGTCCAGCGCGCGCAGCCCCAGCCGTTCGAACACCGCCTGTTCCCGGTCGACATGGAGCGCCAGCATCCGGGTACCGCACAGCAGGGTCAGCCGCGCGAGCGCCGCCACGTCGGATTCGATGCGGACCTGCAGCGGCGGCAGCTTCGCCTCCGCGACGCGCTCGTCGAGCATCCGGCGAACCCGGAACTGCACCGGTTGCAGCATCCATGACTGGGCCGCGATGTCGGCCAGCGTCACGCGCGGCCGGCCCAGCAGCGGGTGCCGGCGATCAGCGACGACGCGCAGGCGATCCCGATAGAGCACCTGCATGTCGAGATCGGGAATCACCGGATCCGGCACCGGCGCGACGACCAGGTCCAGGTCGCCTTGCACGAGCCGCTGCGCCAGGTCTTCCATGAGCCGCGAGACGACGGTCAGCCGCGCCGCCGGCCGCTCGGTCGTCAGCCGGCGGCAGGCGCTGTGCACATGCGACTCATCGATGCTCGGGCTGTAGCCGACGCGCACCGTACCGAGCCGGCCGCTGCGCAGCTGGTCGATCTCGCTCATCGCATCGCCGAGCTCGGTGCGCACGCGCAGCATGCGGCCGATGAAGGCCTCGCCGGCGACCGTCGGGACGAGCCCGCGCGGGGTCCGCTCGAACAGCGGGATGCCGAGCCGGGCTTCGGCGCGGCCGAGCGCGCGGCTCATTGCCGGCTGCGTCAACCCGAGCGATTGCGCAGCTCGCCCGACGTTGCGGTGCTCCCAGAGCGCGGCGAGATAGTCGAGGTCGTCGAGATTCATCTCATTACCGATTGTAATGGCCTTTGAATCAACGGAGCATCACCCCGCGACGACAGCGCCGCTAGTATCGATGCCATCGATGCCATCGACCCTCGCGCCGCATGATCCAGCAAAGCAGCCAGCCTCGGCCCGATCGCGCCAGCGCCGCCGAAGCGCATCGCGACCGGCTCGGCGACCGGCTCTATGCCGGCGGCCCGATCATCACGCTGGATCCGGCGCACCCCGGCCCGGACGCAGTCGCGGTACGCGGCAATCGCATCGTTGCGGTCGGCAGCCTCGCCGACGCGCGCGCTGCGCTCGGAGCGGACGCGCAGACCTTCGACCTGGGCGGCAGGACGCTGATCCCGGGCCTGATCGACTCGCATTGCCACCTGGTCTCGTCGGTTCGCAGCCATACGTTGTATGTCGACGGCCACGTGCCGCCGAACCGATCGATCGCCGACCTGCTCGCTCGCATCTCCGAACGGGCGCGCAGGGCTCCGGAGCAGCAGTGGATCATCGTCCACGGCAGCCACTTCGGCGCCCGCAAGTTCCTCGAACGACGCTATCCGACCCGCAGCGAGCTCGATGCGATCGCGCCGCGCCACCCGGTGCTGATCCTCGACGGCCGGCACACTTATCGCGTCAACTCGGTCGCGCTGGCGATGCTGGGCATCGACGGGCCGCAGTCGCCTGCGCTCAGGCCCGGCTTCGCCGTCGTCGACCGCGCGACCGGTGAGCTCAGCGGCGAGCTGAAATCGGTCAACCATCTGTTCCCCGATCGCCGGCACACCGAGTCGGAAGCATTCGAGTACATCCGCGATGTCGTCCCAGAGCTGTGGGTCGCGCGCGGCTTCACGTCGGTCCAGGCGTTCATGGACCCGCTCGAGTTCCGGGCCTGCCAGACGCTGGCAGGCCTGCGGCGGTTGCCGCTGCGGATCACGGCGCACATCTTCGACAGCGCCGGACGGTTCGGCGCACTCGATACCGCGATTGCCGCCGGGCTCGCGACCGGACTGGGCAACGAATGGCTGCGCGTCGGCGGCGCCAAGCTGTTCGTCGACGGCGCCTTCATGTCGTACACGGCCGCTTCGCGGGCTCCCTATCTCGACATGGCCTGTCCTTGCTACCGCGGACTGCTGAAGCTCGAACCGGCGGTGTTGTCCGACGCGGTTCGCCGCGCGCACGAGGCCAGCCTGCAGGTCTGCATCCACGCGATGGGCGATCGCGCCCAGGAGCTGGCGCTCGATGCGATCGAGGCCGCCCTGCTCGCGCATCCGCGCCCGGACGCCCGGCATCGGATCGAGCATTTCGGCTGCGACATGGGCGCGCCGGACCTCAGGGCCCGCGCCCGCGAGCTCGGGGTCGTGCCGAACATGACGACCGGCTGGCTCTACAGCTACGGCGACTACGTCGAGGAGAAGCTCGGCACCGCGCGCCTGCGCGAATTCATGGCGCTGCGCTCGATCCTCGACGCCGGCCTCGAGCCCTGCAATTCCTCGGACCAGACCGGCACCGAATGGCTGACGCTGGATCCGTTCTTTTCGATCTGGTGCGCGGTCCGGCGCAAGACCTTCAATGGCCAGGTGCTGACGCCCGAGCAGGCGATATCGGTCGAAGAGGCGCTGCGCATGTTCACGACGAACGCTGCCCGCGCCTCGTTCGAGGAAGGCATCAAGGGCTCGGTCACGCCCGGCAAGCTCGCCGATTTCACGATCCTCGACCGCAACCCGTTGACCATCGATCCCGACGAGCTGCGTCAGGTCGCCGTCGACGAAACGATCATCGACGGCCGTTCCGCCTACCGTCGCCCCGTACTGGAGATGCAGCGATGAATGCTCGATTCCTCACCGGCCTGCGGATTCGCAGCGCCGCCGCGGCCCTGTTCGCCGTTCTGTTCGCGATGACGGCCGCGGCCGCGCATGCCTGGACGCCGACGCGGCCGATCCGGATCCTGGTGCCGCTCGCGCCCGGCTCGAACCTCGACAATCAGGCCCGACTGCTCGCGATCGGGATGTCGCAAGTGCTCGGCACCAGCGTCGTGGTCGAGAACAAGCCCGGCGGCGGCACATTGATCGCGGCGCGCGAAGTCGCGAACGCGGCACCGGACGGCCAAACGCTGCTGTTCAACGTCGCGGTGATGACGACGATGCCGCACTTGTACAAGCGGCCGCCGTTCGACCTGTTCCGCGACTTCACGCCGATCACGCCGGCATCGCTCGGCGGCACCGTGCTGGTCACCCGAACCGACACGCCATACCGGTCCGTGGCCGACGTCGTGGCGGCGGCGAAAGCGAAACCCGGCAGCGTGATGATCGCATCCTATGGCATCGGCACGCCGTCGCATCTGAACATCGAGGTCCTCAAGTCCCTGATCGGCGTCGACATCGGCCATGTGCCGTACGCCGGCGGTTCGACGCCGGCCAACATCGATCTGATCGGCGGCCGGATCGACCTCTACTTCGACGGGCCGGCAACGGCTATCCCCAACATGAAAGCCGGCAAGATCCGGATCCTCGCGGCAGCCAGCGAGAAGCGCATCCCGGCGATTCCGGATGTACCGACGATGCGCGAGCAAGGCTGGGAGGTCGGCACCGACGGCTGGCTCGCATTCTTCGGGCCCGGCGGATTGCCGGCGGAAATCGCCGAGTCGATCCATCGTGCAGTCATCGAGGCAATGAAATCGCCGGAGTTCCGCAGAGCCGTGCTCGATGCCGGACTGGACTTCGGCGGCGAGCCGCCCGCCGAGTTCGGCAAGCGGGTCGCGCGCGACTACGAGCGCTGGGGACGAATCATCCGCGATGCCGGCATCAAGCTGGACTGACTCGAAGCCGGCGCCGCAGCTAGCCGGAAACGGCGGGAGGCGCCGGCGATCTCGACGGTGCTGTTCGGGCCCTGCGCGGCCGGCAGCGGCGCGTATGGACGAATCGTGCCAAAACGGGATAATTCCCTGGTCATGACGACCCTGGCCTTCTTCCTGGAGCGCATCCCGTCGCCGCTCGGCGAGATGCTGCTGGTCACCGATGATCGGCAGCACCTGCGTGCGATCGAGTGGCATGACGCCGAGGACCGCATGCTGCAGCTGATGCGCCGGCAGTATCGAGGCACGTTCGTCGACCTGCGCGGCACCACTACGGCATCGGATGCGACCCGGGCGATGCAGGCCTATTTCGCCGGCGATGTCGCGGCGATCGACGCGCTGCCCGTCGCACTCGGCGGAACCGACTTCCAGCGGGAGGTCTGGGCCGCACTGCGCACCATCCGGCCCGGCCGGACCATCAGCTATCGCGAGCTCGCCGCGCGCATCGGCAGGCCCGCGGCGATCCGTGCCGTCGGGCTGGCCAACGGCGCCAATCCGGTCAGCGTGGTGATCCCCTGCCATCGGGTCGTCGGAGCCGATGCCTCGCTGACCGGCTACGGCGGCGGGTTGCATCGCAAACGATGGTTGCTCGCGCATGAGAAGGCGCTTCCTGCGCCTCGCCCGGAGCGGCTGGTCGGCTAAACTCGCCCGCATTCGAACGAACGACGCGAAGTATGCCATGCCGATTGCCATGGATCGGCGAGATTCCGCCAGGCACTCCGCCGCCGCAATGACTTTGGCTCAACTCCCGCCATCCCGTTTCAAGCCTCAGACGCTCGCGATGCGCGGGATTCTAGAAGATCCGCCACGCATCGCACCGCTGCCGTCGTGGCTGCGGGGATCGTTGGGACTGCAAGGACTCGTGATGCTGGCCGCCGGCATCGCATTGGGCCGCTACGCGGGATCCACAATGCCGGACACCGGCCAGCCGGTGCTCGATTGGCACGGCGCCGCTGCCTGGATCTATCTCGCCTTCGTTGCCAGCGTCTTGTGGGTGGGTGCGCGCAGCGCGGTGAAAGTGGCCCGACACAGGTGAGGGCGGACACGGGAATGGAGCGGATGTCGATCAAAGGCGGGAACCCCGGAACGGCGGACCGAGCGCCGGCCATGGGCTGGATGCCGTACGTCATCGTCGGCGTCACGCTGGCCGCGGCGCTGGTCATCGAGGCGAGGGCATGGCCGAAGGATGACGTCGCCTGGCTCGTCTACGTCGCCGCCAACTGGCTCGACGGGCACGCGCCCTACGACTCGCTGATCGAGGTCAACACGCCGCCGATCATCTGGCTGACGATGGGGGCCGTCCTCATCGCCCGGGTCGTCCGCCTTCCGGAGCTCGCGATCGCGCCGGCCTACTACGGCCTGTTCGTGATCGGATGCGCGTGGCTGACCGCGTCCATCCTGCAGAGCAGGGCGTTGCCGGTGTCACGCGGCGCCGCCTTCGCGACGCTGGGACTGGTGCTGCTGGTGCCCGCCCTGCCGGAGTTCGGTCAGCGGGAGCACCTGATCATCGCGGCGGCCTTGCCGCTGCTGGCCCTGCACGTCGAGTCCGCGACGCCGGCCCGCCCGGACTCCCGGGTGCACGCGCTGCTCGCCGGCGCGCTGGCCGGCCTGTGCTGCGGCATCAAGCCGCATTTCCTGCTCGCCTTCGTGCTGGCCACCGCGGCCACCGCGGTCACCGGCCGCCGCGTGCCGTGGCTGGCCGTCATCGTGGCCATCCTGACCCAGGCCATCCTGTTCGGCCTGACGCTGCTGCTCGCGCCGGCCTATCTCGACCAGATCGTGCCGATGGCGATGGAGCTCTATGTCCCGGCACTTTCCGGTTCGCTGTTCCCGAACGCGTCCCTGCCGGCCATGGCGGTCAGCATCGTGCTGGCGGGCCTGTGGTGGTCGAATCGCTCGCGGCTCCAGGACGGCGGTGCCGTGCTCGTGCTGCTCGCGTTCGCGTTCGGCTGCTGGCTGGTCTACTTCATCCAGGATAAAGGATGGCCCTATCACCGCCTGCCGGCGAGCATGGCGGTGCTGCTGGCCGCGATCGTGTGGGGCAAGGCGTGCCCGCGACGGTTCACGCGAGGCACGTCGTACCTTCTGGTCGCCGTGCTGCTCGCCGGCGCGCTGGCGGAGCGGGTCAAGCATGTCGCGGAGCGGATCGCGCTGGCCGTGCAGCCGGACCGCGCGCCGCAGGTTCGCGTGGCCGAGTTCCTGCGCGAGGCCAAGGCAAGCAGCTATGCGTCTCTGTCGCTGAGGCTGTCGGGTGGCTTCCCGCTCGTCCAGAAGACGGGCCTGGCGTGGGGCTCGCGGTTTCCGTCGGTCTGGGCCCTGCTGGCGGAAGCAGAGCGCGACTCGGCGACAGCCGCCAGCGCGCCGGGCGAGTCCGTCAGCCGGATGATGGCCGAGGACTTTCTCGACCACTGCCCGGAATTCGTGTCGATCGATCACACCCAAGGGGTCGACTACCCCGCACTCATCGCCGAGGGCGATCCCCGGTTCGGCGTCGCGTGGCGCCACTACACGCTGGTCGCCACGATCGAGCCGTTCGAGATCCACCGGCGTCCGGCCGGAAGGCCGGTGTCGGAGGTCTGCGGACCCTAGGAGTCGTCGGTCGAGCGATGGATGGCGGACGCTTGTCCCGCCGCCGCTGCCGCGTGTACGATCACCGCGCATCGATGCAACAGGCACGACATGCCTTGCATCCGTCAGCATGGAGGGTCCGATGGCAGCCGGTTCGGCAGGGTTGGTCAAGCAGTCTCCGGTGGTCGAGATCCCGGTCATCGATCTCGCGCCGTACTTCGACGGCTCGGCGAAGACACGGGTCGCCGATGCGGTGCGCGATGCCTGCGAGCGGATCGGTTTCCTGGTCGTCACCGGTCACGGCGTGGCCGACTCGGTGGTCGATGCGCTGTACCGCCAGGCGCTGGCGTTCTTCGATCTGCCGCTCGACGAAAAGCTGCGGGTGCAGAAGCCGGCCGGGGCGGTGTCGAAGGGCTACGGCGCGATGGGCGTCAAGACGGTCGGCAAGGACCGCGATCCGACGCTGAAGCCGTCGCTGCACGAGAGTTTCGCGATCGGCCCGCCGGACCTGCCGGACGATCCGTATTACGCGGACCCGGCCGCGATCTCGACCTTCACGCCGAACCTGTGGCCGGAGCGGCCGGTGGGCCTGCGCGCGGCGATGACCGCCTACTACCGCGAGATGGAGCGGCTCGCTGCCGGCATCCTGTCGATCTTCGCGACCGCGCTCGACGAGCCGCAGGCCTACTTCGCGGCGCGGATCGACCGGCATGCGAGCATCCTGCGGACGATCAACTATCCGGCGCTGACCCGGGTGCCGGAGGCCGGCGAGCAGCGTTCCGGCGCGCATACCGACACCACGGCGATCACGATCCTGAAGACCGACGACGCGCCGGGCGGGCTGCAGGTCCGCCTGCCGGACGGACGCTGGCTCGACGTGCCGAAGATCGCCAGCGGGTTCGTGGTCAACATCGGCGACATCCTGATGCGCTGGACCAACGACCGCTTCGTGTCGACGATGCACCGCGTCGTCAATCCGCCGGCCGAGGCCGGCGTGCAGGCGCGCCGCCTGTCGATCCCGTATTTCTGCATGCCGAACCACGACGCGGTGATCGAATGCCTGCCGAGCTGTGTCGGCGCCGGCGCCAAGTATCCGCCGATCACGTCGGGCCGGCTGCTGTCCGACCGTTACGTCACCACCTATTCGATCGCTCGCGCCGCGGCGGCCTGAGCGCCCGCGGCCCCGTCGCTTGTTCCCGTCGTTCGGTCCCATCGTTCCACCGGAGTGCTCGATGAGTTTTTCGTCTGCCATGGCGCGCAGGATTCGCGCGGCCGCTCGTCTCGATCCGCACCGTCGCAAGCTGCTCGGCGCTGCGCTGGGTGCCGGCCTGGTGCCGGGCTTCGTGCCCGGCCTGGTGCCGTCGGCGCGAGCCGAGTGGGTGCCGGCGCGCCCGGTCCGGATCATCGTGCCGTACGGCGCCGGCGGCGGTGCCGACCTGCTGGCACGCCGGGTGGCCGAGCGGGCCAAGGAGCTGCTCGGCCAGCCGGTGGTGGTCGACAACCGGCCCGGCGGCGGCACCGCGATCGGCGCGGTCGCGGTGCAGAACTCGGCGCCGGACGGCCATACGCTGCTGCTCGCGACCTCCACGACGCTGTGCGTCAATCCGGCGCTGCAGCGGCAACTGAGCTATGCACCGGAGAAATTCGTGCCGGTCGCGAACCTGCAGCTGCTGCCGTTCATGGTCAACGTCGCGAAAGATTCGCCGGTGCGCTCGATGAAGGACCTGCGCGCCTATGCGATCGAGCGCAACAACCAGCTGAACTACGGCACGCTCGGCATCGGCAGCTCCAACCACGTGCTCGGCGGGCTGCTGAGCCAGCGGGCCGCCCCCGGCCTGGTGCCGGTGCACTACACCAGCGGCCCGCAGGCATTGGTCGGACTGGTGCGCGGCGACATCCACATCTACTTCGACGGCATCTCGACGTCGGTGCCGCGGGTCCGCCAGGGCGAGCTGCGCGGGATCGCGGTCACCAGCCGCGAGCGCGTGCCCGCCGTGCCCGAGATCCCGACGGTCTACGAGGAGGGCTTCCCGGAAGTGGGCCTTTCGGTCTGGTACGGCCTGGTCGCACCGGCCGGAACCCCGGCCGACGCGGTGACGCGGCTCAACGCCGTCTTCAACCAGATCCTGCAGATGCCGGACATCGTCGATGCGATGGTCGGCGAAGGCACGCGGCCAATCCCGCTGACGCCGTCGGCCTTCGCCGACCTGATCCGCGAGGACACCGTGGTCTGGCGCCGTGCGATCGAGGACTTGAAGATCAAGATCGAGTAGCGGCGGGGCCGATACTGCCTCCGATGCCGCCGCCCCTGCCCACCCCACCGCTATCGCCGACCGCGGCCGGCTCTGCCGAGGCGGCAGCAGCCGACCGCTACCGAGCCGCCGGCCTGGCGGATCTGTCGCCGGCCTGCTTCGGCTTGGTGATGGCCACCGGCATCGTCTCGATCGCGGCGCACCTGCTGGGCCTGCCTCGCGTCGCGCAAGCGCTGCTCTGGCTGAATGTTCCGGCGTATGCCGTGCTGTGGCTGCTCAGCGCGGCGCGGATGGCCCGCCATCGGCGCCGGTTCTTCCGCGATCTGACCGACCACCGACTCGGGCCGGGATTCTTCACGACGGTGGCGGGCACCACCGTCCTCGGCTGTCAGTTCGTGATGCTGGCAGACGATTTCCGGACCGCGCATGCCCTGTGGCTGCTGGCGCTGGCGCTCTGGCTGTGCCTGACCTATGCCATCTTCGCCGCGCTCACCGTCAAGGAGCAAAAGCCGCGGCTGGATCTGGGCATCAATGGCGGGTGGCTGCTCGCGGTCGTCGCCACTCAGTCGATCGCGGTGCTCGCCGCCATGCTCGCCGCCCATGAAACGGCGGTCTGGAAGCTCGCGCTGAACTTCCTCGCGCTGTCGATGTGGCTGTGGGGCGGCATGCTCTACATCTGGATGATGTCGCTGATCTTCTATCGCTACACCTTCTTCCGCCTCTCGCCGGCCGATCTCGCGCCGCCTTACTGGATCAACATGGGCGCCATGGCGATCTCGACGCTGGCCGGCTCGCTGCTGATCATCAACGCGCCCCACGCGCCGTTCCTGCACTCGCTGCTGCCCTTCCTCAAGGGCTTCACCATTCTGTACTGGGCAACCGGCACCTGGTGGATCCCGATGCTGCTGGTGCTCGCCGTCTGGCGCCATGGGTACAAGCGGTTCCCGTTCAGATACGACCCGCTCTACTGGGGCGCCGTCTTTCCGCTCGGCATGTACGCGACCTGCACGCGGCAGATGGGCGTCGCGATGGGGTTCGGCTTCCTCGATCCGGTGGCCACCGTATTCCTGTACGCCGCGCTGACCGCCTGGGTGACGGTCTTCGCCGGCCTGCTGGCGGACCTGTGGTGGCGCGTCGGCGGTTCTCGTCCGGTCTGGCAACGACGCCCGGGTCCGCGCTGACCTGAGCGGCGGATGCCGCGGACCGAGAGCGACACCCGGTCAGCGGCCTCCGGGTTCGACGCCGCCGTCTCGGCCGCCCTGCCGATGGCCGTCACCGACGATAGCCTGCAGCGCACCGATCAGACCACTGCATTCCTCCGGCGTTCCGACCGTGATGCGCAGGAACTCGGCGATCCGCGGCTTGGCGAAATGACGGACCAGGATACGCCGCTGCCGCAACCGTCGCTGCAGCTCGTGCCCCGGCCAGGACGGATGACGGGCGAACAGGAAGTTGGCCTGCGACGGCAACACCTCGAAGCCGAGCGCGGCGAGCTCGCGGCCGAGCCGGTCGCGGCTCTCGATGACTTTCTGCCGGGTCGCCGCGAAGTGCTCGGTGTCGCGCAGCGCCGCCTCGGCGCCAGCCAGCGCCAGCCGGTCGAGCGGGTACGAATTGAAACTGCCCTTCACCACTTCGAGCGCCGCGACCAGGTCGGGATGACCGAGCGCGAAGCCGACCCGCAGGCCGGCGAGCGAGCGCGATTTCGACAGCGTCTGGACCACCAGCAGGTTGCGATGATCGTTCACCAGCGCAACTGCGCTGTCGGCGCCGAAATCGACATAGGCCTCGTCGATCACGACCACCGAATCCGGCGACTGCTGCAGCAGCATCCGGATCTGCGCCAGATCGACCGCGATGCCGGTCGGCGCATTCGGATTGGGCAGCACGATGCCGCCGTTCGGCCGCGCATAGTCGGCGATCCGGACCCGGAACGCCTCATCGAGCGGCACCGCTTCGAATTCGATGCCGTACAGCGCGCAGTAGACCGGATAGAAGCTGTAGCTGATGTCGGGGAACAGGATCGGCCGCGGATGCTTGAGCAGGCCGAGGAATGCATGCGCGAGCACTTCGTCGGAGCCGTTGCCGACGAAGACGTTGGCCGGCGCGAGGCCGTGCTGCGCGGCGATCGCCTGCTTGAGCGCCCTGCCGTCCGGGTCCGGGTAGAGCCGCAGATCGGCGTTGGCCGCGCGCTGCAACGCCGCCAGCACCGCCGGCGCCGGCGGGTACGGGTTCTCGTTGGTGTTGAGCTTGATCAGCCCCGTGTCGGAGGGTTGTTCGCCCGGGGTGTAGGGTTCGAGACTGCGGATGCAGGCGCTCCAGAATTCGTTCAAGACGACTCCGTGATCGGTGGTGCAGGCTTCGTGATCGGCGATGCGGATGCCATGATCGGCGATGCGGGCCCCGGCTCAATCCTCGGCGAGCCGCGCGACCGCGTGCTCGACGCCGCCGCTCCCGATCGGCACGCCCTGCACCCGTAGCGCCGCTTCGACGCCGCCGAGGCAGCCAAGGATCATCGCCTCGTTCAGATCGCCGAGGTGCCCGATCCGGAATACCCGCCCGGCGAGCGGACCGAGCCCGCCCGCCATCGCGACCTGGAAGCGCTCGCGGGCGATCTGGCGGATCGCCTCGGGATCGATGCCTTGCGCGGTCTCGACCGCGGTCACCGAAACCGAGCGGGCCGCTGGATCCTTGCAGAAGAACCCGACCGCGCCGGCCTCGCTCCACGCCTGCACTGCGGCATGGACGGCGCCGGCGATCCGCCGATGGCGCCGGCACACCGCCTCGAGCCCTTCCGCCTCGATCAGCCGCAGCGCCGCCCGCAGCCCCATCAGCAGATGCAGCGGCGCGGTGCCGCAGAACTTCCGGTAGGCGTGCTCGCTGCGCCGCCGCCGCCAGTCCCAGTAGAAGCGCGGCGCCGGATTCTCGACCGCGACCGCGTCGGCGCGCGGCCCGACCGCGACGAACGCGAGCCCCGGCGGCACCATCAGCCCCTTCTGCGACGCGCCGATCACGACGTCGACGCCGTCGCCGGCCATCGAGAACGGCATCGCGGCGAGCGACGCGACGACGTCGACGACCAGCAGCGCCGGATGGCCGGCCGCCGCGATCGCGGCGCGCACCGCCGCGAGGTCGCTGGTGACGCCGGCGGCGGTATCGGTGTGCACGAAGAACACCGCGGCGATCTCGCGTGCGGTGTCGGCGCGCAGCGCCGCCTCGACCGCGGCCGCGTCGATCGGAAAGCCCTCGCGGACCGGCGTGCGGACGACGCAGCGGCCGAGCCCTTCGGTCTGCTCGGCCCACGAGGCCGAGAAATGGCCGACGCCCGGCACCAGCGCCGCACGGCCCGGCGCGATCAAGTTGGCGATCGCCGCCTCCCAGGCGCCGTGGCCGTTGCAGGCGTAGAGATAGACGTCGCCTTCGCGCACCCCGACCAGGCGCCGCAGGCCGTCCTCGCAATCGGCGATCAGTTCGTCGACCCGGGGGTCGCCGAGATCGAACGGCTGACGGTGCATCGCGTCGAGGACCTCGTCGGGCAGATGCGTCGGGCCGGGCGCGTGCAGCAGGCGGCTGCCGGGAATGCGCCGGGCCGGCGGCTTCGAAAGGCGGCTCATGACGAAGGGGACTCCAGGGTCGAGAACATGTCGAAGCGCGCCGCGGTCAGCGACGCGACGTCGCGGGCCTGCGCGCCGAGGTCGTGCCAGCGCTCCGGATGGCACGAGAACAGCAGGATCTGGTGGCGGCGGCTCGCGTCGAACAGCACCCGTTTCATCTGCGCGAGCCGCTGGGCATCGGTATGGACCAGGCCGTCGTCGACGATGATCAGCGTCGGCCGGCCGGCCGCCTGCAGCAGGTCGGCATAGGCGAGCCGGCTGATCAGGCCGATCTGTTCGCGGGTGCCGAAGCTCAGCTGGTCGAAGCGGCCCTGGCCGGCGGCGGCATCGGCGTCGCCCGGCTGATCGATCGCCGCCGGCGCCAGCGCGTCGTCGAGGCGGACATTGGCGCCCGGCAGCAGCAGCGCCAGATAGCGATCGAAATGCGCGCGCAACGGCGCCTGCAGCCGGTGCGTCAGCTCGGCGCGGCGCTGTTGCAGCAGTTGCGCGAGCCGGTGGAGCGCGCGGGCGCGGCGGTCGAGCTCGGCATGGCGGCGCGCCAGCCGCTCGGCGCCGGCGGCGGCTTCCGCGAGCCGCTCGTCGAGACCGTCGGCGCCGACGCCGTCGAGTTGCGACTCGAGCGCGATCGCCGCTTCGCGCCGCGCCCGGTGCGCATCGCGCGCCTGCGTCGCGGCGCGGGTCAACCGCTCGACGTCCTGCTGCAGCGTTTCGGGCCGCGCCAGCGCGAGCGCGCGCTCGGCCGCGGCGACCTGCTGCGCCAGCGTGTCGGTGCGGCTGCGCGCGGCGGCAAGCGCCTGCTGATTGCGCGCGACCCGCGCCTGCCAGTCGTCGCTGTCGAGCTCGCGCACCAGCGCGGCGAGCTCGGCCGCGGCGTGGGCGGCGTCGTTCTGCGCGGCGAGCGCGGCGGCGCGGGCGGCCTCCTCGCTGCGGCGGTCGGCGAGCCAGCGGGCTTCGGCGGCGTCGAAGGTGGTGCGGGCAGCGGCGATCGCACCGGCGATCGCGGCGGGGTCGGTTGCAGCCACGTCGGTTGCAGCCACGTCGGTCGCGGCCGCCGAGCCAGCTGCAGCCGCTGGAATGGCGACGGCCGCGGTATCGGCGCCGGCCGCAGCAGAGTCGGCCGGCAGCGCCGCCAGCCGGGCCTGCATCGCGGCCAGCGTGCCGTCGACTTCGGCGCGCGCCGCCGCGAAGCCGGCGACGCCACCGGGCGCCAGCCGGTCGAGCGTCGCCTGTTCGGCGCGGACCGCCTGCAGCGCGTCGCGGCGCGCGCGTTGCCGCGCTTCGGCCTCGGCCAGCGAGCCGACCCCGGCCGCCTGCAGCGCCGATTCCCAGGCGGCCTGCGCATTGGCCAGCGCCGCGGCGTAGGCGGCCGGCTCGCCGCCGCCGGGGACGATCGCCAGGCGACCGACACCGGCGATGGTCAGCACCGTCTCGCCGGCGATCCGCAGCGTACCCTCGCCGGTCAGCGCGCTGCCGGCGGCAACGATGCTGCGGCCCGGTTCGACGCGGTAGCGGATCTCGGTCGCGACCGCCTCGACGCGGATCCGCGC
Source organism: Lautropia sp. (assembly GCA_050249335.1). GTDB lineage: Bacteria > Pseudomonadota > Gammaproteobacteria > Burkholderiales > Burkholderiaceae_E > Lautropia. Next base: position 28,221 of record JBFWQR010000019.1, read on the forward strand.
CGCCTGCAGCTCGCGTTCGGTGGCGCGCAGCCGTTCGACCGCGGCATCGTCGACCCGCGACTGCGCGGCGGCGCGCCGCGCCGCCTCGATCCGCTCGCCGGCGGCGGCAACCGCGGCCTCGGCGGCGAGCAGCCGCGCGCGCTCGCGCGCCAGCTCGCCGATCCGCTGCCGTAGCTCGGCGCGGGTCTGCCGGCGTTCGGCCAGCGCCAGCGCGGCGCGGGCAGCGTCGAGCGCGGCGAGGCTCGCGTCGAGCCGGCGCTGCTGCGCGGTCAGCGCGGCCTGCGCGGTCGCGCTCGCCTCGGCGGCAAGCGCCTGCGCCTGCTCGCGAGCGACACGCCTACGGCGCTGAGCGTCGAACTCGGCCTGCTCGCGTTCGAGCAGCGCCAGGCCGCGGCGCGCCTCGTCGAGCCATTGGCGATCGGCGGCGACGGCGGCGGCGGCACGGCCGGTTTCTTCGAGGCGCGCGCGCGCCTCGACGAGCTCGGCGTCGACCCGCTCCCAGATCCGCTCACGGGCATCCTGCGCCAGCGCCTCGCGCAGCGCGGCGAGCCGCTCGACCCGCTCGCCGTAGAGCGCGCGCTGCTCGCGCAGCGCGGCGAGCTCGCGCGCGTTGTCGGCCAGCGCCCGCTCGGCGGCGAGCAGTTCGCCGGTCGACTGGCCGCGCCCCGGCGTCAGCAGCCGGGCGCGCTCGGCGAGCACGCGCTCGACGATGTCGTCGCCGCCGGTGCTGGCGACCTCGTCGATCGAGGCGTCGAGCGCGCGGCGCAGGTGCGCGGCGGCGTTGCCGACCGCACCCTCGACCTCCTGCCCCTCGCCTTGCTCGATCCACAGCAGCCCGGGTACGCCCCAGTGCTCGGCGCGGCTCGCGCCCTTGCCGGCATGCTCGAAGCCGAGCAGCTCGGCGAGCCGATCCTCGGCTGCGGTGCCATCGAGCGTTTCGACCCGGCCGTCGCCGCCGGTGATCTCGAGCCGGCAGCGCGGCCGCTCGAGGAACCGCTTGGCCAGCCGGTAGCGCACCGCCCCGATCGCGAAATCGACCTCGACACTCGGCGCCGCCGCCGGATCGTCCCACGGCCGCAGGTCGGCGACGCCGGCCGAACGATGGCGCTCGAAGAATGCGGCGCGGATCGCGCGGACGATCGCGCTCTTGCCGGCGCCGTTCGGCCCGATGAACAGGTTCAGGTCCGGCTGCAGCCGGTCGATCGTCACGACGCCGCGAAAGCGCCGCAACGCCTCGATGCGGACCCGCGTCAGCTGCATGCGCGGTCGGCGAGCAGGCCGGCCAGCAGCGCCAGCGCCTCGGCGGCGATCGGGTCGTCGGACTGCTCGCGCAGCTCGACGAGCACGTCGCCGAGATAGCCGTCGGCGGCAAGCGCGGCGACGTCGGCATCGGTCGGCACGAGCCGCAGGGCCTGGTCGTCGACCTCGAGCGCACGGGTGCGGCCGCGGACGATCTCGACCTGTTCGCGGATCCGCCGGCCGGCATCGAGATCGACCCGCCCGGACAGCGCCAGCGCGACCACGTCGTCGGTCGCGATCGCCGCGAGCTCGGCGGCGAAGCGGTCGACGTCGCTGGCGACCGTGAACTCGAACCTGCGCTCGTGCCAGCGATGGCGTGCGACCGGGACGGTCTCGACCCGCGGCTCGGCGAGCGCCGCGAGCTCGACCAGCAGCACGTTGCCCGGCTCGTTGCCCCGGAAGCGGTCGGGCTCCGGCGTGCCGCTGTACCAGGTCCGTGCGTCGATCCGGCGCGACCCGTGCCAGTCGCCGAGCGCCAGATAGTCGAGCCGCGCGCGGCCGGCGCGATCGGCGGCGATCGGGTTCGGCGAATCGGCCGACTCGGGCAGCACGCCGGTGACGCTGCCGTGCGCGAGCCCGATCCGCAGCATGCCGGGCGGCGTCTCGGCGTCGTCGAAGAACGCGGTCAGGTCGTCATGGGTCTGGCGCTGCGTCAGCGGCGCCGCCAGCACGGCGATGCCGAGCGCATCGAGCGTGATCACGCCGGGCTGCTCGCAGACCCGGACGTTCGCCGGGATGCAGTCGAGGCGCCGTGCCCGGCTCCAGACGCTCTCGGCCAGCGCAGCGTCATGGTTGCCCGGCAGCAGCAGCCACGGCCCGGTGAAGCCGGCGAGCGCGTGGAACAGCCGCCGGATAGTCCGGTCCGAGACCGCCTGCAGGTCGAACACGTCGCCGGCGACCAGCACCGCATCGGCGCCGCGCTCGGTCGCGAGCGCCGCGATCCGCTCGACCGCGGCGAAGCGCGCCTGCGCGAGCACGGCGGCGTCCTCGCCGGCGAAACGGCCGTACTGACGGCCGATCTGCCAGTCGGCGGTGTGAAGCAGGCGCGGCATGGGATCCCAGGTAATGCCGCGATCCCGACGGCGGGCGCGGTTGCCGCGATTGTCGCACCGGCGGCCGTGGCGGCGCCGGCTGCCGGGCTACTCCAGGTCCAGCAGGCAGGGCGACAGGCTCCCCCGCCGCCAGATCGCGATCTCGCGTTCTCGAGTCACTCGGCCTTGATGCTGGCGCGCGCGACGATGGTCTTCCATTGTGCGATATCGTCACGGACGGCCTTCATCAGTACCTCCGGCGGGCCACCGACGGCGACGCTGCCTTCGCTATCGAATCGCTCGACCATCGCCGATACCTTCATGATGTCGTTGATGGCGCCGTTCAGCCGGGCGACCACGTTGGCCGGCATGCCCTTCGGGCCGGCCATCGCGTGCCACAACCCGGATTTGAAACCCGGCAGGCCGGCTTCGGCGAAACTCGGCACGTTCGGCAGCGCGCGGGCTCGCGCATCGGCGATACCGAGTCCGATCACGCGGCCGGATTCGACCATCGGGATGACCGGTGCAATGGAAGACATCATCAGTTCGATGTTTCCGGCAACGACATCCTGCAGAGCGGGCCCGGTGCCCTTGTAGGCGATGTGGTTCAGTTTCACGCCGGCGATATTGGCGAGGTCTTCCGTGCTCAGGTGGGTGATGCCGCCGATGCCCGACGAGCCATAGGTCACGGTACCCGGATTCGCCTTCGCGCGCGCCAGCACCTCGGCCAGATTCCTGCCCGCTTTGGTCGGGTGGCCGACCAGCACCAGCGACTCGCGCTTGAAGAGCGAGATCGGGCCCAGATCCTCGATCGGATCGAAGGGCAGCTTGTGAAGCGCCGCGTTGCAGGTGTAGCTGCTCGACAGCCAGGCCAGCGTATAGCCGTCCGGCGGCGACTTCAGCACGATGTCGGTGCCGAGGCTGCCGCCGGCGCCCGGCCGGTTTTCGACCACGACCGTGCCGCCCAAGCGCTCGGACAAGAGCGGCGCGACCTGGCGGGCGGTGAGATCGCCACCGCCGCCCGGTGCGAGCGGCACGACCAGACGAATCGGGCGATTCGGGTAGTTGTCCTGGGCAAGGGACCAGGACGGCATCGCGATCACGGCGGCACCAGCGGCGCCGGCAGCCAGCGTGAAGCGGCGGCGGGAAAGCTGCATGGGAGGTCTCCTGTCAGATCCGACCATGGTAGCCGGATTACCATCCGGCCCAGGCGCCGCCCGGACCGGCTCGCGCCGCCTCGATGATCGCCCACCTGCGCGCAGCCCGCCGGCCCGGCCATGAAGACCTGCCTGCTCGCGGACACCAAGGAAGTTGACAAGCTGCTCGATGATTTCGAGCGTGATGTCGAGGAATGGGGTGACCAGTGAAAGCCGTTATTGAAGTGTCGAAGCGCGGCTCTGCGGTGCAAGCCGCAAGGCGTCGAGTCGCTCAGAAGGGAAGAGAGCTGGTGGAGATCAGATATCGAGCTCTCGCGAATGGATTTCGATGAACTGTTTGCCGCGATCGAAGCCGATTCGCGGCTCTCGCGGGGATCCGCGCCGGGATCGAATGAGAAGACAGAGGTGCTACGGTCGGCTGAAAGGATCGACTCTCTCGCGTGCTTTGTCCGGCAGGACCCGGAACATCCCGATCACCTCATGTCCATCGACTTCTTGAGTAGCCGAAGTCACGTCGAGATCAGCTTGTGCTACACGTGACGCCGACTCAACTCGGTTCCAGGGCGCACCGCATGACCGAAGCTCCCATCGAGATTGTCGAGTACGACTCCCGGTGGCCGGCACTGTTCGCCCGCGAGCGGGAACTCATGGCCGAAGCGCTCGCGCAGTGGCTCACCGGCCCGCCCGAGCACATCGGCAGCACCGCCGTGCCGGGCTTGGCAGCCAAGCCGATCATCGACATCATGGCGCCCGTCGGCTCCCTCGCCGACTCCGAAGCAGCCATTGTGGCCGCTGAGTGCATCGGGTATGTCTATTTTCCCTACAAGGCGGAGCTGATGCACTGGTTCTGCAAACCATCGCCAGCATGCCGCACGCACCATTTGCACCTCGTGCCGGCTGGTGGTCGACTCTGGCGAGAGCGGCTGGCGTTCCGCGACGCCTTGCGCAGGGATGCAGCCTTGCGCGCCGAGTACCAGGCGCTCAAGCTCAGGCTCGCAGCCGAGTATCGGCATGACCGGGAAACCTACACCGATGCAAAGTCGCCGTTCATCTCGCGAGTCGTTCAGGCCGTGCTCGGAGATCAAGGCAGTGCGGCCTGACTCGAGTTGCGACGGACCGGTCTTCCTCAGCCCTACCAGGCGAACCGGGGCCGGCCGGCCGTACAATCGGGAGATGGAGTTGCAGCGCCCTCGCCCGGATCGACCGACCGGATCCACTGCCGAACCGCCGGCCGAAGCACCGGCGGCCCCGCATGTCGCCTCGCCCGCCGCGCGGCCGGCGATCGCCCGCGAGCGGCTGGCGCTGCCGCCGGGGCACCGCCGGTTGCTGCTGCATTCGTGCTGCGCGCCGTGCTCGGGCGAGCCGATGGAGGCGATCGTCGCATCGGGCATCCCGTTCACGATCTTCTTCTACAACCCGAACATCCATCCGCAGCGCGAATACGAGATCCGCAAGCAGGAGAACATCCGCTTCGCCGAGAAGCACGGCATTCCGTTCATCGATGCCGACTACGATACCGATAACTGGTTCGAGCGGGTGGTCGGGCTCGAGAACGAGCCCGAGCGCGGACAGCGGTGCACGGTCTGCTTCGACATGCGCTTCGAGCGGACCGCGCTTCATGCGCACGAGCACGGCTTCGACACCATCAGCAGTTCGCTCGGCATCTCGCGCTGGAAGGACATGACGCAGATCAACGGCTGCGGCGCGCGCGCCGCAGCGCGCTACCCGGGGCTGGTCTACTGGGACTACAACTGGCGCAAGAAAGGTGGCTCGGCGCGGATGATCGAAATCGCCAAGGCCGAGAATTTCTACCAGCAGGAGTACTGCGGCTGCGTTTACTCGCTGCGCGATACCAACCGGCACCGCCGCGCGCAGGGCCGCGACCGGATCCGGATCGGCGAGCTCTACTACGGCGCACCGGCGCCGACGTCCGGCGCTGTGCCGACATCCGGGGTCGCGCCGGCGACCGACCAGGGCGCCGGCCGGTGAGCGACGCCGGCGTGCCGCTCGAGGGCCTCGAGCTCGAGACCGGGAAGTTGCCAACGGCGACGATCATCGTGCTGCACGGCCTCGGCGCCGATGCCAACGACTTCGTGCCGATCGCGCAGGAGCTCGATCTGGCCGCGGCCGGCGACGTCCGCTATGTGTTCCCGAACGCGCCGGTGATGCCGGTGACGATCAACAACGGCTACCGGATGCGCTCGTGGTACGACATTCTCGGGACGGACCTGGCGCGCCGCGAGGACGAAGCCGGCCTGCGCCGCTCGCAGGCCCGGGTCGCCGCGCTGATCGATCGGGAACGGAGCCGGGGGATCGCCGCAGCGCGGATCGTGCTGATGGGCTTCTCGCAGGGCTGCGCGATGACGCTGATGACCGGGCTGCGCTACCCGGAGCGGCTCGCCGGCCTGGTCGGGCTCTCGGGCTACCTGCCGCTGGCGGCGACGCTCGCCGCCGAGCGCGACGCCTCGAACCACGAAGTACCGATCTTCCTCGCGCATGGCCGCAGCGATCCGGTGGTGCCGATCGATCGCGCGATCGCAACGCGTGACGCGCTGCAGGCGCTCGGCTACCGGGTCGACTGGCATGACTACCCGATGCCGCATTCGGTCTGCCCCGAGGAAGTCGCCGATCTCGAACGCTGGCTGCTCGGCGTGCTGACGCCGGGCAGCACGAAGTAGGACTGCGGCGCGGCGTCGCCCCGCGATGCGGTCACGGCATCGCACGGAGGAGACCATATGAGTTGTGTCGAGCGCGTCGAGCGTCAGCTCGAGGCATGTGATCGCTGGAACCCGGAGCTGAAGGCGCTGATCACCGTCGGTGATCGCGCGGCGCTGCTCGATCAGGCCTATGCCGCCGACCGCGCCTGGAACGACGGCCGCTGGTCCGGACTGCTTGCCGGCACGACGATCGTGCTGAAGGACAACCTCGATACCGCCGGCCTCGCGACCACCGCCGGCGCGGCGTTCCTGCGCGACCGCGTGCCGGCGCACGACGCGACCGTGGTCGCGCGGCTGCGCGCCGCCGGCGCGCTGCTGCTCGGCAAGGCCAACATGACCGAGCTCGCGTTCGGCGCGCATTCGCGTTCGGCGGTCGGCGGCCAGTGCCGCAATCCGTGGGACCGGGCGCGGATCCCGGGCGGCTCGAGCGGCGGCTCGGCGGCCGCGCTCGCGGCCGGCTTCTGCGACGTCGCGCTCGGCACCGACACGGGCGGATCGATCCGGACGCCGGCGGCGTTCAACGGCGTCTGCGGGCTGCGGCCGACGCAGGGGCTGGTCTCGAACCACGGCACCTGGCCGGTCTGCGCCGCACACGACACCACCGGGCCGATGGCACGCCGGGTCGAGGACCTGGCGCGCCTGTTCACCGTGATCGCCGGCGCCGATCCGGCCGACGGCGACACCGCCGGCGCGCAACCGTCCGACGTGCTGACCGGGCTCGCCGAGGGCATCGCCGGCCTGCGGATCGGCGTGCCGTCGAACCACTACTTCGACGGCTGCAGCGACGACATCGCCGAGCGGGTCCGGGCGGCGCTGGCAGTGCTGGAGCAGGCCGGCGCGAAGCTGGTGCCGCTGACCGTGCCCGACGTCGCGGCGGCGCCCGAAATGCTGACGCGGCTGATCATCAGCGAAGTCTGCCGCCGCAACCGCGACCGCCTCGAGCGCGAACCGGACTCGATCTCGCCGGAGATCCGCGAACGCATGTCCAAGGGTTTCGGCTACAGCGCGCTCGATCTGGTCGAAGCAGTCGAGTTCCGCCGCCGCTGGCGCAATGGCCTCGGCGCGCTGTACGCCGACATCGACCTGCTCGCGGCGCCGGCCGCGCCGGTCGCGCCGCCGTTGATCGACGACATGAAGTCGCTGTTCGAGACCACCAAGGCGCTCGCCGGCAACACCTTCCCGAGCGCGCTCGGCGGCCAGCCGAGCCTGTCGGTGCCGTGCGGCTTCGATCGCGCCGGTCTGCCGGTCGGGCTGCTGCTCGACGCACCGCCGCGCCAGGAAGCGCGGCTGCTGCGCGCCGGGTACGCATTGCAGCAGCGGACCGACTGGCATCGGCAGGCGCCGGCGCTATAAGATTGCTCGGCTGGTTTGCTCGGCCGGTCATCCGCCAAGGTGGCCAGGTAAGTACTCCCCCGGAGAAGCCAGGCAGAGCCGGGGATCTCCCTCGGTAGCCAGTTGATCGGCGCTTGATCGTCTGCGAATGCGCGAGGAAGCATGGAGTCATCTAGCGCTCCGACACGCCGGTCCCGCCGCGAGTTCGACGTCGGACACCCGCTCGACGTCCTCGCCGGCCTTTTCACACCGATTCCCGGCTTCGATGCTCGATCTGCGGCGGTTTTCGGCGGGGCGGTCGCCGCCTTCGTGCTCCTGACCCAATCGTTGCTGTTCGTGCCCCGCGGCTGGGGACTCGAGGATTTCCTCGGATGGACCGACACGAGTTCGGACGGACCAATCGCGGCGATCCGGCAAATCTGGGACGATCGCGGCGTCTCGTGGCTTGCCGCGCTCAATCTGGCGATCGACACGTTGCTGTTCATACCGGCCTACGCCGCCGTGCTCGCGGCGATCGGCAACGGACTAGCCCGGCTCGTCGCCGGTGATCTCGATGAGGATTTGCCCGCGAGCGAGCGCCGGCTCGTCACCGTCCGCACCGCGATTCTCGTCCCCACGTTCGCGCTCGTGTTCGTCGACCTGGCCGAGAACCTGAACGGTCTGGTCTCGCTCGGTTGGTCGCCGTGGCATTCGGTCGTATTGTTGCTCGGGACGATCGCCGTCTTCGCTTGGATGGGTCTGGGTCGCGCGCTGCGGGATCAGATGACCAATACCGCGCTGGGGCTAACCGCCGGTCTTGCGCTGATCGCGATCACCTGGCACTTGTCCGTCGGTTCATGTGGCGACGAATCCTGGTTCGGCTGGTTGCCGTCCTCGCCGCTGCTCCGCTGTGGCGCCCATCATGCCAAGGGTTGGCTGATCGCGATCGTCGTTCTCGTGCCGTTTCTGATCGGTTTGGCCTGGCTGCTCGGACTGACGATCGGGCCGTTGCAAGGTGCGCCCGACCCGGCGCAGGGGCAAGACGATCCTCGCCAGCGGCGTCGCGCCGAGCGAGCGCGGTTCCGGTCGGCGATTGCCGACATGTCCATCCGAAGCCGGTACGTCCTTGCCGGACTGGTGTTCCTGGGCTTTCTGTTGCTGATGATGGATCAGACGCGCGACGTCGTCGTGGCCATGGCGGCAGGCAGTTTCCGGAATCCGCCGGAGGCCCGCATCTGGTTTGTCGGAGGCGCAGTGCTGGCGGCAGCCATCTCGATGCTTGCCATCTGGTTGATGGCGTTCAGCTGCTGGCTCTGGACCCGCGGTGTCTGCTTGATCCGCGCGCCAGCGGTAGCCGAGCCAGTGCCGGGCACGCCTTCGGCCCTCCACTCCAACCTCTGGGCGCGTGACTGGGCACGGGTACTCGGAGCCGTTCCGTTTGCGCTGATCGTCGTTCTTTGTGACCAGGCGGTGCAAGACGCGGCTGCGACCGTTTGCGACGAGCCGAACGCATGGCTGGACCGATTCGCCTGTCTTGCATCGCCGGGATCGATCGTCGCCTTTGGCGTCGTCAACGCGATCATGGGCGTGCTCTTCATCGGACGACGAGTCGGCAACGCGGAAGAGGCAGGCCAGTACTACAACGTCCTCGATGTGCGAAGCTGGTCGATCCGTGCGGGCCTGTTGCGCAGAGCCGGGTTGCAGGCGACGAACGCCGAAAGCCGGGACCCGCGCATCCGGAAGTATCTTGCCTTCGGCCGTCTCAGTCCGCTATGGCTCCCGGTCGTCGTGCTCGGCGTCGCACTGGCGTCGCGTTTCATCGATCTGCTGCCACCGCTGTCGGAACAGCTGCCGCGGGACTTCGTTCCGACGCTTTCACTGGCGGTCATCCTGTGCTCGATTGCCTTCTGGGTCTGCCTGTTCGGCTGGCTGTCGACGTTCGAAACCAGCCATGCCGTGCCGCTGCTGGGTGCGCTCGTCATCGGCGGCGGCATCCTGAGTGTCACGCTGTCCGAAGACAGTCAACGGGTCCTCGGCGCATTGGAAGCGCGCGCGCCGGGCCCATGGGATTCGATCGTGCTATGGGTTGGCTCGGCGGTTCTGGCAGTGCTCATCGCGGTCGCCTACCTGGGCGTGATGTGGGTGACCAGGCGCCGGCTGGACGCGTTGCGGTATAAGCAACGTTTGCTGGCCGGCGCCGCGCTTTGGCTGATCGGCCTGAGCTCGGTTCTCGCGCTTGCCGATCGCCAGCTCAATCCGCGGGTTCCCAGCGACAGCGTTGCCGTGCGCCCGTCACTGCGTCCGACCGTCGATACCGCGATGGCACAGTGGCTCCGGCAAATCTGTCGTGCCAACGCGAAGCACGGCTGCCAGACCGGCGGACCGATGGAGGCAGTGCCGGTCGCCGCGGAGCCCTCTGCCGATCGGTCGGCCGGCTTCGAGGTCTATTTCGTTTCGAGCGAAGGCGGCGGCATCCGGGCCGCGGTCTGGACGTCACTGGTTCTGTCGCGGCTGACCGCGCTGGACCCGCAGTTTCGGCTGCGAACCTTTTCGATCTCGGCCGTCTCCGGAGGCTCGGTCGGTGCCGCCGTCGACCGCGTCTGCGCCTCCGACTCGACGTCCGACGCGATGCACCGGAGCTGCATCCAGCAGTTTGCCAGTCGCGATCATCTTTCGCCGCTACTCGGTGCCTGGCTGTTCGAGGAGATCTTCGCGTGGGCGGCTCCGACATCCGTCTGCCGTTCGCCTGCCTGCGGTCTCCTTTCCCGCGGTGGGTGGTTCGAGCAGTCCCTGGAAGCCTCCGTGCCGGGGCTTCGGCGTGACCTGATCAGTTCCGGCGCTGGTGGGACACAGCGCAACTGGAACGAGGGCGGAGCGGCCGGCCCGCACACGCCCTGGCTGTTGCTCAACGCGACGTGGGTGGAAACGGGCGAGCGGACGATCGCCAGTGATCTGCGCATCGACAACACGGGACCCTTCCTCGGCGCCCGTGATCAGCTCGAACTGGCAGGCTACGCCCTGCCGCTGGCCACTGCGGCCCACAACTCGGCGCGATTCCCGTTCGTCAATGCCATCGGCACGCTGTTCGCCGACCCGCGCGACTGCGCACGCCGCGCAAGGATGACGGCACCGGACGATGCGGCCGGGCGTTCGACCGGACGCATCGTCGACGAAGCGAACGACCAGACTGCCGGACCCGGCAGGCCGGTAGCCTGTGGGCACCTGGCCGATGGCGGTTACTTCGACAACAGCGGCGGCGAAACCACGATCGATCTGATTCGGGTGATGAGCCATTGCTTGTCCACGGATCCGGCGACACGCAGACTTGCACCAGCCTGCGCGGAAGGGCTCGACGGCCAGGGCTTGACCCGCCATGAACGCGACTGGTTGCGTGAACGGCTGATCCCGCGGATCGTGATGATCCGCAACAGCGTCGACCCGACCCGGGCACTGGCTGCGACAGCCGACTGCCCCGGCCCGAGGCCGCAGCCGTCGGGACTCGCGGTGCGCACGCTGCCGCTGCCGGCCTGCGGCGAGCTGTCGGCGAGGGACTACGAGCCAGCGCGACCAGCGTGTGCGGGGCGCGCCCGCTGGTTCGTCGAGGGCTTCGGCCCGATGCTCACGGCGTTGCAGGTCGGCGGCGCCGGCGCCCGCGGCAGGCTCAACGAGGCCCGTCAGCAGGAGGCGATCGTCCAACTGCGCCGATCACTCGGCACCGCGTCTCGCACGGCGCGACTGCCGGCAGTCGCCACGGTCGACCTCATGCCTGACGGGACCTTGTATCCGCTCGGATGGCATCTGTCAGCCGGCACCTTGGCGCAGATGGAGCGTCAGGCCGATCGCTGCATGCCACCGCGAGACGTGAACTGAAGACGCGCACGCCCGGGATCAGCGGGACGGGTCCCGGCGCGGCACTGCTCCCGAGTTCCTGCCGCGTACCGCTTCGAGCAGCCAGTCGCGAAACGCGACCACCTCCGGCCGCCGCGCCGCATCGCGGGCGCCGAGCAGGTAGTAGGCGCGCGGCGACGAGCTGCGGCCGGCGAACGGCGCGATCAGGCGCCGCTGCGCCAGATGTCGTTCGATCAGCGGCCCGATGCCGAGCGCGACGCCCTGCCCGTCGAGCGCGGCCTGGATCAGCTGGTCGTACTGGTTGAAGCGCAGCGAACCGGCCGGCCGCAACGACGGCAGCTGCTGGGTCTCGAGCCAGACCGTCCATGAGCCGGTCGGCCAGTCGTGGTCCTCGGCGTGATGCAGCAGCACGTGGTGGACCAGGTCGGCCGGTGACGCGAGCGGGCGCCCCGGCCGCGGCAGCTCCGGGCTGCAGACCGGGAACACCTCCTCGTCGAACAGCTTGACCGTGCCGCGCGGCATCAGGTCGGCGGTGCAATAGCGGACCGCGAACTCGATCCGCTCGCGGTCGATGTCGACCATCCGGTTGCTCGCAGCGATCCGGACCTCGATGTCCGGATGGCGATCGCGAAAATCCATCAGCCGCGGCACCAGCCACAGCGACGCGAAGCCGTAGGTGCAGGTCACGGTGACCGCACGAATCGCGGCATCCTGGCGAATCCGTTCGGCGGCATCGCCGAGCAGCCGCAGCGCCTCGCGAGCGGCGCGATAGAACGCCTCGCCGGCCTCGGTCAGCACGATCCTGCGATGGCGCCGTTCGAACAGCGGGACGCCGAGCTGCGACTCGAGTGTCTGGACCTGCCGGCTCACCGCCGACTGCGTCAGGTGCAGCGCCGCGGCGGCTTCGGTGAAGCTGCCGAGCCGCGCCGCCGCCTCGAAGCCGCGGACCAGGTCGAGCGACGGCAGCCGCGTCGAGGTACCCGCCGACCAGCCGTCGGACGGCTTCGGCATGGGCTCGGATTGCTTGCTTTCACGCATGCGTGCGGCTCATGTCAATCATTCCGAAAGATCGTTTGCGCCAGCGGCCTTGTGCTAGCAGACTCGGCGATGAATCGAATCACCGCCGGCCACCATTCGGCTGATTTTCAGATTCACGAGAATCATGCAAGGAAGCATCATGACGGTCAATCCGAGCACCGGCCCGGTGACGCTCGAACGCGGCCAGCGGTTCACGCTCGACGTCGACGCGCCAGCCCTGGTCCAGGCATTCAGCCTCGCGACGATCTCGCTCCATCGGCCGGCCAACCAAGCACGGCCCCGGCGCCGCTGAAGGGCATGCCGGCCGACCTGCAGTCACCGATGGGCCCGCCGGCCGACCCTCGGCATGCGGCGTCCACGGTGACGCCACGGCGGCGGCACGCCGCGGTCACGCCGAGACGCGCCTATCCGCCGCATTGGGTCGCGCCGGCGCGGTTCGGCGATGCGACGTCCGGGCTGATCCGGCCGATCGCGCGCAGCGATTTCGGCCGGCATCTGCGCTTTCTCGCCGGGCTGTCGCTGCAGACACGCTATCAGCGGCTGATGTCGGCGCGCCGGCTCGGCCGCGACGAGTTGATCCGGCTGGTCGACATCGACTACCGCCGCGAGGTCGCGCTGATCGCGGTCGTCTCCGACGATCCGGTCGACGACGCGGCGCCGGCGACCGGCGGCCGCGTCATCGGCGTCGGGCGCTATGTGCGCGGCGCCGGCAGCGGCGCCGCCGGCGATACCGACCCCGATACCGCCGATTTCGCAATGGTCGTGGCCGACCAGTGGCAGCACCGCGGTGTCGGCGTGCAACTGCTCGAGCGGCTGCTGGCGATCGCCGCCGACGAACGCGTCGACTGCGTCACCGGACTCACGCTCGCGACCAACCAGGACATGCTGCGGCTCGCGCGGCGGTTCGGGTTCGCGATCGCCCCCGAGCGGGGGGATTGGACGCTGCGACGGCTTTCGATCGTGCCGTCGGAGCGGCGGCGGCCTGGCGGGTAGGAGGCCGTTGGGCCGGCGGGCCAGCGGGCGGTCAGCGCCCGACGTACACCCAGTGATTGTCGAGCCGCACCGCCGGATCGAGCGCGAATCGCTGCGGCGACGATGTGGCGGCGGCGATCCGGACCACCGCGCCGACGCCGCCCGCCCACGCCGCCGCGGCCGGATCGGCGACCGCCAGCGCACAGCCCTCGGCGAGCGTCGCGGCAGTGGTCCAGCGGCGGTCCGGCGGCTGGCGGAATGCCAGGATCCGGTTCGACCGCGGGCAGCTGACCAGGAAGCCGTCGCCGGTCGCGGCGATCGAGCCGCCGTAGCCGTCGCCGCTGACGCCGGCCGGCAGCGGCACCGCGACCAGGCCGTCGCGCGGATCGAGGATCGCCAGCACCGGCGCAGCGCGGCGGACCCCGTCGTGCTCGTGCTCGGCCTGCAGCGCGATGCCGACGCGGCCGTCGGCATGCAGCGCCAGGTGGCGCAGCCCGAGGCGACGGTCGTCGAGCCGCCATTGGCCGACGATGCGGCCGCTCACGCCGTCGAGCCGGACCAGCGACGAATCCATCCGCGCCAGATCGTGCTTGACGCGGCCGGTCTCGGGCCGCGTCTCGATGCCGCCGTTGGCGACCCACAGCGCGCCGTCGGCCGTGACGACCAGCTCATGCGGATCGCGTCCTCCGGTCGGCCAGCGCGCCAGCGGCGCGAGCGTTGCGGCATCGCGGACCACGATGCAACCGTCGCCGCTGTCGCGCACCGTCTCGGTCGAGAACAGCCGCTGGCCGTCGGCCGAGCGGACGACGTGGCCGTTGCACTGGGTCTCGTCGTCGCTCCAGGCCCATTGCGGCGCCGTCCGCCCCGACGGATCGAAGCGCAGCAGCCAGTCGCCCGGCCGCCGCGCGATCACCAGCAGCCGGCCGTCGGGCTCGACGAACAGGCCGTGCGCGCGGGTCGGCAGGTCGATCGCGACGCGCGGTTCGAACGCAGCGCCAAGTCGCGCCGGCGCGAGCAGACCGGCGCGATACCGGCCGCCCTGCTCCCAGGCGGCGGCGAACATCGCGATGCGGCTGGCCGCGGTCGCGGCGTTCGCGGTCGTTGCGTTCGCGGTTCTAGCGACGACTGCGCCGCCGAGCGCAGCGCCACCCGCGACGCCACCAGCGATCGTTGCACCGGCGCCACCGGCTACCACGGCACTGCCTGTACCGAGCCAGCGGCCGAGCCGCCGCAGCACCGCACGCCGCCGGCGCGGATCAGTCGCCGTCGGCATCGGAGAATCCGAGCGTGACCTGCAGCGCCGGCGCGATCCGCGCCTGCATCAGCCGGCGGACCGCGTCGAGCGCCGCGACTGCTGCGCGCATCGTCGCCCGCGACGGCAGCGCGGCGGCGTCAGTGTCCGCGCTACCCGCTGCCCTCTTGGCAACCCCCGCCGGCACCGCGAGCAGCGCCGCCAGCGCGCGGTCGGCACGGCCGATCGCAGTGGCCCAGGCATCGGCATCGGCGTTGCGGCCGCGCCCGCGCAACAGCGCTTCGAGGCTGATCAGCGCCGGCGCGACCGCCGGCTGCGGTCCGAAGCCGTCGGTCGGCGCGGCGCCGGCGGCGAGCGCGCGCAGCGACTGCCAGCGCGCCTGCCAGGCGGCGCGATGACTCGCGCTCGGCGGCCGCGGCCAGATGTCGCGATGCGTATCGAGCGGCGCCGCCGGCTGCGACTCGACCACCGCGAGCGGCTTGCCGAGCTGGCGCCAGCGCAGCGCCTCGAGGCCGGCGAGCCACTGATTGACCGCCTCGGTCGCGCGTGCCGCGGCCGCCTCGCCGTCCTGCTGCCAGTCCCGCGCGGCATCGGCGGCATGCGCCGCGGCGAGCGCGGCGGCTTCGCGGGCGACCTCGCGCGCGACGCCGACCGCGTAGCGGCAGGCCGCGGCATCATGCGGCGCATCCGGTGCCCACAGCAGCCATTCGAGCGCCGGCAGTCCCTTCGCTGGCGTGCCGACCGCGGCGAGCGCCGCGGCATCGGGCGGCTCGGCGGCGGTGCCGCGGTCGCTGATCGCACGGACGACCAGCCGCGGCCGCACCGGCCGGAAGTCGATCGCGCGTTCGCTGCGCCGTGCGATGGTGGCGCCGACCGCGATCGCGTCGAGCCGCTCCCAGTCGTCGGCCGCGGCGAGCCACGCCGGCTGCGCGCCGCGCAGCGCCGCGGTCGCATCGCCGCTCGCCGGGCACGATCCGGCGAGCTGCTCGGCCAGTTGCCGCGCGCTGGCGTCGAAGCGCGCCGCCAGCGGCGCCTGGCCGCGCGCCGACAGCGCCGCGGTGAACGCTTCCGGCCCGTAGTACGGGGCGGCAACCGCGGGCAAGCGGATGCCCGGGTTCGTCACGGCCGGCCGCGGCGCTTGCCTGGCCGCCGGCGGCCCGGCCTGCGACGGCGGCTTGGCCTGTGACGGCGCGGCCGCCGGCGGATTCCCGGCCGGCTGGGCCCGCAGCGCTGCCGGCGTACCGGCGAGCGCGAGCCCGGCCGCGACGGAGCCAGCGGCGAGCAGCAACGCGATCTTCATGGCGACTCCACCAAACTCATAGCGACTCCACGAAACGGACCAGCGCGGCACGATCGCTCGCCGACAGGCCTTTGACCCGATCACGGCTCGCCGCCGCTTCGCCGCCGTGCCAGAGGATCGCCTCGAGCACGCCGCGCGCGCGGCCGTCGTGCAGCAACCGTTGATGTCCGTTGACCTGCCGGATCAGGCCGATGCCCCAGAGTGGCGGCGTCCGCCATTGCCGGCCGTCGGCGAGGAAATCCGGCCGGCCGTCGGCGAGCTCGGGCCCCATGTCATGCAGCAGCAGATCGGTGTACGGCCAAATGGTCTGGCCGACCAGCGCCGGGCTGCTGAAGCGCGGGTAGATCGCCGCGAGCGGCGGCTCGCCGGTCCGGTACGACGGCCGATGACAGACTGCGCAGCCGGCTTCGGAGAACAGCCGCTGCCCGGTGCGCACCCGCGGATCGTCGGCGTCGCGTCGCGCCGGCGGCGCGACGGTCGCCTGGTAGAACACGACCTGGTCGAAGGTCTCGTCGTCGATCTCGGGGGCACCTTTGCCGCCACGCGGCGCGGCGAGACAGTCGGTCTGGCGCGGCGTACACGCCTCGTCGGGGAACAGTCGCGAGGTGATGCCGATGTCGCCGCGGAACGCCGCGGCGGTCTGGTGCGCGAGCGTCGCGACGTTGGCCTTCCAGCCGAAGCGGCCGATCAGCTCGCGGCCGGCGGCCACGTCGAACACGCGGTTCGGCACGCCGCGGACCGGGCCGCCGGCGCGCGCCTGGGCGTCGGCATTGGCGAGGATCTCGGCCTCCGGGATCGCTTCGAGCAGGCCGACGCCGATCACTTGCGGCGCGAGCCTCGGGCTGACCATCAGCCCCTGGCCGAGCGGCCCGTAGCCGAGGTCGGTGAAGCGATACCGAGGCGCTTCGAGCCGGTAGCGGGTACCGTCGGCGAAGCGGCCCGCGACCGTCCGCGTGCTGATCGAGACCCGGCCTTCGGGACGGACGCCGCGGACCGCCTGGGTCGCGAACTGGTCGCCGTAGACCGGATCGGGCACGGCGCCGTCGCGACCCGGCACCGACAGCCGGAACAGCAGCGCGACCGGCTGCTCGACATTGCGGCCGCCCTTCATCTCGGGCGGCGGACCGCGGCCGTCCTGGACGTGACAGCCGCCGCATGAACGCGCGATGAAATGCGGGCCGAGACCGTCGCGCGCCCGGGTCGACGCCGGCGCCTCGACCCAGTTGCGGCGAAAGAACGAATTGCCGATCACGAAGCGGGTTCGCTCGGGGTCGGTCAGATTCGCCGCCGGAAACGAGAATGCGGTCTGGCCGTCGGCGAACACCGTCGCGGCGCCGCCGGTGCGGATGTCGTCGCGGACCTCTTCGGCCGCGATGGCTGCGGCAGTGGCAACGGCCGCCGCCGCGACCAGCGCCGCGGCGGCGGCCGGCGCGGCGGTCATGGCTGGGTCAGCGTCAGCCGAGTGATGCCGAGCGCGGTGGCGCCGTCGACCAGGTCGCGCGACTGCGCGACCAGGCTGTCGATCGCGGCGCGGACGCGCTTGCGCCCAGGCGCATCGTCGGTGCCGATGATCTCGCGATCGAACGGCGCCTGGATCGCCTCGGTCGCCGCCAGCGACGCCGCGATCGAGCGCGTGGTCCGCTCGGCGAGCGCCGGGTCGGCCTTGGCGACCAGGTCGCGCAGCGACGCGCCTTCGACCACGGTGCCGTCGCGCCGCTTGTAGCGGCCGAGCCAGACGTTCTCGATGCCGAGCGCGTTGGTGACCGCGTCGCGGTGGGTATTGTCGGAAAAGCACGAATGCTCGTCTTCCTGGTCCTGCGTGTTCATCGCGACCTCGAGCCGCTCGCCGGCGAGCTCACCGCGCGACAGCGAGCCGATGCCGACGATGATCTTGCGGACCGATTCGATGCCGCCGCGCTCGAAGCCGGCGCGATAGTTCTTCGGCCGCCCGGGTGCCCAGGCGTCGACCAGCGACTTCAGGTCGTCGACCAGCAGCGCGCCGACCACGTCGAGATAGCGGCGGCGGCGATCGGCGTTCGGCTTGCGGCCGTCGACGAAATCGGTATGGGGCCGGTCGCCGGGGCCGTCATCGCGCAGGTCCTGGCCCCAGAGCAGAAACTCGATCGCATGCCAGCCGGTCGAGATGTTCTCCTCGCCGTCGCGCTCGTTCAGATCGATCAGCAGCTTGCGGGTGATCGCGACCTTGCGGTCGTTGATCACGCCGGCATCGGCGCGGTCCTGCACGCCGTCGATGTAGGCCTCGTCCATCGGCCACGCGTTGATGCGGCCCTCCGGTCCGTCGTCGGCGTCGATCGGCCCGCCATAGAAGCGGAACGCCTCGCTCTGACCGTACCACTCGCGCGCGGCCAGCCAGGCCTTGCGCGCCTGCTCGAGCCCGGTCTGCGACGGCTTGGCGATGAACGACCTGATCGCCTTCTGCAGCTCCAGCGCGCCGGCATGCGCATCCTGGTAGTTGGCCGATACGATCTTCGCGTACTGCGCGACCACTGCGTCGATCGCGGATCTGGCCGGCGGCTGCTGGGCCGCGGCGCGCGACGGCAGCAGCGCCGTGCCCGCCGCCAGCGCGCTGCCGCCAGCCAGGGCCGTCAGCGCCGACAGCAGGCTGCGGCGCGACCGGGCGGCACGCGGCGAGGCCGGCCGGTGAGCGCTCGGGTCAGCGCTCGGGTCAGGGATGGCGGCAGTTCGGCGGTCGGTCATGACGGCTCCAGTGCGAAGCGAGATCCAATGCGAATCATTCGCATTGTACCCAGACAGATCGCGAATCCCGCGAGCAGGCCCGCGGCTTGCGGGTGATCCGCGACCGCGAGGAGATCCACATGCTGCCGCACAACCATTCCCAGCCGGCGCCGATCGGCGATCCGCTGCCGCAACCAGTCGGCGATCCGCCATTGCCGATCGATCCGCAACCGCAGCCACAACCGCAGCCACAACCGCAACCTGCACCACTGACGCCACCAGCGGTGCCGCCTCCGCCCGCCGTACCCGAAAGTCCGCCCGCCGTGCCGCCGCCGGCAGCCCCGCCGCGCGACCCCTTGCCATAGTCCGACGGCCTCCCCGGCACGGTAGCCCGGCCCCCCCGGTCACGGGCCCGGTCACGTATAGTCGCGGCGATGTCGGAAACGCACGAGGCCCGTTACCGTACGCTGCAGGCGTCGCTGCTCGCGGCGGCAACCGCGCTCGCCGATCACACCACCGCGCAAACGCTCGACGCGATCGTCGTCACCGGCTCGCGCACCGAGCAGCGCAGCTTCGATACGCCGGCCGCGATCGACGCGATCGGCCGTGATGCCATCGAGGCCGCCGGTCCGCAGGTCAATCTGTCCGAGTCGCTGAACCGCGTGCCCGGCCTCGCGATCCTGAATCGGCAGAACTACGCACAGGACCTGCAGATCTCGATCCGCGGCTACGGTGCTCGCTCGACGTTCGGCGTTCGCGGCATCCGCCTGCTGATCGACGACATCCCGGCGACGACGCCGGACGGCCAGGGCCAGGCGTCGTCGGTCAGCCTGACCTCGACCGAGCGGATCGAGGTGCTGCGCGGCCCGCTGGCGCAGCTCTACGGCAACTCGGCCGGCGGCGTGATCCGCACCTTCACGCGCGACCCGGCACCGCGGCCGATCGCCGAGCTGCGCGGCTTCGCCGGCTCTCACGGGCTGGTCCGGCAGGACTGGCAGGTCTCGTCGCCGCTGGTCGCCGACCAGGGCAGCGCCGGTATCGTCGCCGACTTCTCGGCGCTGCGCAGCGACGGCTACCGCGCCAACAGTCACGCCGAGCGCCGCCAGTTCAACGGCAAGCTGGTGGTCGCGCCTTCGGCCGCGACCCGGGTGCAGATCGTCGCGAACCGCTTCGACAGTCCGATCGCCGAGGATCCGCTCGGTCTGACTGCCGCGCAGCTCGCCGAGGACCCGCGCCAGGCCGGCAGCAACGCCGCCGGCACCGTCTCGGCGACGGCACTGCGCACCCGCAAGCGGGTCGGCCAGGGCCAGGTCGGCGTGGTGGCGCGGCACGAATTCGCCGCCGGCCGGTCGCTGCTGCTGCGTGGCCATGTCGGCGAGCGCGACAACCTGCAGTTCCAGGCGAACAATGCCTGGGTCGCGCTCGACCGCGACTATGCCGGTGCCGGTATCCAGTACACGCAGCCGGCGAAGCCGTTCGGCCTGCCGACGACGGTCGTCGCCGGCATCGAGCTCGACCGCTCGCGCGAGCGGCGGACCGGCGGCAGCGCGCGCGCCGGCGAGAAACTGGCGACGACCCGCGACGAACTGAACTCGGCCGCCAGCGACGACTGGTATCTGCAGTCGACGACGCTGCTGTCCGAGCGCTACTCGCTGATCGCCGGCGTGCGCGGCAGCCGGATCCGCCTGGACTCCGAGGACGGCTACCTCGCCGACGGCGCCGACGGATCGGGCGCGGTCCGCTACCGGGCGATCAACCCGGTGATCGGCCTGACCTGGCACGCGGCGCCGACGCTCAACCTCTACGGCAGTTGGGGCCGCGGCTTCGAGACCCCGACGCTCGCCGAGGTCGCCTACCGCAGCGACGCCGGCGGCGGCATCGTGCCGCAGTTCAATCCATCGCTGTCCGCCGCGAAGAGCCGCCACGCCGAGCTCGGCGTCAAATGGACCCCGACCGCCGCGCTGCGGATCGACGCAGCGGCGTTCCGGATCCGCTCGACCGACGAGATCGTGACGCTGACCAGTGCCGGCAACACGGTGTTCCAGAACGCGCCGGGCACACGGCGCAGCGGCTGGGAGCTCGCGGCGGCGACGCTGTGGAGCCCGCAGCTCAGCGGTCAGCTCGCCGCGACCCGGACCGTCGCCGAATTCAGCAGCGGCTACCGTGCGATCCGCGGCGGCACGGTCGAGACGATCGCGGCCGGCAACCGGCTGCCCGGCGTGCCGGCCGCGCTGCTGTTCGCCGAGCTGCTGTGGTCCGGCCGGCCGCGCGCGACGCCGAACGCCGCGACCTTCGGCCCGCGCGCCGGCATCGAGCTCGTCGGCGCCGGCCGGCTCTGGGCCGACGACCGCAATACCGCGTCGAATGCCGGCTACGCGGTCTGGAACGCCAAGGCGAGCTATCGCGCCGATCTCGGCTTCGGCCGGCTGACCGGCTATCTGCGCGTCGACAACGTCGGCGACCGGCGCTACGTCGGCTCGGTGATCGTCAATCAGGCCAACGCGCAGTACCATGAGCCCGCGCCCGGACGTCAATGGTTGGTCGGCGCTTCATTGGAAGTTCCGATCTGAGCGCTCCCCGATCGTCCTCGAACGCCGCCGCGCCGGTGCCCCGCCGGGCGCTGGTGCTGCTCGCGGTGCTGACACTGGTCTGGGGCACCAACTGGCCGCTGTTCCCGATCGCGGTCCGCGAGGTCTCGGTCTGGACCTTCCGGAGCATCTCGCTGATCGCATCCGGCCTGGTGCTGCTCGCGTTCGCGCGGTGGCGCGGCCAATCGCTGATCATTCCCCGGCGCCACTGGCCGACCCTGATCCTCGCGACGCTCGCCTATCTGGTCGTCTGGAACATCGCGTCCACCTATTCGGCGGTACTGATTCCGTCGGGCCAGGCCGCGGTGCTCGGCTTCACGATGCCGCTGTGGGCGGCGCTGATCAGCTGGCTCGTGCTCCGCGAGCCGCTCAGCCCGAGGCTGGCGCTGGCGATCGCGCTCGGCGCGCTCGCGGTCGGGTTGCTGATGCTGCGCAATCTCGGCGTCTATGCCGACGCGCCGCTCGGGCTCGCACTCGGGCTCGTGTCCGGCATCGGCTGGGCGATCGGCACACTGCTGCTGAAGCGCCGGCCGATCGACGTGCCGGCAACGGTGCTGACCGGCTGGCAGCTGCTGCTCGCAGCGCTGCCGATCGGCGCCGGCGCGCTCGCCTTCGGCGACGGCCGCTGGTTCATGCCGAGCGCGACGACGATCCTGGTGATCGGCTATATCGTGCTGGTGCCGATGTGCATCGGCAACTTCTGCTGGTTCTCGATCGTCGGTCTGTTGCCGGCGAACCTCGCCGGGCTGTCGTCGGTGCTGGTGCCGATCGTCGCGATGCTGTCGGGCGCACTGGTGCACGACGAGCCGCTCGGGCCGCTGCAGTGGCTGGCGATGATCTGCAGCGCGACGGCGCTGTCGCTGGCGCTGCTGCGGGTGCGGCCGCGCGGCACCCGGCGGCCGGGCTCCTGACGCCGGCCGGCCGGCGCCGCTCCTCGGGTACCGGCGCCGCTCAGGCGTTGCCGCCGCTCTTCCCGACCGTGGTGTTGGCCATCGCCTCGAGCACCGTGACGACCGCGCTCGAATCGATGTGCCCGTTGCCCTGCGACTTGACCGCGCGGACGATCTCGCGCGCCGCGCTCGCGGTCGGCAACGAGACGCCGAACTGCTCGGCGAGCCGGATCACGCCGGTCAGGTCCTTGTCCATGTTGGCCGCCGAGAAGTGGGGCGGGAAGAAGTCGTGCCGGATCATCCGCGGACCGCGGGTCGCCATCGCGCCGGTCTGCGGCCCGGTACCCGGCAGCGACGTGATGTCGATCACGACCTGCGGGTCGATGCCGACTTTGGCCGCCAGCACCAGCGCCTCGGCCGACGCCTGGATCGCGACGCCCATCACCAGATTGGCGATCAGCTTGAGCGTGGTGCCGTTGCCGTTGGCGCCGGTGTAGAGCACCATCGTGCCGAGCTGCTTCAGGATCGGCTCGCAGGCGTCGAACGCCGGCTTCGGCCCGCCGACCATGATGCCGAGCCGGCCCTCGGCAGCGACTTTCGGGCCGCCCGAGACCGGCGCATCCAGCATCGCGATACCCTTGGCCTCGACCTGCCGGGCGATCGCCTGCGACGCCTCGGGGGCGATGCTCGCCGAGTCGATGATGATCAGCCCCGGATGGGCGCCTTCGAGCAGGCCGCCCGGGCCGCAGATCACCGCCTCGGAGGCCGCGCCGTCGGTCACCATCGAGAACACCACGTCCGACGCGGCGGCGACGTCCTTCGGCGACTGTCCCCACTTCGCGCCGTCCTTGACCAGCGCCTCGCCGGCGGTCGCGGTCCGGTTCCAGACGGTCATCGGGTAGCCGGCTGCCAGCAGCCGCCGGGCAATCACCTGACCCATGGTGCCGAGTCCGACGAAACCGATTCTCCGTTCCTCGATTTGCTGCTTCATTGCGCTGCTCCGCTCTTGTGTCGTAGTGGCGATACCGCGGCGATCGGGCGGTCCATCAGGCCTTGGCGCTGGCGTCGCCGTCACGCGCCGCCACGGCCGCGAAGCGCTGATGGAGATTGTTGTGCTTCCAGGTCCCGGCCTCGCTGAACTCGGCGATCTCGAGCGACAACGCGAGCCCCTGCGTCTGGAACTCGCGCGTGAAGTGCTGCTTGATCGCTTCGAACAGCGCGTCGCCGGTGGCGCGCTTGATCGCTTCGCTGCGGCCGGTGCCGATCTTCAGGCAGGCATGGACGAACGCCGCATCGCCGGCACGGCCGTCGCCGACGCAATAGTCCTCGGCGACCAGCGCTCGGACCCGGACGCCGCCGATCGGGTAGACCGGCCTGTCGTCGTCGCCGCGCTGCGCGACCAGTATCCGCGCGAGCGTCTGGCACAACTTCGACAGATGGCCGAAGTTGCGCAGGTTCGCCGAGCATTCGAGGGTCAGGTGGGGCATCGTCGTCTCCTTCGGTACCGGCCGCGGGCCAGACGGGCGCCGTGCGCGCCTCGTCGATGCGAGCCGCCGCGCGCGGCCGCCGGGCACGAGCCGCGACGGTACCTCAGTTCGGCAACGGCGTCACCGGCAGCACTGCATTGATCTGCCCGGTGCCGGAGCTGCCGAAGTACGGCGTGACGATCTCGGCCGGTGCGGTGTAGTCGCGGCCGCCGAGCAGGCCGAGCAGCATCGCGCTGTCGTGCATGCCGCCCTCGCCCCAGCACTTGTCGGCGTACATCGGCAACATGTCGACGAAGGTCGCCCAATCGCCCCGCTGCCAGAGCTCGATCACGCGGCGATCGACCTGTTCGAGGAACGGATCGTAGACCTTGTGCATGAACTGCGGCGCGGTGCCGTTGTCGGCGAAATGATGCGACAGCGAGCCGCTGGCGAACACCGCGACCCGGCCGTCGTAGCGGCCCTCGATCGCGCGCCGGACCGCGCGGCCGAAGCGCAGGCTGTCGGCGAGCGAATGCCACATGCACCAGCCCGAGACCGAGACCACCTTGAAGTGCCGGTCCGGGTTCATGTAGCGCATCGGCACCAGCGTTCCGTATTCGAGCTCGAGCGTCGTCTGGTCGTGCGCGCGGGTCGCGATGCCGTCGGCGACCGCCGCTTCGGCGAGCAGCCTGCCGAGCGCCGGGTTGCCCGGGTACGCGTACCGCATGTTCTTGATGAAATGCGGCAGCTCGTTGCTGGTGTAGACGCCCTGGAACTCGGCGGCGCAGTTGATGTGATATTCGGAGTTGACCAGCCAGTGGACGTCGAACACGACGATGGTGTCGACGCCGAGCGCGCGGCAGCGGCGGCCGATCTCGACGTGGCCGTCGATCGCGGCCTGGCGGCAGCCCTTGTGCGGCCCGTCGAGCTCGGACAGATAGAGCGACGGCACGTGGGTGATCTTCGCCGCGAGCGAGAGTGTTCCCATGTCGGTTCTCCGAGCCTGCGCGCAGCGTCCATTCACCAGTGCGGGATCGGATGCTGGCTGATCGAGACGCAGACGTTCTTCGGCTCGAGGAACACCTCGAAGCTCCAGGTACCGCCTTCGCGGCCGGTGCCCGACGCCTTGGTGCCGCCGAACGGCTGGCGCAGGTCGCGGACGTTCTGGCTGTTGACGAAGCACATGCCGGCCTCGACCGCCGCGGCGACCCGGTGGGCGCGGCCGATGTCGCAGGTCCAGACGTACGACGACAGCCCGTAGCGGGTGTCGTTGGCGATCCGGATCGCGTCGGCCTCGTCGTCGAACGGAATCAGGCAGGCGACCGGGCCGAAGATCTCGTCCTGCGCGATCCGCATGTCGTTGCGGACCTTGCCGAATACCGTCGGCCGCACGAAATTGCCGCGCGCGAGCGCCCCGTCGAGCGCCGGCGGCTCGGCGCCGCCGGTCAGCAGCTCGGCGCCCTCGCTGCTGCCGAGGTCGATGTAGCGGCGCACCTTGGCGAGATGATCCTGCGAGATCATCGGGCCGATGATGGTCGCGGGGTCGAGCGGATCGCCGACGCGGATCCGTTGCGCGCGCGCCGTGAAGCGCCCGGCGAAGTCGTCGTAGATGGTGCGCTGTACCAGGATCCGCGAGCCGGCGGTGCAGCGCTCGCCGTTGTTCGAGAAGATCATGAACAGCGCCGCGTCGAGAGCGCGCTCCGGATCGGCGTCGTCGAACACGATGAACGGGCTCTTGCCGCCCAGCTCCATCGAGAACTTCTTGAGGCCGGCTGCCTGGCAGATCCGGTTGCCGGTCGCGGTCGAGCCGGTGAACGAGACCGCCCGCACGTCCGGATGCGACACCAGCGCCTCGCCGGCGGTCTTGCCGTAGCCGTGGACGATGTTGAGCACGCCGCGCGGCACCCCGGCCTCGAGCGCCAGCTCGCCGAGCCGGGCGGCGGTCAGCGGCGACAGCTCGCTCATCTTCAGCACCGCGGTGTTGCCGAACGCGAGGCACGGCGCGGTCTTCCAGGTCGCGGTCATGAACGGCACGTTCCACGGCGAGATCAGCGCGCAGACGCCAACCGGATGGAACAGCGTGTAGTTCAGCATCGCCGCGTCGACCGGATAGGTGTGCCCGTCGGTGCGGGTGCACATCTCGGCGAAGTAGTGGAAATTGTCGGCGGCGCGCGGCACCAGTGCCTTGCGGGTCTGCCCGATCACCTGGCCGGTGTCGCGGGTCTCGGTCTCCGAGATCGCCGCGACGTCGGCGGTGATCAGCTCGCCGAGCCGATGCATGGTCCGGGCGCGTTCGGCCTGCGGCGTGCCGGCCCACTTCGGGAACGCCGCCTTGGCCGCCGCGACCGCGGCCGCGACCTCGGCCGGCCCGCCGGAAGCGACCTCGGCGAGCACCTGCTGGTTGGCCGGATCGATCGTCTCGAATACCTCGCGTCCGCCGACCGCCGCGCCGTCGATCAGGTGCTTGATCATCGTCATCTCGCGGGGACTCCGTCGTCGCGCGGCGGCCGATCGGCGACGCCGCTCGTTCATTGGGCCGCCGGCCGGCGGGCTGTCAGGATTCGTAGGCGCGCAGCCGGTTATACAGCGTCTTCAGGCTGATGCCGAGCATGTCGGCGGTCCGTTCCTTGGCGCCACCGCAGTATTCGAGCGTCGCGAGAATCAGCTGCCGCTCGGCGTCGGCGATGCTGCAGCCGACCCGCAGCGGGACCAGCGGCATCGTGTCGTCGCCGCCGGCGGCAACCGGCGCGGCCTCCCGCTCGCCGCCGGCATCGGCACCGCTGCCCGCGTCGCGCGCGAGGTTGCCGGCGGACTCCACCGTGGCCGGCGGCGACACCGATGCCGGCGTCGGCGGAGCGGCCGGCACCGCAGCGCCGGCCGGGCCGGCGATGGTCGCCTGGGGATCGAACGGCGGCAGCGCGGCGACGTCGATCGACCTGCCGTCGACCATGATCGCGGTGCGATGCACATAGTTGCGCAGCTCACGCACGTTGCCCGGCCAGTGCCACGACTGCAGCTGCTTCAGCGCGGCGTCGCTGAACGCCAGCTCCCGCTTCTCGCCCTCGGCGTAGGCGGCCAGGAAATGGCGCGCGATCAGCGGCAGGTCCTCGAGCCGCTCGCGCAGCGGCGGCAACGCGATCTGGAACACGTTGAGCCGGTAGTAGAGGTCCTCGCGCAGCTTGCCGTCACGGACCGCGGCGAGCGGCTGGCGGTTGGTCGCCGCCACGACCCGCACGTCGCTGCGCAGCAGCGTGTCGGAGCCGACCCGGCTGAAAGTGCCGGTTTCGAGCACGCGCAGCAGCTTGACCTGCAGGTCGAGCGACATCTCGGTGATCTCGTCGAGAAACAGCGTGCCGCCGCTGGCGCGTTCGAAGAAACCCTTGTGGCGCTTGATCGCACCGGTGAAGCTGCCCTTTTCATGGCCGAACAGCTCGCTCTCGATCAGTTGCGCCGAGATCGCGCCGCAGTTGACCGCCTCGAACGGGCCGTTGCGCCGGTGGCTCGAGCGGTGGATCGATTCGGCGACCAGTTCCTTGCCGGTGCCGCTTTCGCCGACGATGAAGACGCTGACCGATGTCCGCGCGACCCGCTCGATCTGCGTGAACACCTCTCGCATCGCCTGCGAGATCCCCCACATGCCGCCGAAGCTCTCGGCCGACCGCACCGGCGTCGCCGGCCGGCCGCCGCGGGCCGCCGCCGGCTTGCGCCGCGCCGCCGGATCGCCGCCCGCTGCCGCTGCGTCGGCATCGTCTCGGTCATTGGCGTCGTCGTGGCCGACGGCTTCATCGCCGTCGTCGCCGGGACCGCCCCCGGGGCTACCGTCGCGGCCGGCCGCCGATCCGGGGCCGCGCGAGTCCGAATCGGCGGCCAGCCGGTTCAGCACCGTCCGCAGCAGCTTCAGCGAGACCGGTTTGATCAGATAGTCGGCGGCACCGAGACGCAACGCCTGCACCGAGGTATCGACCGACGCATGGCCGGTGATCAACACGATCTCCGCGTCGCCGCGCAGGTTCTCGTCGGAGAACAGGTCCATGCCCGAGCCGTCGGGCAGCTCGAGGTCGAGCAGCACAATCCCCGGCTTGTGCACGATCAGTTGCTGTCGCGCTTCCGCGAGGCTGTTGGCAACGATCGGGATGAAGCCTTCCGATTGCGCGAATGTGGACAACAACTCGGCCGAATTGTCGTCGTCCTCGACCACGAGGACGGTCTCGCCGGGCATAGGAAACTGGTGGGCGTACTTCGGGAACACCAATATAGCGCACCGTCGGTCCGAGCCGGCACAGCCGGCGGCCGGCACGGCCTGCCATCAGGCGTGTGCCCGACCAAAGCACGGCGGCCCGCAGGCGCTCAGGCCCCCAGCCGTCCGATCAGCAGGTCGAAGCCGGCGTCGCCCGGCGCCATGCGCAGGTCGAGCCCGCAGCGCCGCAACATGGACCGTGCCAGCCACAGGGTCTGGATCCGCAGATCCGGCCGGCGCGCGCCATAGCCGCCGAACCCCTGGCACAGGCCCCGCAGCGGCGCGCGGTCGCCACTGCCCCCGGGCACCGTGATCCGCAACTGCGCCGCGCCGCCGCTGATCACGATCGGCCCGTCGGCGGTCGACTGCGCGATCGCCAGCGCCTGCAGCAGCACGGCACAGGCGTCGGTCAACGGCGGGCCGGCGTCGACGCAGGTCAGCTCTGCGGCGCCGGAGAAGTGCCGCAGCGGTGCCAGCCGCGCCAGATCGATCGACACCGCCGCGCGCCGGCTCTCGAGCACGCCCATCGCCTGCTGCAGCCGCTCGAGCAGCAGACAGTCCTGATGCGGGCCGAGCGTGCGGCGCTGCTGCGCCAGCGTCTCGGACAGCGTGTTGAGAATGCCGGCCTGGGCATCGACGCTGCGTCGCAACCCGCGCAGCGCCCGCGCCAGCAGGTCGTCGGTACTTTCACCGACATGCGCCTCGAGCACTTCGAGCCACCCCGACATCGCGCTCAACGGCGTCCGGAGGTCATGGATCACCGCATCCAGCAGGACCGCGGTTTCGATCTCGGGATCACAGGATCCGCCGTCGCCTGATCGCTGACTGGCGTCCGGATCGGGCACGCTTGACTTCATCTCATCGTTCGAAAGCATGGGGTCGCGTGGAGGCGGCGGATGCAAGTCACATGCCAGAAATATTCGGCACGTCCGGCTGTATCGGCAAGTCCGGCGCGGCGTCGGTTTCTGGCACCGATTGTGGCGGATCTCCCGATAACGTCTTCTTAGTTCGCCTCCACGCCGGCACCGCTGCGACATCGATGCGACGTATCGCGCGGCAAATCTTGCGGCAAATGATGTGCATTGCGCCTGGGAATCCGTACGCTGCAGCGCAACATCGACGCCGCCTCGGCGGGCTTGTGGACGTCGCGAACCGGTCTCCGGGACGGTCTCGAGCCGCCTCGCGGCGCCGGCGCGAACCGGGTACGCCAGTTGCTTGATCGGGTGCCCCAAGGCTCCGACGAGAGCCGTGTATGACAACACAGCAACCAACGAGGTGATCCCATGGCCCAGACCCAGCGGACGGACGGCCGGAACGAGGCGGGCGTCGCGCGCAGCGCGCCCGATGCGGCCCGCCGTCAACCCTTTCTCGCCGACATCAAAGCGATCCGCGAGCGTGCGCGGCAGAACATGACCGACGGCGCCGTCACCGCCAACTATGGCAAGGACCGCAGCCAGGCGATCAAGGTGCTCAACGCGGCGCTGGCGACCGAGATCGTCTGCGTGCTCCGTTACAAGCGCCATGCCTTCATGGCCGCCGGGATCTTCGCCGAGCCGATCGCCCAGGAGTTCATGCAGCACGCCACCGAAGAGCAGGCTCATGCCGACCAGATCGCCCGGCGGATCGTCCAGCTGTCGGGTGAGCCCGACTTCTCGCCCGATGGCCTGTCCACGCGGGCGCATGCCGACTATGTCGAAGGGCACGATCTGAAGGAGATGATCCAGGAGAACCTGGTCGCCGAACGGATCGCGATCGACACCTACCGCGAAATGGCGCGCTGGTTCGGCGACGACGATCCGACCACCAAACGGATGCTCGAAAGCATCCTGAGCCAGGAAGAGGAGCATGCCGACGAACTCGCCGATCTTCTGCAGAAGGCGCCGCTGTAGCCGTGCCGCCCGCTGTAGCCGTGCCGCCGCCAGGGCGGCAAGGCAGGTCCGGCATCGAAGACTTATCATCGACCACCGGCGAACACATAGCCCACAACACATAGCTCCCACTAGCGAACATCGGCCCTCCGGCCCCTCTGCCCCTCTACCACCCACTACCCCGAACGAGGACATGAGATGACTGACATCAGCGCGGACAAAATTGCCAGCCGCCTCGAGGAAGCCGCCGAGGCGATCGAGCGGTCGCTGAAACGTACCCGTCGATCGATCGGCAGCGCCGCCTCCGATCTCGGCGACCAGTCGCGCAATTCGATCGAGAAGGAATGGACTGCGCTGAAGAAGGATCTGGCGGATCTGATGGGCCGGACCGATCTGGCCGAGTCGCCGGAGGTCAAGGCGGTGGTCGAGCGGATCCGCGCGACCATGAGCTCGATCTCGGACACCGTCGTCGATGCCGCCAGCGAGGCGCAGCGGCGCGCCCGCGAAAGCGCGGGCGTGGTCGACGATTACGCGCACCAGTCGCCGTGGCAGGCCGTCGGCATCGCCGCCGCGGCAGGCTTCGTCATCGGCGCGCTGCTGGCGCGGCGTTGAGCGCCGGCACGCCGCTCGGCGCCGGCATTTCGCTCGCGCTCCGCCGCCAGCCGTGACATTGCTTCGTCGCCTGATCGATGCGCGGCTGCAGGGCGTGCGCCGGATCGCCAGCGAGTTTGTCGACGGGCTCGACGATCGCTCGCAGCTGTTCATCGTCGAGTTCGCCGACGAGCAGAAGCGGCTGATCGATCTGGCGATCACCGCGTTCGCCGCGGTGGTGGTCGCGATCGTCGCGATCGTATGGGCGGCCGCGACCGTCGTCGCGCTGACCTGGGACACCGAATGGCGGATGGTGAGCCTCGTGGGTCTGCTCGCGTTCTGGTTCGCCGCGGCATTGTTCCTCGGCTATCGGGTCCGCTCGCTGCTCGGAGCCGGCCGCAATGCATTTCCGCTGAGCCGGCGCGTCGCCAGCGACGACCTCGAACAATTGCGTGAAGCGCTGCGGCCATGAACGATTCGTCCGGCGAACCGGGGCGCACACCGGTGAAGGCCTCCGCGAGCGACCGCGAGCCGTCTCCGGCAGCTGCTGATCGCGCCGACCGTGCCGACCGCGCTGGCCCTGCCGATCGCGGCGCTCGCGGCGAGACCGCATCGGCGATCTACGCGCGGATCCAGCAGCGACGCCAGCAGGCGATGGCACCGAGGCCGGCGAACGCGGTGCCGCACGCGCCGGTCGCGGCCGCGGTGCCGGCCGCAGTCCCGGTCCGGATCGATGAAGTGCTGGCGCCAGGCCGGCCGTCCCCCGATCGAGCGCCGGCAATGCCGGCGCCGTTGCCGGCAGCGGGCGTTGAAACGGGCGACGGCGGCTTTCCGCGCAGCGCCACGATGCGGCTGGCGCTGCGCCATCCGGCCGCGGCGCTCGCGCTCGGCATTCCCGCCGCGCTGCTGCTGACGCGATCGCCGGCGGTGCGCCGGCTGGTCGGTTCGACGCTGCGGCTCGGCCTGCAACCGGAGGTCCGGCAACTGGTTCGACTCTCGGTGCGTGCGCTGACCATATCGCCGGCGCCTCCCACCGGGGTGAGCACCGCGCGCACGGACTCCGCGCGCACGGACTCGTTTGCCGGCAGCGTGGGCTCCCGCGGCACGAACTCCCGCGGCACGAACTCCCGGGGTACGGGGTCCCGGGGTACGGGCTCCCGGGGTACGAACTCCCACGGCATCGACTAGTCTGCCGGCAAAGGCGGAGCGGCGAGGCGGCCGGACCGGTGTGTGGCGTTCGCCCATGCCGGACGCAGGAAAAGAACGGCCCGCACGTCGTCGACGCGCGGGCCGCAAATCAGGGAGGAAACGTGTCCGTCAGGACACCCGGCGTGCGGCAATCCGCGTGCCTGAGCCCGCCAACTCGCATCGATCCGGATGGACCCTCCGAGCGATTCCCGAGGGCACACCGCGAGCCTGGTTTTATCGCCGATCGGCAATTTCTTCCATGCGCTTCACGGGCGATAGACGGCCGGCGGCAGGATTGTCAGCGCCGACCGGCGACAGCCGCCACGGCCTCACGATTCTTCCCGGAATACGAAACGACCATCACCTCCGGATCCCGAATTCCGGCAAATCGGGGTCGAAACGCCGATTTCCGGCGCGATTCAGCGCCGATTCGAGGTGGCATGGATTCTGCGTAGTCGAACTATTCCGTCATTCGACGACCGTGGCAGACCGCCGCCACGCGCACCGCAGGAGGAAGAGTCATGGGTCAGTCAGTTTCGCTGCAGATGCATCGAAATCTCAGCATCGCACCAGCGCTGCAGCGTTCGCTGCAGTTGTTGCAACTGAATGCCCTCGAATTCGAACAGGAAGTCAATCAGGCGCTCGACAGCAACCCGCTGCTCGAACTCGACGACTCGGCCGATCCCGCCGCGACGGCGCTCGATGCGCCTGAAGCCGGCTCCGCGGCGGCGATCGCGGCCGTGGAAAACGCTACGGCCGACGGCGAGGACTTCGCCGCGGACCACGCCGCGAGTGCCAGCGACGAAGCGAAAATCGGTGACTCCGACAGCGACACGACCACGGTGGAAGCCAATGGCGACGAATTCAACGAACCATTGTCGGACTGGAGCACGCCGTCGACCAAGACCGGCTCCGGCGAAGGCCTCACCGCGCTCGACCTGACGCCGGCGCAGGACTCGCTGCGCGACCATTTGCTGACGCAGCTGGGCAGCCTGCGGGTGACTTCGCTCGAGTATGACCTGTGCCTGCTGGTGATCGACAGCCTCGACCCGGCCGGCTACCTGCGCGAGGACGCCGAGGACCTGCTCGAGCTGGCCCGCCAGGCCGCCGCCGCTGCCGGCGGCCGGCGGCCGCCGATCGAGTCCGACGATATCCGGATCGCGATCTCACGGGTGCAGAGCTTCGACCCACCCGGGGTCGCTGCCCGTTCGATGGACGAATGTCTGTTGCTGCAGCTGCGTGACCTGCCGCCGCACAGCGCCGGCCTGGCGACCGCGACGGCGATCGTCCGCGAGCATCTGCCGCTGCTGGCGCGCAACGACTTTCGGGAACTGGCCGCACGCACCGGCGCCGACGAGGCCGACCTGTCGGCCGCGACCCGGCTGATCCGTTCGCTCGATCCGAAGCCGGGGCTCGCGTTCGGCAAGGACCGCGTGGTATTCGCGGTGCCGGAGGTGATCGTCAAGAAGGTGCGCGGCATCTGGACGGCCGGCCTGCATCCGGCAGCGACGCCGCGGATCCGGATCAACCCGCTGTACGCCGATATCGTCGGCCGCAACGAAGGCGGCCAGTGCAGCGGTCTCAGCGCGCAGTTGCAGGAGGCGAAGTGGCTGATGCGCAGCATCGAGCAGCGCGCCAACACGATCGAGAAGACCGCCGAGGCGATCGTCGCCCGCCAGCAGGCATTCTTCGAGCACGGTGACATCGGCCTGCAGCCGCTGAAGCTCGCCGACATCGCCGCCGATGTCGGCATCCATGAATCGACGGTGTCGCGGGTGGTCAACAGCAAGTATCTGCAGTGCCCGGCCGGACTGATCCCGCTGCGCCGGTTCTTCACCAGCCATGTCGAGACCGCCGCCGGCAATGCCTGCTCCGCGACCGCGGTCAAGGCGATGATCCGGCAGCTGGTCGATGCCGAACCGGCCGGAGAGCCCTTGTCGGATCACCGGCTGACGAAACTGCTGATGCAGCGGGGCATCCGGATCGCGCGCCGCACCGTAACCAAGTACCGCGACGCGATGGGCATCGAAGCCGCCGATCTGCGCCGCCATCTGCATCAGCCGGCCGACGATGCGGCGCCACGCGGCAAGCCGGCCGCTCGCGTCACCCGGCCGACCGGCCCGGCGCCGCGCAGCGGCCTGCGAGAGCCTCAGCCCGCGGCGCATGCCTGACCCGGCCATACGGCGCTCCGATTCACAGCCACGGGAGGCCACCATGCCAACCACGCTCGACTCCTCCACGACCACCTCCGCCCACCACTCGTTCGACCGGCTCGCGGTCACGACCACCGAGGATCGCGACGATCCGCGCTTTCACCACCGCAACGGTGTCTACTATCCGGTCGGCTACGCGCTGCTGGCATTCCCCGATGCGGCGGCACTGGCCCGGGCCGTGGAACTGGCGCTCACCGGTGGCATCGCCGATGCCGACATGACGGTGCTGCAGGCCGCACAGGTCAAGCAGATCACCGATCGCTCGCAGCACGATGCCGGCCTGCTCGCCCGAATCGTCTCGGCCGAACTCAAGCAGCTGACGGTGCTCGAACAGCTTGCCGAAAGCGGACACACCTTCCTGCTGGTCAGGCATCGCGACGAGATCCGCCCGACGCTCGATCGGATCAGCGCCGGCGGCGCCAGCAAGGGCCTCCTGTACCACCGGCTCGCGGTCGAGGAACTGCCGGTCGCCAAGGAAACGATCCCGGGCCCCAGCCCGTTCGGCATGAACGAAGTGGTCCGGACCCAGCACAGCGATGCCAGCGTCATCGACGACCACGACGAGCAGTTGCGCGCCGCCGAAGCGGCCGAGCGCTCCGGCCGACCGCGGGCATAGCAGTTGCAAGGCTGGCGGACATAGCCAATCACTCGGGAGATCGATCATGCTGTATTGGGCCGCGGTATTTCTGGTCATCGGTCTGGTAGCGATGTTGCTCGGCGCCGGCGGCATCGCCGGGCTATCGATGAACATCGCCTGGATCCTGTTCGTCGTCGGCATCATCATGGCGATCATCTTCTTCGTGCTGGGTCGCCGGCCGAAGCTATGACGTCGCGGCTCTCGCGTGGGCCCGCCGACGGCGGGCATGCCGGCAGCGGCCGCGCCCGCCGGCGCGCCGCGCTCGGCAGTCTGGTGCTCGGCGGCGTCGTCCTCGCGGTCTCCGGCTGCGATCGGACCGATACGCCGCCGGCGCCGAACCGGCCGACCGCACCCCCGCCGCTGTCGGCCCCGTCGACACCGCAGTCGGCCCCGTCGACACTGCAGTCGTCGATGCTGGCAGCGCTGCCACCCGCCGACTCCGGCAAGGTAGGCTGACGACTCGCGACGGCAATCCCGCCCGGCACCTGACGGCGCCCTGCCTCGGGCGCCGTTTTCTCGTCCATCCGCTCCGTTCATGAACGCTGACAGCCATTCGCTCCCGGTTTCGACTCGCCCGGCCACGGTTCGGGCTCACCCGACTGCGGCACCCCGCTCTGCCGGCGCACGCCGGCTCGGTTGCGCGCTGTTCGCCAGCGCTGCGCTGCTGCTGGGCGCCGGCTGTGGCCACAATGACCAGGACCCGCCGCCCGCGGTGTCACCGTCGCCGCCGGCGCCGACCCCGACACCGGCGCCCGCTCCGGTGCCGCAACCCGAACCGCCGCCGGTCTCCCCGCCGGTGTTGCGTTCGGCGACCGACGCCGGCGCACCGCTGACGGCGGCGCAACTCGATTCGGTCGTCGCCGGCAGCAATGCCAACAGCCTGGCCGGAGCGGTACGCTGCGATGTCCAGCTGGTCGAGATCGTCTACGCGACCGCCGCACCCGACGGCACGCCGACGCAGGCCTCCGGTGCCGTGATGCTGCCTTCGGGCCCGGCCTGCCCCGGCCCGTACCGGCTCGCGGCCTATGCGCGCGGCACCGACCTCGACCGGGCCCGCGCGATGGCCAGCGGCGGCGGCGAAGCACAGCTGGTCGCGGCATTGCTCGCCGGCCAGGGCTTCGTGGTTGCGGCGACCGACTACCTCGGCTACGCCAAGTCGACGTTCCCGACGCATCCGTACCTGCATGCCGGCTCGGAAGCGACCAGCAACGTCGATGCGCTGCGTGCCGCCCGCGAAGTCGCCGCCGCGCGCGGCGTCGCGCTGAACGGACAAGTCTACGTGACCGGCTATTCGCAGGGCGGCCATGCGGCGCTCGCGACCCAGCGGCTGATCGAGACCAGCCTCGGCGCCGAATTCGCGCTGGCCGGTGCCGGCCTGATGTCGGGGCCGTATGACCTGGTCGGCTCGATCGTTTCGGCGCTCGACGAATTGCCGCTCGGCGAACTCGGCTCGACCTACTACGTGCCGTTCGCGATCACGTCGCTGCAGAAGGTCTACGGCAATCTGTACAGCGCGCCGTCGCAGTTCTTCGAATCGCCGTACGACGCGACCATCGAGACGCTGTTCCCGCGCACCGACGGCGCGTCGCTGACCGACCTGCTCGCCGACCGCAAGCTGCCGCTGCTGCTCGACCGGCTGATCACACCGGCGTTCGAGAGCGCGGCGCGGGACGCCGCCTCGCCGATGCGGCAGGCGCTGCTCGCCAACTCGCCGATCGACTTCACGCCGAAGGCGCCGATCGTGTTCTGCGGCGGCTCGAAGGACCCGGTCGTCAACTTCGCGAACACCACGACCGCAGCTGCCGCGTTCCAGGCGCGGGGCGCGCCGGTGACGGTCGTCGATGTCGAGAACGAGCCGGCCTATGCCGGCCGGTTGCGCGACGACCTGGTGCCGGTCGACATCGATACCGGCTATCACGCGAGCCTGGTGCCGCCGCTGTGCCTGCTGCAGGTTCGCGACCGGTTTCTGACCGACTGAGCGACTGACCTGCCGATCGACACGGCCAACGCGTGAGCCGCGCTAGCGCCTGGTCGTGCGTCGCGTCGGCGCCGCCGGCGGTGCTTCGGAACGCTGCTGCTCGAAGCCTTCGAGGTCGGTGTCCTTGCGCGGACTTTCTACATCGGCGCGTGCCCGCTTGCCGATCGGGCGCGCGACATCGTCGGCCGCCGGCAGCCCGCCCGGCTGTGGCTGCCGATGGCGGGGCAACGCGTCGGCTGTCCGCGGCGATTCCGGCGCGGGGACTGCCGGCGAGCGCGGCGGTTCGGAGCGCGGCGGTTCGGAAGCAGGAGGTTCGGAAGCAGGAGGAGAGGCGGGTGGCATGGGATTGCGCAGGTCTCGGTCCGGCCGATCGGTTCGCTGACACGGCAAGGCTCATGCCTCGGGCGAGGCTTGCGACAGGCATGAGCCTTGCGCGACGGTAATTCCCGGGGCAACCCCCGGAGCACAGGCCCGGTTTCGAGACCGGCCGTCGGGAGGACCGTCCGTAGCGACCGTCCGCTGGAGCCACCGTCCACTGGAGCCACGCATGACGCAGACATCCACCGCCGCCCACGAGGAACCATCCGCCGCCGGCTGCACCGCCACTGCCGGCCATACCGCCACTGACCGCCGCAGCGACGCTGACCGCGATACCGCCGACAAGGGCTCCCCGCAGCCGGCCCATTCGC
This sequence comes from Lautropia sp., assembly GCA_050249335.1. Taxonomy (GTDB): domain Bacteria; phylum Pseudomonadota; class Gammaproteobacteria; order Burkholderiales; family Burkholderiaceae_E; genus Lautropia. The sequence continues at coordinate 65,189 of JBFWQR010000019.1, forward strand.
CGGCGCGCCGGGACCGCAGTTCGCCGGCCCGCACCGGATCGACGCGTGAACAAGTCGAGGTCTGGGAAGAGGAAGGCGGCAGCCCGCCGGACGAGTTGGCGGCGACCGAGTCGACACCGCCGAGCGAAGAGGCTGGCGTCACCAGCCGAACACGCCGTCCGCGAGCAGCTTGATTCCGGTAATCAGCAGCGACCAGTTGATGAACGCGATGAACGGCCGTTCCGGGATCAGCTGCGCGAAGCGGTAACCGATCCAGTAGCCGACCGGCACGGCCGGCAACAGCACCAGCGCCGGCGTGAGGTTACCGGCATCGAGCAGGCCGAGCATGCCGTACGGCACCAGCTTGATGTAGTTGACGGCGGCGAAGAAGTAGACGGTGGTCGCGATCAGCCGCAACTTGTCCAGCTTCAGCGGCAGCAGGTACTGCATCAGCGGCGGCCCGCCGGCATGCGCCAGCGTGCTGGTGAAACCGGAGAGGGTCGACCAGAAGTTGCCGCGCAGCCGGTCGGCCGGCTGCGCGGCGGCAGCCGCGATGGTCCGCGCCGCGCCCAGCCGATGCAGCGCGAAGATGATGCACTCGGCGCCGAGCAAGCCCTTGACCCAGCGGACGTCGACGATGCCGAACACCAGCGCGCCGATCACGATGCCGAGCAGCGCGCCCGGCATCAATTGCCGCAACAACGCGCGATCGACCTGCCGGCGGTAGGTCCAGACGCCGAGCAGATCGAGCAGGCAGAGGATCGGCAGCATGATCGCCGCGGCCCGCTGCGGCGCCACCAGCAGCGACAGCATCGGTACCGCCAGCATCGCGATGCCGCCGCCGGTCGACGCCTTCGAGAAGCCGGCGAGCAGCACCGCCAGTACGGCGATCACCCAGAACAGCGCCGGTTCGGCGCCGAGGCCGCTCATCGCGATTCCCTGCCCAACGCCCTGTCAGCGCCCGTCAACCGATCTCGACCCAGTCGTCGACGATCCGGATGTCGACCGGCGCCAGCGACTGGCCGGTGCACGGCCCTTCATAGCAGCGGCCGTCGTCGAGATGGAACAACGCCGCGTGATGGACGCACACCAGATCGCGGCGCTCCTCCAGGTCGTAGACGCAGAACACATCGGCACCGAAGTTGTACGGAATGCCCTGGTGCGGGCAGACGTTCAGGTAGGCGCGCGGGGCGCCATCGGGCAGGCGGAACAGCACCATCCGGAAGCGCGCCGGCCCGTCGCCGAAGACGAACTCGAGGCCGTTGTCGGACGGGATGTCGACCAGCGGACACAAGCGCGTGCCGGCCGCCGGCGCATGGGGCTCCGTGCGCCAGCTCAACCGCTCAGACCCGCTCGATCAGCGTCGCGATGCCCTGGCCGACGCCGATGCACATGGTCGCGACGGCGCGCCGCCCGCCGGACTTCTCGAGCTGGTGGACCGCGGTCAGCACCAGCCGCGCGCCCGACATGCCGAGCGGATGGCCGAGCGCGATCGCGCCGCCGTTCGGGTTGACCTTCGGCGAATCGTCGGGCACGCCGAGCTCGCGCAGCACCGCGAGCCCCTGCGACGCGAACGCCTCGTTCAGCTCGATCAGGTCGATGTCCTTGATCGCGAGGCCGGCGCGCTCGAGCAGCCGCCTGGTCGCCGGCGCCGGGCCGATGCCCATGATCCGCGGCGCGACGCCGGCGGTCGCCATCGACACCAGCCGCGCCCGCGGCGTCAGCCCGAAGCGCTTGGCCGCCTTCTCGGTGGCGACGATCAGCGCGCAGGCGCCGTCGTTGACGCCGGACGCGTTGCCGGCGGTGATCGTGCCGTCGGCACGGACGATCGGCTTCAGCCTGGCGAGCGCCTCGAGCGTGGTTTCGCGCGGATGCTCGTCCTTGGCGATCTTGACCGGGTCGCCCTTCTTCTGCGACACCTCGACCGGCACGATCTCCTCGGCGAAGAAGCCGTTGGCCTGCGCCGCGAGCGCGCGCTGCTGGCTGCGCAGCGCGAACGCGTCCTGATCGGCCCGGCTGACCTTGAAGTCCTGTGCGACGTTCTCGGCAGTCTCGGGCATCTGATCGACGCCGTACTGCGCCTTCAGCTTCGGATTGATGAAGCGCCAGCCGATCGTGGTGTCGAACACCGCGTTGCTGCGCGAGAATGCGCTGTCGGCCTTCGGCATCACGAACGGCGCGCGCGACATGCTCTCGACACCGCCGGCGATGCCGAGCTCGAGCTCGCCGGCGCGAATCGCGCGTGCCAGCGTACCGACCGCGTCCATGCCGGAGCCGCACAGCCGATTGATCGTCGCGGCCGGCACGTCCTGCGGCAGTCCGGCGAGCAGCAGCGCCATCCGCGCGACGTTGCGATTGTCCTCGCCGGCCTGGTTGGCGCAGCCGTACAGCACTTCCTCGATCGCGGCCGGATCCAGCTTCGGATTGCGCGCCAGCAGCGCCCGCAGCGGGATCGCGCCGAGATCGTCGGGGCGCACCGACGACAGCACACCACCATAACGGCCGATCGGCGTGCGGACGGCGTCGCAGATGAACGCTTCGGTCATGAGTCTCTCCAGAGTTCGTTCAGGACGGCCGGCGCCGCAGCGGCGCCGCGGTCAGCTTGGCCAGCTCGTCGAAGGCGAGGCCGTCGACCCATTCGAGCGCGACCAGCCCCTCCGGGGTCACCTCGACGACTGCCAGGTCGGTGTAGATGCAGCTGACGCAGCCGACGCCGGTCAGCGGATAGCTGCAGCGCTCGACGATCTTCGATTCGCCGCTGCGGGTCGTATGCTCCATCATCACGTAGGTCCGCTTGGCGCCGATCGCGAGATCCATCGCGCCGCCGACCGCCGGGATCGCGTCGGCCGCGCCGGTGTGCCAGTTGGCGAGGTCGCCGGTGCACGAGACCTGGAACGCGCCGAGCACACAGAAATCGAGATGGCCGCCGCGCATCATGCCGAACGAGTCGGCGTGATGGAAGAACGCGCCGCCCGGCAGCAGCGTCACCGGCTGCTTGCCGGCGTTGATCAGATCTTCGTCCTCACGGC
>JBFWQR010000020.1:0-66717 GCA_050249335.1 Lautropia sp.
GGCGCCGGGTACGCCGTCGATCGACACCGCCGCGGTGCTGCTGTACACGTCGGGCACCACCGGCATGCCGAAAGGTTGCCTGATCGGCAACGACTACTACTTCTTCGCGGCCGAGCGCTACCACGGCGCCGGCGGGCTGATGCGGGTCGAGCACGGCGCCGAGCGGCTCTACAACCCGCTGCCGCTGTTCTACGCGAACAGCCTGACGATCTCCAACCCGGCGATGATCCTGTCGCGCAACGCGATGATCTTCCCGGACCGGTTCCACCCGGCGAGCTGGTGGCGCGAGATCATCGACTCCGGCGCGACCATGATCCACTACCTCGGCGTGATCCCGCCGGTGCTGCTGGCCGCCCCGCCCTCGCCGCTCGAGCGCGAGCACAGTGTGCGCTTCGGCGTCGGCGCCGGCATCGATCCGGCCCAGCGCGACGCGTTCGAGCGCCGCTTCGGCATCAGGATCGTCGAGGTCTGGGGCATGTCCGAGGTCGGCATCGCCACCGCGGCGAACGTCGAGCCTCGGCCCGCCGGCCGGTCGATCGGGCGGCCGCTGCCCGGCCTGCTGATGCGCGCGGTCGACGACGACGACCAGCCGGTCGGCCCGGGGCAGCCGGGCGAGCTGGTGCTGCGCCGCGACGGCCCCGAGCCCCGCAGCGGCTTGTTCCAGCGCTACCACCGGGACGAGGAGACGACTGCCCGCTGCTGGCGCAACGGCTGGTTCCACACCGGCGACGTGGTCCAGCTCGAGGCCGACGGCACGTTCACCTTCCTCGATCGCAAGAAGCACATGATTCGCCGCAGCGGCCAGAACATCGCGGCCGCCGAGGTCGAGGCCTGCCTGCGCGGCCACGACGCGGTCGCGCAGGTCGCCGTGGTGCCGGTGCTCGACGAGCTGCGCGAGCAGGAGGTGCTCGCGGTGGTCGTGCCGCGGCAACCGGTCGACGACCCGCGCGCCGCGGCCGAGCGCCTGTTCGAGTACGCCGCACCGCGGCTCGCCTACTTCAAGGTGCCGGGCTGGGCGATCTTCGTCGACACGCTGCCGACCACCGCGACCCAGAAGCTGCAGAAGTTCACCCTGTTCGACGGCGACGCGGATCCGCGGCAGCGGCCCGGCATGATCGACCTGCGGCCGCTGAAGCAGGCGCTGACGAAGCGGCGCGGCGAGCTCCCGTGAGCAAGCGCTCGTGAGCGAGCTTTCGTGAGCGAGCACCCGTGAAGACGTTGCTGGCCGGCGCGCGCGGCACGGCCGGTGCCGGCATCGCGCAGTGCCTGCTCGCCGCCGGGCACGAACTGGTCTGCCTGTCGCGCCGGCCCGCGGAGCTGCCCGGCACCCTGCCCTGCGCTTCGCCCACCCACCTGCCCGCCGGCCCGCCCGCCGACCAGCCCGGCACACGTTGGGTGCCGCTGGACCTGACCGACCGCGACGCGATCGGCCGCGAACGCGCAGCCCTGCTCGACTGCGAGGCGCTGGTGTTCGCGGCGAAGATCCCCGGCGCGTCGCCGGCGGACGAGGCGCAGCGCAACCGGGACGCGCTCGCCGATCTGGTCGAGGCGATCGACCGGCCCGGCGGCCGGCTCGCGCGGGTGGTGCTGGTGCACGGCACCAAGTGGTACGGCTGCCACCTCGGACCGTACCGGGTTCCGGCCCGGGAGGACGATCCGCGCGGCCCGCCGCCGCTGTTCTACTTCGACCAGTACGACTGGCTGCGCGCCCGGCGCGCCAACCGCCAGTGGTCGATGACGACGCTGCGGCCGCACACCGTCTGGGGCTGCTCGACCGGCTCGGGCAACAACCTGGTCACGCTGCTGGCGGTCTACGCGACGCTGTGCCGCAACCGAGGCCTGCCGCTCGCGTTCCCCGGCCCGGTCGAGACCTACGAGAAGCGCTCGCAGGCCACTGCCGCCGAGCTGCTCGGCGATGCGGTGGCCTGGTCGCTGTCGGCGCCGGCGGCGGCGGACCGCGACTTCAACTTGACCAACGGCGACACGTTCCGCTGGCGCGACGCCTGGCCGCGCTTCGCCGCGGTGTTCGATCTGCCGGCCGCCGGGCCGGCGCCCGGTGCGCTGCGGCAGGTGTTCGACGGCGCCGACGGCGAGTGGGCGTCGCTCGTCCGGGCGCACGGCCTGCGTCCGAACCGGCTCGACACGCTCGCATCGCCGGACTACGGCGAGGCGCTGTTCGGCTGCACCTGGGACGACGTCTCGTCGCTGGCCGCGGCGCGTCGCGCGAGCTGGGGCCGCTCGGTGGACAGCATCGCGACGCTGTGCGCGCTCGGTTCGCAATTGCGGACGGCGCGGGTGGTCCCGTGAACCCGGCGCGCCGGAGTGACGCCCGGCCGGCCGGATCATTCGCCCGGCGCGACCAATTCCAGCGGCATCCCGTAGAGCGCGCGGCCCTCGACGTAGACGCTTGTGTCCCCGTGTCGCCGGACAGCGATTCCGCGCCGCGCGAGCCGCGCGACCGATTGGTCGAGATCGTCGACCGCGATCGACACATGCCGCAGCCCGGTGCGCCCGCCCGCCGTGACGCCGACCAGCGTCAGACCGATGTCGCCGATCCGGCAATGGCACGCCGGCCCGTCGATCCACGGGCAGCTGGCCGCGCGCGCGGGCTGCGCGCCGATCGTCGCCGCGAACGCGGCCGCCGCCGCGGCGATATCCGCGACCACCGCGGTGACACCGATGATGCGCTGCGCATCGATGCCCGGCGGGTCGTCGTCGGACGAGCGCGGTACGCCGTCGAGCCACGGATGCAGGTTCTGCACGAACTCGACCAGGATCCCGCCGAAGCACGACGGATGCACGAAGAACGCGATCAGATTGGCCATCCGCACCGGCTCCCGGCCCAGCACCGGCACCCCGAGCGCCGTGAGCTCGCGCATCGCCGCTTCGGCGTCGTCGATCTCGAACGCGATGTGATGCAGCCCTTCGCCGTGGCGCTCGACGAAGCGCGCGACCAGTCCGTCGGGCCGCGTCGACGCCATGATCTCGAAGTCGGCACGTCCGACGCGGCACATCGTGAAGCGCATCGCGAACGCGTCGGGGCCTTCGATCGGGGCGCTGACCGGCGCGCGCAGCAGGCCGGCGAAGTCCCGACTCGCGCGGGCCAGATCGGTGACGGCGACGCCGACCTCGAGCAGGCGGCCGGCGGTGACGGGCATGGTCGCGTGTCCTCGTGTGCGGCTGCAGCAGCGGGGTCGGGCTCGGCGGCGGCAGGCTCGTGGGAACGGCGCTCAGCGGCGGCGCGTCCGGCCGAGCACCCGCTCACGGTCCCACAACTCGGCGCGCTGCGCCTCCGCGATCCGCTTGAGCTGGTACTTCTCGACCTTCTCCGACGGCGTCTTCGGCAGCCGCTCGATGAAGCGGACGAAGCGCGGCACCATGAACGCGGCCATCCGCTCCTCGCAGAAGCGCACCAGATCGAGCTCGGTCAGGCGGGCGCCCTCGCGCAGAACGACGAACACCATCACGTCGTCCTCGCCGAGCTCGGCCGCCACCGGAACCACCGCGGCCTCCAGCACGGCCGGGTGCGCGCAGATCGACAGCTCCACCTCGTACGACGAGATGTTCTCGCCGCGCCGGCGGACGGCCTCCTTCTTCCGGTCGACGAAGTACCAGTAGCCGTCGGCGTCGACATAGCCGCGGTCGCCGGTATGGAACCAGCCGTTGCGCCAGGCGGCGGCCGTCTCGGCCGGCATGTCGAGGTAGCCCTGGAACGCGTACCAGGGCTCGCTCGCGCGGATCAGCCATTCGCCGATCCGGCCGGCCGGCAGCTCGAGGTCATCGTCGTCGACGACCCGCATCTCGAACGGCGGCACGATCCGGCCGCAGGTGGGCCACTTCGACGGCGGCGTGCCCTCGGTCGCGAAGACCGGGCAGCACATCTCGGTGCTGCCGTACAGCGACGTCACCTTCGCCTTGAACCGGTGCTCGAACGCGACGCGCTTGTCGTCGGGCAGCGCCGGCACGATGTTGCAGATCCGCAGCCGATGGTCCGCATCCTGCGCCGACGGCGGCGCCTGCATCAGGATGTTCGCCATCGCGCCGAGCGCGTTGAACTCGGTCGCGCCGTAGCGCCGGATGTCGGCCCAGAAATTCGACGCCGAGAAGCGCCGCGCCAGCGCGACCGACGCTCCGGACCACAGGGCTGCGGTCAACGTCACGCGCAGCGCGTTGGCATGGAACAGCGGCAGGCCGGTGTAGAGGACGTCATCGGGGGTGTAGCGCAGCTGCTGCGCCATGAAGAGCCCGCCGGTCTGCTCCTGTGCGTGCGTGCACAGCGCGCCCTTCGAGGGGCCGGTAGTGCCGGACGTATACATGACCAGCTGGACGTCGGTGAAGCGGGCGGCATCGGCCGGCAGCTCGCCGTCGAAACCGTCGAGCAGCGCATCCAGCGAGTGCCACGCGCGTCCGTCGGCCGCAGCCGGCGCGGTCTCGGCCGGCGTGGCCGCGGTCGGCTCGCCGGCCGCCGGCTCGCCGGCGTGCACGATCACGCGGCGGATGGCGGGCGCGCGGTCGAGCACCGCGGCGACCGTCGGCAGCAGCGTACGATCGACGATCAGCGCCGTCGAGCGCGAATGCCCGAGGAAGTAGCCGAGCAGATCGCCCCTGGCGGCCGCGTTGACCGGAACGGCGACGCTCCCGAGCAGGCCGAGCGCGAACAGAGTCCACACCATGTTCGGGTGATTGTCCATCAGCACCGCGACGTGATCACCCTTGGCGATCCCGATGCCGCGCAACGCCCCGGCGAGCCGGCGCGACTGCAGCAGCGCATCGGCATAGCTGTAGCGGCGGCCGTCGAACATCAGGAACGGCCGGTCGCCCTGCCGGCGCGCCTGCTCGGAGAGCGCGTGGCCGAAGGTTCGCTCGGTGATCGGAAGTTCAAGCATGTCCGTGCCCTGATCGTTCGATTCGCGATCGGCGTTCCGCTCGCGACTGGCGTTCCGTTTCCGTGTCGTTCCGGTTCCGTTCCCACCACCCTGATTTGACAGGTCCACCAGGGTTCCGTAGTTTGGCATGCATTGCGGACCTGCACACAACCACCAGGAGACATCCGATGAGACCGTCGATCGTCAACCACCCGCGCCGCGGGTTCATCCGGGCCACCGGCGCCGCCGCCGCGTTCGCGTCGACCGGCGCCGCCTGGGCGCAATCGGGCGACATCAAGGTCGGCCTGACCACCGACTTCACCGGCATCGCCGCGGCGTTCACGCGCTCGACGCTGCAGGGCACCGAGCTCGCGATCGCAGACCTCAACGAGGCCGGCGGCGCGCTCGGCCGCAAGTTCGTGCTGCTGACCCGCGACTCGCAGCTCAAGCCGGACCTCGGCACCACGCATACGCGCGACCTGATCACCCGGGAGAACGTCGACATCCTGGTCGGGCCGAATTCCAGCGCGGTCGGGCTCACCGTATCCGCGGTGGCGAAGCAGTACCAGAAGCCGGTCATCATGGTCACGGCGAACACGCCGCGGCTGGCGATGGAGCTCTACCACCCGCAGTTCTTCACGCTGGTGCCGAGCGGCCTGATGGAAGCCCGGGCGATGGCCGAGGTGATCGGCCCGCTCGGCAAGCGGTTCGCGTTCGTCGGGGCCGACTACGAAGCCTCGCACCAGACACTGAAGTACTTCAAGGAGCGGCTCGCCAGCGTCAATCCCGGCGCCGAGTTCGTCGCCGAGGCATGGCCGAAGCTCGGCGAGCCCGACTATTCCAGCTTCATCACGCGACTGACCACGGCCAAGCCCGAGGTGCTGTTCTCCTACTTGTGGGGGGCGGACTTCGTCGGCTTCGCCCGGCAGGCCAAGCCGTATGGCCTGTTCGACCGGATGAAGGTCGGCACGCTGCTGTTCATGGATGACCTGAAGGCGCTCGGCCAGGACATGCCCGACGGCGTCTATGGCCAGATGCGGGCGCCGTTCTTCGCGCTCGACGGCGACGCGATCCGCTCGTTCACCGAACGCTACCGCGCCAAGTACAAGGACTGGCCCGCCGACTGGGCGATCATGGCCTACGAATCGATGCAGGTCTACGGGGCGGCGATCAAGAAAGCCGGCACGGTCGAGGCCCAGGCGCTGACGAAGGCGATCGAAGGCGGCCAATACGACCTGCTGCGCGGCAAGGTGTCGTTCCGCGCGATCGACCACCAGGGCAACGTGCCGTCGTTCATCGGCCGGACCGCGGCCGATTCCCGGTACCCGTTCAAGATCCTCAAGGACATCGCCCGCGTGCCGGCCGAGAAGATCTGGCCGAGCGAGGAGGAGGTGCGCGCGTCGCGCAAGACCTGAGCCTGAGATGCTCGACCAGATCCTGGTGCAGGCGCTGAGCGGCGTGAGCCGCGGCATGCTGCTGTTCGTCGTGGCCGCCGGCCTCACGCTGATCTTCGGGACGATGCGGATCGCCAACTTCGCGCACGGCTCGTTCTACATGCTGGCCGCCTACCTGACCTACACCGTCACGCAGTGGGTCGGCGACCGCAACTGGGGGCTTGCCGTGGCGATCGTGGTCGCGCCGCTGGTGGTCGCGGGCGTCGGGGCGCTGATCGAGTCGCAGCTGTTGCGGCGCATCGCCACGCGCCCGCACCAGTACCAGCTGATCCTGACCTATGCGGTGACGCTGATCGTGGCCGACGGGATCAAGCTGCTGTGGGGGCGCTCGACCTTCATGGTCAGCCGGCCGAGCGGGCTCGACGGCGCGGTGTTCGTGTTCGACATGCCGTTTCCGACCTACAACCTGCTGCTGATCGCGGCCGGCCTGCTGCTGGCGGTGTCGCTGCACCTGATGCTGACCCGGACGCGCTTCGGCAAGACGATCCGGGCGGCGGTCGCCGACGGCGAGATGACCGGCGCGCTCGGCGTCGATGTCCAGCGCCTGTTCACCGGCGTGTTCGCGCTCGGTGCCGGGCTCGCCGGCCTCGGCGGCGCGCTCGCCGCGCCGGCCGGCTCGATCTCGCTCGGCCTCGACAGCTCGATCATCATCGAGTCGTTCGCCGTGGTCATCATCGGCGGCGTCGGCAGCGTGATGGGTGCGCTGGTCGGCGCGCTGCTGATCGGCGTCGTGCAGTCGGTCGGCATCCTGTTCGCGCCGAAGCTCGCGATCGCCTTCATCTTCCTGGCGCTCTGCGTCGTGCTGGTCGTGCGGCCGCAGGGATTGCTGGGGCGGGCGGCATGACGCGCCGGTGGACCGCCGGGCTGCTCGCGGCGGCGGTCGCGCTCGCCTATGCCCTGCCGCTGCTGGTCAGCGAGAGCTACCTGTTCATCGCGATCGACTTCCTGGTCATGGCGCTGTTCGCGGTCAGCTACAACCTGCTGCTCGGGCAGGCCGGCATGCTGTCGTTCGGGCACGCGGCCTACTACGGCGTCGGCGCCTACACGGTCGCGATCCTGTCGGCCAAGCTCGGAGTGCCGGTGCACGTCGGGCTGTTCGCAGCGCCGCTGATCGCGGGCCTGGTGGCGCTGCTGGTCGGCTGGTTCGCGGTGCGGGTCACCGGCATGTACTTCGCGATCCTGACCCTCGCGTTCGGCCAGCTGCTGCACACGATCGTGATGGGCTGGTACTCGTTCACCGGCGGCGACGACGGCCTGCCGGTGATGCCGCCCGACTGGCTGCTGCCGGCCCACAGCTACTACCTGTATGCGCTGACCGTCGTGCTGGTGTCGATCGCGCTGCTGCGCCTGGTGTCGCTGTCGCCGTTCGGCAAGGCGCTGCACGCGATCCGCGAGAACCGGCAGCGGGCGACCTTCGTCGGCCTCGGCGTGCGCAACTACGAGCTCGCGGCGTTCGTCATCGCCGGGGCGTTCGCCGGCGTCGCCGGCGCGCTGCGCGCGCCGATCCAGCAGATGGCCTTCCCGTCGCTGCTGCACTGGACGCAGTCGGCCGAGCCGGTGCTGATGGCGCTCGCCGGCGGCATCCATACCTTCCTCGGACCGGTGGTCGGCGCTGCGCTGTTCGTCTTCGCGAACTTCATCATCACCACCATGTCCGACTACCCGCTGCTGATCTTCGGCACGATCGTGCTGCTGGTGGTGATGTTCCTGCCGGACGGCATCGTCGGCGCGATCCGTTCGCGCCGCGCGGCGGCGAGGAAAGCCTCCGAGGGGGCACCATGACCCGCGACGTCATCCTGGCGGCCAGCGATGTCGCGAAGCACTTCGGCGGCTTCAAGGCGCTCGACGGCGCATCGCTCGAGCTCGAACGCGGGCAGATCCACGCGATCATCGGGCCGAACGGCGCCGGCAAGAGCACATTCCTGAACTGCCTGTCGGGGCTCCTGACGCCGACCCGCGGCGAGATCGTCTTCGAAGGCCGCCGCGTGACGGCGGTCGCGCCGCATGTGCGCGCCCGGCTGGGCATGGCGCGCTCGTTCCAGATCACCAGCATCTTCACCGGGCTGGCGGTCGGCGAGAACGTCCAGCTCGCGCTGATGGCGCAGCGCGGCGACTGCCGCAGCGTGCTGCGGATAGCGGGCCGGCGCCATTGGGAAGAGGCCGTCGGCCTGCTCGAGCAGGTCGGGATCGCGGCGATGGCGGAGCGCCCGTCGGCCGAGCTGTCGGCCGGCGATCGCAAGCGGCTCGAGTTCGCGATCGCGCTCGCCGGCGCGCCGAAGGTGCTGCTGCTCGACGAGCCGACCGCCGGCATGAGCGCCGGCGAGCGCGCGATCGTCATCGACATCCTGCGGCGGCTCGCGTCCGCCGGCGGCATCGGCGTGCTCTTCACCGAGCACGACATCGACATGGTCTTCGACAACGCCGACTGCATCACCGTGCTGCATCAGGGCCGCCCGCTGGCGTTCGGCACGCCGAGCGAGGTCCGGCACGACCCGAAGGTGCAGCAGGTATACCTGGGCGAGGGCTAGGATGAAACGACCCCCGCGCTCACTGCGTTCGCTGCTGGCCCCGCCCGGAGTCCGGGGCCGCTGCGCAGGCACGATCAGTCCGCAGGGACTGATCGTGTCCGGCTCCGCCCCCGAGGGGGCTTCTCTATGGCTTCGGGCGGCCGGGCGGCGCTGAGATGCTTGAGTGCAGCGGTATCAACACGTTCTACGGGCCGGCGCACGTGCTGTTCGACATCGACCTGCAGGTCAAGCCCGGCCAGATGGTCTGCGTGATCGGCCGCAACGGCGTCGGCAAGTCGACCACGCTGAAGTCGATCATGGGGCTCGCGCCGATCGCGTCCGGCTCGGTGACGTTCGAGGGGACCGAGATCTCCGCCTGGCCACCCTATCGCATCGCGCGGGCCGGCATCGGCTACGTCCCGGAGGACCGGCGGGTGTTCGCGGACCTGACCGTCCAGGAGAATCTCGAGGTCGCCGCGCGCGGCGGCGCGCCCTGGAGCCTGCAGTCGGTCTATCAGCTGTTTCCGCCGCTGCTGGAGTTCCGGCACCGGCGCGGCGGATTGCTGAGCGGCGGCCAGCAGCAGATGCTGACGATCGCCCGCACGCTGGTTGGAAACCCGCGGCTGCTGCTGATCGACGAGCCGACCGAAGGACTGTCGCCGATCGTGGTGCGCACGCTCGAGGACATGATCCGCAGCCTGAAGGCCAAGGGGCAGACGATGCTGCTCGCCTCGCAGGACCTGCGCTTCAGCCTCGGCGTGGCCGACGTGATCCACGTGCTCGACCGCGGTCGGGTGATCTACCATGCCCCGCGCGAGCAGGCGCAGCAGGAATCGGGCCGGATCCGGGCCATGCTCAGCGTGTGACCGGAAGGAGCGAACGATGCCCCCCAACCCCCTCACGCCGCTCGCCGCGATCGCCGGCATCGGCTGGACCGAATATTCCCGCAGCTCCGGGCGCACCGTCGAGGCGCTGGCGCTCGAGGCCTGCAGCAACGCGATCGCGGACGCCGGCCTCGAGCCGACGGCGGTCGACGGCCTGGTCAGCTTCAGCCTCGGCGACTCGGTGCCGACCTCGGTGGTCGCGACCGACCTCGGCCTGCCGAAGCTGAACCACTACGCCGATTTCGCGGCCGGCGGCTTCATGGCCTGCGGCATCGTGCTGGAGGCGGCGATGGCGGTCGCGACCGGCCAGGCCGACCACGTGGTCGTCTACCGGGCGCTGAACGGCGCATCCGGCCAGCGCTACGGCGGCGCGACCTTCAGCAAGCTGCTGTCCGACTTCGGCGTGCATACCGATGCCGAGCAGCAATTCCTCGATACCGCCGGCATCACGATGCCGGCGCAGGAGTTCGCGCTGCTGTGCCGCCGCCACATGGCCCGCCATGGCACCACCAGCGAGGATCTCGGCGCGGTCGCGGTCGCGCAGCGCCGCTGGGCGCTCGACAATCCGCGCGCGCAGATGCGGCACCGGCCGATGTCGCTGGCCGACTACCGGCAGTCGCCCTGGGTCGCGGAGCCGTTCCACGTCGTCGACTGCTGCCTGCAGTCCGACGGCGCCTGCGCGCTGCTGATCACCAGCGTCGAGCGGGCGCGCGACCTCGCCCGGCTGCCGGTGCGGATCCTGTCGGGTTTCACCGCGAGCGGGCCGCGCAACCGCGGCTCGATGTGGGGCAACTTCACCCCCGATGCCACCGTCACCTACGCCGAGCATCACGCCGACCGGCTGTTCGCGCGGGCCGGCATCGCGCGCGAGGATCTCGATTTCGCCGAGATCTACGACTGCTTCACCTACAGCGTGATCGGCCAGATGGAGGGCTTCGGCCTGATCCCGAAGGGCGGCGCCGGCGAGTTCTTCCGCTCGGGCGCTGGCAGCCGCGGCGGCCGCCTGCCAATCAACACCCACGGCGGCCTGCTGTCGGAAGCGTACATCCACGGGCTCAACAGCGTCGTCGAGGCGGTCAGCCAGCTGCGCGGCGAGGCCGGCCCGCGGCAGGTCGCGGATGCGCGCCTCGGCCTCGTGACCTCCGGTGGCGCGACCGCCACCGGCAGCGCGCTGATCCTCGGACGGTGACCCCGATGTCCGGCCTCTACACGACCTTTCCCGCCCCGCTCGTCACCGCGCTGACCCGGCCGTTCTGGGACGGCTGCGCCGAAGGCAAGCTCCGGCTGCAGCGCTGCGACCGCTGCGGACGCCTGCGCTTCTACCCGACCGAGGCGTGCCCCGACTGCCGCTCGACCGACGCCACCTGGACCGACGTGTCCGGCCGTGCCCGGGTGTTCAGCTGGATCGTCGTCCACCGGTCGGTCGATCCGGTCTGGCAGGCGCGCGCGCCGTTCGTGACCGGCATCGTCGAGATCGACGAGCAGCCCGGCTGCCTGCTGCCGGGCCTGATCGTCGGGGCCGATCCGCAGCAGGTCCGGATCGGCATGCCGGTGCAGGTCGAGTTCGAGCGCACCGATCCGTCGACCGTCGTGCCGCGCTGGCGCGCGGCATGAGTGCCCCGGCCGATCCGCGGCTCGCGCTGGTCGTCGGCGCCGGCGGGCTGGTCGGCGGTCATCTGGTCGAGCGGCTGCTGGAACGCGGCTGGGACGTGGTCGGCATCGCGCGCAGGCCGCTGTCGCACCGATCGCCGCGCTATCGCCATCTGCCGCTCGACGTTGCCGATGCGGCCCGCTGCGTCGAGCGCTGCGCCGAAGTGGCAGGTGTCACGCACCTGTTCTATGCGGCACGCGCCGGTCATCGCGACGCCGCTGCCGAGACCGCGCTCAACGTCGCGATGCTGCGCAATACCGTGGACGCGCTGCTCGCCCGCGCGTCGCGGCTCGCGCACGTCTGCCTGGTGCACGGCACCAAGTGGTACGGCAGCCATCTCGGCCCGTTCCGCACGCCGGCAGTGGAGGAGCAGCCGCGGCACGCCGGCGAGAACTGGTATTTCGGCCAGCACGACTGGCTGGTCGAGCGCCAGCGGGGCCGAAACTGGCACTGGTCGACGATGCGGCCGCACATCGTCGCCGGCGTGTCGGTCGGGTATCCGTATAACTGCCTGACCACGCTCGCGGCCTATGCGGCGCTGTGCCGCGAGCACCGGCGCCCGTTCGCGTTCCCGGGCAGCGCGGCCGCGTTCGACGCGATCACCCAGGCGACCGACGCGACGCTGCTCGCCGACGCGCAGATCTGGACCGCGGAGAACCCGGCGTGCGCCGGCCAGGACTTCAACGTGATCAATGCCGACTACTTTCGCTGGCGCCACCTGTGGCCCGCGATCGCCGGCTTCTTCGGCCTCGAGCCCGGCGGCCCGGACGGCCCGGCGCTGGCCGAGTCGATGCGCGACGCGCAGCCGGAGTGGGACGCGCTGGTGCACCGGCACGGCCTGCAGCCGCTGCCGCTGTCGGCGCTCGCGAGCCGCAGCTTCGGCGACTTCCTGTTCGGCACCGACTGGGACGTGATGTCCTCGATGCTGAAGGCACGGCGCTTCGGCTTCGATCGCGTCGTCGGTACCGAGCAGAGCTTCGTCGGGCACCTGGCCCGGATGCGCGACGCTCGGCTGATCCCGTGACGGACTCGATCGATCCCTCGACGGGCGGCCGCCCACTCGACGAACATTGGAAACCATGGAAACCAAGAACGAAATCAATACCAGCCCGGTCGCCCTGGTGTGCGGCGCCACCGCAGGCATCGGCTTCGCGATCGCGGCCGCGCTGCTGCGCGAAGACGCGCGGCGGATGGTGATCGTCGGGCGCGACCCGGCACGCGGCGCGACGGCGCGCGAGCGGCTCGCCGCGGCGTTCCCCGCAGCCGACATCCGCTTCGAGGCGGCCGACGTGTCGCGGCCGGAGGCGGCGGTCGGCGTGGTCGATGCCTGCGTGGCCGCCTTCGGCCGGATCGACACGCTGGTGAGCCTCGCCGCCGGCGACCCGATGCCGAAGCTGCTGCACGAGACGCCGATCGAGGCGGTGCCGGAGATCATCCGCAGCGTGACCTCGGGCATCCTGCTGCCGCTGCGCGCCGCGCTGCCGCGGATGATGGCGCAGGGGAGCGGCTCGATGACCTGCATCGCGTCCGATGCCGCGAAGCTCGCCACGCCCGGCGAGTGCGCGATCGGCGGCGCCATGGCGGCGGTCGCGATGTTCTGCCGCACGCTCGCGATCGAGGCCAGGCGTTGCGGCATCCGCGTCAACTGCGTGACCCCGAGCATCGTCCAGGCCACGCCGCTGTATGCCAAGATCATGGCCGATCCGTTCGCCTCGCGGCTGTTCTCGAAGGCCGAGGCGCGGGCCGGTCTCGGCGTCGTGCAGCCCGACGACCTGGCCGATCTGGTCGCGTTCCTGGCGAGCCCGGCCGCAGCCCGGATCACCGGGCAGACGATCAGCGTCAACGGCGGAATCTCGGCGGCCTGATCGGGCGCGACGCGGCGCAGCCGCGCGGTTCCTTGCCGTTCCGGCAACAGATACGGCCCGATTGCATGCTTGACGCTGACAGCGACGCTGCTTAACTTGCCTGCGCGAATCCTTCCCGACCCAGGAAACAATGACCGAGCGCGGGCTTGCACCGGGCAGCATCGTGTGGCAGCCGTCCGCGGATGCAGCAGCACAGACACAGCTCGCGCACTTCATGGCGCTGGTACGCGATCGCTTCGGGCAGCCGATCCATACCTATGAAGACCTGCACCAGTTCTCCATCACCCGGCTGGAGGACTTCTGGCGCACCGTGTGGGATTTCGCCCGCATCATCGGAGATCCCGGTTCGCCGCCATACCTGCGGGTCAGAGATGGCACGATCGAAGGTGCGGCGTGGTTCCCGTCGGCACGGCTCAACATCGCCGAGAACATGCTGCGCGGCGCTCCGGAAGACCTTGCCGTAATCGCACTCGACGAGACCGGTCAGGAAAGGACCCTCAGCCGCGAACAGTTGCGCGACGCGGTTTCCCGCGCGATGCAGGCGATGCACGCCTGCGGAATCCGCCCTGGCGACCGCGTCGTCGCCTACCTGCCGAACGTGATCGAGACCCTCGTCGCCGGCATCGCCTGCCTGGCGATCGGCGCGGTCTGGTCATCATGTGCTCCGAACCTGGCACCCCAGGCCGTGCTCGATCGTTGGCGGCAGATCGAGCCGAAGCTGCTGTTGGTGGCCGACAAGGTCCGCTACGCCGGCAAGACGCGAGACTGCCTCGCCGGTTCGATGGCGATCGCGCGTGCACTGCCGAGCGTTCGGCACGTCATCGGCGTGCCGCATGAGCAGAGCGGCATATTTCCCGAGGCAGTCCGATCCTGGGATGACTGGATCGGCGATTTCGCCGCGCAGCCGTTGACGTTTCAGCGCTTCCCGTTCGAGCATCCCGCGTTCGTGCTGTTCAGCTCCGGAACCACCGGCGCACCAAAGTGCATCACCCATGGCGGCGGCGGCGCCCTGCTCGTGCATGCGGTCGATCGCCTGCTGCATCTGGACGTGCGCCGCGGCGATCGCGTATTCGAGGCGACCAATCCGGGCTGGATGATGTGGAACTATCTGATCACGGCGCTCGCCTGGGAAGCGGCCGTGATCCTCTACGACGGATCGCCGGTCCATCCGTCGCCGTTGATCCTCGCCGACATCGCCGAGCAGTACCGGATCGATTTCTTCGGCATACCGACTTCGCTGGTCCACGACTGGATGAAGCGCGGCGTCGACCTGCGAACCTCCCACGATCTGAGCTCGGTCCGGGCGATGACCGTCGGCGGGTCGCCATTGGACTGGACTGCCTGGGAATATCTCTATCGCAATATCAACAGCGACATGCATTTCAGCTCGCCGTCGGGCGGCACGGACATCCTGGCATTCTTCGTCGGCGGCAATCCGATCGGCCCGTGTCGCGCGGGCGAAGCCCAGGTGCCGGCACTCGGACGCGCAGTCGACGTATTCGACGAGAACGGCCGCCCGATCCGAGAGCAGGCCGGCGAGCTCGTATGCACCCGCCCCCTGCCGTCGATGCCGGTCTGCTTCTGGGGCGACGACGGCGGCCATCGCTATCATCAGGCCTACTTCGCGCATTTCCCGGGCGTGTGGCGCCACGGGGATTGGGCGGAGATCACCGCGAACGGCGGCTTCAGGATACTCGGCCGATCCGATTCGACGCTCAACGTCAACGGGGTCCGCTTCGGCCCGCAGGAAATCTACACGCAACTGATCCGGTTCCCGCAGATCGTGGAGTCGGTCGTGGTGGAACAGGCGACGGCCGCAGGGTCACGGCTCGTCCTCTTCCTGCAGCTGGCGGATGATGCCCGGCTCGATGCCGAGCTCGAGCAGCGGATTCGCACGGCAATCAGCGAGAACGCGTCCGCGCAGTTCGTACCCGCGGTGATCGCCGCGGCGCCGGACCTTCCACGGGTGCTTTCCGGCAAGGTCTCGGAGATCGCAGTCAAGCACGCCGTGAACGGCCGCAGCGTGACCAACGCTGCGTCGCTGGCCAATCCCGAGTCGCTGCGCTATTTCCATGAATTCAAGGAATCACATCCGTGACGCAAGCAGACCCGGTCATTGCCGGATTCGCCGAATTGCCCAATCGGGTCAAGTCGGGGCGCAGCGCCCATGACCTCGCCGGCGAGGTGACGGCGACATTGCTCGAGGAGACCGGTCTGCGGCCGGGCGATATCGACGGCATGGCCTTGACTCTCGCGCTCAGCGAAGCGACCAATCCGTTCTATGCCGCCGACATGTGCGTGGCGCTCGGGGTCTCGCCGCAGTGGCTGACTCTGAGCGCGCTCGGCGGCTGCTCCTCGCTGAGCGCGCTCGCAGCCGCCGTGACGGCCGTGCGCAACGGCAGCTGCCGCATCGCTCTGGTCCTGTCGGCCGACGGCCCTACCACGGTGCGGCGCGGCTTCGCGAGCGCCTGGCGTGACGAGTTCCAGGTGCCGCAGGCTGCCGCCCGCCCACCGGCCGCGTTCGGGCTGTTGATGAATCGATACGAGCATGAATACGGCTCGAACGACGAAGCGCTCGCGAAGATCGCCGTGACCCAGCGGGCCCATGCACTGATGAACCCGAATGCGCTGCCCGGTCTGCGGCATCCGCTCACGGTCGACGAGTACCTGGCCTCGCGCATGATCGCGGACCCGTTGCGGCTGCTCGACTGCGTCATGTTCTGCGACGGCGCGAATGCGCTGCTGGTCACATCGCAGTCCGAAGCCCGCCGCAGAGGCTGGACCGATACCGTCGTTGCGCTGTCGTATGCCGAGATCACCAACCCGAACCCGACCGACCCGTGCCCGACGATCTTCGACTCCGGCTTCGCGGTGATCGCCGAGCGCCTGTTCGGACAGGCACGGATGAAGCCGCGCGACATCGGGATGTTCTATCCGTATGACGACTTCACCATCGCGGTGCAGCTGCAACTGGAGCAGCTGGGTTTCTGCGAGCGCGGTGCCAGCGCGGCGTATGTGCGGGATCACGATCTGTCGTACTCGGGAACGCTGCCGCTGAACACGAGCGGCGGCCAGATCTCGGCCGGTCAGCCGGGCCAGGCAGGCGGCGGCGTGAACCTGGTGGAAGCCGTTCGACAGCTCAGCGGCAAGGCCGGCGAGCGGCAGGTCAAGCACCGGCAGACGGCGCTGGTCACCGGCATCGGAACCATCCCGTACGGCCGGAACTGGACGACGAGCTGCGCAATGATTCTGGGGGCAGGATGAGCGCGAACCCGCAACGGCCGGCGGCTCTGCCGCCCGAAGGCGGCTATATCGACAGCAGCCCGTTCTGGCAAGGCACCCGCGAAGGCAAGCTGATGCTCCAGTACTGCCTGGATGCGTCGCGCTTCCAGCATCCCCCCGGCCCGGTGAGCATCTACACCGGCAGCCGCCGCCTGACCTGGAAGCCGGTCAGCGGCCTCGGGCACGTGTACGCATTCACGACTCTGCGCGCGAAGGGCTTGGGCGCGGACGGCCGGCTTCCGTATCGGCTCGCGCTGGTGGAGCTCGCCGAAGGCGTGCGCATCCTGGCCAATCTCCGTGGACCGGAAAACGCCGACTGGCGCATCGGCGACGCGGTGCTGCTCGCATGGGAGCAGCTGGCAGAGGGCCGGCAGTATCCGATCTTCGTCCGACACGAAACGCATGCCGATTCAGCAACAGCGCGAGCTCGAATCGATGCTTGACCCGAACCGGCGGCTACCGCAATCTCGCTCGAAACGACCGGCGCTTCCAAGACGAAGCGCGGGCGGAGGGAGAGAAGCGTGTGATGGCTGCGAGTATCACGTTGAACGGGGTTTCGAAGACCTATCAGCTAGGTCGCGGACAGTCCGTCCAGGCACTCACCTCGACCGACCTGCAACTGCGTCCGGGTGAGTTCTTTTCCCTGGTCGGGCCCAGCGGGTGCGGCAAGACGACGATCCTGAACATGGTTGCGGGGTTGCTGCCGGCGACCGAAGGCGAGGTGCGGATCGGGGACACGATCATCGAAGGCCCGGACCCGCGGGTGTCCGTAGTCTTCCAGAAGCCGGTGCTGCTGCGCTGGCTGAGCGTCATGGACAACGTGCTGTTGCCGTCGAAGGTCAAGACGCGCATCACGCCCGAGCTGGTACGGTCGGCCCAGCAGCTGCTCGAGATGACCGGTCTCGGCGAATTCGCGCACCGCTACCCCACCGAGCTCTCCGGCGGGATGCAGCAACGCGCATCGATCGTCCGGGCGCTGGCTTCGGAACCGATGGTGCTGCTGATGGACGAGCCGTTCTCCGCGTTGGACGAGTTCACCCGCGAGAATCTGAACGACGAGATCCTCAGACTGTGGTCGCAGAGATCGCAGACGGTCGTCTTCGTGACCCACAACATTGCCGAAGCGATCTACCTGTCCGACCGTGTCGGCGTGATGCAACCGCGGCCCGGGCGACTGCGGGCGATCGTCGACATCGATCTGGAGCGCCCCCGCAAGCCGAGCCTCCGGAGTACCAAGCGCTTCTTCGAGCTGGCCACCCAGGTGCGGACCATGTTCGACGAGTTCGTCGCGTCGGCGTCCTCGCCCAATGGTTCGCACGCACGCGGAGAAACGGCATGACCACCCTGCAGCCGCATCAGCCGGTGCAGCGCGCCGCATGGTCGGAATCGGCCAAGGCCCCGGGACGCAACAGCGCGACGCGGCGGCGAGCCATCAGCCCCGCCGTCCAGGTGAATGCGGTGCGGCTGGCGGTGATCGTCCTGTTCTTCGGCCTCTGGCAGGCCAGCGCATCCAACAACTGGGTCTCGCATCTGCTGGCTCCCCCGCCGTGGGACGTGGTGATGTCGCTCAAGCGAGGTCTCATCGACGGCCTCTGGTGGGGCGACATCGGCATCACCGTGCTCGAGACCGTGCTCGGGTTCGGCATCGGCTTCACCGTTGCGGTGCTGGTCGGGACCGTGTTCGCGTTCGTTCCGCTGCTGCGGCGCGCGCTGTACCCGTTCGTGATCGCCTTCCAGTGCTTTCCGAAGGTCGCGGTCGCCCCGGTGCTGATCGTCGTGCTGGGCTACGGCATCGGCCCGAAGGTCGCTACCGCAGCGCTGCTCGCCTTCTTCCCGATCCTGGTCGCCACCATCGCGGGCCTGACCGAGATCAACCCCGACGAGCACAACCTGATGCGTGCCATCCGGGCGTCATGGGTGTACGAGCTGCGCTATCTGCGGATTCCCAATGCGATGTCGTATGTCTTCCCGGCCATGGATGTCGCCATCGTGTTCGCGCTGCTCGCCGCGATCGTGGCCGAGTTCCTCGGCGCCAACCAGGGGCTGGGATACATCGTTCAGCACCGTGCGGCTTACGGCGATACCGCGACGATCTACGGCGCACTGGTCGTGATGGCGGTGATCGGCCTGCTGTTCAAGGGCGTGCTGACGCTGTTGAAGCACTATCTGCCGCGGTCCATCGTGCCCAGGTAGTTCCGCCCCCGCTCGCGAATCTCGCCGCCCTGCGCTGGCGAAACGCACATAGTCAAACCCAGAAAGGAGGAATCGATGAAGTCGACGAAGCGCAGCCGAGGCTGGCTGGCGGCAATTGCGGCCGTTGCGCTGCTTGCTGTCGGTGTCCAGACCGAAGCCCAGGCCCAGGCCAAGACCGAGACCAAGAAGCTCACTTTCATCATCGCAGCCCCGACCGACTCCGTCGGCCAGGCGCCGTACTACATCGCGGAGAAGCTTGGATACTGGAAGCAGGAAGGCGTCGAAGTCAAGCACGTGACCGCCGCCGGCGCCACCACGGCGCTGCAATTGGTGCTGGCCAAGCAGGCCGAAGTCACGTGTTGCGGCGTGTCGTCCGCCTACGCGCTGGCGGCCAATGGCAAGAACCAGAATCTTCGATTGATCCTGCTCTATCAGAAGAACCTGTTCAGCCTCTTCGTGCCCGAGGGCAGTCCGATCAAGTCCGTCGCGGACCTCAAGGGCAAGAAGATCGGCATCCAGGCCGCCGGCTCCTCGTCGGCGCTGTTCGCCTATGCCATCGTCGCGGCCGCAGGCCTGGATCCCAAGAAGGACGTCACCTTCCTTCCGGTCGGCGTCGCCGGCCAGGCGGCGATCGCACTGCAGAACAAGCAGATCGATGTGGTGTCGTCCTACCTGGGTGCGATCGGCCTGATCAGCCAGATCTCCGGCATGCCGTTCCACCCGCTGCCCTCGCCGGTTGACAAGCTGAACGCGACCGCATCCTGGTTCACGACCACCGAAGTGATCAAGGAGCAGTCGGATGCGCTGATCGGCTACATGCGCGGACTCTACAAGGCGTACATCTTCGCGGCGGTCAACCCCGAGGCGACCGTGATCAACTTCTGGAACCAGTTCCCCAGCCATGAGCCGAAGAACAGCAAGTCCAGGGCCGAGAACGCGCGCCTGATGGCCGAGGCGACGGCACCGCTCTGGTACGCGGTGCTGGCGCCCGAGAATCTGAAGGCGTTCGGTACGTTGCCGGCAGAAGAGATCCAGGCCACCGCGGACTTCATGGCGAAGCACAACATCATCGAGTCGCCGGTGAAGACGGCGCCGCTGGTCGACGTGAGCTTGGTCGAGAAGGCGGTCCAGGGCGTCGACATCGACGCGATCATCGCGCAGGCCAAGGCCTGGAAGCCGTGACGGACGATGCCGCCATTCTCTGGCAGCCGAGCGCCGGACAGATCGAACAGGCGCGGCTGAGCGCGTTCATCGACCTCGTTCGGACGAAGCATCCGAACATCGCGTCGTTCGATGATCTGTATCGGTTCTCGATCGACGAGATGGGGGCATTCTGGTCGGCGGTGTGGGACTTCGCCGGCCTCGTCGGCGACAAGGGCGCCGGCCCGTTCCTGGTGGAGTCCGCCCGGATGCAGGATGCGCAGTGGTTTCCGGGCGCGTCTTTGAACATCGCCGAGAACCTGCTCGGCCGCGACAGCGACGAGCTCGCGATCATTGCGCACGTCGAGAGCGGCGCGCGCCGGACGTTGACCCGCACGGAATACCGTGCCGAGACGTTCCGGTGCATCGCCGCGCTCCGGTCTGTGGGTGTGCAACCGGGCGATCGGGTGGCAGGATGGTTGCCACACGTGCCGGAGACGGTCATCGCCGCCACCGCCGCGTTGGGAATCGGAGCGGCGTGGTCCACCTGCTCGACCGACCTCGCGACGCCGGCAGTCGTCGATCGGCTCTCGCGCATCCAGCCCTCGGTACTGTTCGTGGCCGACGCGGTGACCTACCGCGGGCAGTCCCGATCGCTGGTCGGCCCGGCGATCGAGATCGCTCGCCAGGTGCCGAGCATCCGTGCGATCGTGGTCGTCACTGCCGGTGGCGAAGCAGCGCTGCCCGACACCGATTCGCGCCTGCGCAGCTGGCAAGACTTCGTCGGTGGACACGCGCCCACGCCGACGCCGCTGCCTCGCTTCCCGTTCGACCACCCGTCCTATGTACTGTTCACCTCCGGTACGTCCGGGCCGCCGAAGTGCATCGTGCACCGCACCGGCGGGGTGTTGCTGAAGCATGCGGTCGACCACCTGCTGCACAGCGACCTCCGGCCGGGCGACCGGTTCCTGCGCGCGACCAGCACCGGCTGGGTGACCTGGAACTACCAGGTATCGGTGCTCGCGTTCGGCGGCACCATCGTGCTCTATGACGGCCATCCGTTCTCTCCGAAGTCGAGCAGGCTGCTCGACATCCTGGCCGAAGACCGGGTCACCCACTGGGGAACCTCCCCCGATGTGCTCGTGCGGTGGGCGCGAGACAGTCTGCATCCCAAGTCGAGCCATGACCTCTCGGCACTGCGCTACATCAGCGCCGGCGGATCGCTGCTGTCCCGATCGAGCTATCGCTACGTCTACGATGCGATCAAGGACGACGTTCATCTTTCATCGCCGTCGGGCGGCACCGAGCTGCTGTCCGTCTTTTCCGGTGGCAACCCGACCGGCCCATGCGTGGAAGGCGAGATTCAGACGCGCGGCCTGGGAATGAAGGTCGAAATCTTCGACGGCGACGGCAACTCGATCGTCGGCGCGCCGGGCGAGCTGGTCTGCACCGGCCCTTTTCCGACCATGCCGCTGGGGTTCTGGGGCGAAGACAAGACCCGATACGAGGAACAGTACTTCTCCCGATACGCCAATGTCTGGCGTCACGGTGACCGCGCCGAGATCACGCCCCGTGGCGGGGTGAAGATGCTCGGGCGGTCCGACGCCACGCTCAACATCCACGGCGTGCGGATCGGAATCGCCGAGATCTATACCCAGCTCGGTAGCTTCGCGGAGATTTCCGCTGCGGCCGTGATCGAGCATCCGATGCCGGCCGGCGGCAGCACGATGGTGCTGTTCGTGTGCCTGCGGCCGGGAACGGCGCTCGGCGCCGAGCTCGTCGAAACGATCCGGCATCGCCTGCGGACCAACTGCTCGCCTCGGCACGTGCCCGAATTCATCATCGAGGCGCCGGATTTGCCGCGCACCGTCGTCGGCAAGGTCTCGGAGCTGGCGATCAAGGCCGCGCTCGCAGGGCGCGAACCCGAGATGGCCGGATCGCTGGCCAACCCGAAGTCGCTGGAATTCTTCAGAGTGCTCACCATCACGCCAGGCCGTGAGACCGTGACTCGATGATCACTCCAGGCATCGCCTGCCTCTCGGAATCACTCAGATGAGATCTACGCGCTCTCCCATTGCCGGACAAGCCGCGATCATCGGCGCCGGCATGGCCGTGCATCCGACCAGCAGCGGATACAACCCGACCCCGCTGGAGCTGGACGTGAAGGCCGCCCGGGCCGCCATCGCCGAAGCCGGCATCGATCGCTCGTCCATCGGTGCGCTGCTGACGGCGCCGCCGCCCACGGTGCAGAAGGTCTCGCAGTTCTGCGACCTGGTGATCAACGAGCTGAAGATCGCGCCGCGCCATGTCGCCCAGGTCGGCTCGAGCTGCGCCGGCGCTCTCGGCAGCATCCAGATCGCCGCGAGCCTGGTGGCCGGCGGCACGGTCGACTATGTGCTCTGCTGTGCCGGAGATACCAACTACGGCAACCAGAAATTCTTCACCACGTCGGCGGTGATCGGCGATCCGATGTGCGAGACGCCCTACGGCATCACGGCTCCGGCGACCTATGCGCAGATGGCATCGCGCTATATGCACGAGTACGGCGTCACCAGCGAGCAGTTCGCGCGCGTGGCGGTAGCCAATCGCCAGTGGGCACTGGATCACCCGCTGGCCCGGATGCGCGACAAGGGCCCGCTGACCGTCGACGATGTCCTGGCTTCGCCGGTCATCGCCAGCCCGCTGCATCTGTTCGACGCGGCCCCCTGGTTCAACGGCGGCATCGCCGGGGCCGTGGTCATCGCGCGTGCGGATCGCGCCCGGCACGCCCCGACCGATCCGCTGTACCTGCTCGGGTTCGGCCAGCGCACCACCCACACCTACCTGACCGAGCGGCTCGGCCTGCGCGGGATCGGCCCCTATTTCGAGCAGCCCAGCCTGGTGGTTACCGGCACCGGCGCCGCCGCCGCCGATGCCTACGGCATGAGCGGCCTGACCCCGAACGATGTCGATCTGGTGGAGTCGAGCGGCCCGTTCACCTCGTTCCTGATGCGGGCGTTGGAGGAACTGGGCTTCTGCAAGGACGGCGAAGGCGGCGACTTCGTCGCCGCCGGCGGCATCGACCGCAACGCCGGCCTGCCGTTCAACACCTACGGCGGCATGCTGTCCTTCGGTCAGCTGGCGCAACCGATGTATCCGCTGATCGAGGCGATCCTGCAGCTGCGCGGACGGGCCGAACGGCGGCAGGTGACGGATCCGAAGATCGCGCTGGTGCATGGCCATGGCGGACCGATCTCCTCGCAGGCCGTCGTTCTCCTGGGCAAGGACCCGATCTGATCATGGACTACCGAGATCTCGAATACACCGTTGCGGAATATTGGCGCGGCATCGAGTCGGACCGTCTGTTGATCCGCAGGTGTCGAACCTGCGGCACGACGTTCCACCCGAGGCGCCTGGGATGCACCGAATGCGGCACCGAAAGCCTCGAATGGATACCGGCACGCGGCAGCGGCGAGGTCTATTCGTTCTCCATTCTCGATCACTACACGCCGCTCCCCGAGCTCAAGGCTTCGCTGCCCTATTGCCTGGGTATCGTGCAGCTCGACGAGGGATTGCACGTGTTCACCCGGCTGATCGCCGACGATCTCCGGGACATCCGGATCGGAATGAGAGTCCAGGTGCGCTTCGACGACCTGGGAACAGGCAGGAAGTTGCCGATCTTCGAGCCTTCACCGCCGGACGACCGCGGCAGAGGTACGAACGGTTCCTGAAATGAAGACGACTCGGCCATACCGTGTTGCCATCGTCGGCGGCGGCTTCAGCGGCGCCACGGCAGCGGTACAACTCGTCCGCCGCAGCGACATGCCCGTGGCGGTATGCATTTTCGAGCCACGCGAGTCGCTGGGACGCGGTCTTGCCTATTCGAGCGACGATCCGGACCACCGACTCAACGGCGTTCTCGACGGGCACGTCCTCGACCCCGAAGACCCTTACGAATTCGAACGGTGGTGGCATGAACGTGTCGGCGACCGCGATGCCGAGGCCTTCGCCCCGAATGGCTCCGTGTTCGCCCGCCGATCGGATTTCGGGGCTTTCCTCGGCAGCGCATTGGCTGACTATCGGACTGCGAACGCCGTCGGCTCCACGATTCGCCACGTGCGGCAGTCCGTGCGCGGCGTGGATTCGGGTGATGACCGTCCCGTCGTGCGGACCGGCGATGGCTGCGAGCACCCGGCCGATATGGTGGTCCTCGCGACGGGAAACGCAATGCCGGAGCCTGCGGCGCTGTTCTCACGAGCGGGCGGGGATCCCGCTGGCATCGTGGTCTCACCGTACGACGACATCGCCTTGCGAAGCATCGCTCCGACCGCCAAGGTGCTCGTAGTCGGCAGCGGGCTCACCGCTCTGGACATTCTGACGACCCTGCTGCGAGCCGGGCACGAGACCCCGATCGACGTCGTCTCCCGCCGAGGCTTGCGGCCGCACCCGAATCGGCTCACTTCCGAGGTGTCGCCCAGGAGCGAGCCGCATCTGATCTCGCTGATCGACGGGCCCCTGCCGCCGTACCTGGCGGACTTCTCCCCGAGCGTGAGGTGGCTCACCCGGAGGTTGCGGCTGGAGATTCGCCGAAGCATTCAGAACGGCGCCACCTGGCATGAGCCGTTCGACGCACTACGCAATGTCGTATGGAAGGTATGGCCCCAGCTGCCACCATCGGAGCAGCGCCGATTTCTCCGACGCCTGCGCTCCTGGTACGACGTCCATCGCTTCAGAGCTCCGCCTCAGAACGACGTTTTCGTCCGCGCTGCCGAAGCGGAAGGAACAGTCCGTTTCCGCGCAGCTCGAGTATCCGCCGTGCAGGTCCGCGAGAAGCAGCTGGAGGTCGAGCTGATCGAGCCTGCGACCGGGACGGCCAGCAAGACCCGCTACGACGCCGTCGTCAACTGCACCGGCCTGGATCCGGCATCGGGCGCCAAAGGCAATCCGCTTCTGGAGACGTTGCTGGCGCGGGGAACGCTGACGGTCGACGCGTCCGGAACCGGCTTTGCGGTCGACGCCCGCTGCCGTCCGATTGCCGCGAGCGGCGAGGCGGCATCGCGGCTGTATGCCATCGGCCCGCCCACGACCGGAACCTTCGGGGATCCGCTCGGAAGCATATTCATCGCTGCACAGGTGCAACGACTCGTTCCTCTCTGGATCGAGGAGGCTCGCAGGCATTCGGGCCCTCTGAGAACGCCACACGCCATCGGCGCCCGGGATTGAGGAGCACGACTTGAGCACCAAGACCGTAGCCGTCGATTTCGGCGAGCGCAAACTCGATATCGAAGTGCCGGCCTCGGCGGTAGTTGCCGAGTTCGAGGACCCCGAATATCTCGCCGATCCGGGTGCCGCGGTGCGCCAGGCGCTCGCCGATCCGCAAGGCCTGCCGCCGCTGGCCGAGCTGGCGCGCCCCGGCATGACGGTGGCCATCGGCTTCGACGACATCACGCGCCCGGCCAACGCGGCCCGTACCATTCTGCCGGCGATCGTCGAGGTGCTCGAGCGGTCGGGGGTGCGCGACCGCGACATGCTCTTCATCAACGCCTGCAGCAACCACCGCAAGAACACCGCGTCGGAGCTGCAGAACCACCTCGGCCCCGAGCTGTTCAACCGCTTCTGGCCGCAGGGCCGGATCGTGAACCACGATTGCTACGACCCCGCGGGCCTAAAGGACTTCGGCGTCACCGAGGGCGGCCGCGTCGTCGAACACAGCAAGGCGTTCTTCGACGCCGATCTCCGGATCTACCAGGGCAATGTGTCGGCGCATGCGTGGCGCAGGTACTCCGGCACGGGCGCGATCGTCGGACTGGCCTCGACGCGCAGCATCGCCTCGCACCACAGCCTCAATACGATTCCGCTCAACGTCGCGATGCAGCAGGCCCGCGCGAACAAGCCCAAGCCTCCCGGCATGAAGCCGGAAATGGACGCGTTCCTGGAAGCGGCAACCGGTCGCCCGGTGTTCTACGTCAACGCGGTCACCGGCACGCAGGGCCGCATCGCCGGCGTCTTCGCCGGGCACTCGAACGCCATCGTCGGCCCTTCGTGGTCGCTCGCGCAGCGGATATTCACGCGGCCGGTGCCCCAGGCCGACGTTCTGATCGTGGGGCTGCCGCCGGCCTACTCCTACGGCAGCGCGCACAACACCCTGATCGCGGCAGTGGGCGCGCTGACGACACCGACCTACTCGTCCGGCGAGGCGGTCCTGCGCGAGGGCGGCATCGTGATCGCGCTGTCGCCGGCGAACGGCCACATCGACCCCGAGCGCTACCCGTCCTACCAGGCTACGATCGATCTGTACGGCCGCTATCACGACGTCCGCCCGCTGGTCGACCATGAAAGCGAATTCACGGCCCGCCCCGAATACCTGCATCGATACCACCATGGCTACGGCTACCCGGCCCTGCATCCGTTCTGGCTGTTCTACGAGCTCGAGTACACGCTGCAACACGCCGGTGCGGTCTACATGGCGGGCACCACCAACCCGGGCGCGTTCCGCAACCTGGGGCTGATCCCGACGCCCGATTTCGCGACGGCCTGGCGCCTCGGCCGCAAATATGTCGGTCCTTCGCCGACGGTGCTGGTCGCGCCGACCTTCTGGAGCCGGCCGCGCTTCAAGTTCGCCGTCGCGAAGAGCGCAGCGACGTGACGCCGCGGCCGGCCATCCATCTCGAACCGCTCGGCGGCATCGCCGGCGACATGTTCGTGGCGGCAGTCGCCGATGCCTTTCCGGAGCACCGCGCACCGCTGCTGGCGCTGCTGGCCGAGCTGCCGCTGCCGGTGCCGGCGAGTGCCCGGTTCGAGCCCGGCCGGGACGCCTCCCTGCTCGGGACCCGATTCGTCGTCACGGCGGCGCCTGCCGAAACCGGCCGAGACCAGGCTGGCTCGAGTGAGCACGACCGTCCCCACGACCATCCCCACGACCATCCCCACGACCATCCCCATGACCACCGCCACGATCACCGCCGCGACTACCATCGGACCGGCCACGTCCGCCACGATTGGATCGTGGACTGGCTGGGCCGCATCGCATCGAGCGATGCGACACGCCGTCATGCCCTCGGCATTTTCGCGTTGCTCGCCGAAGCGGAAGCGGCCGTGCACGGCGTGCCCGTCGAAGCGGTCGAGTTCCACGAAATCGGCGCCTGGGACTCGATCATCGACATCGTGGCGGCCGGCTTCCTGATCGATGCGGTCGGGCCGGCCAGCTGGAGCCACACGCCCCTGCCGCTCGGCGGCGGCACGGTGCGTACCGCGCACGGCCTGATGCCGGTCCCGGCCCCCGCGACCCTGTACCTGCTCCGCGGCCTGCCGGTGGTGGACGACGGCGTGCCGGGGGAGCGGGTGACGCCGACCGGCGCTGCGATCCTGAAGCACCTCGTGCGCAGCCAGCCCGCCGCAGCGAGACCTGGAACGTCCGCTCCGATGATCGTCGGTGCCAGCGGTCTGGGGTTCGGGTCGAGACGGCTGCCTGGCCGGCCGAACGCCCTGCGCTGTACGGTACTGCTCGCCGACGCTGCCGACGCGGACCGCGGCGTGGGCGACCTGGTCGACTCGCTGGAATTCGAAGTGGACGACCAGACGGCCGAGGATCTCGCCGTCGGACTGGATCGACTGCGCGAACGGGCGGACGTGCTGCAGGTGTTCCAGATGCCGGTCTACGGCAAGAAGGGCCGCCTCGCGACGCGCATTCAGGTGCTGGCACGGGCCGGCACCGGCGAGGCGGTTTCGCACGCCTGCTTCGCCGAGACCACCACCATCGGCTTGCGTTGCCAACGTCTGGCGCGCCGCATCCTGCCGCGGCACGAATCGGCCTCGACCCTGGCGGGGGGAGCCCGCATCAGGGTCAAGGTCAGCGAGCGTGCCGGCGCCGCAACGGCCAAGGGTGAAATGGACGACCTGCTGCAGCTGGGCGCACGTGCCGAGCGGGAGCGGGGGCGCCGCGCGGCGGAAGACCAGGCGCTGCTCGAACACGGAGAGCGGTTCGATGACCATTGAGTCGGCGCTCCAACGGCTCGAGGCCGTTATCGACGGCATCGACGCGATGGCGGTGGCGGTCAGCGGCGGAATCGACAGCCTGACACTCGCCACGCTCGCGGGCCGCCGCGCCGGTTCGCGGGTGGAAATGTTCCATGCGATATCCGCCGCGGTTCCCGATGGGGCCGTGACCCGCATCGAAGCGCTCGCCGCCGAGGAAGGCTGGCGGCTGCGGCTGATCCGTGCCGGGGAGCTCGATCGCAGGGAGTACGTGGCCAATCCGGTCGATCGCTGCCTGCACTGCAAGCGGGCGCTGTACACCACGATCGGTGCCCATACGCAGGCGCAGATCGTTTCCGGTGCCAATCGCGACGATCTCGGGGATTACCGGCCAGGCCTGCGCGCCGCGCAGGAATCGAGCGTCCGCCACCCCTACGTGGAGGCGGGAATCGGCAAATCGGAAGTTCGGAGCATCGCGCGCATGCTCGGCCTGGGAGCACTCGCCGAGCTGCCGGCTTCTCCCTGCCTGTCGAGCCGGGTCGAGACCGGAATCGCGATCCATGCCCCGATGCTGCGCAGGATCGATGCCGCCGAGCAGCTCCTGCGCGAGTCGACCGGCGCCACTGCGGTACGTTGCCGCGTGCGGCACTCGGGTGTCGTGATCGAACTGGACGAGGCCGCGCTGGCGCGGCTGGGAGCCGAGGCGCGCGATCGACTCGCGCGACGGGTCGGCGAGCTGTTCACCCGACCGGATGGCCTCCCCGTTCCCGCGTTCGCACCGTATCGGATGGGGAGTGCCTTCGTGGGATCCCGCGATGATTGAGCAAGGCATCCGCATCGATCGCCAGCGCGAAGAGCGGCTGGGTTTCGATGAAGCGGTCTACGCTGCCGGCAAGAGTTCCGGGCAGCTGAACGCGTTGATCGCGGACGCGGTCGAGAGCCGTGGCCGCCGGCTGTTCACGCGGCTCGGCCCGGCGCAGTTCGAGGCGCTCGCGCCGGCGCATCGCCGGATGATGGACTATGACCCGGTGTCGTGCACCGGAATCGTCGGGGCGCTTGGTGCCCCGATCCGCACGGCGCAGGTCGGCATCGTCACCGGCGGCAGCTCGGACCTGCCGGTTGCGCTGGAGGCAGCGCGCACGCTCCAGTACCACGGCCACGCGGCCTTGCAGATCGCCGATGTCGGTGTCGCCGGACTCTGGCGCCTGCTCGAGCGCGCCGAAGAACTGCGACCGATGTCGGTGCTGATCGTCGTCGCCGGCATGGAAGGCGCACTCTTCAGCGTCGTCGGTGGCTTGCTGCCGGCTGCCATCATCGCGCTGCCGACATCCGTCGGCTACGGTGTTTCGCAAAGTGGTCGAGTCGCGCTCCAGTCGGCGCTGGCGAGCTGCGCCCCCGGCATCGTGACGGTCAATACCGACAACGGCTACGGTGCGGCCTGCGCGGCCCTGCGAATCCTCCGCCCGACTGCCCGAGAATGAGGACACTCCGATGAACGCGATCCACTCGCCCGCGCCTGCGCGTGCTCCGATTGCCGGACAGGCCGCGATCATCGGCGCCGGCATGGCCGTGCATCCGACCAGCAGCGGATACAACCCGACCCCGCTGGAGCTGGACGTGAAGGCCGCCCGGGCCGCCATCGCCGAAGCCGGCATCGATCGCTCGTCCATCGGTGCGCTGCTGACGGCGCCGCCGCCCACGGTGCAGAAGGTCTCGCAGTTCTGCGACCTGGTGATCAACGAGCTGAAGATCGCGCCGCGCCATGTCGCCCAGGTCGGCTCGAGCTGCGCCGGCGCTCTCGGCAGCATCCAGATCGCCGCGAGCCTGGTGGCCGGCGGCACGGTCGACTATGTGCTCTGCTGTGCCGGAGATACCAACTACGGCAACCAGAAATTCTTCACCACGTCGGCGGTGATCGGCGATCCGATGTGCGAGACGCCCTACGGCATCACGGCTCCGGCGACCTATGCGCAGATGGCATCGCGCTATATGCACGAGTACGGCGTCACCAGCGAGCAGTTCGCGCGCGTGGCGGTAGCCAATCGCCAGTGGGCACTGGATCACCCGCTGGCCCGGATGCGCGACAAGGGCCCGCTGACCGTCGACGATGTCCTGGCTTCGCCGGTCATCGCCAGCCCGCTGCATCTGTTCGACGCGGCCCCCTGGTTCAACGGCGGCATCGCCGGGGCCGTGGTCATCGCGCGTGCGGATCGCGCCCGGCACGCCCCGACCGATCCGCTGTACCTGCTCGGGTTCGGCCAGCGCACCACCCACACCTACCTGACCGAGCGGCTCGGCCTGCGCGGGATCGGCCCCTATTTCGAGCAGCCCAGCCTGGTGGTTACCGGCACCGGCGCCGCCGCCGCCGATGCCTACGGCATGAGCGGCCTGACCCCGAACGATGTCGATCTGGTGGAGTCGAGCGGCCCGTTCACCTCGTTCCTGATGCGGGCGTTGGAGGAACTGGGCTTCTGCAAGGACGGCGAAGGCGGCGACTTCGTCGCCGCCGGCGGCATCGACCGCAACGCCGGCCTGCCGTTCAACACCTACGGCGGCATGCTGTCCTTCGGTCAGCTGGCGCAACCGATGTATCCGCTGATCGAGGCGATCCTGCAGCTGCGCGGACGGGCCGAACGGCGGCAGGTGACGGATCCGAAGATCGCGCTGGTGCACGGCCATGGCGGACCGATCTCTTCGCAAGCGGTTCTGCTGCTGGGCAGGCAGCCCGTCTGAACACTACCGAGAACAGGCAAGGAACGAGATGATCTACGATCTGCGGCAATACACCCTGGCGCCGGGTACACAAGGCGAGTATCTGAAGAACAACGAGGAGATCGGGCGGAAGATCCGCGGCGACAAGTACGGCAAGCTCGAGGGCTACTGGGCGACCGAGCTCGGCACGCTGAACCGGCTGGTGCACCTCTGGGAGTATGAAGATCCGAACCAGCGCGAAAGGCTGCGTACCGAGCTGGGGCAGAATGCTGCCTGGAAGCAGGACTACTCCCCCAAGGCCCAGCGCAACATCATCGCGAAGAAATTCGATCTGTTGTATCCGATCGTACCCCTGGTACCCGCCGCCGGCTCCGGCAACCGCTACGAGATGCGTTGGTACACGACCAAGCCCGAAGGCGCCAAGGCTTTCATCGAGCTTTTCAAGGGGGTGGCGCCGTTGTATCAGCGGCTGGTCCCGCAGGTCGGCCTGTTTCGAAACGAACTCGGCGAAGTCGTTCAGCTGTCCGCCTGGCGCAGTCTGGACGAGCGCGCCGCGAAGCTCGACCAGCTCGGGCAGGAGCCCGAATGGCAGGCGTTCGCGCAGCGGTCCAACCCGCTGCTCGAACGGGTCACCGCCACCATCCTGCGCCCGGCGAAATTCTCGCCGATGCAATGAGCACGACCCCGGGCTGCCGGGGCCGCACGGCAGCGCCGTAGGGTGGTCGCCGCAGCGTAGCGGCTACCTGCGGATCTGCGCGGCTTCCGACAGCTTCCATCCGATGTTTCCGGTATGGAAGACGTGCCGCATCAGCTCGTCTTCCTGACCCCACGGCGGCACTGCCGGAAGTTCCAGGTGCAGGCGCAGCAGATATCGGCGGCGGGCAGGATCGGGATCGTCGACATAGGACCTGCGGGCATGCAGCACCGTGTAGTTGTTGAGCAGCTGGATGTCGCCCGGCTCGAATGACATCTGCATCAGGAGATCCTCGCGACTGGCCGTGGCGTCGAAGAAGTCGAGTACCTCGATATCGAAATCGGTAAGCGGCTCCCCTGCCTTCGCCCCTCCGGCGTTGATGTATCCGCGGCCGTAGTGGCAGCTGACCCGAGACGGATGACGAACGAAGATCGGCGTTCTGGGAGTGACCGGCGCCTGCTCCGGCCAGTTCTGGTTCTTGCGGTCGTAGATGAATCCCCGGCAGAGATGCTCGATGTGGTGTGGACGTTGCCGCAATATCTCGTTGTAGACCGTGGCCGAGCTGGCGATCAGGCTTTCGCCGCCGCTCCTGGCCTGGCGCAGGCAGAGCAGCCCGACCAGATCCCGGGTATCGGTGTGGAATCTCAGATCCGCGCTGCTCTGGTAGCCCCGCGTGTTGAAGGCTGAATTGACGTTGGTATAGTCGAAATTCTTCCCCACGACGTCGGTGACCACGCAGATGAAATCGCCGTCGGCATTCTGGCTGTAGCCGGTTCCGTACAGCATGCCCATCCCCCAGTAGAGGTTCCGGCAGCCGCTGTCGCCGAACTCCTCGACGGGGATGCCGCGCAGCAGCACGAAGCCCCGATCGGCAAGCTCCTGCTTGGTCTGCTCGACCAGCGGCAACAGGCTCGGCAGCAGGCGTTCGGGGTCTCGGATCTCCGTCAGATCCAGACCGTCCCAGGCCTTGACCGCCTGTCGCATCTCCGCGATCTGCCGGGCATCGAAGCGATGCAGCCACGACGAGTCGTTCTTGAAGCTCGATCCGGTCCAGACGCTCGGACCGGTCACCGGCGTGTGTACAGTCTTCATTTCTTGGCCTCCGGGAGGGTGATTTCCTTCGCGATCCGGGTCCATTTGCTCATTTCCGAGCGCACCCGCTCGGCGAGTTGCGCGGGCGTGCTGGTCACCGGCAGCATCCCGATGTGCTTGACGCGCGCCTGCAGATCGGGATCGGCCATCACGGCGACCAGTGCGGCATGCAGGCGGTCGGCTACCGCCGGCGGGGTCTTTGCCGGCAGAAAGAGGGCGATCCACGACACCGTTTCGATGTCCGGAAAGCCGGCCTCGGCAGTGGTCGGCAGCTCCGGGAAATCCGGATTGCGATCGGGGCCCGCCACGGCCAGCGCGCGGATCTTGCCGGACTGGATCAACGGCGCCGCGGTCGCGGCATTCAGGAACGTGAACTGGACATGGTTGCCGACCAGCGCCACCGCCCCGGGCGCCTGGCCGCTGAAGGGGACAGCGGTCAGGGTCATGCCGCCCGCCTTCTGCAGAGACTCCATGGTGAGATACGTCTGGTCGATGCCGGTCGTCGCGTAGGCGAGCCCGGCCGGGCTCGCCTTCGCATAGGCCAGCAGCTCCTTGACCGACTTCGCCGGCACCGAGGGATGCACGCAGAGGAGGTTGTCCACGGTCCCCACCAGGCTCACCGGGACGATGTCCTTCAGCGGATCGACGCGCACGCTGCGCCCCTGGGCGATCTCCACGGCCGGATAGCTGGTCAGGACGGCGCTCGCGACCATGGCGATCGTCAATCCGTCGGGCGCCGCCTTCGCGACGTGCTCGAGTCCGATCACGCCGGAAGCGCCCGGCTTGTTCTCGACGATCACGGACTGCCCGAGACGGCTCGCCAGCCCCGGCGCGATCACCCGTGCCAGCGCGTCGCTGGCGCCGCCAGCCCCGTAGGGCACGACCAGGCGAACGACCGACTGCTGCGCGAACGCGTTCAGCGACGTGAGCGCGAACGCGATGGCGATCAGCCACCCCTTGCGGAGCAACTTCTCGATTGGTACAAGGGTACTCATGCGGGCATTCATCCTCGGCTTCCTGGTTGTCATGACAGGCGGTGTGCTGCCATCAGGCAGTGCGTTGCGATCGGTCGGTACGTTGCGATACCCGCTCACTGCATCGGCGAGAATTTCGCCGGGCGCAGGGCGCTCGCGGTCACGCGAGACAGCAGCGGACTGGCGCGCTGGAGAAACGTCTGCCACTCCGGTTCCTGCTCCAGCCGGGCGAGCTTCTCGCTGCGCTCGTCGAGGCTGCGGTAGACGGATAGCTGGATCACTTCACTGAGCCTGGACGGCTCGGTCCGCAGCAGGCCGACCTGCCGGACGAAGCGCTGGTACAGCGGTGCCACGCCCTCGAGCAGACCGATGAACGCATTGGCGTCCCCGGGCCGGGTCTGGTACCAACGCATCTCGTAGACGTTGCCGGCATCGGCCGGCGGCGTCAGCGCAGCGATCGGATACAGGAAGTCGACCTTCTGCCCGACCAGATTGAACTGGATCTTCGGAATGTAGTCGCGCTTCCACGCCTCGTTCTGCGTCAGGTCGAGCCGCAGCCGCTCGCGCTGGTTCAGGTCCTCGTACTCCCAGAGGTGCACCAATCGATCCAGCGTGCCGAACTCGGTGACCCAGTAGCCCTCGAGCTTGCCGTACTTGTCGCCGCGGATCTTGCGGCCGATCGTCTCGTTCTTCTTCAGATAGTCGCCGGCCGATCCGGGCGCCAGCGTGTATTGCCGCAATTCGTAGATCATCATCGCCCTTCTTGTTGGATCAATCCTCGCTGACGACGATCGCAGCCGCGGGACATCGCCGGCTGGCCTCCTTCGCGAGCGCTTGCTGCCGGCCCTGCGGCTCGGAAATCAGGACGATGACCACACCGTCGTCCTCGCGCTGATCGAAGAGATCCGGCGCTGCCAGAACGCATTGACCGGCCCCGCAGCATTTCGATTCGTTGACCGTGATCTTCATTGGCTCACCCGTACCGGATCGGCCGACACCCGGGCCGGCTGCAGCAGCCGTCCGCGCAATTCCCGCAGTTCGCGCGCCGCATTCCACCCGAGCACGCCGGTCAGCTGCCCGTTCCTCTTGAAGGTCGCGACGCACTTGCGCCGGCCGGACTGCAACGCAGTGACATCCACGTCCGCATCCGCCGGAAAATGTCCGTACGCCTGCAGACGTTCGGAATACTGATCCGACCAGGCGAACGAGATCGGAGCGAACTCCGCTTGCGCGCCGAGCAGGTTGCGGGCCGCGGCGGCCCCCTGGTCGGTGGCGTTCATCCGGTGCTCGACCCGCACGTGCTCCGCGAGCAAGGGGTTGAACCAGCGGCAGACGTCGCCGGCGGCATAGACGCCGGGCGCCGCCTGACAGAAGCGATCGCAGACGATGCCGTCTTCCGTCGCCAGCCCGCTGCCCTGCAGCCATCCGGTGGCCGGGACCGAACCGATCGCGACCAGGATCAGGTCTGCTCGACACTCGGACCCATCCCGGAAGCGCACGCCGATGGCGCGCCCGCCTTCGCCGACGATCCGCTGCGCGAACGCGTCGGGCCGCAGCGTCACGCCCCGTTCCCGATGCAGATCCGCCAGCATCGCCCCGACCCGCTCGCCGAATGCTCGCTCCAGCGGCACCCGCTCGGGATAGGCGAGGATCACCTCCATGCCCGCGCCGCGCGCCGCTGCCGCACACTCGGTCCCGAGGAAGCCGGCGCCCAGCACCAGCAGTCGCCCGCCCTGCCGGATCCGCGCCCGAAACGCCACGGCGTCGTCGAGCGTGCGCAGAAAATGCACGCCCTGCAGCTCCTGCCCGGGCAGCCCCCGCGGTGCGACACCAGTGGCGAGCAGCAACGCATCGAAAGGCAGCCTCCGCTCGTCCGCGAGGCGGACCTCACGCGCCTGCAGATCGAGTTGAACGGCCTTGCAACCGAGCCGCCACTCGACGTCGAGGCTTGCCAGATCCGTGTCGCTGCGCAGCGCGATCCGCTCCACGCCCCAGCCGTCGTTGAGCACCTGCTTGGACAGCGGCGGCCGGTCGTAGGGCCGGTGCGGCTCGTCGCCGACGATCGTGACAGTGCCCTGGAAACCGCCGCTGCGCAGCGTCTCGGCCGCGGCGAGCCCGGCGGCCGAGGCGCCGACGATCAGCACACGCTCGAGGCTGCGCATCGAGGCGTCACCAGGTGACAGGCAACGATTCCAGGCCGTAGATCTGCCATTCGTGCTTGAAGCGCAGCTGCTCGAACGGCACCGCGAGGCGGATCGCCGGCAGGTTCCGGACGATGCCCGCGAACAGGCCCTGCAGCTCGATACGGGCGATCCCCTGTCCGAGGCACACGTGCGGACCGAAGCCGAACGCCACGTGCATGTTCGCGTTGCCGCGCCGGAAGTCGAGACGATCGGCGTCCGCGAAGACCGCCGGGTCGCGATTCGCGATGATGTTGTGGATGATGATGCCCTCGCCCGCCCGGATCCGCGTGCCGCGAATCTCGATGTCCTCGAGCGCGACCCGACGGCGGCCCGAGTGCGTGGCATCACAGTAGCGCAGCAGCTCCTCGACGGCCCCGGGCAGCAGCGATGGATCGGCGCGCAGCAGGTCGAACTGCTCCGGATTCTGGAACAGGGCCAGCATGGCGAGCGAAGAGGTGTTCGCCGTGGTCTCGTGCCCCGCGACCAGCAGCTGCCGCGCGGTGCTGATCAGCTCATGGTAGGACAGATGGCCCGGCTTGAACTGCTCGACGACCAGACGGCTGAGCAGATCTTCCTGCGGATCGCTCTCCCTGCGCCGGATCAGCCTGCCGATGTAGTCCTCGCAGAGCTCCAGACCCGCGGCGACCGCTTCCGCTTCGGTGGTCCGGCTCGAGGACATCAGCTTGGCCCGGCTCTGGAAGAACTCCCGGTCTTCGTACGGCACGCCGAGCAGGTCGCAGATGACCCGCGTGGCCAGAGGAAATGCCAGCTCCTCGACGAAATCCACCGGCCGCGGCTGCTGCCGGAAGGCCGTGATCAGCTCGTCGACGATGGCATCGA
The DNA here is from genome assembly GCA_050249335.1 of Lautropia sp. Taxonomy (GTDB): domain Bacteria; phylum Pseudomonadota; class Gammaproteobacteria; order Burkholderiales; family Burkholderiaceae_E; genus Lautropia. Next base: position 36,290 of record JBFWQR010000020.1, read on the forward strand.
TAGCGGATTGCATCTGAGCGATGCGCTTGGCGGTGAACTCCTTGGCAACCATGCGGCGGCGGACGGTATGCTCGGGCGCATCCATGCTGTTCAGCGTCCGGTACCGGTCGCGCAGCACGCTGACGCCGCCGCTGATGGCCGGGTAGCCCGGATGGCGGGTATCGGCGCTGATCCGGGGATCGATCAGCAGCGCCTTGAAGTCGTCGTAGCGCGTCACCAGCCATGCCGTCGAGTCGTCCCACAGGGTGACCTTGACGATCGCGTCGTCCTGCTGCAGCCGCTGGTAGCCACTGGCGGGGTGGACCGGGCATTCGCGCGGAAACGGAAAGCGCGGCCGGTCCGCAGCGAATGGACAGGATGCCGCGTGGCCTGCTTGCTCACTCACTGCCTTCCCCCGTTCCTTCTGCCGTCCGCGGCTCTAGTTCGCACTGCTCTGCACGATCTTGCGGATCTGCTCCTTGTAGTCCGTGACGAAGCTGCGGAACGCCTCGGGCGATTCGGTCTTGACCGCCATGCCCCGCTGTTGCAGCTTGGCCTTGACCTCGGAATCATTGGCCGCGGCCACGATCGCCTTGTTCAATGCGCTCAGCACGTCGGCAGGCACGCCGCGCGGCGCCATGAAGCCGAACCAGGTCGCATACTGCATCCCGGGCAGTCCGACCTCGGCGGCGGTCGGCGTGTTCGGCAGGGTCTCGTCCCGGCTTGCCGACGTGACGAACAGCGGCGCGAGCCGCCCGTCCTTGATGAGCGGCAGGCTGGTGACGACCAGATCGAAACCGAAATCGATGTTGCCGGCGATCAGGTCCGTCAGCATCGGCGGCGCGCCCGGGTACGAGACGTTCGCGGCCTTGAGGCCGGTTTCCCGCGAGAACTGCACGCCGAGCACGTGGTTGCTGGTCCCGTCGCCGAAGGTCCCGTAGTTCTGGCCGGCCGCGCGCTTCTTGGCGAGCTCGATGAACTGTGCGACCGATCGCGCCGGATGCTTGCTCGACACGACCATCGCGAACGGCATCTCGACCACTCTCGTGATGAAGTCGAAGTCCTTCAGCACATCGAACGGCAGCGAGCTCTTGATCGCCGGCAGGTGCATGAAGGCCGCCGGCACGAGGCCGATCGTATAGCCGTCCGGCTTGGCGTTCGCGATCGCGGAGAAGCCGAGCTGGCCGGCGGCACCGGGCTTGTTCTGCACCACCACCGGCGAGCCCCAGATCTTGGCCAGCTGCTCGGCGATGACCCGGCTGACGGCATCTGCAGAACCGCCGGCCGGATAGGCCACGACGAGTTCCACCGAACGGCTGGGGAAGCGATCGGCTGCTGCCGCCTCGAGCGGCGCCAGCGGCAACAGCACGGCGGCAACCGCCACCAGTCGGGTGGCTGCGCCGAGTACGTGTCTTGCAAAGTTATTCATCGGATTTCTCTTCGAACGTCGAGTCGCGAAATTGCGGCAGCCGCACCTTCGCGTCAAGCATCGATCTCGCCGGTTGCCGTTGCCGAACCGGCATCGATCGGCGAAATGCCGTCGATCTCCGGCCGGATCTGGTGGTCAGCGGCCGCGGAACTCCGGTTTGCGCTTCTCGAGGAATGCGCGCATGCCTTCCTTCTGGTCGGCGCTGTCGAACAGCAGCTGGCCGGCCTTGCGCTCGAGCATCAATGCCGCATCCAGCGAGGCATCCTGCCCGGCCAGCACCACTTCCTTGATCTGGGCGACCGCCAGCGGCGGCAACGCGGCGATCTGCGCGGCGAGCTCGAGCGCACGCGGCAGGACCGCGGCGTCGGCGACGACCTCGCTGACCAGCCCCATCGCCAGCGCCTCGCGCCCCGAGACGGCGCAACCGGTGAGCAGCATCCGCATCGCCTGGAACTTGCCGACCGCCCGAGTGAGGCGCTGCGTACCGCCGGCTCCGGGCATGATCCCGACCCGCACTTCGGGCTGCGCGAAGCTGGACTGTTCGCCGGCGACGATGATGTCGGCATGCATCGCCAGCTCGCAGCCACCGCCCCAGGCATAGCCGTTCACGGCTGCGATGACGGGCTTGGCGCAGCCGCCGATCTTGCGCCAGGCGGCCTCGGTCCGGCGCAGCATCAGCTCGATCGGCCGGCGCTCGACCATGTCGCGCAGATCGGCACCCGCGGCGAAGATGCGCGGCCCGCCGGTGATCACGACACAACGGACCGACGGATCGGATGAAAAGCCGTCGAACAGCTCGCCCAATCGTTCGCGCACCGCCAGCGTCAGCGCGTTGCGGGCGTCGGGGTTGTCGAGCGTGACGCAGGCGATGCCGTCGGCCGACCGGTCGATCCGCAATTCGTTCATCGGCGGCGCCGCCGGGTCCTTCGAGGTCATCGCGTGGCGGCGGCCGCGAAGCGGCCCAGGTGGTAGTCGACATCGCCGAACTGGCGCTCGATCACGGTCAGGCGCTTGAACGCATGCGAGACCTTCATCTCCTGCGCCATGCCCATGCCGCCATGCAACTGCACGGCGGCCTGTCCGACCGCCCGGCAGGCCTCGGCGACCTTGATCTTCGCGGCCGCCACGGCCCGGATGCGGTGCGCGCTGCCCGGCGGGTCCGCCGGATCGGCATCGACCCCGGCGCAGGCCAGCAGCGCGAGCGAGTAGGCCTGCTCGATGAAGCCGGCCATCTCGGTGACCCGGTGCTGCAGCGCCTGGAACGACCCGATCGGCACGCCGAACTGGCGTCGCGTCTTCAGATACTCGATGGTCATCTCGTTGACCGCTCGCAGCACGCCGACCGCTTCGCAGCAGATCAGCGTGCGTGCGAAGTCGAGCGCTTCGTCGACCACGTCGAGCGTGGTTGCGTGCGCGAGCCGCGCCGTGGCGTCGACTCGCACGCCGTCGAACACGAGATCGGCGATGCGCCGGTCGTCGATCGCACGGTAAGGCGTTGCATCGATTCCGGCGGCACCGGCGTCGACCAGGAACAGGCCGATGCCGTCGCGCGCCTCCGGCGTGCCGCCGGTGCGCGCCAGGACCAGGAAGACACCCGCCGCCGAAGCATCGTCGACCAGCACCTTGCGCCCGGTCAGCACATGGCCGCCGCCGGGTATCGCGGTCGCCAGGGTCTCGATCCGCTCGAGCGGATGACGGCAGCCGTCCTCCAGGTGCGCGAACGCGGGAATCGACGAACCGTCGAGGATCCGCGGCAGCAGCGACTCCCGCTGCCCGATGTCGCCGGTCTTCGCGATCAGCCGCCCGCACAGCAGGCTCGACAGGATCGGTTCGAGCACCAGGCCGCGGCCGAGCTCCTGCATGACCGCCATCAGCCCGGTCGCGCCGGAGTCGAAGCCACCGTCGGCCTCGTCGTAGGGCAGCGCCAGCAACCCCATCTCGGCGAATGCCTGCCAGGTGGCCGCCGAGCGCCCCGCGCCGGAGCGCACGAACGCCTGGCGCCGCGAGAACTCGTAGTCCCGCGCGACCAGCCGGCCGAGCCCCTCGACCAGAATCCGCTGCTCTTCGGTGAGTTCGAAATTCATGCCGTTGCCATGGTCCGACTGTCGCTAGAGCCCCAACACGGCACGCGCGTAGATATTGCGCTGGATCTCGTTGGAGCCGCCGTAGATCGAGGCCTTCCTGAAGTTCAGGTAGCGGGCCGCGACCGCACCACCGAAGGTGCCGCCATCGCCGTCGCGCCCGGGCTTGAAGCGTTCGCCATCGGGGCCGACGGCGTCGAGCATCAGCTCGGTGATGCGCTGCTGGATCTCGGTCGCCTGGATCTTGAGCAGCGAGACCTCGGGCCCGATCCGGCCCTGGCGGCGCATCTGGTCGAGGTAGCGCAGATTGGTGACCTCCAGCGCCATCAGATCGACCTCGAGCCGGGACAGGCGGTCGCGAAAGCGCACATCGTCCAGCAGGCAGCCCCCGCCCGGCCGGATCTGGCCGGCCATCGCCCGGATCCTGCCGAGCTCGCGCTGCGAGATCGCGACCCTGCCGGTGTTCAGCCGCTCGTGGCCGAGCAGATACTTGGCGATGCTCCAGCCTTCGCCCTCCGCGCCGACCCGGTTCTCGACCGGCACCGAGACGTTGTCGAAGAACACCTCGTTGACCTCGTGGCCCTCGTCGAGCAGCGGCAGCGGCCGGACCTCGATACCCGGCGAGCGCATGTCGATCAGGATGAAGCTGATGCCCTCCTGCTTGCGTGGTGCCGCACGGTCGGTGCGCAACAGGCAGAAGATCCAGTCCGCGTAGTGTCCGAAGGTCGTCCAGGTCTTCTGGCCGTTGACGATGTACCGGTCGCCTTGACGCTCGGCCCGGCAGCCCAGCGACGCCAGGTCCGAGCCGGCCGAAGGTTCGGAGTAGCCCTGGCACCAGAACTCGTCGCCGTTGTAGATCGGCGGCAGGAAGCGGCGCTTCTGGGCCTCGGTGCCATACTGCAGCAGCACCGGGCCGCACATGCCGATGCCGAAGTTGAGGACCGGCGGCGCGGCGGCGAAAGCCGATTCCTCCTCGTAGATGTAGCGCTGCATCGGGCCCCAGCCGCACCCGCCCCATTCGAGCGGCCAGGACGGGGCGATCCAGCCCTTGCCGGCGAGAATCCGGTGCCAGCGTGCGAGCTCCTGCTTGGAGAACTCGCCGTACGACAGAACCCTGGCCTTGAGATCCTCCGGGACGTTCGCGGCGAGCCAGGCTCTGACCTCCTCCCGGAATGCCTGTTCCTCGCTCGAGTACTCGACGATCATTGCACCGGTCCCCTGGCCCGCTCCTGAAGTTTCTGCCACAGCACCTTCCCCGAGGTCGACTTCGGCAGTTCGTCGACGAACTCGACGATTCTCGGGTACTTGTAGGTCGCCATCCGGCTGCGCGACCACTCGATGAGCTCCGCGGCCGATACCTTGCCCGCATGGGCCGCGTCCAGCACGACGACCGCCTTGACCGTCTCGCCCCGATAGGCATCGCTCGCGCCCACCACGCAGACCTCCTTCACCGCGGCGTGCTCGAGCAGGACACCCTCCACTTCGGTCGGGGCCACCTTGAACCCCGAGGCGTTGATCAACCGCTTCAGGCGGTCGCGCATCCAGAAGTAGCCGTCGCCGTCGAAGTGGCCGAGGTCGCCGGTCAGCAGGAAGCGCCCCTGATCGGTGTCGATGAATGCCGCGCTCGAGGCCTCCGGGGCCTGCCAGTACCCGATGAACAGCTGGGGGCCGCTGACCGCGATCTCGCCCGCCTCGCCTTCACCGAGCACCCGGCGCGTCACCGGATCGAGGATGACGGCACGGGTGTCGAAGAACGGTACGCCCAGGCAGTTGCGGGGCCGCTCGAACGGATTGCTGTGGGTCGCGCCGGCCGTCTCGCTCATGCCGTAGGACTGGATCACCGGGACCCGCAACCGCTCCGCGACCTTCGCGAGCGTCGCATCGGCGATCGGCGCTCCGGCGCTCGCGATCCGGCGCATCGAAGTCAGGTCATAGCGGGACAGCCCGGGGTCGGCGAGCAGGTCGATGATCGCCGTCGGCGCGATGCCGACATGCCCGATCCGGTGCCGCTCGATCAATTGCGCGGCCAGGTCGCGCCGCCATCGCGGCAGCAGCGCGACGCTGGCGCCGGCGAAGGCAGGCATGTTGATGCAGTGGTTGATGCCGCCGATGTGCGACATCGGCGAGACGCCGAGGCAGGCCGAACCCGGCGTCACGCTGTGCCACCAGGCCAGCCCGGCCGCCACGTGCATCAGCGACCGATGCGTGTGCATGCAGCCCTTGGACGGCCCGGTCGAGCCCGAGGTGTAGAGCAGCAGGCAAAGATCGCCCGGTTGCGCGCGTGCCGGGTCGAGCGGCCGCCTGCCTGCGTCCGAAACGACGCCGGACCAGGTTTCGCACCCGGATACGGCTCCCGCAGGTGCGACGATCCATTCCGGAAGATCGGCGGCCGGCGCCTGCGGCAGGTAGTCCGAATAGGACACGGTGACGATGTGCCGCACCTCCGTCGACCGGGCCGCCAGCAGCACCTTGTCCGCCTCGTCCGCGGCGCAGACGACCACCTTGGCACCGCTGCTCTGCAGGCAGTGCCGGATCTCGCGCTCGGCGTTCATCGGATTGCTCGGGACCACGACCGCGTCGGCGCGCTGGGCCGCGTAGTACGCGATGACCCACTGCGGGCAATTCTGCATATGCAGCAGCACGCGGTCGCCCTGACCGATGCCGGCGCCGTACGTCAGCCAGGAAGCCAGCGATTCCGCCTCGCGCAGGACCTGGCGATAGGTCAGCACCGAACCGAAGTAGTGCAATGCCGGCAGCCCGGCATGCCTGAGCGCCGCCAGCTCCAGGTTCCGCCAGATCGTCACGTCCGGCGCCGTGATGGTCCGCGCGAACTGCGCAGGCCAGTATCCGCGGCCGGACTGTGAGGGCTGATACACGGCGCTGTGGTCTCGCAAGCCGGCAACCTGAAGGGCCCTGGGCGCCCTAGCTCCCGCTGTCCAGCAGCGTCGCGATGGCGTCGTTCAGCGGATTGTCCGCGCTCGCCAGGTGGTTCAGGATGCTCAGGTGGTTGCTCTCGGGCATCGCGATGTGACCGGCCCACACCTCGGACCACTCGCGTTCGATCAGTCGCGTCTGCCGCAGGAACTCGTTGGGCTCGATACCGCCGACCGAGGTCCACAGCGGCGCCCGGCCGCCCGGCCGCATCAGTACCGGACTCAGCGCGGCGGCCCGTTCGGGCGTCAGCTGGAGGTCGGCGTTCAACAGCGGCACATGGAGCAGCGGCCGCAGATCGTAGACGCCGCTGATTGCCAGACCGCCGCGGATCAGGTTCGCGCCGGCAGCGCCATCTTCGGCGGCGGCTGCCATCGCCATCGCTAGCAGATGCGCGCCGGCGGAGTGCCCGACCAGGAACAGCTGGTCCGGATCGGCGCCATACTGCGCAGCATTGTCGTGCACCCAGCGAATCGCGGCCTGCACCTGCAGGACGATGCTCTCCATCGGAGTCAGCGGCGCCAGCCCGTAGCTCGGAATGAAGCAGGCAGCGCCCAATGCGGTGAAGGCCGGGGCAACGAACGAGAAGCTGCGCCGATCCAGCGCCCGCCAATAGCCGCCATGAATGAAGATGACCGTCGGCGATGCGTACCGTCGCGCCGGAAACACGTCGATCCGCTCGCGCTCGCCGAGACCGTAGGGCACGTCGAGCACGCACGGATGCTCCGCGCGGATGATTTCCGACGACCGCAACCAGCCCTGCCGGATGCTTTCGTGATCCGGGATCATCCGGCTCGGTTCGTACTCCCGTGTGTAGAACGCCTCCGTGACCGCACGATCGGCAAATGTATCCACGTCCGAACCGGCCTCCCAGCGAACACGCCGGGCGGCTCGAGTCACAGTTGAACCGGTCGCCATCTCATCGCACCACATCGTAACGAGCACGGAGCGCATCGGCGCTCTGGCCGAGCAGGCGCAGATCGGAGCCGACGATCATCAGCTGCGCACCGCATTCGATCCATCGCCGCGCATCGGCCTCGACCGGTTCGATCACGCCGGCGGCGCGGCCGCAGGCCCGGATCTCCCGGATCGCATTCTCCATCAGTTGCCGCATCTGCTCGCCACCCTCGCCCGGCGCCCACCCCATCGAGGCGCGCAGATCGCCGGGCCCGATCAGCACGGCATCGATGCCGTCGACGGCGCAGATCGCGCGCAGATTCTGCACCCCTTCCCGGGTTTCGACCATCGCGATCACGCAGGTCTCGTCGGCCGCCTGTGCGTAGTACTGCCCAACCCGACCGAACCGCGATGCCCGGGTGACATGCGCGAAGCCGCGCCGCCCCCGCGGTGCGAAGCGCGCGTAGGAGACCGCCGATTCGGCCTCCTGTGCCGAACTGACGTGCGGAACCGCAATGGTCTGCAAGCCCGCATCGAGGAACTGCTTGCAGATCGTCATGTCGTTGCACGGCAGCTGCACCGCCGCACTGACCGGGTAGCCGGCGAGCGCCTGCAACTGCGCCAGCACGGTCTCCGGGCCCAGCGGGGTGTGCTCGGCATCGATCATCACGACGTCGAAGCCGGCGCCGGCGATGACCTCGATCGCATAGCTCGACGGAATCCGGGCGTGGATGCCGATCTGCACCTGGCCAGCGGCCAGCGCGCGCTTGAGCGCGTTCACCGGGAGCTGCATAGGCCTTGCCCGGTGGCAGCGAATCGGAGCGCGCTCGAGCGCAGCGGCCTCGAACGAAACACGCTCCGGCTCATTGCTTCGCGCGCTTGATCAGGCCGGTCCACTTCTCGGTCTCGCGGCCGATGAAGGCGGTGAATTCCTCCGGCGTGCTGCCGATCGGCGTCGCCCCGAGCCCCTGGAACGCCTTCGCGTACTCGTCGGACCGGGTCCGCTTGCGGAGCGCTTCCGAGAGCTTGGCGACGATCGGGGCCGGCACGCCCTTGGGCACCACCACGCCGAACCACGACGTCACCTCGAACCCGGACAGGCCGAGCTCGGCCATGGTCGGTACATCCGGGAGCATCGGACTGCGCTCGGCCGCCGCGATGCCGAGCGCACGCAGGGATCCGGCCTTGACATACGGAATCGCCGTGTTGATCTCGAGCGAGGCGGCCTGGATCTGCCCTGACAGCAGGTCGGGCATCATCTGGCCCGAGCCGCGATAGGCAACCTGCAGCCCGCTCGCGCCGGTGGCGGCGAAGAACAACTCGCCGGCCATGTAGTGCACGGTGCCAGCACCCGCCGACCCCCAGCCGGGCGGTGCCGGTGCCTTCTTCGAGTAGTCGATGAACTCCTGGAGGTTCTTCGCCGGCAACGAGGACGTCACCACCAGCACGTGGGGCACGGACGCAACCAGGCTGACCGGCGCATAGTCGGACAGCTTGTAGGGCAGGTCATGCTTCACCAGCGGCGTCAGCATCAGCGGCGTCGCCGAGCCCATCAGCAACGTGTAGCCGTCCGGTGCCGCGCGCGCGGCCAGCTCGTAGCCGATCGCACCGACCGCGCCGGTCTTGTTCTCGACCACGGTCGGATAGCGGAAGGCATCCGACAGCATCGCCGCGACGGCACGGCCGGCCGAATCGACGCCGCCGCCCGGCGGGAACGGGACGACCAGCCGGACCGGCCGATTCGGATAGTCGTCGGCCGCGGCAGCGCCCGCGCTCGCAACCAGGACCGCGGCGATCGCGGCCCCCCGCAGCAACGTCTGCAACACTGTATTCATGACCATGCACCTTCTTGCTCGGATCGAAGTTCCGCTGCGGTCAGACCGAGCCGCCCGTAACGCAGCACGCCGTAGCGCAGGTTGGGTTCGTGATTGATGTAGCGATAGTGCTCGTCCTCGAGCCACATCCGCAGCAGGTGCCGTTTGCGATCCGGCTCCGGATGGTCCTCGTAAGGCGCGCGCGAATGCAGGACGAAATAGTTGTTGAGCAGCTGGATGTCCCCGGGCTGGAAATCCATCGACAGCGCCAGACCGGGATCGCTGGCGACCTGGTTGACGAGCTCGACCGCCTCGCGTTCGGCAGGCAGCAGCGGCACGCCGCTGCGTTCGGCCGCCGCGAAGATCGAGCCCTTGCCGTAGCGGCAGTGGATCACACCCTTGACCGCCTTGAAGACCGGGATCCGCGGGCCGATCGCGGACTCGTCCTCGCCGTGCTCATTGCGCCGATCCCACGGTAGCCCGCGCTGCAGATAGGGCAGCAAGTCGGGGCGACGCGCCCGGATCTCGTTCCAGACCGCCCCGGAACTGACGATGTAGCTGCCACCGCCCCGCTTGGCCGGGCGCAGGCACAGCAGCCCGACGATGTCCGGGAAATCGCAGTGGAAGTCCAGGCCCTGCGTCGTCGCATAGGTCCGTTCCAGATTCTGGCGAGCCTCGCTGCGGTCGGTGATGTCGCAGATCAGGTCGGCGCGGGCCGACTGGGTGAGCCCGAGCCCGATCTGCGTGCCGATGCCCCAGAACGCGATCCGGCTCTGACGGTCGCTGTACGTCTGCACCGGCACGCCGCGCAGCAGCACGAATCCGCGCCCGCGCCTCAGCTCGTCGCGTACCCGCCGGATCAGGCTGGCCCAGGACGGCAGCGGGAAGCGCTCGGCATCGATGTCCGGGAGGTCGAGCCCACCCGCCTGCACCGCGTTCACCGCCTCGGTGAGGTCGCGGATCTGGGGCGGGCTCAGCTGCCAGGTCCAGCGCGAGGCGTCGGCCAGCTCCGGGCCCCGCCAGACGCGCGGCCCGCGTGCCTCCGGGCCGATGGCCGCGGCGTCGTCTCGAACAATAGTTTCGACAGTCATCGTGAACCTCCCCCGCTTCAGTCACCGCGATCGGAATTCCGCACGGCATGCCCGTCCCAGCGCTGGAGCAGCTCGTGGTCGAGATCGAGCAGGTCGAGCATCCTGCCGACCGTATGGTTGATGATGTCCTCGAGCTTCGTGGGCCGTGTATAGAAGGCGGGCACCGGTGGCATGATGATCGCGCCCGATTCGGCCGCAGCGGTCATCGCCTTCAGGTGCCCGACATGCAGCGGCGTCTCGCGAACCAGCAGGATCAGCCGCCGTCGCTCCTTGAGCATCACGTCCGCGGCCCGGGTCAGCAGATTGTCCGCCAGGCAGCCGGCGATCGCGCCGACGGTACGGATCGAGCACGGCGCCACGGCCATGCCGTCGACCCGGAACGAGCCGCTGGCGATCGACGCCCCGATGTTCTGGATCGGATGGCATTCGTCGGCGAGCGCCCGGATCTCGGCAAGCGAACGATCCGTCTCCTCGGCGATGGTCCGTTCGGCCGCCTTGGTCATAACCAGATGCACGGCCACGCCATGCGCGCGGAGCTCCTCCAGCAGCCGGATTCCGTAGATCGCGCCCGAGGCGCCGCTGATGCCGACGATGACGCGGCGCTGCCGCCCGGCCCGGGCCGATGACGCCGGAGCGCCCGCTGCCGTCACCGTCGCTCCATCAGCTCGTTCAGCCGCTGCCGGGTCTTGTCGAGAACCTCCTGGGGCGGCATCGACACGACGCCGCGGAAGTGCGCCTTCTTGGTCGCGTCGATGAACAGCTTGGAGGTCAGCGCGAACTCGTAGCTCGACGGGTCGATCGGGCCGGTGCCGGTGCCGTTCACGACGAACGTGTCCCGCCCGGGATCGACCCGGGTCGACATCGCCCAGAGCACGTCGTTGACGTCGGTGATGTCGATGTCTTCGTCGACGGCGACGATGTACTTCAGGCGCGGCATGATGTAGGTCGTCGCCAGCAGGATGTTGCGGACGATACCCGGCCTGCGCATCTTCGAGTCGATCTGCACGAAGCCCCAGAAATCCCGCGCCAGCGACGAGGGGCGATTGACGCCGGTGACCATCGGGAAGCGCCTCTTCAGCGTCTCCCAGGCGACCACGTCGACGAGCTCGCCGAAGAACACCACGTTCTCGTTCGGCGGCTTGCCGGCGAACGCCATGTGCATGATCGGGTTCTTGCGCATCGTGATCGCCTTGACGCGCCAGATCGGCGCCTTGCGCCGTTCGCTCTGGTAGCCGGTGAACTCGTTGAACGGCCCCTCCTCGTCCATTTCGCCGGTGTACTCGGTCTCGATCACGATCTCGGCATCGGCCGGCACCTCGAGGTCGATCGTCTCGGCCTTGACGACCCGCAGCGGCGCGCCGCGCAGCGCGCCGGCGACGTCGACTTCGTAGTCGCCGAGCGGGAAATCGTTGCCGGCTGCCAGGTAGAGCAGCGGATCGACGCCGAGCACGATCGCCATCGGACAACCCTTGCCGATGTCCTGGTAGAACAGGCGCTGCTGATGGTCCGGAGCGATCTGCGCGAAGACCTCGTTCTTGCTGCGGAACATGTTGCGATAGATGCCGGCGTTCTTGCCCCACTTGGGATGGGCGCCCATGTTGATGCCGGCCGAGACGTAGCCGCCGCCGTCGCCGACGTTCCAGTACGGGAACGGAACGACCGAGAGATCGACGTCGTCGCCGACGTGCACGACCTCCTTGCAGGGCGCGTCGGCCTTGTCGATCAGCACCGGCGGAATGCGCTTCTGGAGCCGTTCGCCGATCTCCCGCACCATGTCCTTTTCTTCGACACCGAGCGCCATGCCGATGCGCTTGCGGGTACCGAACAGGTTCGCAACGGCCGGCATCTCGTAGCCCTTCATGTGCTCGAATACCAGCGCCGGGCCGTCGATGTCGGCGACGTTGCGACAGAAGGCGCACACCTCGTACTTGGGATCGACATGGTCCGAAATGCGCAGCAGCTCGCCGGCGCCCTCGAGGACCTTGATGAAATCTCTGAATGCGTCGTGACTCATCTCTGCTCCAAAACTGAGAGTCTCGCCAGGGCAGCCCGAGGCCTGACCTAGACCACGATCTCGCGGCGGATGCCGCGGACGTCCATCTCGAAGTCCAGCTGCTCGACTGGAGGCCGGCTGAAATGCCAGCTCAACCCGCACCTGGCGGCGCCGCGCCGAACCAGCTCGTCGGCGAGGAACGGATGGATGTCATGGACGGTGTAGAGCTGGGTTGCGGAGGCATCCTCCCAACCGAGCCCGAACGCGCCCATGCGGCGCTCCATCTCCTCGCAGACCCAGCGCGCCTTGGCCCTGAGCCCGTCGGCGCTGCGGTCGCCGAGGCGGATCACGTGCTCGAGGTAGTTGCCCTTGCCTTCCGGCACTTCCCCGCTGCCGGAGATCACGAAGTCCCTCGGCGCATTGCCGTCGGACTCGGGTACCGCGTAGGAGAACGCGTAGACGCGAACGCCGGGTGCCGGGTCGATCTCGAGGCAGACATTGGTCCGCGCCACCGGATTGATGCCGTCCTTCAACAGACGGAATGCATCGAGCGATCCGACATAGCGCTTGTTGAACTCTTCGAACCCGGCTTCGGTGAACGGCTTGGGCGACCGCAGCTCGCAGGCGCAGAGCGCGCTCAATGGCCGCCCCAGCGACCGGAGATGCGACTGGACCGCCGCGAAGCCATCCTCCAGCGCGAGCGGCTTGGCGAACCGGGCACGCTCGAGGCGATAGCCGCGGTCAGCGACGACGCCGGCAGAATACTGGAAAACCCCTTTGAGGTACCGATAGCCCCCGTCGGTCTGGGGCAGTACTTCCGACATTGCGCGATCCCCTGTGTTCCCTGCTGCGGCGATGATGTCGTCATCGAGCGAGACGCGTCAATCAACAAGTCGGAGCGCATCTGTTGCCGATTCGGCCATTGACGCGGGCAGCACGCGGTAGCACGATGCGCCCGGCGACGCGACCCGTTGCCGCGATCCGATCGTCCCCCCGCCCCGGAGCTGTGATGTCAGAAAAGCGCGTGATCCAGACCGACCGGCTGATGCGGCCGATTGCCCATTTCTCCCACGCGGTCCGCACCGGCGACCTGCTGCACGTCGGCGCCGCCGCCGGCACCGATGACCAACGCCGGCTGGCCGGTGCGACGCCCGGTGCGCTCGACCCCGTCGCGCAGGCTGCCGCCACGTTCGACAACCTCGAGACCGTGCTGCAACTGCTCGACGCCTCGCCGGACGATCTGTGCCGGGTCAAGCTGTACGTCGCGGATCCGCGCGACATCGCCGCCTGCGTCGACGTATTCGAGCGGCGCTACGGGGCGATCGGACTGCGACCGGTGCTGGTCGGATCACACTGCTTTCCGCTGCCGCAGGCGGCACTCGAACTCGATGCGGTGGCGCTGGCCGGCAGCCGTCCGGCCACTCGGGTGGTGCCGGGCGCGGTGGCGCGAGGCAACGCCGCGCGCTGCTTCGTCGTGGCGCACGCGCCCGAGGCAGCGGACGGCGCCGTCCCCGCCGATGCGAGCGCTCAGACGACGGCGATGGCCGCAGCCCTGCAGTCCGCGATCGAAGCAGCAGGAATGACGATCCGCGACATCGTCAATCTCCAGGTCACTATTCCCGATTTGCGGGACTTGCCCGCCGTGGAGCGGGTGCTGGGCACGGTGCTTCGTGCGCCCTATCCGGCTTGCTCGCTCGTGCAGGCGCCGCTCGGCCAGCCTGCCCTGAAGGTGCAGGTCGAGGCGACTTGCCTGGCGGGCGGCGGCCTGCCGTTGACCGCACCCGACTGCGTCACCGCGCTCGCCTGCGCTTCGCCGGCCATGCTCGCAGGCGACGAACTGTACATCGGCGCGCAGAACGGCATCGCCGAAGGCATTCCGGCGGCCGATGTCGAGGCCCAGACGCGCCGTGCGTTCGCCCGGATCGGAGCACTGCTCACGGCCGCCGGCATGACGACCGATTGCGTGCTGCGGACCAATAACGTGCTGGTCGACTGGCGCGACTACGGCGCCTTCAACCGGGGCTACGGCGCGAGCGTGACGCCGCCGTATCCGCCCCGCACCACCGCGCACGGCGGCCTGGCCGACCCGGCTGCGCGGGTGCAGATCGAAGGGAGCGCGTATCGTCATCCGGGCCGCTTCGTCGTCCTCGACCGGAGTGTCTAGGGCCTGTTCACGCTACCGACGCCGCCGCGCCGCGGTAGGCGTCGGCAGCGTGAACGGACCCTAGTCGTCGTGACTGCCTTCCGTCTCGCGCAGCATGCCGACCACGTAGTCGACGAAGTAGTTCGCCGCGATCGACATCTTCCGGCTGCGCTGGGTCAGCACCGCCGTGCGCGCGGTCCTCGGCTCCAGGTCCTCGATGGTCAAGGTCTGCAGCGTGCCGCGGCGTACGTCGTCGGTCACCGTGAATCCCGGCAGCACCGTGAGGCCGCTGCCGAGCCGGGCGAACGAACGCAAGGCTCCGACCGAATTGGTCGTCAGCGTCGGCGTCAGCCGCACGCCGACCGAACGGGCGGCCGCATCGAGGAAATGGCGCAAGCCGAAGGTCAGGTCCGGCAGCGCCAGCGGATATTCCGCGAGAGCCGCCATCGAGAACCCGGCAATCTGACAGGCCGGATGTGACGGCGCGGCGATCGCGTAGAGATCGTGCGTGCCGCTGGCCAGCACGCGCAGATCGGCGATCACGGGCGGATGGAAAACGATTCCCAGGTCGGCATCGCCCTCGGCCAGGGCCTGCAGGATCCGGTCGGAACTGGCAACGATCACGTCATGGGTGATCATCGGGTACTTCTGCTGGAACTTCGATACGGCCCTGACGGCCAGTTCGCTGACGCTGCCCTCGACGCTCCAGGTGCGGATGTGTCCGCGCCGGACGCCGACCAGATCGTCGATCTCCAGGTGCGCCTGCTCGAGCGCCTCCAGCATGCGGGTGGCCTGCGCGGCGAGCACCTGCCCGGCGGCGGTCAGACGAATGCCGCGGCCGTGCGGCTCCAGCAGATCCGATCCGAACTCCTCCTCCAGATTACTGATCTGCCGGCTGATCGCCGACGGCGCGACATAAAGAACTTCCGACGCCTCCCGGATCGACCCCAGTTTGGCGACCTTGATGAAATAGCGAAAGCGGCTCAACGACACGGCAAGACGCCGATGATGCGAATGCCCCGCGGCGCGAAGTTGCGCAGTGGAAACGCGGATTGAAACGAGCAGCCATGATGCATGGAATTCGCCGGTTGCGCCAGTTCTCGGCTCAGCTCATGTAGAGGCCACCATTGACGTTCAGAGTCTGGCCGGTGATATAGCTGGCCGAACTGCCGAGCAGAAACACCGTTGCCGCGGCGACCTCGTCGACCTCGCCGAACCGGCCCATCGGCGTCAGACCGGTCAGTCGCTCCCTGATCTGCGGCGACCAGTCGGCGGTCATCGGCGTCTCGATGTCGGCCGGCGCGATGCAGTTGACGCGGATGCCGAGCGGCGCGCAGTGGTTCGACAACGAACGCGTCAACCCGATCATCCCGGCCTTGGACGCCGCGTAGGCGATCCCGGCCACCCGGCCGCCGTTCTGTCCGGCCACCGACGAGACGTTGACGATCGCGCCGCCATGGCCCGCCGCCCGGGCGCGAGCGACGAATTCCGCCGAGCAGAAGAACGCCGCACGCAGATTGACTGCGAAGATCCGATCCCATTCGGCGGGTTCCAGCTCCCACGGTGTCCCGCGGTCGAGCACGCCGGCGTTGTTGACGAGACAGTCGACTCTGCCGAACGCGTCGACCGCGCTGGCCAGGATCCGGCCGGGCGCCGCTGCGTCCTCGAGATCGAGCGCAACGCCCCGGGCGCACGCCGGGCGATCGAGCCTGGCCAGCGCCGCATCGACCGACGCTGCGCTGCGGCCGGTGACGACGACGGATGCGCCGGCAGCGAGGCAGTGCCGCGCGATCGCCAGCCCGATACCGCTGGTTCCGCCGGTGACGATCACGACCGCCCCGTCCAGCCCGTCTCGCCGGCTCGAGTCGCCCCCCCGGCTCACGTCACCCCCCTCGCCCGTATTCACGCGGCCTCCGCCAGATTTCACGCGGCCTCCGCCAGATCGAAGGCCGGATCGCTCAGCGCATCGGCTTGCACCGGCTTGCCCGCAACGAGCAGCCGGCGCGCCGCACGCAGATCGGCCGCTGCGTTGACCCCCAACACCCCCAGCAGCCGGTTGCCATCGACATTGAAGATCATGAAGCGATCCGATTCCTGATCCCGACGGACCACCGGGACACCGCGACCACCGCCGACGCAGCCCAGGATCTGCACCGTCACGTCGTACTGATCGGACCAGAATCGCGGCAGCGGGTCGTACCGGATGTCCTGCCCGAGCGCCGATTTCGCGGCCGCGATCCCCTGATCCTGGGCATTCTGCCAGGACTCCAGGCGCAGCTGCTGCTGGTACCAGGTGTTGAAGGTCACGGCCACGTCGCCGGCCGCGAGGATCCGGTCATCGGAGGTCCGGCAGCGGGTGTCCACGACGATACCGCCCCGGCATTCGAGCCCGGACTCGCGCGCCAGTTCGTCGTTCGGAACGAGGCCGACACCGACCACGACGAGATCGGCCGGCAGTATCTGCCCGCCGCCGAGCATCACCGCGAGGCGGCCGTCCGGCATCCGGTCGATGCGTTCGACCGTGCGGCCGAGCAGCAGCCGGGCACCATGCCGCTGATGGAGCGCATGGAGGAATTCGGAGCCCTCCGGCGGGAGCGTCCGTGCGCACAGGCGCGCTTCGGCCTCGACGACCGTGGCCTCGAGACCCTTCCCGCGGGCGGTCGCGGCCACCTCCAGCCCGATCCAGCCGCCGCCGATCGCGACCAGGTGCCGGCCGGGTTCGAGCCGGGCGGCCAGGGCGGCCGTGTCATCGAGGTTGCGCAGCGTGAAGACGTTCGACAGATCGGCACCCGGAATCTCGAGCCGGCGGGCGCGCCCGCCGGTACAGAGGATCAGCTGATCGTAGCGGATCGAAGTGCCGTCCGACAGCGTCACGGCGCGGCCGGCGCGATCGATCGAAGCACACGTCACGGCCGGACGCCAATCGATCTCCAGCCGGCCGAGCGCCTCGGCGTCGAAGATGGTGGCGGCCTGGGCGGCCATCGAGCCGCCCAGGATGCCCTTGGAGAGCGGCGGCCGCTCGTACGGCGGATGCGGTTCGTCGCCGACCAGGACGACGCGTCCGGAATACCCGAGATCGCGCAGCGAGCGGGCGGCCCAGCCGCCGGCCTGCCCGGCGCCGATGACCGCGATCGTCTCGCTCACTCGGCCGAAGCCGACGCGGCCGGTGTGTTGGCGAATTCAGCGCGGTCGAGCATGATCGCGCCGTCCCTGACCGTCACCGAGTAGGTTTTCAGATCCACCGTGCAAGGCGCCCCGGTGGCCTTGCCGTCGGCGATGCAGAACCGGCCGTCGTGCAGCGGACAAATGATCTCGCCATCCTCGATGTATCCGTCCGCCAGACTGGCCTGGCCGTGGGTGCAGATATCGTCGGTGGCATGGATCGTGCCGCCGACGTTGTAGAGGCAGACCGCGTGTCCGCCGACGCGGCAGAGCCGGGTCCGGCCCTCGCGGATCTGGGCGAGGTCGGCTACCTTGAACCATTCAGTCGACATTCTGACTCCGGCGTGACGGGCGCGGCTGACAGGAGGCGGGCGCTATTCGCGGATCTCGTTGCGGGCGGTGAGTCGGATCGGCTGCTGCGACTCGTCGCGCAGGATGCCCTTCGGATCACGCCCCTCCTTGAGATCCCGCAAGGCCTCGCGCAGCAGCCGGCGGCACATGACGATCCCGGCGTCGGTCTGGCCGCGATGCTCGAGCGCGTAGACCGTGATCGGCCGTTGGCTACCCTGCGCCTCGCAGTCGTCCGGCTCGCGCTGCGTGTCCTCGTAGCAGGTCCGCGGCGCATTGCCGCCAGCGGTCCGGCCTACCGGCGCGTTGATCAGCGAGGACGGGATCACCTTGCCGTCGACGATGCGCAGCGCTTCCAGGTGGAAGCCGATCGTATGCGTGCTGTCGACCGGCACCCACCAGCCGATCACCGGCGCGCTCTGGACGTGCGGTTCGTCCGAAAGCAGCGCCTCCGAGACGGCGCGCACGTTCGGCAATACCACGTCCTGGACGCGCACGAACGTGCGCCCGGTCGGCTGCTTGGAGGTGCGGATGTACTGCATCCCCATCTCGGTTTCCTCGAACCCGAGCTGCGGAATCGCGGCATAGGCCTTGGTGAAATGGGTGGTGCTGATCGTCGAATGCAGGAATGCGGTGTGCACCGGATCCATCACGTTCTCGTGGATCTGCAGCCAGTTCACGTTGGCCACGATACCGCGGCTGTAGTTGCGATAGGCGATGACCTGGGTGTTGGGTTGCTCGAGCGACTCGTAGCGCGGCAGCAGCGGCTGCTTGTCCGGCGGGCCCATGTAGATGAAGACGAGGCCGTGATACTCGCGGACCGGATAACCGGGCTGAACCACCTCCTTGTAGTAGGTGCTCCCGGCCGGCTCGCCGGGCTGCTCCAGGCAGCGCCCGTCGTTGCCGAAGTACCAGCCGTGATAGCAGCAGCGAATGCCGTCCTGCTCGATCCGGCCGTACTCGAGGGAGGTTCCGCGGTGCGCGCAATGCGCGTCCAGCACGCCGACCTCGCCCTTCTTGTTCCGGAAGGCAACCAGCTCTTCACCCAGGATGCGCACCGCCTTGGGGAGGTCCTTCAGCTCTTCCGACAGACAGATCGGTTGCCAGTAGCGCCGCAGCAGCTCGCCCATCGGCGTGCCGAACTCCACATGGGTCAGCACATCGTCCTCTTTCGGCACCACCGCGATCCGACCGTAGCCGGAACACGCCATTTCGCTGGCCGATTCACTGGCCGATCGAGAGGCCTCTGTCATTTTTTCTTCCACTTTCACTTCCGGACTCCTTGGTGGAAAACTACGCTGCCGCGTGCTGCGGACAGCATCGATGCACGACGAAACGAGCAGAACTTCCCGACGAATCTGACGCGCAACTGAACAAGTCGATTCTCTGCAACTGCCGTCCAGCGTGTCAATTATCGTTCGTGGCCCGGTCTGTTGCCCGTTCGACAACCGTGTTGGAGGGCGGGGCCTGTTCACGCTCCGACCCTAGGAAGCAGTCGCCTTGATCTCGTCGAATATCCTGCGCTTGCAGGCGATGAAAGCGTCGGAGACGAGCACGTCGGGATGCCGCGGCCGCGCCAGCTCGATCGGAATCGACGCCTGGATCGTGCCCGGACCGGCCGACATCACGAGGATCCGGTCGGCCAGGTAGATCGCCTCGTCGATGTCGTGAGTCACGAAGATGACGGTCTTCCGGGTCTCCTGCCACAACTCGAGCAGGAAAGTCTGCATCGCCAGCCGGGTCTGGGCATCCAGGGCGCCGAACGGCTCGTCCATCAGCAGCACTTCGGCGCCGGATGCCAGCGCCCGGGCGATCGCCACACGCTGCTTCATGCCGCCGGACAGCTGGAAAGGATAGACGTCCCGGCGATGCCAGAGCCCGACCTGACGAAGCAGGCGCTCGATGACCTCGGCCTGCTGCGCCTTCGGCACGCGGTTGCACTCGAGCGCGAACGCGACATTGGCTTCGACCGTGCGCCACTTGAACAGCGACTGCTCCTGGAACACCATGATCCGGTCGGGACCGGGCCCATTGTGCTGTCTCGTGCATTGGATGCTTCCGGTCGAGATCGGCACCAGGCCGCCGATCGCGTGCAGCAACGTGGTCTTGCCGCAGCCGGACGGCCCGACCATGGCGGTGAACTCGTTGGCCCCGACCTCGAAGGAGACGTCACGCACGGCCTGCGTGACCCGCCCCGCCCGCGTATAGCTGATGTCGACTGCCTCGACGCGAACGCTCGCCTGCGCCATTGCCGGCCGTCACTTGGGCAGCTTGCGGATATCGTCCACGATGTACCGCCCGAGGTCGATCTCCGACGGGATCAGCTTCGCTTCGAGCATGCCCTGCATGATCTGCTTCATGCTGGCCGTGAGCGCCGTGATGTCGCCGCTCCAGCTCGGCAGCACGATCCGCGAAAGCACCTGCGTCTCCACGCCCGTGTAGGGCTGGATCAGCGCGGGCAGCTCGGAACGGTTGGCCTCGATCCAGGCGACTGCCTCCGCCCAGGCTTGCTTGTACCGAGCCAGGACCTCCCCGTTCTTGCGCGCATAGTCGCGCTCCGCGATTGCCAGACTGATCGGCCACCCGGGCATCGCGTAGCCGACCGGCGCCACCACCCGCAGCGGCTGCCGCATGCTCAGCTGGGCCATGAAGGGTTCGATCATGCTGGCTGCGTCGGCCAGATTCCGGTCGAGCGCCCCGGGCATCGCACCGAACGGCAGCACTACGAAGCGGAGATCGCGTTCGATATCGATCTTCTCGTTCGGGTGCTCCCGATTCCAGCGGTTCACCTGCAGAATGGTCTGGACTTCCGAGTTCGACTTCAGCACGTTGACCGCGAGCCGCTTGCCTTTGAGGTCGCCCAGCGTCCGGATCGGCGACTTCTCCGGGACAACGATGCCGGTGTAGTACTCGTAGCCCGGGTCGCCGCTGCGGTTGCTGCCGTTGTTCAGGAACGCCACGATATTGCGGCCGCTGGTGGCCGCGAACATGAGCCCGGGCGACCCGATCGCACCGACCTGGATCGAACCGGTCAACACCGCGGTGACCTGGTCGGGGCCGCTCTCGAATCGCACCAGCTCGACGTCCAGCCCGTGCTTCTGGAAGAAACCCTTCTTCACGCCGACGATCTTCGGCGAGTCCTCCGCGATCGGCAGATAGCCGACGCGCAGCTTGTCGGCCGCATGCAGCGTCGGCGCCAGCAGCACCAGCATGGCGCCGAGCGCCAGCCGGGTGATCGATCCGAGAAAGCCTCGAGCATTCATTTGCACTCCTTCGATGATTTCGTTCAGGCGTAGCCTTCTTCCCAGGCGAGCAGCCGGCGCTGCAACCGGCGCAGGCCACGATCCATGACGAATGCCAGCAGACCGATCACCAGCATCACGGCCATCATCATGTCGAGACGAAAGATCCGGTACGTCTGCATCAGCAGGAATCCGAGGCCGGCTTCGGCCGCGATCAGCTCGGCTGCCACGACCACCATCCAGCTCATTCCGAGGCCGACGCGAAAGCTGGTCAGGATCGACGGCAGCAGCGCCGGCGCGATCACTTTCAGCACCGTGTCGAACTGCCCGGCGTTGTGGGTCCGGGCCACTTTCAGAAAAATGCTGTCGATCGTCTTGACGCCGTCCATCGACGTGATCAGGATCGGGCTGACGGTCGCGACGAACACCACGAACAGCTTCTGCTGCAAGCCGAGCCCGAACAGCAACAGCGAGATCGCGACCCAGGCGGTCGGCGGAATCGGCCGCAGCAGCTCGACCAGCGGATCGAGCACGTTGAACGCGATCCGGCTCCAGCCCATCAGCAGCCCGAGCGGAACACCGACGCTCGCCGCGATGAGGAATCCGAGCAGGACTTCCTGCAGGCTCGCCGCCATGTGATCGAGCAGCGAGCCCTGCAGCGCCGCGTTCGCGCCGGTGGCCACTTCCTTCAAGGCAGCCAGCACCTGCACCGGCGAAGTGAAGGACTGCAGCGAGATGAATCCGGCGACGACGAGCAACTGCCAGACGCCGAGCACCAGCAGCGGCGAACAGATCATCATCAGCCCGCGGTTTCGCAGACAGGCGAGGATCGCCGCACCGATGCCGCGGGTACCGGAACCTCCGCTTTCCTCGAGCTGCCTCTTCATTTTGAGCGCCGCATGCATCGATCGTCACCAACGCGATTACCGGCAGCAAGCGTAGTGGACGGCTCGTCGCAGCGTCAACGGCAATTCTCGTCAGCCATCGTTCTCACTTCGGCAACACGGTGCGCGAGGCTGGCGGATGTCGCGCGCCGCGACCGATGCGTCATCTACGCATGAGCGCGGCTTCCGACAGCTTCAACCCCAGATTGCCACTGCGTGAGTAGGCGCCCCGCATCAGGTGGATCTCTTCACCCCAGGGATGCGGCTCCGGAAGCTCCAGCTGGATGCGATAGAGGTATCGGCGACGGGCCGGTTCAGGATGGTCGACGTAGGACGTGCGGCCATGAAGCACGAGGAAGTTGTTGAGTAGCTGGATATCTCCCGGCTCGAACGCCATCTTCATGACGAGGTCTTCGCGGCGCGCCGTGGCGTCGAAGAAATCCAGGACTTCGACGTCGAAATCCGTCAGCGGCTCTCCTGCCTTTGCGCCGCCCGAATTGATGTATCCGCGACCATATCGGCAACTGACCCGCGACGGATGACGAAAGAAGACCGGAGTCCTGGGCGAGACCGGCGGCTCTTCCGGCCAGTTCTGATTCTTGCGATCGAGGATGAACCCCCGGCACAGGTGATCGATGTACCGTGGATCGTGCCGCAATATCTCGTTGTAGATCGCAGTCGAGCTGACGATCAGGCTTTCGCCGCCAGCCTTGGCTTTGCGCAGACAAAGCAGTCCGACGATATCCCGGGAGTCGCAGTGGAACTTCAGGTCTGCGTTGCTCTGATAGCCGCGCGTATTGAACGTGGTATTGACGTTGGAGTAGCCGAATTCGACGCCGGTATCGGTGACCGGACAGATGAAATCGCCGTCCGAGTTCTGACTGAACCCGGTCCCGTACAGCATTCCGAGCGCCCAGAACAGATTCCGGCAGCCCCGGTCGCCGAATTCCTCGACGGGTATGCCGCGCAGCAGCACGAACCCCCGGCCGGCGAGCTCCCTCTTTGTTTGCTGCACGAGCGGCACCAGGCTCGGCAGCAAGCGTTCCGGGCTGCGGATTTCGGCGAGATCGAGATCGGCCCAGGCCTTGACTGCCTGCCGCATCTCCGCGATCTGCGAAGCATCGAAGCGATGCCGCCACGAGGAATCGTCCTCGAAGCTCGATCCGGTCCAGACGCTCGGACCGCTGACGGGCGAATGCTCAGCCTGAATCATGCGACGGCTCCGTGTCAGTTCGATGCCGCCTGTGCCTGTTTCGCGGCTCGAGACCACTTGCCGAAGTCTTCGCGAATCAGTGCGGCCAGCTCCTCCGGCGTACTGGTCACCGGCTGAATCTTGGCATTCTCGATCTGCTTCCTCAGTTCCGGGCTGGCCATCGTCGCCACGACGGCGGCGTGCAAGCGGTCGATCACCGCCTGCGACGATTTCGGCGGCAGGAACAGAGCGGTCCAGAGATCCGCCTGAAAGCCCGGAAACCCGGATTCGGCGACGGTCGGCAGATCGGGGTAGTCGGGATGGCGTGCGGGGCTCGCGATCGCCAGTGGACGAACCTTTCCGGACTGGATCATCGGAGCCGCAGTCTCGTAGTTCAGCAGCATCAATTGAATATGGCCCGCAATCAGGTCCTGCGCCGCGGGCGGCTGCCCCTTGTAGGCGACAGCGGTCAGCTTGATCCCGGCCTGTTGCGCCAGCAGCTCCATGGTCAGCTGCGCAGTGCCGCCGACGCCGACCGTGCCGTAGAACAGCTTGTTCGGGTTTGCCTTCGCATAGGCGATCATCTCCGCGAACGATTGGATCGGCAGAGAAGGCGTCACGCAGATGATGGCGCCCACTTTTCCGATCAAGCTGACCGGGACGGCCTGGTTCACCAGGTTGATGACGCGCGAATCCTGCTTCAGCACGACATCCGTGGCGGGGATCGCTGCCATCACGTTGCCCGATCCCACGAGGACGGTCATCCCGTCGGGCAGCGCCGTCGTGATGTACTCGAGTCCGATGACGCCCCCGGCACCGGGCTTGTTCTCGACGATCACCGACTGTTTCAGCTGATTCGACAAGACCGGAGCGACCAGCCTTGCCAGCGTGTCGTGGGCGCCGCCCGCCTGAAACGGCACGACGAGGCGGACCGCCTGCTGTGCCGTTGCGCCCGGCGGCACGAGCATGAACGCCGCGGCCAGCAGACACAGCTCGACGTACGCCTTGCCGCGACGCATCACGGTACGTCCCCAGGCGCGGAACGCCGATGCTTCACTGATCGATGGAACAGGATTCATGCATCACTCCCAGTGTCACTTCGCCGC
Organism: Lautropia sp.; assembly: GCA_050249335.1. Lineage (GTDB taxonomy): Bacteria > Pseudomonadota > Gammaproteobacteria > Burkholderiales > Burkholderiaceae_E > Lautropia. Next base: position 60,582 of record JBFWQR010000020.1, read on the forward strand.
ATCGGGCCCCAGCCGTTTCATCAATCCGCCGAAATAGCCGCGCCAGCCATCCAGCTCCCGGCGCAATGCCGTCGAGTCCTTGACATCGACGAGGTAGCCGTTGCTGCGAGCGAAGGTCCGGAACCGCTCGCCACCCACGGCGGCGGCGAACCCGTCGTGCAGGGCGCGCAGCGTGCCGGGCTCCAGACCTTTCGGCGCGGAGACGAAGACCATCACCCGCATGGTGGTCTGGTAGCCGGACTCGGCCGTGGTCGGCAGCTCCGGAAACAGCGCCACACGCTGATTGGAAAAGACGGTCAGCGGCCGCAGCTTGCCGGCCTGCGCAAAGCTCACGATCGCGGCCGGGGCCCCTACCACCGCCTCGACATGGCCGCCGAGCAGCAACGTGACGGCCTCGCCCGTGCCCCCTCCGATGGGGACACGAAGCGTGTTCATGCCGGCAATCTGGTTGAGCTCCAGGATGTTCAGATCGGTACCGGTGTACTGCCCCGCGGTCGAAACACGGATGCTCCCGGGACGGGTCTTGGCATCCTCGACGAAATCCGCCAGCGTCTTCCACCTGGCATCAGCGCGCACCGCCAGCACGTTCGGCACGTCGCCGACGCGGATGACCGGGTCGAAGCTCTCGTGCCCGCTGTATGGCAGCTTCATGCGCTGCGGCTGCAGCACGGTGGAGATGTTGTCGGCGAGCAGCACCGTGTAGCCGTCCGGCTTTGCGCGGAACACCTCCCCGGTACCGATGGTGGCCGAAGCGCCCGGCTTGTTCAGAATGACGACCGGCTGATTGAACTGCGCCGAGGCTTCGGCCGCGAGCGTCCTCGCCACGATATCGGTCGCACCACCCGGCCCGAACGGGACCACCAGCGAGATCGGCTTCTCGGGAAAGGATGCCGCCCGGGACGGGCCGCTCAGACCCGCTGCGGGCAGTGCCGAAAGCATCGCAAGGATCTGTCGCCTGTTCATGAAAACCTCTCGCTCCGCACGGCTCGAGCCACGAGCCACGAGCGACGAGCGGCAAACAACCGACGGCGATCGCCGTCATGCCTGGAGTCGCGAGATTCGCGGACGCCGGATAGCCGCGTCAAGCATCGATCTAGGCACTCATCGTTGCCGAACCGGCACGGATCGCGCTGCTTTCGTGCCGATTCGGCAGCCGGGCGACGTACCGACGCGCGCCGGCGGCCGCAACCGCTCAGAACAGCAGCGTCGCCAGCCCGAGAAAGATCAGGAACCCGAGGCTGTCGGTCGAGAAGGTCAGCAGCACCGACGACCCGATCGCCGGATCGCGGCCGGCGCGCTCGAGCAGTGCCGGCACCAGCACGCCGATGATCGCGCCGATCAGCAGATTCAGCACGATCGCCAGCATCATCGTCAGCCCGAGCAGCGTCCCGTACGGCGAGTCGCGGTAGAGCAGCCAGGCGAACAGGCCGGCGACGCCGCCCCAGACCAGGCCGTTGACCAGCGCGACCACCACTTCCTTGCGCAGCAGCCGGGTGAAGTTGCCGGGGGTGATCTGGCCGAGCGCGATCGAGCGGATCACCAGTGCCATCGTCTGGTTGCCGGAATTGCCGGCGACGCCGGCGACGATCGGCATCAGCGCCGCGAGCGCGACCACCCGCGCGATGGTGTCGTCGAACAGCCCGATCACCCGCGACGCGAAGAATGCGGTGACCAGATTCAGCGCCAGCCACATCCAGCGGTTGCGCGCCGAGTGCCAGATCGACGCGAACAGATCCTCCTCCTCGCGCAGGCCGGCCTGCGACAGCACGTCGGCCTCGCCCTGCTCGCGGATCACGTCGACGACCTCGTCGATCGTCAGCCGGCCGATCAGCCGGCCATGCGGATCGGTGACCGGTGCCGAGACCAGGTCGTAGCGCTCGAACGCCTGCGCCGCGTCGCCGACGTCGTCGAGCCCGCGCAGCGCCAGCACATCGCGCCGCATCACCTCGGAGACCAGCGCGTCGGGCTCGTTGATCAGCAGCTGGTCGATCGGCAGCGTGCCTTTCAAGGCGTCGAAGCGATCGACCACGAACACCTGGTCGGTGTGCTGCGGCAGCTGGTCGAAGCGGCGCAGGTAGCGCAGCACCACCTCGAGCGAGACGTCCTCGCGGACCGTCACCAGCTCGAAGTCCATCCGCGCGCCGACCGAGTCCTCCGGGTACGACATCGCGGCGCGCAGCTGCTCGCGCTCCTCCGGCGTCAGCGTCCGGCGGATGTCGTCGACGACCTCGGGCGGCAGCTGATCGGCCAGGTCGGCGAGGTCGTCGGCATCGAGCTCGCGGACCGCGCTGACCAGCTCGGAGCGCGTCATCGACTCGATCAGCGATTCGCGCACCGGTTCCGACAGCTCGAGCAGGATCGCGCCGTCGGCCTCGGACTTCACCGAATCCCAGACCAGCAGGCGCTCCTCGCGCGGCAGCGCCTCGAGCACGTAGGCGACGTCGGCCGGGTGCAGCCGGTCGACGCGGGCGCGCAGATGCGACAGGTACTGCGCCTCCGACAGCCGCTCGACAATCGCGGCGCGCTCCTCGCTGGTGCTCTGTGCCTCGTTGCGCGCTGCCTCGCGGACCGCTGCGTAGTGCCGCAGCAGGTCCTGGATCTCGGCGAGCGCCCGTTGCGCCTCCTCGGAATCGCGGGGCGCGCTACCGGCCGGAGGGACGTCGTCGGCCGGAGGGACGTCGTCGGCCGGAGGGACGTCGTCGGCCGGGGTCGCATCGCCGGGAGCGGATCCAGCGGCAGGCGCGCCGTCAACGGCCGCTGCACGGTGAGCTTCCGGCACACCCGCGGCCGGCAGCTCGGTCGTCGCCGGCGCCGGCGGATTCCCGGCTGCGGTGCCCGACCGGGCCGGGGCCGGCGGTTCGGCCGCCGGCGGGCCGGCCGTCGGCGGCTGCTCGACGGCGGGTGCCGGCGGCGCGGCACCGCCCGGCGGACGCGAGGCTGGATCGGGCTGGTTCATGGCACGTCGACGGCGGGCATCCAGCGCTGCACGACCGCGGCGCGGCGCGCCAGATGCGCGCTGTCCCGATTGCGGTCATAGTAGCGCGGGCGTGGCAGCATCGCGGCGAGCCGGGCCGCCTGCGGTGCGCTCAGTTGCGCTGCCGAGACACCGAAATGGTGCCGTGCCGCCGCCTCGGCCCCGAACACGCCGACGCCCCATTCGGCGACGTTCAGGTAGATCTCGAGGATCCGCCGCTTGCTCATCACCGCCTCGATCATGAACGCGATCGCGACCTCCTGGCCCTTGCGGAGATAACTGCGATCGCTGCTCAGGAACAGATTCTTGGCGAGCTGCATCGTGATCGTCGAGCCGCCGACCGAGATCCTGCCGCGCCGGCTGTTGCGCTCGAAGGCTCGTTCGATCGCGGACCAGTCGACGCCGTCATGGTCGGGAAAGCCGGCGTCCTCGGAGGCGATCACCGCGCGCTTCAGCTGAGTGGAGATCTGCCGATACGGAACCCACTGCTGCCTGAGCTGCGCCCGCGGATTCTGCCGCTGCAGCTCGGCCAGCTGCACGCGCATGAAGCGGGTCGACTCCGGGTCGCTGTCGCGCCAGCGGATCAGGTGCATCAGGTACCAGAGCTGCAGCGCGAGCAGCAGCGCGACCGCGACCAGCGCGATCGCGAACAGCCACTTGCCGACGCTGCGAAGCACGGTCGGTGCGGCGTCGTTAGGGGGCTGTCGGAGAAAGGGCCGCGCGCAGCAGCCGATAGACCGGCTCGGTGTCGGGCCGGACCCCGCGCCAGATCAGGAAGCTCTCGGCGGCCTGCTCGACCAGCATGCCGAGACCGTCGGCAACCGCAGCGGCGCCGCCGGCCTGCGCCGTCCGCATGAATCCGGTCGGTTGCGCCGCGTAGCTGCAATCGTAGGCGAGCGCGCAGCCGGAGAACAGCGCCGGCGGCAGCGCGAGCGGCGCTGCGACGACCCCGGCCGACGTCGTATTGATGACCAGATCGGCGGCGGGCGCATCGGCGAGTGCGGCCGCGGCCAGCGGCAGCGGCGCCGCGCCGCTGGTCACGCCGCCGGGTTCGCCGCTGGTCACGCCACCGGAGTCGCCGCCGGCCGCGCCGCGACACTCGGCGACCAGCGCTTCGGCCCGCGCCGCATTGCGGTTGGCGACGACGAGCCGCGCGACGCCGGCCGCGAGCAGCGGCCGGACGATGCCGCGCGCCGCACCACCGGCGCCGAGCACCGTGACCGAACGACCGGCCAGCGCGAAGCCGAGCCGCGCGGTCAGGTCGGCGACCAGCCCGGCACCGTCGGTGTTGTCGCCGAAGATCGCGCCGTCGCCGTCGAATCTCAGCGTATTGACCGCGCCCGCCGAGCGCGCGCGGTCGGCGACCCGCGTCGCCAGCGCGAACGCGCGGGTCTTGAACGGCAGCGTCACATTGCAGCCGCGGCCGCCGGCCGCGATGAACGCGCGGATCGATTGGTCGAACGCCTGCGGCGGCTCGACCGGGATCAGTTCGCGGTCGTACTCGATCGGGTGCCCGGTCTGCCGCGCGAACTCGGCATGGATCTGCGGCGAGCGGCTGTGGGCGATCGGGTTGCCGACGACGCGATAACGGTCGCGCTGCGTCATCGTGCTCATGGTGACGATCGCCGCTGGCAACGGCGGCTGGCCGCGGGAGTCGCCGTTGCCCTGGCACCCGTCACTTGACCGCCTGCGTCCGCAAGGTATTGTTGGTGAACGTCCAGGTCCGCACGATCTGCAGGATGTCGCCGTCCTTGCGCATCTCGTCGCTGAACGCGGCGTAGGGCGCGCCGGCGTAGACGATCTGCTTGATCACGCGATTCAGCGTCTCGTACTGCGACTTCTTGTTGATCAGCACGTCGACGACGTTGCCGAAGCGGTCGATCTCGACGGTGATGATCAGCGAATCGTACATCCGGCCGCGCGCTTCGATCGGAAAGCGCTCGGTGCCGATCCGCTCGATGGTCTCGGCCCAGGCGTCGACGTAGCGCGCATAGTTGACGCCGACCGCGTTGACGCCATAGGTGACCCGGCGCGGCCGCTTGTTGTAGTCCTCGATCCGGCGGTCGATCTGGGCCTGCAGCCGGGTGATCGCCTGCTTGGTTTCCTCGGCGTTGGCGGTCTCGGCGCGGGTCGGCTCGCGGGCGTCGGTCGCGTTGTCCGACAGCTTGTACGGGCTGTTCGCGAGCGCGAGCAGCCGGCGCTGCTCCTGCTCGAGCCAGCGCTGCCGCGCCTGCTGCTGCTGCAGCGCCTCGCCGTCCTCGGCGCGTGACTCGGCCGGCAACGGCGAGCGCGAGCGGCCGGCATCGCGATCGCCGCCGCCCTCCATGTTGACCTGCGCGAGCACCTCGGGCGCGAGCGGCGCGTTCCGGGTCTGCGCGTTGAGCAGCACCACCTCCAGCTGCGATTCGCTCGGCACGAAGCGGCGCGGATCGGGCGGCGCGAAGCGGATCATCATCAGCCCGAAGTGCAGCAGCAGCGACAGCGTGATGCCGACCGTCAGCGGATCCTTGCGGGCCCACGAGCGCCGGATTGCCGAGAGCATCGCCGCCGTTGCCGTTCAGTCGGCTGCGGCCGCCGTGCCGGCCCGGAACGCACCGGGGTCGGCGCTCCCGGGCTCGCCGATCGCCGACTCGGGAATCCCGGGCTCCCCGACCCCGGACTCCCCGTTCCCGGACTCGCCGATCCCGGGCTCGGCGAGCGCCTCCGAGCCGACCGAATCCGGGTTGTTCGGGTCGGTCAGCAGTTGCGCGGCACGTGCCTGCACCGTCAGGTCGAGCTCGTCCCAGTCCAGGATGTCGACCAGCAGCCGCTGGCCGGCGGCGAGCGGCGGGCAGCCCGAGACCCGGAAGTACAGCGGCGCATCGGCGAGCCGGACCGTGTCGTCGCGGATGCCGGTCGCCTCGAGGCGGCGGGTCGACTGCTGGCCGACCCAGCGCAGGCACCAGTAGCGTTCCATCGTCTGCTGGTATTCGCCGATGCTGGCGTAGCGCGACTCGAACGCCGACAGGATCGCAAACAGCGAGGTGTCGTTCGGCGCGAACGGCGGCGCATCGCCGCCGAGCACCGCGATCAGCTGCATCTGGTTGACCAGGTCGACGTAGCGCCGCAGCGGCGACGTGCACCAGGCGTACTGCGCGACGCCGAGCCCCTGGTGCTCGCTGG